>DKUO01000044.1 GCA_002490705.1 Lachnospiraceae bacterium UBA7202
TTTAACGATATCAAACAGGAGCTGGTGGATAAGGGACTGGCGGCCTACAAGGAAAAAGGCATCGAGGCGCACGGTTATGTCTGTGATGTGACAAACGAGGAGCAGGTAAACGAGTTTATCGCAAAGGTGGAAAAGGAAGTCGGAGTCATTGACATTCTGGTAAACAATGCCGGGATTATCAAACGGATTCCCATGTGTGATATGACGGCGGCAGAATTCAGACAGGTGATCGACGTGGATTTAAACGCGCCGTTTATCGTATCAAAAGCGGTGATCCCTTCCATGATCAAAAAGGGACATGGAAAGATTATCAACATCTGTTCCATGATGAGTGAGCTGGGCCGCGAGACGGTTTCCGCTTATGCGGCGGCAAAGGGCGGTTTGAAGATGCTGACCAGAAACATTGCCTCTGAGTACGGCGAGTTCAATATCCAGTGTAACGGCATCGGCCCCGGTTATATCGCCACGCCCCAGACGGCGCCGCTTCGGGAAATACAGGCCGACGGCAGCAGGCATCCCTTTGATCAGTTTATCATCGCTAAGACGCCGGCTGCCCGTTGGGGTGTAACGGAAGACTTGCAGGGGCCTGCTGTATTCCTGGCTTCCGAAGCCTCCGATTTTGTGAACGGCCATGTACTGTATGTGGATGGCGGCATCCTTGCCTATATTGGCAAGCAGCCCCAGTAAACTTAATCCATAAATTCTACCTTCCCGCTGTCAATGTGATAGAGCGCGCCGCAGACCTTAAGAGCGGAAGAATCCGTAAGCTTAAGCTGTTCTTTGATAATGGAGACGCTTCTTGCCACATTCAGGCGGGAAGCCTTTTCCTCGTCTTTCTCATCTCCGATCGCTTTCTTGATCTCATCGGTTATGTATTTCACAAATCCGTCAGGACTTCCGGCTACAGCCGCACCTACGGCGCCGCAGTGGGTGTGTCCCAAAACGACTACAAGGTTGGTGCCAAGATGATCTGCGGCATACTCTACGCTGCCCAGCTGATGGTGATCCATCACATTTCCGGCCACACGTATGGTGAAGAGCTCGCCGATCCCTGCGCAGAAAATGCTCTCCGGAATCACGCGGGAATCCGAGCAGGTGATAACGATTGCGTAGGGGGTCTGTCCCTCGTCGCAGGTTTTTTGGCGGATCTGTTTGGAAATGTCGCCGGGATTGGATGAAGCGTCCAGATAACGCTCATTGCCTGCTTTTAATTTTGCCATAGCTTCTGTTGCGGGTAAATTCTCATGATGTGCCATAGGTTCGTACCTCCTTCATTTAATAAAAAATATGATATTAAAAGTATATCATGGAAGGAGGGGAAACACAAAGCACATTTCAAAATCAATTCGGGAAGGAAACCTATGCGCGTTTCCTTCCCGAATGCTGTCTGCCTGTTTACTGCTCCATCTGCCGCCCGAGGAATCCGGCCGCCGACTGAATCAGCTTTTGCTCTACTTCTCCCATTCTGGATTTGTGGTCCGTCTCCACCAGAATGACAGAGCCGATCACATCCCCCTCGCAGATGATAGGGCTGATGGCTTCGTGATGAATGTCCTCCACATCGTTGTTGATGGGAATAAAATTACGGTCGCCTTTTGTTGCCACCACGCTCTCTCTGTGGTCGATTTTCTCCTCCAGATCTTTGCTGATAGACTTTCCCAGCAGATTTTTCAAGCCGCCAGATACCGCGATAAACTGATCCCTGTCCGTGATCAATGCGATATGGCCGGAGACCTGCGCCATGCTCTCCGCATACTGTTTGGCAAAGGTTCCCATTTCACCGATGGGAGAATATTTCTTTAAGATGATCTCTCCCTCCCTGTCCGTATAGATTTCAAGGGGATCTGCCTCACGGATTCTGAGCGTGCGGCGGATTTCTTTGGGGATGACAATGCGTCCCAGATCATCGATCCTTCTGACAATACCTGTTGCTTTCATATCGTATAACCTCCATCTACAAATTTGTAGTTATTTTTGTTTGCGTTTTACTATTATTTGTAGAGTAGGAAATTATATACATACACGGCGAATCCTGACTGCCAAAAAAATGGATTATTTTTATCTGGCCTGAATGCAGTGCGCAAACTGAGGCAGATATGCCTTGTTTTCGGAAATGATATCATCCAAAATCTTCTTTGCGGCAGTGGCGGAATCCACCAGAGGGTGAATGGTAAGCGCCTGCAACGCGCAGTCGTAATCGCCCTTTACGGCGGCCTCGATTGTGAGCTGTTCGTAGGTTTTCACATTTTGTAACAGACCGCGGATTTTTAACGGGGTGCGCCCGATGTGAAGCGGATGTGCCCCGTCCGCGTCGATCACACAGTTGCGCTCAATGGAGGCGTTGTCGGGAAGATCTGCATTGGCGCCGTTATTCATAACGTTTACGGTCTGTATGTCTTTTTTATTGTTGTAGATGGAATGAATCAAATTGCAGGCGGCGTCGGAGTAGCGTGCTCCGCCGCGTTTCGCAAGCTGGGGCGGCTTTACGTCTAACGAGGGGTCCTGATAGAGCTTGAACAGATCGGCTTCCACCTGTTTGATTACCTCCGCGCGGCAGCCTTCCTCCTTGGCGGCGCGGGCGCATTCTGCCAACATTTCCGGCTGCATATAATAGTATTTCAGATAACTGACCGGAACCATGCCTAAGGACCGCAGGAAAGCGGGATCGTAGTGAATCTCCGGAATGTTTGCCATCACTTCTTTGGCGGAATCGGAGCATAGTTTTTCTATGGCTTCCCCGGTCACATCCTTTCCCTTGACAAGCACGCGTTTTGCCCAGACCAGATGATTGATGCCTACGAAATCGCAGAACACATCCTCCGCATCGCAGCCAAATTTTTCCGCCATATCGCTGACCATGTTGATGGGGCAGTTGCACAGGCCGATGGTCTTGATAGAGCTGTGGTTCAGCGCAGCTTCGGTCAGGATGCCGGAAGGATTGGCAAAATTGATCAGCCATGCATCCGGGCAGAGTTTTTCCATGTCGCGGCAGATATCAAGAATGACGGGGATGGAGCGCAGCGCTTTTGCGAAACCGCCTGCGCCAGTGGTTTCCTGTCCGATTTTGCCGTAGCGCAGCGGAATTTTTTCATCCCGGATTCTGGCGTCCAAGAGTCCTACGCGAAATTGCGTTGTGACAAAATCTGCGTCTTTTAAGGCTTCTAATCGGTCTGTGGTGGCGTGAATCTGTAAGTCGATACCGGCCTTTTCAGTCATACGCCTGGCAAGGGCGGTGACTGTCTGCAATTTTTCCATGCCGGCATCAATGTCCACCAGATAAATATCTTTTACGGGAAGCGTTTCATACCGCTTTATGAAACCTTCAATCAGCTCAGGGGTGTAGCTGGAGCCGCCGCCGATGGTTGCAATTTTTAATCCTCTGTTTGTCATAAAGAGCCTCCTTTCATTATTTGCAGGTTTCCCGCAATACCAGTTCCGCGTTGAAAGACTTTACGGCCGGTTCCCGGTCCGGATGATTGATTTTATCAATCAGGAGCGCAACCCCCGCCTGCCCCATTTCGTAGAGAGGCTGGCGCATGGTGGAGAGAGACGGGAACAGAATGTCTTTTGAATCGGAAACATCGTCGTCGAAACCGATGACAGCTAGATCGCCGGGAACCGACAGTCCGGCTTCCATGGCGGCCCGCAGAACGCCGAAGGCCGGTTTGTCAGCTCCGGCAAAGCAGGCGTCGGGGCGTGCGTCCTGCGACAGCCGTTTTTGCATCTGCTGGTAGGCAATGGACTCAAAGTGATCGGCATAAAGGATGGAGTCAGGGCCTAAAGGCATTCGGTAATCGTGCATGGCCTGCACAAAGCCGTTGAGGCGTTCCAGACCCACATCGTAATTCATGTCACAGGTTACGTGAATAATGTTTTTTCTGCCCTGTTTGATCAGATGCTCGGTGGCCGTATAAGCGCCGTGAAAATTGTCTAACAGAATCTTGTCGGTGGCACAGCCGCTCAGATTGCTCTCGATCAGGACACTGTTTGCTGATTTTGCGGCCACATAGCGGAAGAGCTCCTCATCGTCAAAGCAGCTGCCGTAGGCGATGATGCCGTCGGTGCATCCGCCGGTAAGGTAGTCTACGTATTTCAGTCTTGTGGCCATATCTTTCCGGCCGCTGCAAAAAAGGATATTGTAGCCCTGTGCCTCTGCGGCGTCCTGAAGCCCAGCAATCAGTTTGAAGAAAAAATTGTTGCACAGATCGTCCATGACGACGCCGATGGTGTTGGTCTTTTGCAATACCAGCGACTTGGCGAGGCCGTTGGGTACGTAGTGGTTTTTTTCAATGATTTCCAGTATTTTTTTGCGGTTTTCGGGACTGACGCCCGGCTTGTTGTTTAAAACCCGGGAAACCAGTGTTCTTGAAACATTCGCCTGATGGGCGATATCTGATATGGTAGCCATGTGTCGCCTTTCTTATGCTTTTTTCTGTATGTGCCGTCGGTAGCTTCTGTTGTTTTTTGCTGCTGATTTTTGTTACATATGTGTTTCACAATGCACTTTTGAAACGGATATGACGTTTCAAAGTTTACAATATGATTGTAACACAATGTTGCGAAATGTCAATGATAAAAAGAAAAAATAGCGCCCATATGTTGACGAAGAGAGGAAATGCGAGTAAGATAGAGCTAGGTGTAAATCGATACACACTACAAAAGATAAGAAATCTGTAAGGGATGGATAACAGGGAAGTGCTTTGGGGACACTTTGGAAGGGAGAACATAATGGAGAAAAAAATGCAGGGAAGATACCTTTTGGGTATTGATCAAGGCGGCACCAAGACGGCGGCTGCGGTTATGAGAGGGGACGGCTTTATTGTGGGACAGGCCGTGACAAGGGGCGCGTATTTTCCGAATGAAGGAATGGAGTCTGCGGCAGCGGCGATACAGGAGGCGGCGGAGGGGGCGTTGAAAAGCGCTTCCGTCGACCGGGAAGATATAGAACTTACGGTGGCGGGAATCGGCGGCGTAGATTGGCCGGGGGACGATGTGCGGGTGAAGGACGCGTTGCAGGAAAGGCTTTCGCTGGGAGAGGTTTTTGTCTGCAATGATGCTGTTATTGCTTTCTACAGCGGTACTCTGCACTCCCATGGCGCGGTGATTTGTGCGGGTACGGGAATGAACGGCGCATTGATCGACCGGGAAGGCAGGCAGTTTGTCTACGGCGATTATATGGAAGAGAAAGCCCAGGGAGGAAGTGCGCTGGCGCGGCGGGCGGCGAGAAAGGTTTTTGATGCGGAGCTTGGACTGTGTCCGCCCACAAAATTGACACAGCTGTTTTTGGGACAGGCGGAGGTTCCCGATGTGGATACGCTGCTCAAACGGTATATGACAGAAGACGTGTTTCGCAAAGAACTGCGTTTTCTGGTGCCGCAGATTTTGATGGTGGCGGAAAGCGGGGATGCTGTTGCTTACGGCCTGATCACTGAATTTGCAGAGGAGATTGTCGGCTATATCGAAGCGGGTTTTCATAAGATGAAGATGAAGCCGGAAGAAGAGGAGATTGTTTTGGCCGGAAGTGTTTTTAAAGGAACGGAAAATCCGCTTACGAAACAGGTGGTAAAACGGATCGGGGAGCGGTTTGCGGGAGCGAAAGTGACGCAGGCGCACTATGAGCCTGTGGTGGGCGCGTGTATCATGGGGCTGGTCAGGCTGCATATGGAACCTTCGGAGAGGGAAAAGGCAATCAGAGAGAGCGCGTCCGTTTTAGGATTGCTTTATGGTTAAAATTACCAATAAAATAAAGCTAGGGGGGGGGGTAAAATTGGGCAGTATGCACAAATGATATGCAATTTCGAGACGAAATATTGCGCAAAATCGCTAAAAATGCTACTATTATCTTAAGATTTTGTGGCGTATAACATACCAAAAAAGGGGATTGCTTTGGATAAATTTGTGCTGCAAGTGCCCACATGGCAGGGCGAGTTATTATTTTCAAAAGAAATAATAGTCTTTTTGGGGGTTATCCTTCTTATGATTGTTGGAACCCTCTTTTGTTTCTGGGGATATAAATACTTCAGGGCAGTATTGTTTCTGGGGATCGGTGTCGTTGTGTGCTACGGATCCTATCTTTTGGTGGAACCGATGACGGCTAATCTTGTAATCAGGATGTTTTTGACGGTTTCGCTTACTTTTCTTGGCATGTGTTTCGTGTATTTCCTGGACATTGTTTTCGGTTATCTTTTGGACAGACTCAGAATCAGAAGCGCGCTTGGAAAGCGCGTCTATCTGGTTGCCGCGCCGCTTGGGGCGGCCATCCTGGGGCTGACCATCTATTTTTATATTTGGCGTGATGTGGTGGTGGCGTTTGGGATAGCGCTGTGCTGCCTTGTGCCTGGTCTTATAATTCAACACCATAAGAGAAAAAAGATGATACGGTTCAGGTGCTACAATGATCTGCTCAGACTGCGCCGGCCGAAGTTTGACGAGGATGGGCTGGAGATCCTTTCTGACGGAGCGGTTGGAGCGGCCATGCTTGCACCTGTCTCCTCCGTGCTTACGGCGCAGGAGCCCGAACCGGAGCCAGAGCCTGAACCTGTACCTGTACCTGCGCCTGTTCCTGAACCGATACCAGAGCCTGTTCGCGTGATAGCCTTGGAGCCTGAGCCAGAACCAGCGTTTGAACCGGAGCCTGTATTTATGATGAATGAGGGGCGGCGCGCGCTTTTCGAGATTGAGTCCGAGTTCGCGTCTAAGCCGGAATACGGAATCGGGATTTTGCCGGAGCCTGAGCCGGCCGCAGCGGAAAAGAGGACGCCCGCGGCAGAGCCGGCGGCGAAGATGCCTGCTGTGACAAAAGAGGAGGCGGAGACTGACCCCGCGCCGGTGCCGCTTGAAATATCCGACAAGGTTAAGGATCTGCTCCTGCGCAAGATGGAGACAGATGAGGAGCTGCTGGAAGAGGCGTTCTTTGTGAAGAAAGTCAGCAAAAAAATGGCGGAAAAACAGGAGGACGAAAGAAGAAAGGCACAGATGCAAAGAAGGGCGATGGAGGAGAAAAAGGCACAGGAGGATATCCGCATCGAAACAATCAGCCCTGTCTATCCTGGAAAGATTACGCTCACCAAAAAAGACAGAAAGTCCCGCAGAAGACGGGAGGAGGGGATGGCCAAGGGCGCGGCGATTGCGGCGGCCGGACTGGGCGCCTTTCTTGCCGGCAGGATAACGAAGGGTGGCGATTGAGTTTGCTTGATGTGACAAGAACAGAGGTGAAGTACGATATAGGTCCGATTGAGATGGCGGATATGAAAAGACGGCTGGGGATTTTTATGGAGCCGGACCCGCACAACGGGGAGAAGGGATATTTGGTCCGCTCACTGTATTTCGATACGCTGCATGACACGGATTTTGAAGAGAAGGTGGAGGGCTGCGACGGGCGGCAGAAAATACGGCTGCGGGTTTACGGCGCAGGGGCAGAAACGGCCAAGCTCGAGGTGAAGGAAAAAACAGGCGCTTTCCAGCGCAAACGCTCCCTCATTCTGACCAGGGAGGAATCCATGGATATGATTGGCGGCCGTTACCGGTTTCTGCTTCGCAGGGAGGAGCCGCTGGCGAAATGGCTGTATCCTTTTTTGAACGTCCGCAGCTACAGGCCGAAGTGCATCGTAGAGTATGACCGCTTGGCGTATATTACGGAGCACAATGATACGAGGATCACCTTTGATCAGAATCTTCGCGCCAGCGAGGCGGCTTTTGATATCTTTTGTGAAAATACGGCGCTGTACGCGGTCAGTCCGCCGGGGCAGGTGACGATGGAAGTGAAATACACGGGTTTCCTTTTGACTTATTTAAAAAATGAGTTGAACCATTGCAATAAAACGCAGGTCTCCAACAGTAAATACTGCAAGGCGAGAATGATATCAAAGAGAGGAAGAAGCTGATATGAAAGAGGTACTTTACAACAGTCTGTCAAACGCGACAAACGGTCTGACGATCACAGATGTGATTGTAAACTTTCTGGCGGCGGCGGTGATTGCCTGCCTGATTTATATTTCATACCGGATATCCCATTCAGGGCCGGTCTACAGTGAGCGCTTCAATGTGTCTATCATCATGCTGACGCTGGTGACCACGCTTGTTATGAATGTGATCGGCAACAACATAGCGCTTTCGCTGGGCATGGTGGGCGCGCTGTCCATTGTGCGGTTTCGGACGGCGATCAAGGATCCCCGCGACACGGCCTATATTTTCTGGGGAATTGCGGTGGGGATCTGCTGTGGCGTTTCCGATTATCTGATTGCGGCTATCGGTTCTGCGCTGATTTTTGCCTTTTTAATTCTCTTTGGATTTATCCGCGATAACGGACGCATCATGGTGATTGTGAACGGTGAGCCGGAAGCGGGCGAGGAAGTGGAAAAACATATGGGGAATTTGTTTGGCGGCAAGGCGGCGCTTCGTGTGCACAACCGGGCAGTCAAGACGCAGACGGAGGAGTTTATCTACGAGATATCCGACAAGCAGCTGAAAAAATCGGAAAAACGAAACGGAAAATTAGTGAGGAATCTGTCCGGAATCGAAGGCGTCACTTCGGTAAGTATTGTGAGACAGGACGACGAGATTAACCAATAGGGGAGAAACGCGATGTCGCAGGGGCAAAGAAAAGCCTGTCTGCTTGGCGTATGTGCTCTGGTGATTTTGGCGGTGGGAGGACTCGGATTCCTGCGCAGCTATGCGGCGTATCAGAACCGGAATATCAATAAAAGTACGTATTTCGATTTGCCGCCGGATCCCCATCTGGAAGACCCGCTTCTCTATATAAACGAGGATTATACGGTGCAGGATGGATTTCACTCCAATCTGCCGATTGTGATTCTTTCCATGGAGAGCGAGCTGGCCGATTATAAAGGGTTTCAGAATCAGGAGGAATACCTTACAGATGAGGAGCCTTATATCAAAGGACACATCAGCGTCATAGACGGCGGTACGTTTGACAACTGCATAACGGACACGCCTGTATCGCAGAGCGATCTTTTCATTAAGAAGAGAGGGCATACTTCGTACAGCTTTGATAAGGCGCAGTATCTTTTGAAGCTGAAAACCCCGGACGGACTGGAAAATAATGTGGACATTCTGGGTATGGGCGCTCATGACAGCTGGATTCTGAACGGCAGCATGGCGGACAAGAGTATGATCCGCAATTATCTGGCCTATCGGATCAGCTCGGAGATATCGGACGTGACGCCGGACAGTCAGTTTTGCGAGGTGGTGATACAGGAGGGAGACAGCTATGTCTATCAGGGCTTGTATTTGATGATGGAAACGGTGGCGCGGGATGTCAACCGGATTCCCATAGATTCTTTCAATGAGAAGAATTTATATACAAGCTATATCGTCAGGCGGGACAGGTTTACCCATTTTGACCGGATGCTTGATACCGGGCGGCGGCTTTCCGGGCTCTCGGAGGAGTGGATCGGCCTGAAATATCCTTCGCAGGAGCGAATCACGGATTCGGCCCTGCACTATATCGAGAAAGATTTCTCGGAGATTGAGCAGATTATCTATTCCGACAGGGAGGATGTGTTCGGTCTCTACGACAAATATATTGACGTGGATTCTTTTGTGGACTATTTCCTGCTGAATGAGTTTTTCGGAAACTATGACGCGGGCATGCATTCCACGTATATGTACAAAAATTCCGGAGAACCGCTCAAAATAGGGCCTGTCTGGGACTTTGACCAGGCCATGAACAATTATGCGATGGAGGAGATGAAGACCGAGTCGATGGCATTCCAGGAGCGGCCCTTTTTCGACCGCTTTACCAAAGATATCCGTTTTGTGGATGCATTGCAGGCCCGCTATGCCGTCTTGCAGAGAAGCACCTTATCCCATGATCATATCTGTGATGTGATCGATGAAACCACCTCCTATATCCGTTCCGCCAGAGAGCGGGAATGGTATCGCTGGGCGGCTGATTACTATGACGATTCCAGACAGAACTGGCACAATTATTATCTGCTTGATTATATGGACGAGGAGAATATGCTTGTCAGCCGGTTTAACGACAATTACGACCAGGAGATTTATAACATAAAGACTTATCTTTATAAGCACGGGCGGGCGATGCAGACGGAACTTCGTGTGCTGGAAAAGTCTACCGTTTACGATACCTCTGTGCGGGGCGAAAACAAGCTGTTCTTACTGATAGTGATGCTGCTGTTTTTCATGCCTTCGGTTTTGATCGTAAGAAAGGACTGATCGGGTTTATGGTATTACTTGCCAAAGTTGCCGCGGAGGCGGTACAGGAGAGGGACTATTTTCTGTCGTCGCTCAATAATCCGCTTGTAATCAATATCATACGGATTGCCTGCGTGGCCGGTTTTGTCCTTTTTCTCTGCTGTTATAGAAAATACAGAAAGAAACAATAACAGGCGAAAGGGGATACGGTATGCTTTTTTCCAGCATCGTGTTTTTGTTCATCTTTTTCCCGGTTGTGCTTACTTTGTACTATGCGTTCTTCTTTTCCAGAGCCTGTCAGAATGTAATTCTTTTGATTGCGAGTTTGATTTTTTATGCTTGGGGAGAACCGTTGTATGTGCTTTTGATGATTGCGTCCATTCTCGTCAATTCTCTGCTGGCAGGAGTGGTGCAGAAACTTAAGGGAGAGAGAGGCAGAAAAATTGTATTATTCATAGCGGTTGCCGCCAATCTTGCGACATTGTTTGTGTTTAAGTATCTGGGGTTTGTAATGGAGACCTTTGGGTTAGAACCGGTATCGCTGCCGTTACCCATTGGCATTTCCTTTTTTACCTTCCAGGCAATGTCCTATGTGGTGGATGTATACCGGGGAACGGTTAAGGCGGAGAACCCTTTTTATGTGGGACTCTATATCTCCTTCTTTCCGCAGCTGATTGCCGGGCCGATCATCCAGTATAACACGATTGCGGAGCAGATCCGTCACAGAAAGTCCAGCTTTAACATGTTTTCTATGGGAATCAGCCGCTTTACGGTAGGGCTTGCGAAGAAGATTCTTTTGTCCAACTGTTTTGCGGGGATGGCGGACAATATCTTCCGCTGGTCCATGATCGGCACAGAGAGAATGGCGGTGCCGGTGATGCTGGCATGGCTTGGGAGTATCTCCTACAGCCTGCAGATTTACTATGATTTTTCCGCTTATTCCGACATGGCGATCGGGCTGGGTCTGTGCTTTGGTTTTAAGTTTCCGGAGAACTTTAATTATCCGTATATTGCGGAGTCCATTTCTGACTTTTGGAAGAGGTGGCATATTTCGCTGACGGACTGGTTTCGGGAATATGTATACTTTCCGCTTGGCGGAAGCCGCGTAAAAAATCAGGATTTTATGGTTCGCAATATGCTGGTGGTGTGGCTTCTTACGGGGATCTGGCACGGTGCAAACTGGACCTTTATTTTCTGGGGATTGATGTATTTTGTCTTTCAGCTTGCGGAGCGGTTTTTTGAGTATCCCAAGAAGATCAAGAGCAAATTTGTAAAGCATTTTTACACGCTTATGATTGTCAATGCGCTCTGGGTGGTGTTCCGCGCGGACAACCTCTATCAGGCGGGGCGTGTTTTCATGAACATGCTGGGAGTAAATAACAACGGCTTCTACAGCGACCTTGCGGTGATGATGATAAGGGAAAACTTTGTATTTTTGTTTTTGGGAATCGTCTTCTCGATGCCGATTGCCAGAAACATGAATGAGATTTTATATAAGAATCCGAAGTCTGTCATCAGCCGGGTGGGCACGGCGGTTTATCCGATCGGTCTGATGGCGCTTTTGGTAGTCTGCGTGGCCTATATGGCCAGCGGTACTTATAATCCGTTTATTTACTTCAATTTTTAGCGGGGTGGATTTGTGGCAAAAAGAAGGAGAAGGCGAAAAAAAGACCCATTGAAGGCCTATATATTGCGGAAAAAGATTTTTGCCCTGCTCTTTTTGGCGGCGGTGTTCGGCTATGCTGGAGTGAATTTCTGGTATGGCGGCGGCGCATGGGCAGAGACGGTGGAAACGAGTCTGTCGGAAGGCGTCACGCTTGCCACGGCTCCGCAGACCATTTCGGAGACTGTGTCGGCTCTGGACGCGAGCATTATCTCATCCATGTACGGGCGGATGGAGTTTATCGAGACCTATTCTTATATGCAGGTGTTGATGGATAAGCGGGAGTTTAATAATTTCAGCTATATCAGCGATGAGGACGGCTACCTGCACTATGCTTCATTTTTTCGGGAGGATACAAACGATGCGGAGGAGTACGCCAGAAGGCTCCGCCGCCTGCAGGACTGTGTGGCGCCAAAGGGCACGAAAGTTTTATTTTTTGTGACGCCGGGAAAGTATGTGCGCGGCGAGACCAATTTCCGCACGGGAATGCCCGTCAATGACCCGGACACGATTGTGGATGAGACTTTGTTTTATATGAACCGCTACGGGATAGAGACGGTGGATTGCAGAAAATATATTCCCAATGAGTTTCTCTCGATTCAGGACGCTTTTTTCAAGACGGACCACCACTGGACCATTCCGGCGGCCTTTCAGGCAACGCAGGTGCTGGTGGAGCAGATGAACGAAAAATTCGACGCGGGGCTTGACCCGGATGGCTTTTACATGGACCCGGCAAATTACGAGTGGGTGAGTTACCGGAAGGGAATGCTCGGTTCCATGGGAAGAAAGACGGGGGCGAATTTCAGCGGATTGGAAGATTTTGAGGCGTTGTGGCCCACCTTTGAGAATCAATATGACAGGCACTGCATGGGCGTGACGGATGCGACCCAGCATTTCCGCGGGAGTACCACGGAGGCGCTTATGGATACGGATGTGCTTTTGGAACACGACGATATTTACAGCGATTCCCAGTATTCGCTTTATTTAAACGGCTTGCGCCCTTATGAGCACATTGTCAATGAGGACAATCCTGACGGCGTCAAAATTTTTGCCATCAGGGATTCCTACTTTTCGCCGATGATGGTATTCCTTGCGCCCATGTGCAGCGAATTGGATGCTATCTGGTCTCTGGAGGAATCTCATAAGCTGGATATCGAAAGTTATGTGAAAGAAAATGACTTTGACTATATCATTATGGAGATCTATCCCTATAATATCAACGGGGATGCCTTCAACTTCTTTAAGGGGGATTGAGAATGACGCAGGAACGAGAAAGCCTTGGCGCATTTATACGCGGTTTTTTTCATAACTGGAAGGGGAAAATCTGGTTTTTTCTGAATATGTTCTTTACCATCATGTATTTAATATGGAGAATCTTTTTTACCATTCCGTTTGAATATGGGATTGTGTCTATCGTGGCGGGTATCGGCCTGCTGGTGGTGGAGATTCTCGGCATGGTGGAAGCGTTTATTCACTATGCCAATATGTATACGGTGGAGGATTATCCGTTCCCGAAGGATGTGCCTTTAGACCAGTTCCCGGATGTGGACGTTTTTGTGGCGACTTACAGTGAGGAGGTGGATTTGCTCTACAAGACCCTTCGCGGCTGTACGAGAATGAAATATCCCGATCCCAAAAAGGTGCATATTTATCTGTGCGACGATGGCCACAGGGCGGAGATGAAAGCGCTGGCGGCAAGGCTCGGCGTCAATTATCTGGACAGAGAGGATCACGAGGGGGCAAAGGCCGGAAACTTAAATAACGCTCTGGCACATTCCAATTCGCCCTATGTGGTTACCTTCGATGCGGATATGATTCCCAGAAGCAATTTCCTGATGAAGACTATTCCTTATTTTGTGGATGCGGAACTGAGGAACAGGGACAGAAAGGAAGAGGATAAGATCAAGCTCGGATTTCTCCAGTCTCCGCAGAGCTTTTACAATCTGGATCTGTTTCAGTTTAATTTGTACTCGGAATCCAGAATTCCCAACGAGCAGGATTACTTTTACAAGGATATTCAGGTGGCCCGGACGAAGACAAACAGCGTGATTTACGGCGGGTCCAACACAGTGCTTTCCAGAGAGGCCCTTGAGGCCATCGGCGGCTTTTTTACCGGAGCCATCACAGAGGACTTTGCCACGGGTATTCTGATCGAGAAAAAGCAGTATGTGAGTCTGGGCACGGGAGAACCTCTGGCCTCGGGGCTTTCGCCGCAGGACTTGAAGGATTTGGTGCAGCAGAGGACGCGCTGGGCCAGGGGTGTGATTGCCACGGGCAGGAAGATGCACATTTTTACCGCGTCGGAGCTTAACTTTTCCCAGAAGATGAATTACTGGGCCTCCATCTGGTACTGGTATGCGCCGCTAAAGAGATTGATTTATATTATGTCTCCGCTTCTGTATGCGGCTTTCGGGTTTATGGTATTTAAGTGTACGCTGCCGCAAGTGCTGGTTTTCTGGCTTCCAATGTATATCAGCAGTAATATCAGCCTGAGAATGCTCTCCCGCAATATCCGCTCTACCAAGTGGACGAGCATCTATGAGACGGTGCTTTTCCCTTATATGCTTTTGCCGGTACTGTTTGAATCGGTGGGCATATCCATGAAAAAATTTAAGGTCACAAGCAAGGGTGAGCAGAAAAATGAGAAGGGAAAGAATTTCCTCTATTCCATTCCCTTTTTGATCTTGATTGTGTTGTCCATCTGGGGTATTTTCCGCTGTATTCTGATTATGCTGGACAGCGGCTCCTTCGGGCCTATTGTGGTATTGTTCTGGCTGATTAACAATTTGTTCCTGCTGGTGATGTCCCTGTTTTTTGTGGACGGGCGGATTCCTTACCGGAAGACCGAGCGGGTTATGGTGCGTATGCCCTGCCGGGTCAGGTATAAAGGCGAGGTGTATTCGGGCATGACGAAGGACGCTTCGGAGGCAGGCATCTCTATGACTCTTCCCAAGCCTTACTTTTTCGAGGAAAATGAGGATGTGGAAATTTTTCTGGATTCGGAGGATTACCATGTGGATATGTTTGCCACAGTGGTGCATGTGAGCCAGCGAGACGACGACTGGAATTATTCGATGAAAATTACGGATATAAACGGCTGTTATGACGAGCTTTTGGGAATCCTCTATGACAGAATCCCGACCGTTCCCATGGAGATCAAAAAGGACAGCGGCAGTTTTGAGGATTTGAAGCTGAATCTGAAAAAGCGTGTGACGCCGCCTTTTTATCAAAAGAGAAACTATCCCCGTGTTTTGATCGATGATAAGATTGCCTGCTTAAACGAGGGCATTGATTCTGTGAAGGTTTTTGACTTTAACTATGTCTGCGTGACGGTGGAAGATGACGATATGCCGAAAAATTTACAGCTTGTGGTAAAAGAGGGCCTTGTCTTAAACTGCCAGTTTGAGAATGAGATCCGCAAAGGGCTGCAGCTCTACAACGTGGTCAATTATAAGGAGCTGATGGACGATAAGAGAAAGAGAAACGAGATACTGGCATGGCTGGTGGAAAAGAGTGGAAAACATACGAAAGAGGAACAGACGGCAGCGCGGGCGCGCTCGGACAAAACAGGAGAGTTTAACGAGATGAGCCTGCTGGGGTGACAGTTGCAAAAAGAGGCTGATGATGGTAAGATGAAAAAATGGAAAAAGAGCTCAATTCCCTCAGAAAAGAAATCAAATATGTGATTCCTCTCGGGAAGGCGCTGGCGGTCAGAGACCGGTTGGACAAACTTCTGCCGAGGGACAGCCATTGCGTAAACGGCCCTTATTCGGTGAGGAGCCTTTACTTTGATTCGGTGAATCATATTGATTTTGCGGAAAAACTTGCGGGCGTGGTGGATCGAAAAAAGGTGCGTCTCCGTATTTATGACGGGGATGCGTCTTTATGTAAGCTCGAGATCAAACAGAAAACCGATGACCGGCAGCAGAAGCTGAGTCTGATTGTATCGGAAGCGGACGCAAGAGAGCTCTCACGCGGCAATATCCGGGTGCTGCAAAAGTATTTCGACAGCTCCGAAACCGCTCTGAAGGCCTACGGTATTATGGCACAGGGGCAGTACCGCCCGGTCGTGCAGATTGAGTATGACAGGCTGGCGTACCGATATCCGATGTACGATACCCGCATAACTCTGGACATGAATGTCAGATCCTCGGAGTCCAATATGGATCTTTTTGCTCCTGACGTCCGTTACACGCCTGTCATGCGGGAAAATGTTGTACTGGAAGTGAAGTACAGCGGGAAGTTGATGGGTTTTTTGTCCGCCGTGTTCGCGCAGTTTCATCTGACTCAGGGAACCTACAGCAAATATTGCGCCGGGCGTCTTGCTTATTATGACTTTAATTATTAGGGAGGGAATCTGCCATGTCAAAAGAAGAGGTTCTCAGCTATTTTTATACAAACAGCAGTGAATATGGGGTGAAGCGGACGCTTCTCATCCTGTTGTGCGGACTGGCGGTCGGGATGATTATCTACCTGACCTATTATATTTCTTCGGAAAAGATTGCATACAACAGGAAGTTTAACTGGTCTTTGGTCATCATGCATCTGATTACCGTGATTGTCATGATGATGATCAGTAGCAATATTGCGGTATCTTTGGGTATGGTCGGCGCGCTGTCCATTGTCCGTTTCCGAACGGCGGTGAAGGACAGCCGGGACACCATGTTTATTTTCTGGGCGATGGCGGAGGGGCTTTGCGTGAGCTCGCAAAACTGGCGGCTGACGTTTACTTCCGTGTTGTTTATTGCGGTCGTCCTGATTGCTTCCAGCAAAGTGCCGGGCATCAGGAACCGGTATCTGTTGATTGTGAATGGTGCTGGGGAAGCGATTGACAGAAAACAGTTTGAGGAGAAACTGAAACCCTATATTGTCGGTTTTCGGGTACGGACGGCCAACAAGGATGTCGATCACGAGGAAATAATCTGCGAGATCAGGACAAAGGGGGAAATCAATCTGGATGTGCTTGATGAACTCTTGTCCGTGCCGGGCGTACAGTCTGTAAACTGGGTTGCACAGTCCGGAGAAACGGTAGGATGATGAGTCGAAAAAGCGCGCTGTTTACTTTGCTGTTCCTATGCGGCCTGCTGTGCCTGCTTCTTTTGTGTGATAAATATGAGCGCACGGAACTGACTTTTTCCAGAGAGTCGGGTTTCTATGAGGAACCCTTTTTGCTGGAACTGTCGGCTCCGATCGGGACGAAAATCTATTATACGCTGGACGGCTCTGTGCCGGATAAAAATGCGTTTCTGTACACGGATCCCATTGTAATTGACGATGCGACGACACATCCGAATGTGTATTCCATGCGGACGGATATGGCGTACGAGATCACAACGAACGACATTCCTTATAAACAGCCGGATTATGCCGTTGACAAGTGCACGGTGGTCCGGGCTGTCTATCAGGATATGGACGGAAATTATCATGACTTGAAAACGGAGAGCTATTTTGTCGGATACGGCGGGAAGACAGGGTATTCGGGTATGAATGTGATCTCCGTCGTGACGGACCCGGACAATCTGTTTGATTATGACAGGGGCATATACGTTTTTGGACGGAACTTTGACACCCAACTGGATGAAGACGGAAACCATATCGACATGACGGAGAACTTTAACCAGCACGGCTTTTTGTGGGAGCGTCCGGCGGATATACAGCTTTTCGATGCCGACGGGGAGACGGTGTTAAAACAGTCCTGCGGCATCCGCGTGCAGGGAGGCGGCAGCCGCAGCGGCTTACCCAAAAGCCTGAATCTCTACGCAAGAGAAAATTACGGCATGGCCAAGAGGTTTTATGCGGATCTGTTCGGAACGGGTTACATGGCTGACACCTTGACTTTGTCTGCGGGAGGGCAGGATTCGGTTGCAAAGTTCCGGGATAGGTTCGTGTCGGCGCTGACCGGAGAAAGAGATTTCTGCACCATGAATTATGAGCCCTGTGTGATGTTCCTCGACGGTGAATACTGGGGCGTTTACTGGCTTACGGAAAGATATACCGACACTTATCTGAGCCATTACTACGATGTTGACAGGGACAATGCGCTGATCGTCAAGAACGGCAGGCCGGAATCTGAGAGCGACGAGGACTGGGCGGTCTATAACAGTATGATGAATTATCTGAATGAGACTGATTTTTCCCTCCCGGAAAACTATGAATCTCTGGATGACGTCATTGACTTGCAGAGCTATCTGGATTACTATGCCACGGAAATTTATATCGGGCGGGGCGTGGACTGGCCCGGCGGCACAAATGAGGCGTTCTGGAGAGTGCGAAACCCTGTGAATGGCGGGAAGGAGTATGAGGATGGCAGATGGCGCTGGATGCTGTTTGACGTGAACACCAGCTCGCTGGAGGCGGAGAATGTGGGGGATGATACGCTGGCCTTCGCGATGGAGCACAGCGTTCCCTTCCGCAATCTGTGCGGGAGCGATGCCTTTCGGCAGGACTTTACCGTCACGCTGTTGGATCTTGCCAACGAGATTTTTTCGCCGGTTCACACGGAACCCCTTATTCAGAGTCATCTTGCCCTTATGACGGAGCCGATTGACGTACATCTGAAACGATTTTTCGGGTCCGATCAGCCCTACAGGCTGGAAGATGAAATGACAAATATCCGAACCTTTCTGGCGAACAGAAAAGCCTGTATTACGGGG
This sequence comes from Lachnospiraceae bacterium UBA7202, assembly GCA_002490705.1. Classification (GTDB taxonomy): domain Bacteria; phylum Bacillota; class Clostridia; order Lachnospirales; family Lachnospiraceae; genus UBA3282. The sequence continues at coordinate 18,493 of DKUO01000044.1, forward strand.
TGTTTAAAGGAGGATTTCGGATTGGAGGGCGTGCTTGCGCCGGTGCGGATTGAGACCACGGATACTGCCGCGGGAAGCGTTGTTTTGAATACGATAACGCCGACCTTTGACGAGCAGGGGGAATGGCAGGGGGAGTATTTCACGGATTACCCGATTACGGTTTCGGCATCCGCCAGGGAAGGCTGGCGTTTTGCCGGGTGGGAGGTGGACGCCGGGGAGAGCCATGAGTACCTTGCGGAAGCATCGGTGAAACTTTCCATACCGGAAGGCGGACTTTCGCTCAAAGCGGTTTTTGAGAAAGAGCAGAATTGATGACGGTTCGGAACGGATGGTAATGATGAAGAAAAAAATAGGATTACTTTTTGTCGGATTGGCGGTTATTTTGGGACTGGCCGGAGTGGGATTTATGTTTGCGGAAAGGACGAGGGCGGTTCGGTTTGTCAGCCGGATGGGCGCTGGAATCAATCTGGGGAATACACTGGACTCCACAGGACTTAGGGAATACAGGCCGGATGCGGATGATCTGGAATACGAGACCTACTGGGGAAATCCGAGGGCGGATGCAGCGACCTTTCAGGCGATGAAGGAGGCGGGCTTTGGTACGGTGCGCATTCCGGTTACCTGGGAGGATCATCTGGACGACGCATATCACATTTCAGACGTCTGGATGGAAAGGGTGCAGGAAGTGGTTGACATGGCGCTTAATGCGGATCTGTATGTGATTTTGGACTTACACCATGAAGAGTGGCTGGATTTACAGACAGAGCGTTCGGAGGAGATACAGGCGGAATTTGTGACGGTCTGGGAGCAGATCGCGGCCCGCTTTCGGGACTACGACGAAAAATTGCTGTTTGAGTCCATGAACGAGCCCCGGCTTCGTGACAGCGAGGTGGAGTGGACTTCCGGTACCGAAGAGATGCGGGATATGGTCAATGATCTGAACGCGGCTTTTGTGGAGACGGTCCGGGCTTCCGGGGGCGGTAACCGAAAGCGTTATCTTTTGCTCTGCCCTTATGCCAGCAACCATGAGACGGAGGCGATGCAGGGGCTTCTCATACCTGACGACGGGCGGCTGATCGTATCGGTTCACATGTATACGCCCTACAGCTTTTGTCAGAAGGAGGACGGAGACACAGATTGGGATACTGCCGAGACCAGAGAACGGGTGGCACAGGCATTTTCGGAGATGAACCATCTGTTTGTGGAGCGGCAGATTCCGGTGATTCTTACGGAGTTTGGCTGTGTGGATAAGGGGAATATAGAGGCGCGTCTGTCGTGGACGGATTACTATATGGAAGAGGCGCGCCGTTACGGGATTCCCTGTATCTGGTGGGACTGCGGGGCATATGCGCTGCTTGACCGGGAAAATAAATCGTGGAAATTTCCTGAGATTGTGGAGGTGTTGACGAATGAATAGGCGCAGATGCAGGCGCGCGCCTGTACTGGCGGCAGGACTGGTCTTGGGACTACTTTTTGCCGAAGAAGTACAGGCCGCTCCGGCAGAGGAGGATGGGGTTGTTCGTGCCGAATATGAGGCATACTATGATCGTTTGATGTCGATAGAGGATCAGAACGGGATAGCGGACGGCGGTTTCCTTGTGGTTGAAGATCAGATTTTCGCTTTGGAGCCGGATGAGGAGGACAGTATCCTGATGGTGCCGGCTTTTGACGAGCAGTATAACCGGCTGGCGTTGTTTATTGTGGATGGGGACGGGCAGATTCTTTTCCGGACGGAGCAGCTGGAGACCAATTACTGTATCAAGGGGCAGATGAGGCAGCCGGTGCAGTCCATCGCGGCAGTCTCCTTTCAGGATCTGAACCGGGATGGCAGAACGGATATTGTTCTTATCACTTCCTGCGTCAACGAGAGCGGCGTCTATGCCGGAGAGACCTACAAGGTCGGGGATGTGCTTTTTCAAAATCAGACAGGAAACGGTTTTTACAGGGATTACCGGATTTCGGAAAAGATCAATCGCTTCGGGATGAATAAGAGCGCGGAATCCATCGCGGCCTTTGTCAGGGATGGAGATTCCACGGAATTTTTATATACGGCGTCCACCTTACAGGAGCTGCAAAGAAACCATTTCCGGATTATTTCGGAGCAGTGTTATCTGCGGACCTTTGGCAAGCTGGGTAAGCTACAGGTGACACCGGGGACATATCGGATTGCGGATTATGATATATTTATGATATATCTGGTGAATGAGCAGGGGGAGATCGTATCTGTACTACAGCCTATGGGAGAGTATGACAATCTCTATGCGCTCAAGGGGGTTACCTGCCGGGATATTGACGGGGACGGACTCAAGGATATTGTGATTCTTGCCAGATACAGCTATGAGGGTGAGGATGGGACGCTTCTCATCGAGAGCGATTACCGGATTTATTATCAGAGAACCGGCGGGTTTGTACCGGATACGGAAATCAGGGATATGTACCGATGCAGCGATGAAGATACGATGGAAATGCTGGTAGAGAAAGCGCGGGCTTATTGGGGGTGGCAGAGCACAAATGATTAAGATACTGATTGTAGACGATGAGAAACCGATCTGTGACTTGATAGATTTAAATCTTTCTTCCGCGGGTTACCAATGTACGGCGGTACAGGACGGCCTGCAGGCGATTGACCTGATAGAGAAGGAAGAGTTTGAACTGGTTCTTCTGGATATCATGCTGCCGGGAGCGGACGGATATGATGTGATGGAGTACATACGGCCTCTGGGGATTCCTGTGATTTTCATTACCGCCAAGCATGAGGTGAAGCACCGTGTGAAGGGACTGAAGCTGGGCGCCGACGATTATCTGGTAAAGCCCTTCGATGTGGTGGAGCTGGTGGCAAGAGTGGAGGCAGTGCTGCGGCGTTACAATAAGGCGGAACAGCATCTTGTGGCGGGAGACGTGACGGTGGATGTGGACGCCCGCAGGGTGACCAAGGCAGGACGCCCTGTGGAACTGACGAATAAAGAGTTCGGTCTTCTGCTTCTTTTTATGAAGAATAAAAACGTCGCCCTGTTTCGGGAGACCTTATATGAAAAGGTGTGGGAAGGGGAATATTTTGCGGACAGCCGCACACTGGATCTGCATGTACAGCGTCTGAGAAAAAAACTGGGATGGGAGCATAATCTGGTAGCGGTGTACAAGGTTGGCTACCGTTTAGAGGTGCAGGAATGAAATTTTCAATCAAATTAGTGCTGTCTACCATGATCGTGCTGGCGTTGGCGCTGGGATTCAGCGGATTTTACTTTGTAAATAATGTGTTTGAGAATTCTCTGGACAGAGAGGTGGGACAGGCGCTCGACGAGAGCAGTATCTTAGGCTTTGCCTTTGAGACGGCGGCTTTGAATGTGCCGCTCAAGTACAGCGTTCTGCCGGACAGCGTGGTGGAGGAGATCGCGTCCAAGCTGGAAATGGGCGGGCAGAGCGGCGGGCGGCTCTTACGGATCGCGGACGAGGAGAAAAACATACTGTATACCAGCAGCGGGTTTACCGCGGATGAGGGACTGCTCCCGCAGACGGATCAGCATACCAAATCTTATCGCGTCATTCGCGCGCAGGATTGCTTTTATGTGCACACCTGTGTATCCATCAATGCGCTGAACCGGATTCTGTATCTGGAGACCATGAAGGATGTGACGGATGTATTTACGGAACGCGCCCTTGGATTTTCGCTGTATCGGAAAGTAACGCTGGTCATGTTGTTGACCGGAATGGTCATAATGCTGTTTATCGCCTCTTTTCTGACGAAGCCGATCCGGCTGCTGACCAGGGCGACCAGAGAAATGGCGGCGGGAGATTACAAATATCGTGCCAGACAGATTAGCCGGGATGAGCTGGGGCAGCTCACCGGGGACTTCAACAGGATGGCAAATGCGCTGGAGGAAACGATCTGTAAGCTGGAGGAGGAGATCGAGGCGCGGGAAGAGTTCATGGGCGCTTTTGCCCACGAGTTAAAAACGCCTCTGACGGCGATCATCGGATATGCGGACATGCTGCGCTCTCACAAGCTGGATGAGGAAAAGAGTATCATGTCGGCAAACTACATCTATACAGAGGGCAAACGATTAGAAGCTATGTCGTTCCGGCTTTTGGATATCATCGTGGCAAAACAGGATGAGGCGCACCTACAGGAGACACAGGTTGGAGAACTGTTCGCATATCTACAGGAAATGTTTGCAGAGAAAGAGGGGACGGATATCCGTTTTTCACATGAAGAGGCCGTGGTACGTATGGAAGTGAATTTGATCAAGACAGTGCTGGTAAATCTGATTGACAATGCCTGTAAGGCTTCGGAGAACGACGCCGTGGCGGACGGCGCAGGCTCCGATACGGCAGCTGTGATTGAGGTGACAGGACGGACGGTCCGGGAAGGTTACCGGATTGCGGTGAGAGATTACGGGATCGGGATACCGGAGGCGGAACAGAGTAAGATTGTCAAAGCTTTTTACATGGTGGATAAGTCCAGGGCAAGAAGCAAGAACGGTGCAGGACTTGGACTTGCACTGTGTGCAGAGATATTAAAGATACATCACAGTGAATTGCAGATTGAGAGTAAGGTTGGGGAAGGCTCCTGTTTCAGTTTCATCCTTCCCGCGGAGAAGAGGGCATATGAAGAGTAAGATCTATTATCTGGCGGTTCCGCTGCTGGTGGCATTGGCGATGTGTATTTCCATATGGGGTCCGGAGGCGCTGGCGAAGTATAAGGATCAGGGGATTCTGGACAGAGTGCATACGGAAAGTGTGGAAAATGCCGGAGAGGGCTACCGTTACCAGATGAACAGCAATGAAAAGCTGTATATTCTTTCCTGCTGTCTGAGCAGCCAGACGTTTCCGGAGAGTGAGACGAGTGCAATGGCGCATGAGGCGGATGCGGAGGTGGAGTATCAGGAACTGGAAGGTTCCTATGCCTTTGTGGTGAACCGCAGGGGCCCGTCCGGCAGGGAGATCACGGACGAGCAGATTTATGCTACATGTAATGAGGGACTGGAGCTGTTGAAGGGAAAGGGAATACTGCCCGAACAGGTGAGGGAGGTGGATGCGTCCTCCTACGACGTTACGCTCTACTCGGCGATCGATGTGCTGGAGCCGCGCAACAATGTTGCGGTCTGGAAGATGAGCCTCTCCAATTCCCAGAAAAATGCGGATAAGGCAAACCGTCTGATGGACGCCTATATTGATGCGGATGATGGAAAAATATATGAATTTTATGTGAGAACGCCCCTTTTGTGGGAGGATATTGACGCAGATGCGCTGGTGGCGGATTGGGCGGACTATATGGGACTTGAAGAACCCTTGCCTTACGAGCTGGACAACCCTCTCTTAGAGACGACGCCCTATTTTCGCAAATATGTTTTCCGGGGGATGGGGAACGGGCAGACGGTAGTGACGCTGGGATTCTATGAGGGAATCAACGAGCTGTTCTTAAAAGTATCCAGATAAAAAATGATGCAACTTTGATGCAAAAAAGATGGCGTTTTGATGCAACTTAGATGAAATTATGATGCTCCTCTTTTATATGCTTAGTATGGAAAGCATACGAGAGAGGAGCATTAGAATGTACGGAGAGTCTTCATTTACATGGGAATATGTCTGCGGTTATGAGACGAGGGAGCAGAGAAAACGGCGTCTGTCGAGGAGGATATATACGCTGGGCGCTGCCGTGTGCATCGTCAGTCTGGCGGCAACGCTGTCAGTGAAGATCGCTGCGGCGGGCGGCGTCCGGTCCCTGACAGAAAAGCTGTGGAATACGGGAGAGGAGGCAGCGGCAGATCTGTCGGCTGACGGGGAAGAGACAGCGGCTGCGCAGGCGGAAGAACTTGCGGCAAGCGTTGCCGTAGCAGCGGCGCGGGCAGCAGCGCTTGCCGGAGAGGAGAGTGGGCAGGCGGCAGCGCATATTCCGACGGTTTATCTGGATCCGGGACATGGCGGTTCGGACGAGGGCTGCGCCAGAGAGGGCGTTCGTGAGAAGGATCTGAACCTTGCTATTGCGCTGCTTGTAAGGGATCAGCTGGAAGAACAGGGATATCAGGTGATTATGTCCAGAGAAACGGATACTTACATTGCGAAGGAAACGCGCGTCGCACAGGCAAACCGGTCAGGGGCGGATATCTATATCAGCATCCATCAAAATGCCACGGAAGAAGGAGCCGGGGTAAACGGCATGGAGGTCTGGTATACGGAAGACAGTGACAGGAGCGACAGTAAGAGACTGGCGCAGCTGATACGACAGCAGACCTTAAGGAGCACAGGAGCGGAAGAGCGGGAACTGCGAAGCGACGCGGATTTTTATGTGACGGGAAACACTTCCATGCCCGCCTGCCTGATCGAGACGGGATTTCTCTCAAACGCTTCGGAGCGTGAGAGGCTTGGCCTTGCGGAATATCAGCAGCAGATTGCGGACGGCATTGCGCAGGGCGTCTCCTATTATTTTCATCCGAAGACCATGTATCTGACTTTTGACGACGGCCCTTCCGAGGAAAACACAAGGAGAGTGCTTGATATCCTGCGGGAACGGAATATTAAGGCCACTTTCTTTCTCGTGGGGGAGAACGTGCGAAATCATCCCGAGGTGGCGCGCCAGATCGTGGCGGAGGGACATACCATCGGCATTCACTGTGATAACCACGATTATGATGCCTTATACGAGAGCGTGGACAGTTATGTGGCTGATTTTGAGAAGGCAAGGCAGACCGTGTACGAGGTGACGGGCGTGGAGACAAATCTGTTCCGTTTTCCGGGCGGCAGTATCAACGCCTTTAATAAGAAAACAGGGGACGCCATCATTCGTGAGATGACGAATAGGGGTTACATATACTACGACTGGAACGCCAGTCTGGAGGATGCGGTCAAAAATCCGGATCCAAAGCAGTTGATAGAAAATGGGGTATCGACTACGTTAGGACGCAAGAAGGTGATCCTGCTTGCGCATGATGTGGTCGGCAGTACCGGCCTTTGTCTGGAAGAGCTTCTGGACAGCCTGCCGGAATATGAAATGAAGCCTCTCAGTGAAGATGTGGAACCGATTTGTTTTTGAATTTTATAATAGAAGAAGGTGTGCGAAAATATACGCAAAAGCACTTGAAAAAGGAGCGGTTATATGTTACCCTGAATGTAAGCGCTTACACTACCGTAAGCTTACTGTAAAACAGGGGGTGGAGTTACATGAGCAGACTGGAAATTCCGATACCGAACAGAGCGCAGCTCGTGGTGGAGGAGCTTTACAGGGATTTGGAGAGAAGGATTGAGTCGAGCCCGTCGGGGCTGTGCCCGATTGACATGTCGAAGGCGTTTCTGGAATTGTGTCATGCGCAGTCCTGCGGGAAGTGTGTGCCTTGCAGGGTGGGGCTGGGACAGCTAAAAGCCATGATAACGGATGTGCTGGAAGGCAGGGCGACGTTAGATATTTTGGATGAAATTAAGGAGACGGCGGAGTGCATCATGGAGTCGGCTGACTGCGCGATCGGCTATGAGGCGGCCAACATGGTGTACAAGGGCTTGCAAGGTTTCCGCGAGGAATACGAGGCGCATATTGAACAGGGACGCTGTACCTGCACTTATCAGCAGCCCGTACCCTGTGTCTCCCTGTGTCCGGCAGGGGTGGATATTCCGGGATACATAGCGCTGGTGTATGAGGGGCGGTATGAGGACGCGGTGCGTCTGATCCGCAAGGACAATCCGTTCCCGGTAACCTGCGGATTTATCTGCGAGCATCCCTGCGAGGCGAGGTGCCGCAGAAATATGGTGGACGACTCCGTCAATATCCGGGGGCTTAAGCGGATGGCGACAGAGTTCGCCGGAAAGGTGGCGCCGCCTGTGTGCAGCGAGTCTACCGGGAAAAGGGTGGCGATCGTCGGCGGCGGCCCGGGCGGCTTAAGTACCGCGTACTATTTACAGCTTATGGGCCATCAGGTGGTGGTTTATGAAATGCTTCCCAAGCTTGGGGGCATGCTCCGCTACGGGATACCGAATTACCGGCTGCCAAAGGAAAAGCTGGATGAGGACATCGAAGCGATTCTGGCTACGGGCGTTCGGGCGGAATACGGGCACAGGATCGGTATTGATATCACCATAGACGAGTTGCGGAAAGAATATGACGCGGTGCTGATTACAATCGGAGCCAGCACGGATAAAAAGCTTGGCATTGAGGGAGAGGATGCGGACGGCGTGATTTCCGCCGTGCGGTTTTTGCGGGACGTCGGGAAAAATCAGGCGGTTGACCTGAAAGGGAAAGAGGTCTGCGTCATTGGCGGCGGCAACGTATCCATGGACGCCGTGCGGACGGCGGTGCGCCTCGGCGCGAAGAAGGTGAGTATTGTATACCGGAGAAGAATCGCGGATATGACGGCGCTTCGCGACGAGATAGACGGCGCCATCGCGGAGGGCGTGGAGGTACAGGTTTTAAAGGCTCCCGTTAAGATATGTAAGGATGCGGACGGCAAGGTGACGGGACTTGAGGTGCAGCCCCAGATGATCAGCAGTATCAAAAACGGCAGGGCGGGCGTGAAACCGAGCGGGGAGGAAAACTTTACGATTCCCTGCCAGACCGTTATCGTTGCCATCGGACAGGATATCGAATATCAGCACTTTGCGGACGCCGGTGTGCCCATAAACAGAGGCGTGATTCAGACGCAGAGCTACGGCGGCTTCGATCTGCTTCCCGGCGTGTTTGCGGGCGGCGACTGTGCGACCGGTCCCGCCACGGTGGTTCGCGCGATCGGGGCGGCGAAGGTGCTGGCTGCCAATATTGATGAATACCTGGGCTACCATCACAGTATTTCCAGCGGGGTGGAAGTGCCCCAGCCCAACATTGCGGACAGAAATCCCTGTGGGCGCGTGAATATGACCGAGAGAGAAGCGTGTGAGAGGGTCTGCGACTTTGAGGGCGTGGAGCTTCCCATGACGGAGTCAGAGTGCAGACAGGAGGCTTCCCGATGCCTTCGCTGTGATCATTTTGGCTTTGGAGCTTTGAAAGGAGGGCGCAGTACATTATGGTAAAAGTGACGATAGACAACCGGGAAATAGAAGTGGAAAACGGCAGTACCATTATGGATGCCGCAAACAGGGCAGGCATACCCATTCCCAAGCTCTGCTATCTGAAAGATATCAACGAGATCGGCGCCTGCCGTGTGTGTGTGGTGGAGATCGAGGGGAAAGAAAAGCTGGTGACCTCCTGTAACAATCAGGTGGAGGATGGAATGGTGGTTTACACCAACAGCGCAAAGGTTCGCAGGAACAGAAGAAAAACCATTGAAATGATTCTGTCCCAGCACAATACGGACTGCGTGACCTGCGCCCGCAACCGGAACTGTTCTCTGCAAACGATTGCCAGAGATCTGAATATTCTGGATGTGCCCTATGAAAAGGAGCTGCGGCCCCTGCTTTGGAACAAAAATTTCCCGCTGATTCGGGACAACGATAAATGCATTAAATGTATGCGCTGTATTCAGGTGTGCGACAAGATACAGAATGTGAATGTCTGGGACATTGAGGGAACCGGCTCCAGAACGGACGTGTATGTGTCGGGCAACCGTAAAATAGAAGAGTCCGACTGTACCCTGTGCGGCCAGTGCGTCACCCACTGTCCGGTGGGAGCGCTTAGGGCGAGGGACGACACGGAAAAGGCATGGTGGGCGATAGACAACAAGGACAAGGTGACGGTGGTGCAGGTGGCTCCAGCGGTGAGAACGGCGTGGGGCGAGGCGTTTGGCATGACGCCGGAGGAAACGCCCATGGGCAAGATTGTGGACGCCCTGAAGCGTATGGGCTTCGACTATGTGTTTGACACTGTGTTCTCGGCGGATCTTACCATCATGGAGGAAGGCAGTGAGTTTGTGGAGCGCTTCAAAAAGGGGGACACAAGGCGGATGCCCATGTTTACCTCCTGCTGTCCCGGCTGGGTGCGGTTCGTGAAGGCCCGCTATCCCCATTTGGTAGACAGACTTTCCACGGCAAAATCGCCGCAGCAGATGTTTGGCGCGGTGATGAAGACTTATTTTGCGAAAAAAATCGGCGTCCCGCCGGAAAACATTGTGACTGTATCCGTTATGCCCTGTATGGCAAAAAAGGCGGAACGCGAAATGGAGCTGTTTTATGAGGAATACGCAGGCCATGACGTGGATGTGGTGCTGACCACCAGAGAGTTAAACCGCATGATCAAGATGGCGCACATTGACCCGCACACGCTTACGGAGAAACCCTGTGACAAACCTATGGAGCAGGGCACCGGGGCAGGTGTGATCTTCGGGACGACCGGCGGCGTGATGGAGGCGGCTCTTCGCTCGGCATTCTACCTGATGACCGGGAGCAATCCGGAGGAGGATGCGTTCAGGGAGGTGCGCAGCCGCAGAGAACAGAAATTGTGGAAGGAAGCGGAGTTTCAAATAAAAGATGTTACAATCCGCACAGCGGTGGTAAACGGACTGGGAAATACCGCGAAGCTCATAGAAGCTTTGGAAAGAGGAGAGGTACACTATGATTTCGTGGAGGTCATGGCCTGTCCGGGGGGATGTGTCGGCGGCGGCGGACAGCCCATCAAAGACGGGATGGAGCTTGCGGACGAAAGAAGCGAGACGCTGCGGGAGCTGGACAGATGCGCAAAGCGGCGGTTCTCCCATGAAAACCCCGATATCTTAAAGCTGTATGAGGAGTTTTTTGAGAGGCCGTTATCGCACAAAGCCCATCTGCTGTTACATACCGAACATGCAAGATAAAAAATGTCAAATGACCTTGACAATTCCTCCTTTCGATGCCAAAATGATAAGCAGTTATCATAGGCACAGACATTGAGGAAGACAGTACCCGATTTTTCAAAGTCGCAGCGAACCGGTGGCGGTGCGAGACCGGTACGAGTAGAAAATGGGGGAAAATCCCTTCTGAGTTTCAGACTGAACTTTCGCTGTTATTGCCGGGACTTTTTTGTGACATTTGTTGACAGAATCAGAAATCCGGAGAGGGGTGGAACAGTAGGCTCTGACGGCACCCGCCGTTATCGGGAACCGTATAGCCATCTGGGGATGGCGGTACGTCGTAACAGGTGGTATCACGAGAACTTTACCCTCGTCCTTTTACGGGACGGGGGCTTTTTTTTCAAAGAAAGGATGGACGCTATGTATCAGAAAGTCGACGCGAATCTGAATTTTGTGGACAGGGAGAAGGAGGTATGTCTTTTCTGGAAGGAGAACGATATCTTCAAAAAGAGTATGGACTCCCGAAAAGAAGGCCCTACGTACACCTTCTATGACGGGCCGCCGACGGCCAACGGCAAACCCCATATCGGGCATGTGCTGACCCGTGTGATCAAGGACATGATTCCCAGATACCGCACCATGAAGGGATATATGGTGCCCCGAAAGGCGGGTTGGGACACCCACGGGCTTCCTGTGGAGCTGGAGGTGGAAAAGCTCTTGGGATTGGACGGCAAGGAGCAGATCGAGGAGTACGGCCTTGACCCGTTTATCGGCAAATGTAAGGAATCGGTGTGGAAATATAAGGGTATGTGGGAGGATTTCTCAAATACGGTGGGCTTCTGGGCCGATATGGATGATCCCTACGTGACCTATCACGATGATTTTATCGAGTCCGAGTGGTGGGCGCTTAAACAGATCTGGGATAAGGGCCTTTTATACAAGGGCTTTAAGATTGTGCCCTACTGCCCCCGCTGCGGTACGCCCCTGTCCTCTCACGAGGTGGCGCAGGGCTACAAGGCGGTGAAGGAGCGCTCGGCGATTGTCAGATTTAAGTTGAAGGATGAGGACGCCTATTTTCTGGCATGGACCACTACGCCGTGGACACTGCCCTCCAATGTGGCGCTCTGTGTGAACCCTGCGGAGACTTACGTAAAGGTGAAAGCGGCGGACGGCTATGTTTACTATCTGGCGCAGGCTCTTGCAGACACCGTGCTTGGAAAGCTTGCCGAGGACGGAAAGCCTGCCTATGAGGTTCTGGAAACCTATGTGGGCACCGATCTGGAGCGCAAGGAGTATGAGCCCCTCTTTGCCTGTGCGGGCGAGGCGGCGGCCAAACAGAAAAAGAAGGGCCACTATGTGACCTGTGACAATTACGTTACCATGACCGACGGTACCGGTATCGTGCATATCGCTCCCGCCTTCGGTGAGGACGACGCACAGGTGGGCCGCAAATATGATCTTCCCTTTGTGCAGTTTGTGGACGGCAAGGGAAATATGACCGAGGAGACGCCCTATGCCGGTTTGTTTGTGAAGAAAGCGGACCCGGAGGTGTTGAAGGATCTGGACAAGGAGGGAAAGCTCTTTGACGCGCCTAAGTTTGAGCATGACTATCCTTTCTGCTGGCGGTGTGACACCCCCCTGATCTACTATGCCCGCGAGTCCTGGTTTATTAAAATGACGGCGGTGCGCGATGATCTGGTGAGGAACAATAAGACGGTCAACTGGATTCCCGAGTCCATCGGCGAGGGACGTTTCGGCAACTGGCTGGAAAATATTCAGGACTGGGGTATCTCCCGTAACCGTTACTGGGGTACGCCTCTAAACGTGTGGGAGTGCGAGGACTGCGGCCATATGGAAGCCATCGGCTCCCGTGAGGAATTGGAGAAAATGAGCGGCAATGCGGCGGCGAAGACGGTGGAGCTGCACAGGCCCTATATCGATGAGATCACCTGTACCTGCCCGAAGTGCGGCAAGACGATGAAGCGTGTGCCGGAGGTGATTGACTGCTGGTTTGACTCCGGCGCCATGCCTTTTGCACAGCATCACTATCCTTTTGAAAATAAGGAGCTGTTTGACAGCCAGTTTCCGGCTCAGTTTATCTCCGAGGCGGTGGATCAGACCCGCGGCTGGTTCTATTCCCTGATGGCGGAATCTACGCTCCTGTTTAACTGCGCGCCCTTTGAGAACGTGATCGTGCTGGGGCATGTGCAGGATGAGAACGGACAGAAGATGAGCAAGAGCAAGGGCAACGCGGTAGATCCCTTTGAGGCGCTTGAAACCTACGGCGCAGATGCGATCCGCTGGTATTTCTATATCAACTCGGCGCCCTGGCTGCCCAACCGTTTCCACGGCAAGGCGGTGCAGGAGGGACAGCGAAAGTTCCTCGGCACGCTCTGGAATACCTATGCTTTCTTCGTGCTCTACGCCAACATCGACAGCTTCGATGCGACGAAGTACAGCCTGGATTATGAGAAGCTTCCCGTGATGGATAAGTGGCTGCTGTCCAAATTAAATACGGCCATCAAGGAAGTGGACGATCATCTTGACAACTACAGAATCCCCGAGGCGGCAAGGGTGTTGGATAACTTTGTGGATGAGATGAGTAACTGGTATGTGAGAAGAAGCCGCGAGCGTTTCTGGGCAAAGGGCATGGAGCAGGATAAGATTAACGCTTATATGACCCTCTACACAGCCCTTGTGACGATCTGCAAATGCGCTGCGCCGATGATTCCCTTTATGACGGAGGAAATCTACCGCAATCTGGTCTGCAGTATCGACAAAAATGCGCCGGAGAGCATCCATCTGTGTGATTTCCCGGCGGCGGACGAGAGCAGGATCGACAAGAAGCTTGAGGACTCTATGGAAGAGGTATTGAAGATCGTGGTGATGGGGCGTGCGGCCCGCAATACGGCGAATATCAAGAACCGTCAGCCCATCGGCACCATGTATGTGAAGGCGGAGGCCGCTCTCGACGATTTCTATCAGGAGATCATCAGGGACGAGTTGAACGTGAAGCAGATCGTATTTTCCGACGACGTGTCGGCCTTTACGACCTACAGCTTTAAGCCCCAGCTTAAGACTGTCGGCCCGAAATACGGAAAACAGCTGGGCGGCATCAAGGCTTATCTGTCCACGGTGGACGGAAGCGCCGCCATGGAGACGTTGAAGGCGGAAGGAAAGCTGACCTTCGATGTGGATGGCACGGAGGTTTCCCTTGCAGAGGAGGATCTGCTCATCGACATGGCGCAGAAGGAAGGGTTTGTGGCGGAGGCCGACAATTATGTGACGGTCGTGCTTGACACGAATCTGACGGAGGAGCTGATCGAGGAGGGCTTTGTCTACGAGATCATCAGCAAGATTCAGAATATGCGTAAGGATGCGGATTTCGAGGTGATGGACCGCATTAAGGTTTCCATTGGCGGAAACGAGAAGGTAGCACAGATTGCCGCGAAGAATGAGGCGATGATTGCCGGGAAGGTGCTGGCTGACAGGATCGGCGCGGGAGAGAGCCTGGCGGTTACGAAGGAGTGGAACGTGAACGGGGAGACCGTGACGATTGGCATTGAAAGGGTGCAATTATAAAAACTTTGAATTGAGCACTTTTCTTATAGTCAAATGGCAAAATACAAGATATAATAGAGAGGAATAAGTTTAAAAAGACTTCTGTAACGTAAGAGGCAGCGAGGAGGAGGAAGAAATGATAAAAAAAGCACCGGCAACAACTTTTGATACAGAGCTTTTTAAGAGAAGCGTCCTATACAATGTAAAGACTCTTTACAGGAAGACGCTGGAAGAGGCAACGGATCAGCAGATCTTTCAGGCGGTGTCCTACGCGGTTAAGGACGCCATTGTAGATCAGTGGTTAAAGTCGCAGAAGGAGTTCGAGAGACAGGACCCCAAGATGGTTTACTATCTGTCCATGGAATTTCTGATGGGCCGTGCGCTGGGCAACAATATGATTAATCTACAGGCATATAAAGCGTTTGCACAGGCGCTTGAGGAACTGGGCATTGATATCAATGTGGTGGAGGATCAGGAGCCCGACGCGGCGCTCGGCAACGGCGGTCTGGGCCGTCTGGCGGCCTGCTTTTTGGATTCACTGGCAACTCTTGGCTACGAGGCTTACGGCTGCGGTATCCGATACCGTTACGGTATGTTCAAGCAGGAGATCCGCGACGGCTATCAGGTGGAGGTGCCGGATAATTGGCTGAAAGATGGCAATCCCTTTGAACTGCGCCGGCCGGAGTACGCGAAAGAGGTTCGTTTCGGCGGCTATGTGAATGTCTATGTGGATGAGAACGGCAGGAGTAATTTCAAACAGGAAGGATATCAGGCCGTAACGGCGATTCCCTACGATCTGCCGGTTGTGGGTTATGGCAACGGCATTGTCAATACCCTTCGCATTTGGGATGCGGAGCCGGTAAACTGTTTCCAGCTGGATTCCTTTGATAAGGGGGATTACCAGAAGGCGGTGGAGCAGGAGAACCTTGCGAGAAATATCGTGGAGGTGCTCTATCCCAACGACAACCATTACGCGGGCAAGGAGCTGCGTTTAAAACAGCAGTATTTCTTCATCTCTGCTTCGGTGCAGACAGCGATAGAGAAATATATGAGAAATCATGACGACATCAGGAAGTTTCACGAGAAAGTGACCTTCCAGTTAAACGATACCCATCCGACGGTAGCGATTGCCGAGCTGATGCGTATTTTGATGGATGAGTATTATCTGACATGGGACGAGGCGTGGGAAGTAACGACGAAAACCTGTGCGTACACCAACCATACGATTATGTCGGAGGCCCTTGAGAAATGGCCTATTGAGCTCTTCTCCAGACTGCTTCCCAGAGTTTATCAGATTGTGGAGGAGATCAACCGCCGTTTTATCGCAAAAATCGAGCAGATGTATCCCGGCAATCACGAGAAAGTCAGAAAGATGGCGATCATCTATGACGGACAGGTAAAGATGGCGCATTTGGCAATCGCGGCAGGCTACTCCGTAAATGGTGTGGCAAGATTACATACAGAAATTCTAAAGAAGCAGGAGCTTAAGGATTTCTATGAGATGATGCCGGAGAAGTTTAACAATAAGACTAATGGTATCACCCAGAGACGTTTCCTTCTGCATGCGAATCCACTCCTTGCGGATTGGGTAACGGCGCATATCGGCGATGACTGGATCACAGATCTGCCGCAGATTGGCAGATTAAAGATTTATGCCGATGATGCGAAGGCACAGCAGGAATTTATGAATATTAAGTATCAGAATAAGGTGCGTCTGGCAAATTATATTTTGGAACATAACGGGATCGAAGTAAATCCCCGCTCCATCTTTGACGTGCAGGTAAAACGCCTTCATGAGTATAAACGCCAGCTGTTAAATATTCTGCATGTGATGTATCTCTATAATGAACTGAAAGAGCATCCGGATATGGAGTTCTATCCCAGAACCTTCATTTTCGGCGCCAAGGCGGCAGCAGGCTACAAGAACGCTAAACTGACCATTAAACTGATTAATTCCGTGGCGGATGTGATAAACAACGATCCCGCTATCAAGGGAAAGATCAAGGTGGTATTTATTGAAAACTATCGGGTATCCAATGCGGAGATTATCTTTGCGGCGGCGGATGTGTCCGAGCAGATCTCTACGGCCAGCAAGGAGGCTTCCGGAACGGGTAACATGAAGTTTATGTTGAACGGTGCGTTGACCATCGGCACCATGGACGGTGCGAATGTGGAGATCGTGGAGGAAGTGGGAGAAGAAAATGCGTTTATTTTCGGCCTTTCCTCCGACGAAGTGATCCGTTACGAGAATTTTGGCGGCTACGATCCCACGGAGATCTTTAACAACGATCCTGATGTGAGAAAGGTTTTGATGCAGTTGATCAACGGTACTTATGCGCCGGGTGATCCGGATCTGTTCCGCTCACTGTACAATTCCCTGTTAAATACGCAGAGCACCGCAAAGGCGGACACCTACTTTATCCTGAAGGATTTTAAGGCTTATGCGGAGGCACAGAAAAAGGTGGAGGCGGCTTACCGGAACGAGAAGGGCTGGGCGAAGAGCGCCATCTTAAATGTGGCGTGCTCCGGCAAATTTACTTCCGACAGAACCATTCAGGAGTATGTGGATGAGATCTGGAAGCTTGACAAGGTGGTGCTTCCCAAGGAGCCGGTGACCACGGCGCCCGTGGTAAAAAAAACGGTGAAACCGTAAGCGGTAAGATGTGAATGAAAAAGAAGGCCTCCTTCGAGTTACTGGAAGGAGGCTTTTTTTCAGAGGAGAGGTATGGGGATGGATAAAAAGCTGGCGTTTCAGGTTTTGGAGATTGCGGAGACAAAGGAGGAGGACAGAATCCGGCAAAGATATCTGTCTTTACTAAAGGATACGAATCCAGAGGATGATCCGGAGGGATTTAAACGTCTGCGCGAGGCTTACGAGGAGGCCCTGCGTTTTGCAGCGGAGCGTGAAAAAGAGGCGGAGGAGGAACCGCAGGGAGAAGTGGGCCTTTGGATGAAACGGGTGCGGGAGACCTATCGGGACATCTTCCTGCGCAGGGATAGCAATGTCTGGAAGACGCTTTTTGAGGATACGGTCTGTGTCGGTTTCGATACGTTTCTGGATGCCCGCAAACAGCTTCTCTCTTTCCTCTCCGGGCATTCCTTCCTCCCGCGCACGGTCTGGGAGCTGTTGGATCAGACGTTTCATGTACTGGATGATTTCGACGCGTTGAAGGAGGAGTTCCATGTAAATTTCCTGCGGCATATCGAATATCATGTCAATACCGATGATTTCCTCGATTACGGTCTGTTTGAGGCGCAGGCGGATTACGGGCCGGAGGACGACGAGGCGGTCGATCATTATATCATAGAATTTTTTGAGATCAGGAATAAGTTGGAGGATGGAGAGACAGAGGGCGTCGAACAGGCGCTTGAGGACTTGACAAGGCACGGGCTATATCATCCCTATGAGGAAGTGGAGCGGCTGCGGCTGTATATCAGACAGGAGGAGCGTGGGAAAGGCAAAGAAGAAGCGGAAAGTCTTCTTGCACGTTACCCGGAGGACAGCTACGTGCAGATTTGGACGGGCAAGGTTTTCAGCGACGCCGGGGACGAGGAGAGAGGGTTTGCCCTCTGGGAGTCGGTTCTTGAAAAGGAGCCGGAATATTATATGGCAAGGTATTTTGCTCTGGGCTATCTGATGCGGCAGGAGCGGTGGTATCAGGCGGGAAAATATATCAATGAACTGCTCAAGGTGAACAGTCAGGACGGGGAACTGCGGGAGCAGTTGAATGAGATTAACCGAGGGCTTGTGCCGTTGGTGCAGGCCGCATACGAAAAGGGAGAGGGATTTGAAGATCTGACGGCAGAGGAGCTGCCTCTCTTTCTGGGCCGCAGGCTCTATAACATGGAACGGTTTGAGGAGGTCATGGAGCTTTTAGAGAAGGACCCGATCCTGTCAAAAAAGGAGGAGGGAAGCCTTAATCTGAAAACGTGGACGCTTTACCGGCTGGAGCGGTACGAGGAGGCGGTGCCCGTCTTTCGGGAATATCTGACCTGTCTGGAGGGGATTACCGATGAGGCGGAGAGGGCTGCCAAGATGGCGCAGGCTCACCGTATGCTGGGCGTCTGTTTGTTTGATATGGGAAACCGCGAGGAGGGAGAGCGGGAGACGCGGACTGCCATGGAGATAGAGACGGACGAGAGAAATCGTCTTGACTGCAAGGCATATCTGGCAAGGAAGTATCTTTCTTTTGAGGAATACGAAAGGGCAGTGGAGGAGTGCGACGAGATCCTTGCGGTGGATGAGGATTACTATCCCGCTTATTTGACGAGACAGGAGGCATGTTATAATCTGAGACGGGGGCAGCAGGTGGTGGACGACTACTATCGCGCCATTGCGCTTTATCCGGGATATGACAGACCCTATCTCTATGCGGCTATGATTTTTTACAATTACAGTCAGTATAAGGATGCCATGGGCGTCATAGAAAAAGCCCGGGAGAACAAGGTGGAATTCTCCAGGAAGCTTTGCTTTCAGGAGGCGAAGATCCGGCGGATGCTGGCGGAGAGCGCGGAGGAGAGACAGGAAGTCATGGAGCTTCTGGACGCCCTCCTCTATGCCACGGAAGGGGAGGACGGACAGCCGAAGGAGGACGATGCACGGCAGGACGATCAACTTGACCGGGCGGAACTGATCTTTGAGAAAGGTCTTGTCTTTGAAGCGGACGAGAAGATGGAGGATGCCGTTGCTTTGGTACAAGAGGCTTTGAAGCTGGATCCGCAAAGACCCTATTACCATCTGGTGCTGGGCAATCTGCTGCGGGATATGCAAAACTATGCCGAATCGTTGAAGGAATACGAGGTGGTGGAGCAGAATTATCATCACGAGGAGTTTTACTTCGGTATGGGCGTCTGCCATGAGGAGGCAAAGAATTGGACGAAGGCCATCTATTATTATGAGAAAGCGGTGGAGCAGGATGAGTTTTACCGTGATACCAATCACAGGCTGTACCGGGGGTATTTGAAGAAATACAACAGAACGTGGAGAAAAGCGGATTATGATGCGGCTCTTTTCTATATCAATAAGCAGTTGGAGGTGACGAACAACAGACCATACCGTCTCTGGGACAGGGCGTATCTGTACAGCGACGGTATGGAGATAGAGAAATCGCTGGCGGATTACAGAGAGGTTTTGGAAACCGTCGAAAAAGCGGACCGGTATATTATTCTGGAGAACATCGGCTTTGTCTATAAGGACGACAGGCAGTTTGAAAAGGCCTATACATTCTTTCAACAGGCAGTGGAGGAGATGGGGAAGAAGGACGCCTCCGCGAAAGGATACAGCGGCATGGCGGAATGTATGAAGAGTGCGGGAAACTATGAGAAAGCCATTGCAAGCTGCCGCGCCGGACTGGCTGTTTTCCCGAAGGACGGGGAGCTGTGGGAGAAGCTGTCTGACTGCTACGAGGAGACAGGGCGCTATAAAGAAGCCCTTGCGGTGACAGAAGAGTGGTGCGCGCAGACGGGAAAGACCGTGGAGTATTATAATCAGGTTGCCTTTCTTCTTGTGAAGATGGGAAAGATAAAGGAGGGCCTTCGGTGCTATGAGGATGCAAAGAAGGAGCTGATCAAAAATGCCGCCGATAAGGAGGAACTGGCAAAGCTGTATGAGAAGTGGGGAAACCGCTTTGACAGTATTGCCGACTTTGCGGCCGCAGCGGATATGTACCGGGACGCTGCCGTTCTCTATCGGGAAAATTGGGATAAACACAATGTTGAGTGCAAGTTTGTCAAAGACTGCTATATGACAAGCAATCACGCGCAGGCGGCAAAGCATGCGGAAAAGATATTGGAGATTTTCAAGGAGAGAGGCGCCACATTGGAGGATTATATGTCGTATCCCGGTTATGAGCCGATCCGTATGGGCTGGGTGGCGTGGATAGAACTTGCCCTGGGAAATAAGGAGAAGGCGAAAGGGTATTTCGAGAAGATGGAGCAGATCAGGCCCTGTGCCGGGTGCAGTCATCAGAAATGCTTTGAATCTTCGCTGTGGCTGGCATTTTATTATTATTCTGAGGGGGATTATGAGAAGGCGGCGGCGCTGCTTGCGGAGACTTTGAAGAGAAATCCCGAAGAGCAGACGGCAGAGTATCTTTTGCAGAAAATACGGAATCCTATGGGAGAAAACGGCTTTTCGCCCAAAACGGATGGGCAGACGCGGCACGCAGAACAGAAGCAGGGATTTATGTCGAAACTGTTGCACAGAAAACCTCATAAATAGAAAGAACGAAGGGATTTGATGGATCATGATTATCGGAATTGACTTGGGAACTACGAACAGTCTGGCGGCCTATTTCACGGAAGAAGGGCCGAAGATCATACCGAACCGTCTGGGCAGGAGGCTGACGCCCTCCGTGGTGAGCATGGATGAGGAGGAGCAGATTTATGTGGGCGATCTGGCGGTGGAGAGGGGCCTTCTCTATCCCGGAAGCACGGCCTCCGTCTTCAAGCGGGATATGGGCAGTGGCAGAAAATTTAATCTGCTGCATAAATCGTTTACTGCGGAGGAGCTCTCCTCCTTCGTGCTTCGCGCATTGAAAGAGGATGCGGAGAGCTTTCTGGGAGAGCCGGTGACGGAGGCGGTGATCAGCGTGCCCGCTTATTTCAATGATGAGAGACGGCGGGCCACAAGAAGAGCCGGGGAGCTGGCAGGGCTTAAGGTGGAGCGGATTATCAGCGAGCCTACGGCGGCGGCCATTGCCTACGGCCTGTATCAAAGTCAGGGGCATATGCGGTTTTTGGTCTTTGATTTGGGAGGCGGCACCTTTGATGTGTCTGTTCTGGAGCGGATCGACCAGATTTTGGAGGTGCGCGCCGTGGCGGGAGACAATTTCCTCGGCGGAGAGGATTTCACGGCGGTACTGGAGGAAATGTTTTTTGAAAAATATCCTCAGTTTGACAGACTGACGCTGGACGCCAAAACCCTGCGCCATATTCATAAGCAGGCGGACAAGTGTAAGATTGGCTTTTCAGAGGGGAAGACTTCTGTCATGGAGTGTAAGATCGGGGAGGAGGTATACTCCTATCCGGTGGAGCTGACTGCCTATGAACATGCCTGCGAGGAGTTGCTTGACAAGATCAGGCAGCCCGTGCGGCGCAGCCTTTCCGATGCGCATATCCGACTCGCCGATATCGACAAGGTGGTGCTGGTGGGCGGAGCCACCAAGAGTCCCGTGATCAGGCGGTTTGTCAGCAAACTTTTTCGGGCGATCCCGGATACCAATATCAATCCTGACGAGGCGGTGGCCCTTGGCGCGGCCATACAGGGCGCCATGAAGGAGCGAAACGAGGCGATCAAGGAGGTGATCCTTACAGACGTCTGTCCCTTCACGCTGGGCACGGAGGTGGTCAGGGAGTGGGAGCGCGGCATTTATGAAAACGGCGTGTTCTGCCCCATTATTGAGAGAAATACCATCATACCGGCCAGCCGGACAGAGAGGCTCTATACGGTTCGGGATAACCAGACGAAGATCCGGGTCAATGTCTTACAGGGGGAGAGCCGGTTTGCCAAAAATAATCTCTCGCTGGGAGAACTGAATATCGAGGTGCCGGCTGCGCCCGCCGGGGAAGAGCCCGTGGATGTGACCTATACCTACGATATCAATTCCATTCTGGAGGTGGAGGTGAAGGTGGTGTCCACCGGAAAGAAGGAAAAGCAGATTTTCGGCGGCAAGAATGCTGACATGACGCCGGAGGAGATCAGGGAGCGGTTTGAGACACTGTCCTACTTAAAGATTCACCCGAGAGACAGGGAGGAAAACAAGTATCTTCTGCTCATGGGGGAGCGGATCTACGAGGAGAGTCTGGGAGATAAGCGTTACCGCATCGAGCAGGAGCTCCACAAATTTGAGCAGGCTCTTGATTCCTACGAGCCCGGTGCGATTGAGAAAGCGAAAGAGGAATTTCGGGAGTTTTTAAAGGATTTGGAAGAGTTCTGAATATGGAGGAAATTATGGAACGGGTGCTGTTGGTTGGGGCAAATTTAAATGACGGAGAAGACTACCTGACCTCGCTGGAGGAGCTTGGCGCGCTGGCCGAGGCCTGCGACATGGAGGTGGCGGGGAGAGTCTGCCAGACGCTGGAGACAGTGCATAAGGCGTTCTACATCGGCACGGGCAAGGTGGATGAGGTGAAGGCTCTGGCGCAGGAATGTGAGGCGGACGTCATTATTTTCGACAATTCTCTTTCGCCCATGCAGATGCGAAATCTACAGGAGCGGCTGGAGAAGCCGATCTTGGACAGAAGCGCCCTGATTTTGGATATCTTTGCGAACAGAGCCCGTTCCAGAGAGGCCAAGCTGCAAGTGGAGACGGCCAGACTACAGTACATGCTGCCGAGGCTGGTAGGGCTTCATGCGGCGCTTTCAAGACAGGGCGGCGCCAGTGGGTCCATGAGTAACCGCGGCGCTGGGGAGAAAAAGCTGGAACTGGACAGGCGTGTGTTGGAACAGCGCCTTGCGGAGCTTCGCAGGGAATTAAAGGAAGTGGGAAACGAGCGCGAAACCCAGAGAAAGCGGCGGACGAAGTCGGGACTTCCGAGGGTAGCGTTAGTGGGTTATACCAATGCGGGAAAATCTACGTTGCTGAACGCCATGCTGGACCTTTACGGTGAGGAGGATGCGGAGGGGCAGGAGCGGCACGTTTTTGAGAAGGATATGCTCTTTGCCACGCTGGACACCACGGTCCGCAAGATTGCGCCGGAGGATCACCATGCCTTCCTTTTGTCGGACACGGTAGGGTTTATCCACAAGCTGCCCCACAATCTGGTGGAGGCGTTTCATTCTACGCTGGAGGAGGCCAGAGAAGCGGACCTTCTGTTACAGGTGGTGGATTACAGTGACGAGCACTATAAGGAGCAGATTGCCGTCACAAACCAGACGCTTAAAAAACTGGGGGCTGAGGGGATTCCCATGCTCTATCTCTACAACAAATCGGATCTGGTATCTCCCGACGATGTACCCGGTCTCTCCGGCGTGGAACCGGGGAAACTCACGGAGCATCTGCCCGTGGTGACGGACGCCGGCATTTATCTGTCCGCGAAAAAGAGGATCGGGATGGAGGAGCTGATCGCCCTGATCGAGAAAAAACTCTCCGGCGGCTACCGGGAGTGTACGCTGCTCATTCCTTTTACGGACGGCAGGGCGGTGTCCTATCTAAATGAAAACGCGGTGGTGTATGAGACGGAGTATCTGGAAAACGGCGTGCGGATGCGGGTGAACTGTAGGCAGGAAGACTATGGGTATTATGAGAAGTATTTGGAGGGGTAGGCCGGGAAGAGAACAGCACCGCTTTAGGGGATCGGAAGATCCATCCAGTCAAAATGGTCAATAAGGAAGGCGGTTATCCGCCTGCCCAGCAAGAAGCAGGGATTTAAAATATCATAATATCCGAGGAGGAGATTCCAGAGGAGGCCGATACCCACGCCTAAAAAGGCGTAGATACAGTCAGTGAGGAGCTTTTTCGCGCCGCTCCTTTCTTTCAGGCATAACGCGATGCGCAGAAAAAGGGCTATCAAGACGCTCAACGGAATAAAAAACAGCAGGACGGAGGTTCCGTTTTGGCCGGCTTCGTTATATACCAGTGTCACACCTCCGAAACCGCCCCAGCCATGCCACATTATCTCTATTAAGATGCCGCTTTCTATGAGGGTCAAAATAGCAAAGCACAGAATAATGATTATGTAACGTTTCTTTTTCATAATGGAATACCTCTTATCTGA
The DNA here is from genome assembly GCA_002490705.1 of Lachnospiraceae bacterium UBA7202. Lineage (GTDB taxonomy): Bacteria > Bacillota > Clostridia > Lachnospirales > Lachnospiraceae > UBA3282. Next base: position 42,453 of record DKUO01000044.1, read on the forward strand.
GAACTACTGTTGGTTTCAGCAGACTGTGAGCCGATTTCTCAGACACCATTATAATCTATTTCGGAAGGGATTGCCATGAAATTCATTGCGCCCGCGGCCTTTATCCTTTATAATAATAATTTAGACAGTAATAAACTGGAAAATGTTTGAACAAATACTAGAATATGGAGGACAATATGATTCAATTGACACAGGGCGGCGCTTATCTGCTGAACGGCACGGAAATCGTGGAAGACAGCGCGGATGCGGCGGCGCAGATTAAGAATAAGACGGGCCGGGAGGTATCCAAAGACGAGGCGGCGAAGAACACGATCGCCTACGGCATTTTGGAGAAACACAATACGTCCGGCAATATGGACAAGCTGAAAATTAAATTTGATAAGCTCACCTCCCACGATATCACATTCGTGGGAATCATTCAGACGGCGAGGGCTTCAGGGCTTACGAAATTCCCGATTCCCTATGTGCTCACCAACTGCCACAATTCCCTGTGTGCGGTGGGCGGCACGATCAATGAGGATGATCACATGTTTGGCCTTACCTGCGCGAAGCGGTACGGCGGCGTCTATGTACCGCCTCATCAGGCGGTGATCCACCAGTATGCGAGAGAGATGCTTGCAGGCGGCGGCAGGATGATTCTCGGTTCCGATTCCCATACCAGATACGGGGCTCTCGGCACGATGGCTATGGGCGAGGGCGGCCCGGAACTTGTGAAGCAGCTCCTGTCCCAGACCTACGATATCAATATGCCCGGCGTGGTGGGCGTATACCTGACGGGCGAACCCGTGAAGGGCGTAGGCCCGCAGGATGTGGCCTTAGCGATCATCGGCGCGGTGTTTGGCAACGGCTATGTCAAAAATAAAGTGATGGAGTTTGTAGGGCCGGGCGTGTCTGCCCTGAGTGCGGATTTCCGTATCGGTATCGACGTGATGACCACGGAGACTACCTGCCTGTCCTCCATCTGGCGGACGGATGAAGAAATCAGGGAATTTTATGATATCCATGGCAGAACAGAGGAGTATCAGGAGTTAAATCCGGGTGAGATTACCTATTATGACGGCATGATCACGGTTGATCTTTCGAAGATCCGCCCCATGATCGCCATGCCCTTCCATCCCAGCAATACCTATACCATTGACGAGGTGAACGCCAATTTGAAGGATGTGCTCCACGACGTGGAGGAGCGGGCGAAGGTGAGCCTGGACGGCGCAGTACCGTACTCGCTGCAGGACAAGGTAAAAGACGGCAAGTTTATGGTAGATCAGGGTATCATTGCGGGCTGTGCAGGCGGCGGATTTGAAAATATCTGTGCGGCGGCTGACATTCTCAGGGGCTCTTACATCGGCTCGGATGGCTTTACCTTAAGCGTCTATCCGGCTTCCATGCCGGTTTATATGGAACTGATCAAAAACGGCTGTGCGGCGGCGATTTTGGAGACGGGTGCGGTGCTTAAAACCGCGTTTTGCGGCCCCTGTTTTGGCGCGGGGGACACGCCGGCGAACAATGCCTTCAGTATCAGGCATTCCACGAGAAACTTCCCCAACAGGGAGGGGTCGAAATTGCAGAACGGCCAGATTTCTTCTGTGGCACTCATGGACGCCAGATCCATTGCGGCGACGGCGGCGAACAAAGGTGTGCTCACACCGGCTACTGAGTTTGACGGGGAAATCGGGAAATACCAGTATCATTTTGACGCAAATATTTATAAGAATCGTGTTTTTGATTCCAAGGGCGTGGCGGATGAGAGCGTGGAGATTCAGTTCGGGCCAAACATTAAGGACTGGCCGGCGATGGGAGAATTGCCTGAGAATCTGGTATTGCGGGTTGTGTCGGAGATTCACGATCCCGTTACGACCACGGACGAGCTGATTCCCTCCGGTGAGACGTCCTCCTACCGTTCCAATCCGCTGGGACTGGCGGAATTTACGCTTTCCAGAAAGGACCCCGAATATGTGGGCAGGGCGAAAGACATTCAGAGAGCGGAGAAAGCGAGAATGCAGGGGGAACACCCCTGTCAGGCACATCCTGATGTAAAGCCGGTGATGGGCGTGATCAAGAAGACCTTTGAACAGGTTTCCCACGAGAATACGGGATTCGGCTCCACCATCTTTGCGGTGAAGCCGGGCGACGGTTCTGCCAGAGAACAGGCGGCCAGCTGTCAGAAGGTGCTTGGCGGCTGGGCGAATATTGCCAATGAGTATGCCACGAAGAGATACCGCTCTAATCTGATTAACTGGGGAATGCTGCCGTTTTTGATTGAGGAGGGGGAGCTGCCTTTTGGCAATCTGGATTATCTGTTCTTCCCGGGTATCCGAAAGGCGGTGGAAGAGAAGGCGGAGAAAATAGAGGCTTATAAGGTATCGGTACAGGAGGGAACGCTTACGCCGTTTACTTTGACGCTTGGCGAATTGACGGACGAGGAGAGGCAGATCATTTTGAAAGGCTGTCTGATCAATTACAACAGGGTTGACTAAAAATGACTGCAATGGTCAAAATAGTATTGGGGTATTATGGATAATGGGGAAAAGAAGGGGACAGGAGGCAGATTTAATCCTTTTGTCTTAATAGGGATTGCTCTGGGGATAGCGGCAGTGGTGATCGCTGTGACGGCTCAGAACAGAACAGAAAAAAATAATAGCGGACAGGAGAGTGTGCCGGTAAGCACAGACGTGGGAACTCCACAGGTGTCGGTGTCACTGCCGGGGCTGGAACCGGAGAAGCCGGAGGTAGATTCCTCCAAGGAAATTGTGGGGGATGTGCTTTTGAGTGACGTGCCCAGGGCGGATTTCAGCTTTTCATTCAACGGAAAGCTAAACGACGCGGCGGTTGTGGTGAGAATGGACGATGATGGGCAGACTGACGGAGGAACATATCCAGAGATCACGGAGGATATCTATCCCTTGTTTACGGAAGGGATTGAGGGAGAGGCCCTTTATCTTGACGGCAGCTACGGTGTGCAGCTTTTGGGGGTGGATGCGTTAAATGAGTCCTATACCATATCTTTTTGGTTTCGTGCGGACGAGATGTATGACTGGTCGCCCTTTTTGCTGATCGGCTCCTATCTGATGGATGTGGGAGGCAGTCAGAGCTATCTGTCTCTCAACAAAAAGACCACGGAAGAGGGAGAGGAAGTTGTGCCTATTTTCAATACCATTGACGCGCCGTTTAACAACTCCTGTGAGGTTCGCCCTGCCATGGATCAGAAAAAATGTATCGAACTGAACGATTGGAACTATATAACAGTCTGTGTGGACGCTTCCGCCTCCGGGTTGGAGGAGGGAAGAGCCATGGGATATCTGTATTTAAACAGTGAACTGATTGGTTCTGAGGAAGTCTCCAAACTGAATATGGACCCGGCAAATGTGAAGGCTTATCTGGGTATCAGCTGTTACGATGAACTGTTCCGCGCTACTTACGATGAGGTACATATCTGGAAACAGATGTTAAGTGAAAGCCAGATCAGCAGTATGTATACGGCTTATATCAACGCACGGGGTTAAGCAGATGGGAAAATGTTCCGATATATAGGGTACAGGGAAGGGACTCATGGCCAGAGTTTCGCTTCCTTGTAATCTGAATGATGTTGAGACCAGGGACGGTATTTTTTAGGGAAAAGGAATTTCCGTAAAAGTGCCGTCTTTTCTATTGCCGGGCGTCAGGGAAGGCGCTGTCTGGTGCACAGACGGGTGTGGAAAGCGGTCTTATACAAAAGGAGGGAACGTTGATTATTGATTCCAGCAACATAGGAATGCAGTCCTCCAGAACCTACCGTTCGATCAAGTATGCGGGTGCGCGGTCTATCGGCGGCACGTTTACGAATGGGAAGGACGGATTGAATTCTCTCTTTGAGAACCAGCTCGGCGACGGTGAGAAGGCCGGGGAAGGAGAGAAGAGTCAGGAGGAGGCGAAGCTTGAGGATGTTGCCGCGCACTGGCGGAATGTGACCGGCGGCTGGCAGCTTTCTTCCACAAGAAATGATCCGCAGGAGGCGTTGAGAAGCATTAAGCAGCAATGCGTAGACTTTCTGTTAGAACTTTTGTTCAATTTCCGTGGACAGAGAAGCGCGGGCGACAGTCCGATTGCGGCTGCGGCAGGAGGCAGTACATTCTGGAATGTGCAGGGGTATCAGACGTAGCATTATCACATGGAGGAAGAAAACACTACTTTTTCCACACAGGGTACGGTGAAAACGGCGGACGGAAGGGAGTTGTCCTTTAACCTTGAGTTTGGAATGAGCCGCAGATTTGAAGAGTACTATGAGGAAAATCATGTGTTATCCGTATCTAAATTTAAGGATCCGCTGGTGATCAATCTGGATACCAACATTGCACAGGTATCGGATCAGAAGTTTTTCTTTGATCTGGACTGCGACGGCGAGGAGGAGGAGATCTCAAGCCTGCAGGCGGGAAGCGGCTTTTTGGCCCTTGATCGGAATGGAGACGGGAAGATCAATGACGGCAGTGAGCTTTTTGGCACAAAGAGCGGCGACGGCTTTAAAGATCTCTCACGTTATGATTCGGACGGGAACGGCTGGATCGACGAGGCGGACCCCATCTGGGAGAAGCTTTTGATCTGGACAAAGGACGAGAACGGAGAAGACAAAATGTACCATCTATCCGATCTGGGAGTAGGAGCCATCGGTCTTTCCAGAGTGGGGACGCAGTTTTCCCTGAATTCCGAAAAGACAAACGAGACAAATGCCATGATTCGCAAGACAGGTATTTTCCTGTATGAAAACGGGACGGTATCTACGCTTCAGCATTTGGATATGGCGGTATACAACGAGAAAGGATAAGGGCATAAAAACAGGGACATCCACATAGGTATAGGATATGTGGGGTGTCGCATGAACAAAAATGGAATCGACTCAAAAAAAACAAACAAGAGGGATGCGTGTAGCTTCCTTTTGTTTGTTTTTTTGCTGCCTTATGTCTGCGCCTGTTTTTGGGGACATGTGGGGGAAGAGACAGAAAAACTGAGAAGGGATGCTATGAACGGGCAGGACGCCTATATGGTGGAAGTCGCTGTAGAGTGGGGCGTTTGGGAACTGCCGGCGGAGGAATATCTGGTATATCGGTTGGCAGTGACCATACCGGAGGACTATCATTTAGAGGCAAAAAAGGCACAGGCGGTGCTCCTTCGCACAGAGCTGGCGGCTCTGTATCAGGAGGCGGACGGCAAGAGTATCGCGGCACAGGGGGAGGGACTCTCTAAATTTTATCAGGATACGGGCAAGGAGGCAAAAGAGGTGCTGCGGGAAAGCCGTCAGGCGGTGGAGGAGACAAAAGGGATGATTTTGACCTACCGGGGCGAACCTATCCGGGCTTCCTATTTTAAATTGAGCAACGGTTATACCAGAGAGGCAAGGGAGAGCGGGGAGGAGGAGTGCCCCTATTTGACAAGGACCGATTGTGAGGAGGACCAGACGTCTTCCGATTATCACAGTGCGGTGCGGGTGGACAGGGAACGATACATAGACGCGTTACAGGGAGTTTTAAAGGAGAAGTTTGACCGTGAGACAATTTGGGATGCAGGCGAATTTTCCTACGATGACTCGGGATATGTGACAAAAGTGTCATATCGTGACGAAACTGGGAGAGAGGAAGAGGTGGACGGCGAGACATTCCGGCATCTTTTCGGGCTTAACTCTGCTTCCTTTGAGGCGAGGAGGGAGGAGACGAGCGTATTTTTTCAAGTGACGGGGGTGGGACACGGCTTTGGCATGAGCCAGTTTGCGGCGAATTGCAGGGCAAAAAACGGGCAGACTTATAAAGAAATTCTGGAGAGCTTCTTTTTTCAGACAGAATTAGCAAAATTTGAATAAGCCGGAAAAAATGGGTAAAACTATCAGAGAAAACCGGGAGTAGAACGGCCGCCGTTTTGGCAGGCGGAGGGCCAAAGCACCGGAAGAAAACAGGAGGCGAGATTCATGTCGAGAAGAAATAGAAGCAGTATCAGAAAAGAGAGAATCATCATGCTGGCGTCCTCAGTGTTCGTTCTGGCGGCGCTGACAGTAACCGGCGTTTATGTAAGAAACAATAACCGGGCTGAAAAGGAAGATTATGTGGTGGATTTTGAGGCTTTGGAACAGGGCAGCGAAGAGCTTGCGGAAAATATGGTGGACGGCGAGGAGCTTGATACGCTTTTTGCGGGCGTGGGAACGGATGATCTGGACTATGATCCGAATTTTCAGGAAGCCAATTCCCTGCATGTGGAGAACACGGGAGATACAGCAAACACGACCGGAGTAGAGAAGGCCGGAACGAAGACCACAAAGGACGCAAAGGACAAGCCCGATGAGTCCAAGAGCGGAGAGAAGGACGAAAAGAAAGACGATGAGAAACAGACCGCGGATAAGAAGGACGAGCCTGTGAAGAAATCTGCGGATAAAAAGAAGGAATCCGCCACAGATAAGGCTGAGGCGGAAGAGGAAGCCGGTATGTTTGACGAGACGGTCGATACCGTTATGAGCGGTGAGGTGCAGGCGGAAGGAGTTGCCACTACGGTACAGCCGGAACTTGATTTCAATGAGGAGGACGGGCTGGTATGGCCTATAGTGGGGGATGTGCTGATCAACTACAGCATGGACAAAACGATCTATTTTCCCACGCTGGATCAATATAAGTATAATCCGGCTATTGTGATTTCCGCCAATCAGGGAGACGCTATCTCGGCGGCTGCGGACGGCCGTGTCACCTCTGTCAGCTATGATCCCGGAACAGGAAATACGGTCGTGATGGAGCTGGGAAACGGCTATGAACTGACTTACGGCCAACTTGAAAACATTACCGTATCGGAGGGCAGCTATGTGCATGTAGGTGACGGCATAGGGACCGTGGCGGCACCCACGAAATACTACAGCCTAGAGGGCACGAACGTGTATTTTAAGCTGACCAAGGATGGGGAGCCGGTAAACCCCATGAGTAAATTAAACTAGAGGGAAATGCATGGTTATCATACACGGAAATATCAAGACAATGGAGGGGCGCGATTTCCCGGACGGTTATCTTGAGATTGCGGACGGGAAAATCGTGGCTGTGGGAAATATGAAGGACTGTCCGAAAACGGAGGGAGAGATCCTTGACGCACAGGGCAGTCTGGTAATGCCGGGAATCATCGAGGCGCACTGCCATATGGGAATCACGGAGGAGAAGAAGGGAATGGAGGGGGACGACTGCAATGAGAACGTAGACCCTGTCACGCCGTGGCTCCGCGCGATCGACGCCATCAATCCCATGGACGCCGCTTTTAATGATGCGCTGCAGGCAGGCATTACCTCAGCCATGATCGGGCCCGGCAGCGCCAATGTGGTGGGCGGGCAATTTGTTTTTGTGAAGACCCATGGCAGGTGTATCGACAACATGATCGTGAAAGCGCCGGCGGCCATGAAGGTGGCCTTTGGGGAAAATCCTAAGGTAAATTATTCTGGGCAGGGAACATCCCCGTCCACCCGTATGGCCATCGCGGCTATGCTCAGGGAAGAACTCTCGAAGGCCGTGGCTTACATGGAAAAGCAGGAAAAGAACGGGGGCGGGGAGAAGAATTTCCGGTATGAGTGCTGGCTTCCCGTCCTTCGGGGAGAGATTCCCTTGAAGGCCCATGCGCACCGGGCCGATGATATTTTGACGGCTGTGCGGATTGCCAAAGAATTTCATCTGCGCATGACCATCGACCACTGTAGCGAGGGACATCTGGTCATGGAGGAGTTAAAAGCGGCCGGGTTTCCTGCCATCGTAGGGCCGGATATGGCCAGCCGCAATAAGATTGAGGTGCAGAATATGGCGTTTAAGACGGCGGGACTTTTAGCGGGACATGGCATTTTGACTGCCATCACCACGGATCACCCCGTTTCGAAAATTCAGTTTTTGCCGATCTGCGCCGGGCTTGCGGTGAAGGCCGGTATGGCGCCCGAGGAGGGACTCAGATCTATCACTATCAATGCGGCAAAGATCTGCGGCGTATCGGACCGGGTGGGAAGCCTGCGGCCGGGCAAAGATGCGGATATTGCCATATTTACGGGAAATCCCATGGAAATATTTACCGAAACGCTCTATACACTGATTGACGGACAAATTGTATATGATTCGAAAAATAAGAAATGATATCTGTTATGGCGGTGCGGAATGTGGTAAAATGTACGCGAGGGAAACAATCATGCGAAAGAGTAGACTTTTTCAACAAAAAATCTGCATACTTCTGCTCCTTGCTCTTTTTCTGACCACAGCGGCCGGGTGCGGCGACCTGCGGGATTTGCAGATGAATGCGCGGACGAACAGGGAGGAAAGCGACGATTTTACCAGTCTCGGACTCTCGCCGGAGTTTGACTATGAAGTGCCGGAAAGCCTGCCGAGTATTTTGGTAGATCAGGTGGGCTATGCCGTGGGCAGCAATAAGATTGCCATGATTAACGCAGAGACCCCGCCGGAGACATTCTCGATTCTGGAGGAGCAGACCGGACGGGAGGTCTACACGGGCAAGGTAGAGAACAAAGGGTTTGACGCTTCCGTGAATGCTTATATCAGTTATGCGGATTTTACGGAATTTAATACGGAAGGGACTTATTACATACAGGCGCCGTCAATCGGACGCTCCTATGCGTTTCAGATTGCACAGGAGCCTTTGGACAGTGTTTTTGCCAAGGTGTTTAAGCAGTATTATTTTAACAGATGCGGCCTGACGCTTTCCTCGGAGCTGGCGGGCGACGCGGCACACAATGCCTGCCATTCCAGAGAAGCGCAGATGAAGGATGAGGCGATGATTAAGCGCGACGTGTCGGGAGGATGGCATGTGGATGACATCGGAAGCCGCGATGTGGCAAAAGGCTGTCAGGCGATCAATAACCTCCTTCTTACCTATGAACTCTATCCGGAGGCTATGGGCGACGATATGAAGATACCGGAGAGTGGCAATGGGATTCCTGATGTGCTTGACGAGGTGAAATATGAGATTGACTGGCTTTTGAAGATGCAGGATGCCAAGAGCGGAGCCGTGTATGCCTCCGTCAGTTCTGTTGACAACAAGACGGCGGGCTATATTCTTTATATTGACGGGATTACCATGGATGCAACGATTCATTTCGCGGCTGCTATGGCAAAATTCAGTTACCTTTACCAGAGCTATGACCGGCAGTTCGCGACACAATGCCTACAGGCTGCGGACAGGGCGTACCGGTATGCGGAAAATTATCTGACGGACATATCGCAGGAACAGTATTTCGATGCGGCTGCGGAGCTTTACCGCGCTACGGGAGGGTATCAGTATCACAATGTGATCAAATCCTATCTGACGCAGAATACAGATCCGGATTTGGAGAATGATTTTGCCTTTTGGGGATGCGTGACCTACCTTTCCACAAAGCAGCCGGTGGATATCGCCCTGTGCAAATCCGTAACACAAAATCTGATGCGGAAAGGTGAGGTGATTTCATTTTCCTCAAAGGACTCCAAATTGTTGGTGGAGGCGGATGAGAAGCAGGGCAGTAATGCCGGCCTTTTGAGAAAAATGACGAGACTTGCCGTGGTGGATCATATTATCACAAATCATGAATATGCCACGGTGCTGGAAAATCATATTCACTATATGCTGGGCCGGAACCTTTTGTCCATTTCTTATCTGGACGGGGAGGGCGAGCGCAATTACCGCGATATTGACGTGAGTCTGGGGATTATGAACCAGGTGGATCTAAACGCGGAGCTTTTGCTTTTGCTTGCCGCCATTATGGATGATGAGTTGGTGGTGGGGGAAGAGTGACCTCACACCAACTCTTTATTTTTGAAGTACATTTCTCTGATTACAGACAGGACAGTATCGTCGATATGACGTTTTTGTTCTTTATCGAGGTCCTTCATATAGATGGGCTTGCCGTATTCAATGACTACATGTGTTTTTTTGATCCGGGGCAGATGGGCTTCCCAGACCTGATCTGCGTTATTGATACAGATAGGGATAATGGGACATCCGGATTTTTCTGCGATTTTAAAACTGCCGCCGTGGAAGGGGAGAAATTCGTCTGGCTTGGTGCTGCGGCTTCCCTCGGGGAAGATGCAGATAGAGATGCCGGATTTCACTTTATCGACTGCTTCCAGAATTGTTTTCATCCCCTGTTTGATATCTTTTCTGTCCAGAAAGAGGCAGTGCAGATTTTTCATCCAGTTAGACAGAAGCGGAACCTTTAACATGTCAATTTTTGCAATATAGCCGGTGGGCCTGGGAACGCGCACATAGGTCATGATGATGTCGAAATAGCTTCTGTGATTGCCTATGTATAGCACGGAAGTGTCCTTGGGAACATTTTCTTCGCCGATTACGGTGACGGACACGCCGGACAAAAAGAGAACACAGCGGAAAGCCCAGTTGACAATGGCAAGAGAGCTTTTGTCCTTGGCGGATTGGTTGCTTTTTCCGAGGAAATATTCCACGATCAAAAGAGGGATACTGAAAATCAGGAACAGGACAACAAAGGCAGCGACTATTATCAGACGTATCATGGCGAAAACCTTTCTATGTTTTAGTAATTTTTGTATTAAGTATAGCATTATTCTATAGGAATAGACAATGCCTTCGCATAATAAATTAGATAGTAAGAGGATATGCGGAGGAAATTATGGACGGACTAAGCGAGTATCAGAGAAGAGTGGTAAGCATAGGACTGATCTGTCTGTTGTGCTTTGCGGTGTACTCCTGCGGGCGGAAACAGGACCCTATGGAAAAAATTAAGGATCTGGAATACACGGTGATAGCGGAGGACAATATACCGGAGGAACTGCTTTCGAAAATTGAAGAGCGGAAAGAGAATACCTTTAAGCTGACCTTTGAAGACCAGGGCTTTTTATATATCTGCGTGGGGTATGGGACACAGCAGACGGGCGGCTATAGCATTGCGGTCAATGATTTGTATGAGACCGCCAACGCCGTATACATTGACACAAACCTGATCGGCCCGTCTCCGGAGGAGAAGAGCAAGCCGGTGGAAAGTTATCCTTACGTGGTGGTGAAGACAGAGTTTTCGCAGAAGCCGGTGGTGTTTCAATAAGGTACGAAGATGAGTTGACTTAGCCGAACGGCTTATCATAAGTTTTAACTAAGAGGAGAAAAGCATGCTTTTACTAAAAAACGGATATATGATAGACCCCGCGTCGGATACGGCAGGCTACCGGGATATCCTGATAGATAAAAAGAGCGGCAGGATTGTAGGGATTGTGCCGCAGGGAGAGACGATGGAGAGTCTGCCATGCGGTGACGGGGAGATGGGGAAAAAAGACTCTCTGGAAGAAATTGACTTAAACGGTCAAATTGTGGCCCCGGGTCTTGTGGATGTGCATGTGCATTTCCGGGATCCGGGATTTACCTATAAAGAGGATATTTATACCGGTGCGGCCGCGGCAGCAAGGGGCGGCTTTACGTCGGTGGTACTGATGGCTAATACAAAGCCGGCGGTGGATAATCCGGAGACGCTGGACTATGTGCTGCAAAAAGGGAAAGAGACGGGCATTCATGTGTATACCTGCGCCAATGTGACCAGGGGATTACAGGGCAGGGAGTTGACGGATATGGAGCGCTTAAGCGAGCTGGGGGCGGTTGGATTTACGGACGACGGCATTCCTCTGACGGACGAGGAACTTTTGCGGGAGGCTCTGCGGCGGGCGGCGAAGTGCGGAAAGCCCGTCAGTCTTCACGAGGAAAATCCCGCGCTGATTACCAACAACGGAGTGAATGCGGGAAAGGCGGCGGCCCATTATGGGATAGGCGGCTCTCCGAGAGAGGCGGAGATTTCCATGGTGGAACGGGATCTGCGGATTGCTTTGGAGGAAGAAGCGGACCTTTCTATTCAGCATATCAGCACCAGAGAGGCTGTGGAACTGGTGCGGCAGGCGAAGAAAAAGAGCGGCCATATCTATGCGGAGGCGACGCCCCATCACTTTACCCTGACGGAAGATGCGGTGATCAAATATGGGACGCTTGCGAAAATGAATCCGCCACTCCGGGAGGAGGCTGACCGGCTGGCGATTATAGAAGGGCTGCGGGACGGCACGATTGATATGATTGCTACAGATCACGCGCCCCACAGCGCAGAGGAGAAGGCGAGGCCGATTAGCGAAGCCCCCAGCGGAATTATCGGGTTGGAGACGGCGCTCTCGCTGGGGATTCGGGAACTGGTGGACAAGGGGTATCTCTCCATGATGGAGCTGATAGGGAAAATGAGCCTCGCGCCCGCAAAGCTGTACCGCCTCGATGCGGGGTACCTGAAAGAGGGCGGCCCGGCAGACCTGACCGTATTTGACCTGAGGAAGGAGTGGACGGTGGGGGGATTTGCCTCCAAGGCGGCAAATTCTCCTTTTGTGGGGGAGAGACTGCCGGGGGTGGTCAGTTATACGATTTGCGGCGGGGAGGTTGTGTACCGGAGAGCAGAATGATTTCTTGGACAGTGTACAATAGTATTATGCTTTTGGGAGGCGGCCATGCGAAAAATATATCTGGATAATATCAGATGGGCTACAGTGATTTTGGTAATGATTTATCATGTGTTTTATATGTTTAACGCCGCAGGCGTTTTGGGAGGCGTCGGAAGCTTTCGAGAGGTACAGTATCAGGATGGCCTTCTGTATTTTATCTATCCATGGTTTATGGTACTGCTGTTTTTGATTGCCGGTATCAGTACAAGATACGCGTTAGAAAAAGTGACGGCAAAGGAGTTTTTGAAAAAGAGGACATGGAAACTGCTTCTGCCCTCCACGGCAGGGCTTTTTGTATATCAGTGGGTTGCCGGATATTATAATATCAAAATCGGCGGCGGGCTTACATATATTCCGAATTTTTTGGTATATCCGGTTTCGGTGGTTTCCGGCATAGGACCGTTGTGGTTCGTACAAGTATTATGGCTGTATTCGCTTCTGATCCTTTTAATCCGAAAAATGGATAGGAAAGACCGATTATGGGAGCTCGGAGGAAGGTGTAATCTTATTATGCTTTTCTTGTTTGCGCTTTTTATTTGGGCAGGCGCACAGGTATTGAATATGCCGATTCTTACCATGTATCGTTTTGGAATTTATCTGGCTGCCTTTCTACTGGGATATATCGTGTTTTCCCATGAACACGTGCAGGAGATGCTTGCAAAAGCAGGCCCGCCGATGTTGATTGTCAGTGTGGCTATGGGAATTGTCTACACGGTGTTCTATTTTGGGAAAAATTATGCGGATGCAGCCGTACTGCAAAGCTTATTCACCAATCTTTATGCGTGGTTTATGGTTCTTGCCATTTTGGGGTGCGGCAGAAAATGGTTTGACAGAGAGAATGCATTTAGCAGATATATGACCCGGACAAGCTATGGATTTTATGTGATCCATTTTACTTTTGCGGTGATTCCCTGCTATTATTTGAAGAATTATGTCACATGGCCCATATGGTTTGTTTATGCGGCGGCTCTGCTGATTGAATTTGCAGGCACACTTGTTTTTTATGAAGTGATCAGCAGGATTCCTGTTATAAGATGCCTTGTTTTGGGAATCAGGAGAAAAGTCAAATAATTTTTCCCGATCCTAATTTGTCTGAGAACCGTCACTCAGAGCCTTGTCGGAAAACTCGTCAATCGAGAGCGTCACATTGCTCAGTCCATAATAGTAGTTGACGGTCTCGGCGGTAAATTGATAGACACAGTAATCTTCATCGTCCACGCCTTTGGGATAATACATTTCAAATCCCTCCCGCCAGAGAAAGGCTTTGGTTTCGTGGTCGGTGCAGACCTTCATAGTTCCCGTAAACAGCGCGCCCTTATACTGGTCTTTTGTGTCGTCCACATAGTATACGGAGGCTTTCGGATTATTTAAAAACTGCGCCACCCTTTTGGAACTGGTGTTGGTAGAAAAATAGTGGGTTTTCATGCTTTCGTGCTCTAACGACAGCATTCCCTTGATCTGGGGGAAGCCTTCCTCATTGACAGAAGCTACGTAAGCCACCTGTGCGTTTTCGCGAAGGGCGCGGATTCCTGCTTTAATCAGATTCATTTCCATTCGTGTGATCCTCCTTTTTTGTAAGATTTTCAAGCACCTTCCTAAGACCTGTCTCCAGAGAGCGTATTTCCTCATCGCTAAATCCTTTATAAAAAATTTGATTCATTTCGTCGGAAACCTGTTCATAGTGTTCCCGCAGTCCCAAAGCCGTTTCTGTCAGCCGGATTTTCACGGTTCTGCGGTCTGTAGAAGAATAAACGCGCACAATCAAATCCCGCTGTTCCATACGGTCCAGCATACTTGTCAGGGTTGTCTTGGCAAGTCCTGTCTTTCTGGCAAGTTCGCTGATCGGAATGCCGTCCTTCTCCCACAGAACAAACAAGATCCGCCCCTGTGCGCCGTTAAATTCGCTGATACCGTGCGCGGCCAGCAGTTTTTCAAAGATTCGTCCCTGAAGCTGTTTGATTTTTGTAATCAGGATACCGCCGTCTGTTTTTTCGATCATATGCCGTCCTCTTGTTTATATTTTATATAGAATAGTACCATATAGAACTAATGTCAAGAAAAATTTATTTGCGGAAGGAAAGGAGAAGGAGGTGAACGCTTGAAAGTTTATCTTGTAATGAAAAAAAGAATGTGATACAATTGCTTTAAGCAAAGAAAAATTCTAAGATTCTTACAGTATCTTAACGGATTTTATCCGAAATCCGTATCCATGCAGAGTTCTCTCTGCGGAAACTCCTTGCTTACAACTTAATAATCGCAGGGAGGACAGAAAACAGCAGATTGCAAGATGGGAGGAAGGTAATGCAGGGATCAGGAGAGAAACGGAATCCATATGACGGCATAAGAATAGAAAACGAATCTCCGAAGGACTATGAGGCGGTGGAAATTCTCACCAGAAGAGCGTTTTGGAATGTCAATGTGCCCGGCTGCGAGGAGCATTATTTGGCGCATATTTTACGAAGCCATGAAGATTTCATTCCGGAGCTGGATTTTGTGGCCAAAACGGCGGACGGAAATGTTGTGGGAAATGTGATGTACACAAGAGCAGGGCTTGTCGGCGAGAAAGGGCAAGAATTGTCCATTCTCACGTTTGGGCCGCTCAGTGTTGATCCTGATTATCAGCGCAGGGGAATCGGTAAGAGTTTATTGGAGCATAGTTTTCAAAAAGCCGCAGCGATGGGATACGGTGCCATTGTTATCTTTGGAGATCCCGGGAACTATGCCGCCAGAGGATTCCAAAGCTGTCATAAATTTCGGATTACTACGCCAGATGGGAGATATCCTGCGGCCATGCTAGTGAAAGAACTGCGGGAAGGAATATTGGAAGGTGAAAAATGGACTTATCGTGAAAGCTCCGCATATGAATACGACAGCGCGGATGCGGCGGAATTTGACAAACGATTCGAACCGATGAAAAAGGCAGTCCTGCCCGGACAGGAAGTCTTTTATATTCTCAGCCATGCCGTGATACAGGAAGGCGGCTGAAAGACTGGTTGCGGTACTGTCCGCGAGGCAGTATAATAGACGCAGCAAGGTAGGAGAGTATTTGCTTATGGCTGAGGCGGTAATGTGTTTTGTAATTTACCTTCTGGTGGCGTTTATTATGATTGGAATCGGTGTGTCACAGCTGAAAAGCAAGACACCGGTGGGCTTTTATACGGGAGAAAAGCCATTTGCCCCGGAGGAGTTATCAGATGTTGTCATGTGGAATAAAAGGCATGGGGAAATGTGGATGATTTACGGAGGGATTATCCTTCTTTCCGGGCTTTCGGGTACTTTTTTGATTGGCGCGGACGCTTCCTGGAAGCTGATTCTGGTGCCTATGGTCGGAGGTGTGATTGTGCCCATTGTATGGATGATGTGGTATCATGGCAGGCTGATCCGCAAATATAAAATAACCGGATGAAAGAAAGTCGATGAGCTGCTGTAAAAAAGCAATCTATTGTTTAGAAAGGAATCAAACATGACGCGGAAGAAAAAAGTAACGGCGACGGTTCTATCGCAAAAACAGATCGGGGAACAGATTTTTGATCTCTGGTTGGAAACGAAACTGGCAAAGAATGCCCATCCGGGACAGTTTGTGGCGGTATATCCCCATGGGGAGAGTATGCTTTTACCACGGCCCATCAGTATTTGCGAGACGGATCAGGACAAGAACAGACTGCGGTTAGTATACCGCGTGGCAGGGAAGGGGACGGCGGAATTTTCGACTTGCAAGGCAGGGGACAAGCTGAATATCCTCGGCGTACTGGGAAACGGCTTCCCTGTAGACAAGGCTAAGGGTAAACGCGTTTTTCTGATGGGCGGCGGAATCGGCATTCCGCCCATGCTGGAATTAGCCAAGGCGATGGATGAGAAAAAGCAGATTCTGCTCGGCTATCGGAATAAAGATCTGTTTCTGGAAGAGGATCTGGAAAAGTATGGGGATGTCTATGTGGCCACGGAGGACGGCAGCGTGGGGACAAAGGGAACTGTAATGGATATTATCAAGGCCTATTCACTCCAGGCGGATATGATCATGGCCTGCGGCCCCATGCCCATGCTCCGCGCTATCAAGGAATATGCGGCAAAGCAGGGAATGGAAGCATACATTTCTTTGGAGGAGCGGATGGCCTGCGGTGTGGGCGCCTGCCTTGGCTGCGTATGTAAAACGACGGAGGAGGACGCACATTCCCATGTGCATAATGCGCGTATTTGTACGGAAGGACCGGTCTTTGAGGCGGGGGAGGTGGCCATATGAATACAGAAGTGAAAATTGCAGGAGTCACCTTTAAAAATCCGGTTATGACGGCGTCCGGCACCTTTGGCTCCGGTATGGAATACAGCGATTTTGTGGATCTGAACCGCTTGGGAGCTGTGGTGACAAAAGGAGTGGCCAATGTGCCGTGGGAGGGAAATCCGACGCCCCGCGTGGCGGAGGTGTACGGCGGCATGTTAAATGCCATTGGCCTACAGAATCCGGGGATCGACGTTTTTATGGAAAGAGACTTGGCTTTTTTGCAGAAGTATGACACCAATGTCATAGTTAATGTCTGCGGCAAGACGGTTTCCGACTATCTGGAAGTGGTGGAACGGCTCTCTGACGCTCCGATTGCTATGCTGGAAATCAATGTGTCCTGTCCCAACGTGAAGGAGGGGGCGATTGCTTTCGGGCAGAAAGCGGATTCCCTCTATGATATTACGTCTCAGGTGAAAAAGAAGGCGAAACAGCCGGTGATTATGAAGCTGAGCCCGAATGTGACGGATATCACCGAGATGGCAAAGGCGGCGGAGGCGGCGGGAGCGGACGCGCTCTCCATGATCAACACCATCACAGGTATGAAGATTGACATACACAGAAAAAAATTTGTGCTTGCCAATAAGACAGGCGGTATGTCCGGGCCCGCCGTAAAACCGGTGGCTGTGCGCATGGTCTATCAGACGGCGCAGGCGGTGAAGATTCCGATTATCGGCATGGGCGGAATCGGAAACGGAGAGGATGCGGTTGAATTTTTGCTTGCCGGGGCCAGTGCGGTGGCGGTTGGTGCCATGAATTTTGTCAATCCCTATACCACGGTGGAAGTCGTGGAGGGCATTGAAGCATATATGAGACAGCACGGAATAGAGAATGTGACAGAGTTGATCGGGGCCGTAGAATAAGCGGCCCCGACCGTTTTTACCGGGGATAGAAGATCAGTTCTTGACGGGTGAGTCGTGATAGAGGAGGGAAGCGGTGGACACGAGGTCCAGTTCCGATAATTCGTCCACTAACGCATTCGCTTTTTTACTTCTGATCTCTACAATAAGATCCATACCGGATTGACTGACATTTTTGGAATCAATTTTGTAACGTGGCGAATACTTGTGAATGACGGACAAGATGTCGGCTTCCGCACTTTTATCCTGCGCATTGATAATGACAAGATAGGGACTGGTGCGAATGGGAACAACCTGCAAAAACAGGATGCCCATGGTGCATGCAAGCGCAACAAGTAGGGCTAATTCATAAAGATTTGCGCCGCAGATAATGCCGGTGCTGATAGACCAGAAGAGAAATAACAGATCCATGGGTTCTTTGATGGCGGTACGGAAGCGGACAATGGACAACGCCCCGACCATACCGAGGGAAATAATCAGGTTAGCCTGCATGGCGAGGATGATTCCCGTTACGACAACGGAAACCATAGCCATAGACACGCTGAAGCTTTTATCGTAAAAGGTTGTCCTGCTGATAAACCGGTATACAAAATAGATGTAAACTGCGAAGAGAAAGCAGACGCCCAAGGATATTACGGCGTTTGTCGTAGAAAATCCCTCTGTGGAAAAAGCCTGCAAAACTGAGTTTTTAATGATGTCGTTAAATCCCATAGTAAATCTCCTTTCAGCCGATGGCGGCCCTTGTCATGTAGTATTTGGAAAAGGATTGTCTGCGCAGGTTTCCCAAATCCAGCGCCTGCAAAATATAATGCGGCAGCAGTTCGTCATATTTAATCTCCAAAATATGATGTGACTGCGGCATGACCGGAACGGTAAACAGGTCAGAATCAAAAAGGCGATCTGTCTGTGTGCTGCCTGCGATATTCCGGTCAAATGTGATGCGTACATTTCCCATCGTTTCCGTAAAAGCAAACCGTTCATATTCCACGATACATTTCGGAGAAAATCTTTTCCGTATGATCTTGAGAATCAATTCGTCCAATAAGCCGCCCTTGCTTTGCGAAAGAAGGATATGCAGGCGGTTCAGATCGCCGGACAGCAGGGTTTCGTAATCCGGCAGGCTTAAAGGCTGCATCGTCTTTCGGGACATATCCCCCTGCCGGGTTTTCTTCTCAAGGCGAATAAAATCCGGGTTGTTGCCATATTGCCTGATTCGGTATTTTTCCCGGTGAAGGACGCCGTTTTCCTTTTCATCGGCGCAGGAATTATATAGGTCGTCAAAGTACAGGCTCCTGATCAGATATCCGTCTGACCCCTGATGGCGGTCGGTATGCATCAGCGGAAACAGTCGGTTCCTGATCCGAATCAAATCAAAATCGGACAATTCAAACTTGAGTTCATTTCTGTATTCCATTTTCAGCTAACCATTCCTCTCCCATATCCTGTACCAGAAAATCCCAGACCACATCATATCTTTTTTCAAAAAACGTCCGCATGTCGGTTACATATTGTTCAAATGCCCCGGATTTATCATCCATGTAAAAACGCATGTTGCTGGCGGCAAGGGGGTCTGTCATGGTCTTTACATATTGGTCGATAAACTGGTTGCATTTTTCGGGCGCAAACGTTTCCCTGCCGATATACAGGAGCCGTTCGGCAAATTTGCGGCGAAATTCCTCGTTTTGGTAAAGAGATGCGAAAGCAGTGTCTGCTTCCAAGACATTTACAAGGGTATTGTTGTACAAGGAACTACTGCTTAAACCACCGGAATTTACATCAAATAACATCCATCGCCATTTACAATCGCCATAGTAGGAACCATCATTTTCTCTTGCACGCCATAGGGCAAAGTTACTGTTAGGCCAGTCACCGCAACGGGCGATATATATTTGCGTGGCATAATAGTCAATATAGCTTTCCATATCAATTAAATCGCAGGATTTGTTATAGTTTTCTCCGTTTGTCATATCTTGTTCTGCTATAAAAGAAACCATTTCATCAAATTGTTCCCAGTCGCCCTCATTTCCTTCTGACAGTTCATATTCTTTAATCATTACAATATTATTATGAGCGACCTGATAATGGTCGTGAATGTAATCCGCATTATAATCTTCTGTGATATAATACATACCCCAGTATTCTCCGTCGATGAACAGGGCGCAGGGAATAAAGTCCAACGTGGCAAACTCAAGATCCTGCACCAGGGTATTTACAAGACAATCCTTTAATTTAAATTGGTTATCATCGCCGCCGGCAAATAGGACAATTTTGTGAGGACAAGCATCAGTCTGAAAGATGTTTGTATCAAAACGATCATTGCCATCATAGGTTTCTCTCGCGTAGCAGGAGATGCTTTTTGGAAGTTTTCCGCTACTTCCGCCACCTTTGATACGGATACCGCAATTTTGAGAGAGTATGGTGTTCCGATGATTGTCAAAGAGAGTAATTCGGGCCTCTCGTTCCCAAGATATACCTCTATTGGAATAGTTTGAAGACCACCACCACCAATAGGCACGGTTCAAACAATCCTCCCTGTCAATTTCTTTCTCCAAAAAACTTTTAAATGTATTGCCAGTAACGTAAATGCCGATATCATTATCAAAAAGATTTTCAGGAGAGGTTACGATGGAGATAGTATAAATATCTTGATAGCCTTTCTTTTCCTGAAATCCCACAAAATAAGTGCCGGTAATGGAGGAAAGGCAGTTTCCTGCGGAATCAAACAGAGAAGCACGCAAAACAGTACATTTATCTACGGGATAATCAGGTGCTGTGTAATTGGGTATATCTGTTGAATATTTATGGATTAAATCCATCAAAAATCCAGTCGATGTATCCGTTCTCATGGAATAAACATTCGGATGATTCGTGGCATCCTCTATATACAATGGCTTGTTTCCGTCAAAAACAGGGTCGTTTATGGTTGGCTCGCTCCCGTCCAGCGTAAAATGTATGGTGCCTCCTTTTCCACCCAGGATGGAGAGATAAAACGCAGAGTCATAATATCCCGGTTCTTTAGAAAAGGTCAGTTGATTTCCATAATGAATTTTAACAAAGGGAAAAGCGGCCAACAGCGCTACAGTAATCATTACAATGGCTAAAGCCTGTTTGGTATAGGTGCTGATTAGAATCACTCCCTTTTTCGCGATATAAGCAAATTGTCTCATATTTTCGTTTTGATAGCTCATATCATGATACCATACAGGTTTCTGTGTTTCAATGAATTTCATTTTTTTATTCCATTTTCAGCTAACCATTCCTCTCCCATATCCTGTACCAGAAAATCCCAGACTACGTCGTATCTATTTTCAAAGAAGATTCTGATATCAGTCACATACTGCTCAAATTCTTCCGGCTTCTCATCCATGTAAAAACGCATGTTGCTGGCAGCAAGGGGTTTTTTCATGATCTGCACATATTGGTCGATAAACTGGTTGCATTTTTCGGGTGCAAACGTTTCCCTGCCGATATACAGGAGTCGTTCGGCAAATTTGCGGCGGAATTCTTTATTTTGATATAGGGAAGTAAAAATAGGGTCTTCTTCTAAGACGGAAGAAAGCGTATTATGGGACAGTGTCTGTAAACTCATACTGCCGTAGGAATTTACGTCAAACAACATCCAGCGCCACTTACCATCACCGTAGAGTGAACCATCATTTTCACGTGCTCTCCATAATTCGATATTGCTGTAAGGCCAGTCGCCGTGTCGGGCAATATATATCTGTGCGGCATAATAGTCAATAAAGCTGTCCATATCAATGAGATCACAGGCCTTGTTGTAATTAGCTTTGCTGGCCATATCGTGGTTATGTATAAAGGAAAGCATTTCTTCATATTTTTGATAATCTTCATAAGAGCCTTCTTCTAAAATATCGTTTTTAATTATAATAACGTTATTATGACCAATCTGATAATGGTCGTGAATATAATCGGCGTTGTAATCCTCCGTGATATAATACATACCCCAGTATTCTCCGTCGAGAAACATAGCGCAGGGAATAAAGTCCATGGTTGCAAACCGAAGATCCTGCCCCAGCGTATTTGCGAGATAATCCTTCAATTTAAAGCAGTTGTCATTGCCACCGGCGAATAGAACGAGCTTGTGTGGAGAAATGTCTGTTTTAAAGATATTAGCTTCAAAATTACTATTGCCATTATAGATTTCTCTGGCGTAACAGCTAATGCTTTTAGGTAACATTACACGGCTTATATTGCCTTTAATCCGAATGCCGCATTTTTGGGAGAGTATCATATTTCGTTGGTTGTCAAAGAGAGTGATATGCGCTTCCCGCTCCCAATCCGTTCCACGGTTACAATAATTGCCATTCCACGAAACAATATAACTGGCGGTGCCAGGATCTTCCGTGGCAAGATCGTTTTCCAAGAACTGATTGAGCGTGCTGCCGGTAACATAGATGCCGGTATCATCATCAAATAGGTTTACAGGAGATGTTACGATGGAAGCTGTATAGATATCCTGATAGGAATCCTTTTTTTGAAAGCCGACAAAATAAGCACCTATAATGGAGTCAAGACAATTTCCAGTGGAGTCAAACAAGGAAGCACGTATAATATTACATTTATCTACACTATACGAAGGTACTGCATAAGGAAGAATATCCGCAGAATATTGGGATATATCAGGAAGAAATCCCGTCGACGTATCCGTTCTCATGGAATATACATTCGGATGATTCGTTGCGTCTTCTATGTACAAAGGATTTTTCCTGTCAAAAACAGGATCGTCTACTGTCGGTTCGCTCCCGTCCAACGTATAGTGTATCGTGCCTCCTTTTCCGCCCAGAATGGAGAGATAAAATGGGGAATCATAATATCCCGGGGGTTCCGAAAAATTCAGTTGATTTCCGTTATACAATTTAGCAAAAGGATAAGCGGCCAGTATCACCGCAATTGTGAAAACAATGGTTAAAACTTGTTTGGTATAGGTACTGATCGGAATCACTTCCTTTTTGCGCGATTCATATAGGTAGTTTGACACTTTTATTCCTACAGCTTCCCACATAATATCATGTACAATCCTATATTTCAACAGAAACATCATTTCATATCCACTATAAAATAAAAAATATAGGCTACAATATAATACGAAAGCAAAGAGGAGATGATATTGAGGAATTTTGGTTATGTACGAAAAAAATTTTTGTGAAAGACTTTCCCGGTTGAGGATGCAAAAAGGGGTGTCTGCGCGCGATATGAGTTTATCGATCGGACAAAATCCCGGATATATCAACAATATCGAGACGGGCAAAGCCCTTCCGTCTATGAGCAATTTTTTCTACATCTGTAGCTATCTTGATATTACGCCTATGGAATTCTTTGATTATAATGTTGTCCGCCCAAGGGACATGAATCAGATATGCGGTGAATTAAATAAACTGACGGATTCCCAATTTAACAGTATTAAGGAAATCGTCGGAGAGCTGGCGAGACTCAACGGACGTTCGTAGGTATATCCCTCCATCTTGCGGCATAGATTTATAGTAACTATACGCAGGGAGGGCTTTTTTGTGGAATTAGTGAAGAAAAAGATACATATGGATCGGATAGGCGGCAGGGCTGGCACCCAGATCGTATTGGAAGAGGATGTAAATATTTCAGATAACAAGATGGACGCGAACTATCTGTTGAGCAGCAAAGGCGAGATCATTATGGAGGAGATCCGCCCCGGCGAAAACGTGGTGAACCTGAAAGGAAAGCTGGTGGTGTCCATTTTATATCTGACAGATATGGACGCCATGTGCGCCAGCATGGAGGCAGTGATTCCCTTTGAGGAAAAGGTAAATATGGAGGGAATCTGCAACAGCGATACCATCCTGACAGAGTACCGTATTGAAGATTTGACGGTAGGGCTGATCAATTCCCGTAAATTGAGTGTACAGGCGGTGGTTTCCTTTACGCTGGAGAGGGAGGAACAGCTTGAGTGCGAGACTGCGGTGGATCTTTACTGCGATGAACCTGTGGAATACCGCAAGTGCGTATATCCGGTGGTGGAACTGGTACTTCACAAGAAGGATATTTTCCGGTTGAAGGAAGAGATGGAGCTGACTGGCAACCTGCCGAATATTTTCCAGACGGTGTGGCATCACATCAGCTTTGACCACGTGGAATTCAAGGCGCTGGAGGAAAAAATCTCGATTCAGGGAGAAATGAAAGCCTTTTTCCTCTATGAAGGCGAGGGGGATAACGACAAAACACAGTGGTATGAGAATACCGTGCCTTTCAGCGGGATTATCGAGTGCCACGGCTGCCGTGAAAATATGATACCGGACATTCAGTATCATCTGGGACAATGCAACGTGGAGGTGCGGCAGGATTTTGACGGCGAAGAGCGGGTGTTCTGTTTGGAGCCGGTGCTGGATCTGGATATTCACCTTTATGAGGAGGAAAACCTCGAAGTGATTTCCGACGTTTACGGCGTGGATAAGGAGATCGAGGCGTTGACTGCGCAAATGCCGGTGAAGAGCCTTCTTCTGGCCGGAAGCGGGAAGTGCAAGATTGCGGAGCATGTGCGGATTCAGAACCCGGAGATGCCGATGTATCAGCTGATTCATTCGGAGGGAGAAATCCGTATTGACGAGCAGTCAATTGTGGAAAACGGAATCGCCGTCACGGGAACGCTTATGGTGACGACGCTGTATCTGTGCGCGGCAAATGTGAAATCGATCTATTCCACAGTCAACGAACTGCCGTTTCAGTATGTGATTGAGGCGGAAAATATTCTGCCCACCAGTGTTTACAAGCTGAGAAGCAGTATCGAGCAGCTGACAGTGACCATGCTTGACAGCGACGAGCTGGACGTGAAGGCGGCTTTGCAGTTTAAGGTGATTGTATTTGCCATACAGAACCGGGATCTGGTGACGGAGATTAAGGTGGAGCCGTTAGATCTGAATAAGCTCAGCGAGCTTCCGGGTATGGTGATCTGTATTGCCGGCCCCGGGGATACCCTGTGGGATATCGGAAAGCGCTATTATGTGCCCGTGTCACAACTGAAGGAAGTCAATGAACTGCCCACGGAGGAGATCAGTGCGGGCGACAAGATTCTGGTGGTGAAGGGCGGCATATAAGATTGTAAAAACAGAGAAAATCATATATACTGGGTAGGCAGGGCTGTAAATTAAAGAATGGTTGTAGGGAAAACTTGAGATAAAGGAGTAGGGAAATGCATACGACGCCGATTCTGAAAAATAAGCTGTTCTTATATCTGACAGAATTTTTTGCGGGGATGTCCGTGATGGCTGTGGAGCTGGGGGCAAGCAGACTGCTTGCTCCCTATTTCAGTTCCTCCCAGATTGTGTGGACCATCATTATCGGAACGATCATGATTGCCATGGCGTTAGGAAATATATACGGGGGAAAGAGCGCAGACAAAAAACCCGATCCGGACAAGCTCTATACCCGCATCCTGATCGCGGGTGTTTGGATTGCGGCGATCCCTGTGGTGGGAAAATATATTGTGTTGGGGATCTCCGCGCTTTTGATCTTTACAGTGAATACCTATTTCCTGATCTGGGCGGCTTTTGCGGCATGTATGGTGATCTTTGTTTTTCCGCTTTTCCTGCTGGGAACGGTAACGCCGTCGCTGGCAAAATATACGGTAGATAGTCTGGAGGACAGTGGAAGTACGGTGGGAACTTTGAATGCTTTTAACACTATCGGCAGCATTATCGGCACCTTTGTGCCCACCTTTATCTCCATTCCGGCGGTAGGCACTTCCGTGACTTTTTTGATTTTTGCGGCAATTTTGCTGGCCCTTGGCATTGTGTATTTTGCCAGTAAAAAGAGCGGATTAAAAAAGAGCGTCTTTTCGGCGGCGGTGTTTCTTTTGTGCTGTGTTTTCGGGGCGTCAAACAGCTTCGCATTCTGGGAGAGCGATCTGGCCTACGAGGGGGAGTCTATTTACAACTACTTACAGGTAAAAGAAAATGACAGAAACGTCATATTATCGACAAACGTGCTTTTCGGCGTGCAGTCCATTCTGATTAAGGACGAGGGGCTGACGGGGATGTATTATGACTATGCCATGGCGGCGCCGTTGATGACTGGGAAGGAGAATCCGGCGGACTGCAATACTCTGATCCTTGGCATGGGAACGGGCACCTATGCGCATCAGTGCCGGGCTTACTACGGGGATATGCCGGTGGAGGGTGTGGAGATTGACGAAAAGATCACGGATCTGGCAAGGGAATATTTTGAACTGCCGGAGGACGTGAAGGTGACCACCTATGACGGGCGGGCGTATCTGAATGCGATTGACGGCAAGTATGATGTGATTATGGTGGACGCCTATCAGGATATTACGATACCCTTTCAGATGTCTTCCGTGGAGTTTTTTACGCTGGTGCGGGAGCATTTGACGGAGGACGGCGTGATGGTGGTCAACATGAATATGCGCGGAAGCGGTGAGGACAGCATCAACGCCTATCTGGCAGACACCATAAGCAGTGTGTTTGGAGAAGTCTGTACGGTGGATGTGAGGGGGACGACCAACAGGGAACTCTTTGCTTCCAATAATCCGCAGATGCTTGACAATTTCAAAAAGCATAAGGAGGCTGTCACGGATGAGAGCCTCCTTGCGATGATGAATACGGTTTCCGACAATCTGTCCCCTTATGAAGCGGGAGAGCACATCATGACGGACGATAAAGCGCCTGTGGAGCTTTTGGGCATGCGTGTCATTGACGAGCTGATCCGCGATGAGGTAGCGATGTACAAACAGCTGTACGAGGAGCAGGGGATCAGAGGGGTACTGGACAGCCTACTGTAATTTTAAAATCGCCACATCCTTTTTCTCCAATGTAAGCGCGTCGCCCGCCTGGTAGCTTTTGCCGCTTAACAGATCGGTTCCCGCAAAGGGCAGGGCAGCCACATAGGCTTCTTCCCGGTGGTTGAGCAGGAACACAAAGGTACCGTTTTGATTGACACGTCTGGTCACCTCTATGCCATCCGCCGTTTCCATTACGGGCGCGATACCGGCTTCTTTACAAATCTCGCCCAGATAATTCCGGTAAAATTCGTCGCTTGACTGTGACGCTACATAGTAGCCAAAGCCCCGGCCAAAGGCATTTTTTGTGAGCACAGGCATGCCTGCGTAGAAGTCGTTTTCGTAAAAGGCAAGGGCTTCGGCGCCTTCCGTATGTAAAAGATCGCAGAGCATGGAGGCGGGATAGGTCTTACCCTGATAGTGAAAATGATTTTGCATGTCCGCAGGCAGGGCGTCCTCCTCCTCTACCCAGATGCCGAGGATGTCCCGCAGTTTGCCGGGATAACCGCCGATGGTCACCAGATCATGCTCATCTACATAACCGCTGAAAAAGGTGGTCAGGAAACGGCCGCCACATTTCACATAGGAGCGGATTTTTTCATCGTACCCTGTTTTCACCATATAGAGTACAGGCGCGATCACCAGCGCATAATCGGAAAGGTCGTCCTCCACGCCGATCATATCCACAGGGATATTCTGATCGTACAGGGCTTTATAGTAGCGCTGCACTTCATTGCAGTAGTCCAGATAGACGGAAGGGCCCGCCGAGTAGGAGATCGCCCACCAGTTATCCCAGTCAAAGAGGATGGCGGCTTTGGCGTCGCTCCTTGCGCCGAGCGTCTGCTCTCCCAGCCGGTCAAGCTCCGCGCCCAGCTGTGTAATTTCGCGGAATACCCTCGTGTTTTCATGGCCCGCATGGTCGATCACCGCACCGTGGTATTTTTCGCAGGCGCCGATGCTGCGCTTCATTTGGAAAAACATGACGGTGTCCGCGCCGTGGGCCACTGCCTGATAGCTCCAAAGCCGCATGACGCCGGGGCGTTTCAGCATATTATAGGGAAGCCAGTTGGTGACGGAGGGCGTCTGTTCCATCAGGGCAAACGGCTTACCCTGTTTTAAGCCGCGCATCAGGTCGTGGCGCATAGCTGTGCCCTCTGCGGGCGTATCGTTTGCCGGATAGTTGTCCCAGGAAATAAAGTCCATGTATTTGCCCCACATCTGATAATCCAGAGGCTGGTAGGTCCCCATCAGGTTTGTGGTGATCGGGATATCCGGCGTAACGGCGTGGATCGCGTCGTATTCCAGCCGATATGCGTTTAAGATGCTCTCGGAGTTAAAACGCCGGTAATCCAGAGAGATACCCTGAAAACAGGTGCGGCCGCCCTCCATGTGCTCGGACAAAAGATTGGGCAGTACAATGTCGTCAAAATCATAGAAGGTATGGCCCCAGAAAGCGGTGTCCCAGACGCGGTTTACCTCCTCTATGGTCTTATATTTGTCCCGCAGCCATTCCCGGAATTTTTTCTCGCAGGTTTCACAGTAGCATTCCCCGCCGTACTCGTTGGAGATATGCCATGCAACGATATTGTCATAGTTATTGTAACGCTCTGCCAGTTTCCCGGCCAGAGCCACAGCGTATTTTTGGTAGGTTGGACTGTTGGGGCAGGAGTTATGTCTGCCGCCGAACTTGCGCTTCATGCCGTTGTGTTCCACCCGCAGGATGTCGGGGTGCTTCCGGGCCATCCAGGCCGGGTGCGCCCCGGTGGAGGTGGCCAGACACACCTGCAGGCCATGCTTTTTGACAAGCTCCATAATCTTGTCCAGTTTCTCAAAGTGATAAACATCGTCGTCAGACTGTAGCGACGCCCAGCTGAAAACATTCAGGGTGACAATGTCAATGTGGGCAAGCGCAAACAGGCGCATGTCCTCCTCCCAGGTTTCCTCCGGCCACTGCTCCGGGTTGTAATCGCCGCCGTAGGGGATTTTTTTGATTTTTTCGTATTCAACCATAAGATACCTCTCCTTGTAAAAAAAGAACCGGGAGTTTTCCCGGTTCTTATATGCCAGAAATGTCTGTGTTTAGTTCTCTGTGATGGTCTGGGTTGTCTGCGCCGCATCCTCAGCCATCTTGTCAAAGCCCTTCATAACTGCGTCATAGGTCTGCTTGGAGATCTCGGGAAGCTCACCGCCCCATGTTTTCTCAGCCTGCTTGTAGCCTTTCTCGAAAGCCTTGCGCATATCCTCGATCTTGCTGGGATCGCCGCCGGTCAGTGCGGTAGCGAAGTCGAGAATTCTGTTGGAGGTCTGTTTCACGCCCCAGTAACCGTCCTCGGAAACATCCTCCTGCGCCTGCAGCTTGGTAGCCTCATCCACCTCAAACTTGCCGCTTGCAAGGAATTTCCACATATCGTCGTTGGCAATGCTGAAAGTCTGGCCCTGCTTGGTCATTAACTGCTGTACAATGTTCTCCAGCTGTTTGGTGTGCGCTTCCGCATCCGCCTTCATTTTATTTACAAGCTCTGTGTTCTGTACATATTTTTTTACCGGTACGTTGGCATCCTTCTTGGTAGGCTCATAGACAACGCCGTCTTCTTTCTTCTCGGAAGTGTCTTTGCTCTCTTCAGTGGCTTTGTTTACCTGCTGATCCTGCTGAGTGACAGGGTATGTTTCGTAAGCATTGCTGTTTACATTGCTAATTCCGTTTACGCTCATGGGTATCCCTCCTTGGAAAAGTTATGCATGTTTACCGTTACGAAAAGACTGCCCCGCCGGCAATCTCCTTTTTCTGTTTATTATATCGTACCATTTTCCTAAATAGATTAGAAGCTATCCTTGACTTTTTAAGTGAAATTGTATAAAATTAAGTACAATTATGTATACAAAGTACATGGAGGAAGGGGAGCCTAGGCTTTCGGAAGAGGATGGTATGATCAGACAGAAAGCATATGCGAAAGTGAATATCGGACTGGATGTACTGCGGCGCAGGCCGGACGGCTATCATGAGTTGAAAATGATCATGCAGACCGTGGATATTTTTGATGATTTGACTTTTGAGAGAGAAAGAGAACCGGGTATCCGGCTTCGTATCGAAGGGGCGGATCTGCCGGCGGATGAAAATAATCTGGTTTATCGGGCGGCGGCCCTTATGATGGAAGAAAGGCAGATCAAGGAGGGAGTTGCCATTACGGTGACGAAAAGAATTCCCATCGCGGCGGGGATGGCGGGAGGAAGCGCTGATGCTGCGGCTGCCATGCGGGGCTTGAACGCTCTTTTTGAAATGGGGTACGCTACAGAAGCGCTGCGAGAGCTGGGGGTGAGACTGGGAGCGGACATTCCCTATTGCATTACGGGAGGAACGATGCTGTCGGAAGGAATCGGAGAAGTGCTGACGCCGCTTCCCGCACCGCCGGAATGCTATCTGGTGGTGGCAAAGCCGGATATGGATGTGTCTACGGCTTTTGTCTACCAGAATCTGCGGGCGGACAGCCTGCTCTTTCATCCTGACATAGACGGCATGGTGAAAGCGCTTGCCGCGGGTGATCTGGGAGGGATCACGGACAGGATGGGAAATGTACTGGAAACGGTCACCGTGCCGGCGTACCCTGTTATCGACAGGATAAAGACAAGGATGCGGGAGCTGGGGGCGGAAAATGCGCTGATGAGCGGCAGCGGGCCTACTGTGTTTGGCATTTACAAGGATCAGGAAACAGCAAAGAAAGCGGCGGCAATCATCAGGGAGGAGAAACTTGCAGGGGCTGTTTTTGCGACACGGTTTTGTGAGGGCGTAAACGTGTAAGGAGGGATTTCGATGGATCATGATTTTACGGTAAATATGAATGAGTTCCTTCCACTGCGGGATGTGGTGTTCAATACACTCCGAAGGGCAATCTTGACAGGCGAACTCAAACCCGGAGAGCGGCTGATGGAGATTCATCTGGCAAATCGTCTGGGGGTAAGCCGGACGCCGATCAGGGAAGCGATACGCAAGCTGGAACTGGAAGGACTTGTGACCATGATTCCCAGACGGGGCGCGGAGGTGGCGCAGATCACGGAAAAAAGCCTGCAGGATGTGCTGGAGGTGAGGCGCGCTCTGGACGCCCTCTGTGCGGAGCTGGCCTGTGACAGAATTACGAACGAGGGCAAAGCGGCGCTGGGAAGGGCCTGCGATCAATTTGAGGAGGCCACCAAAACGGGGGATGTGGTGACCATTGCGGAGGCGGATGTGGCTCTCCATGATATCATTGTACAGGCTACGGGAAACCAGCGGTTGATCCAGTTAATCAACAACCTGTCCGAGCAGATGTACCGGTATCGTTTTGAGTATATTAAGGACGAGAGCGGGCATGAAAATCTGGTCAATGAGCATAGGATGATATATGAGAGTATTATGAAGGGCGATAAGGAAGGCGCGGCCACGGCGGCGAAACTTCATATTGACAATCAGGAGAAGAGCATTATCCGGCAGATTCGCATCGACCCCGGCAGAAAAAAATAAGACAGGGCGTAAATATTGTATCAGAGCGCTCTCGTGAGGGCATACTCCCAATGTCGGAAGAAAACGGCAGATGGGAGTGGTACGATGCGAAAAAAGGTTAAAATGCTGGCGGCTATAGTATGTGCGGCAGCTTGGTGGAGTTTGTTTTACCCGGAACTGTGCTTTACGGAGGAGACCTGTCAGCTGATACAGACGGCGGAGGCGGAGAATGCGTCCGCAAATACCGGGCTGACAAAGGAAGCGGAAAAAGCCGGACAGGGCGCGGCGGTACAGAATAGAGAGACGGATACGGCGGCAGGGATTATGCGCGCCGGAGAGGATGAAGTTGTGATAAGCAGCAGATTTTTGGAGTGGTGCGAGGAAAATCTGTTTGATAAAAAGGAATAGAGAAAGGTTTCGGATCATGAGCGGACAGGAAGAGTGGCATAACAATCCCATTGGGGTTTTTGACTCGGGAGTGGGAGGGCTGACAGTGGCCCGCGAGATTATGCGGCAATTACCCAACGAGCGGATTGTCTATTTCGGGGATACGGCACGCGTGCCGTACGGAAGCAAATCAAAGGAGACAGTCACCCGGTTTTCCAGACAGATTGTGCATTTTTTGGAAACGCAGGATGTAAAGGCTATTGTGGTTGCCTGTAATACAGCCAGCGCCTACGCGCTGGAAGAGCTGGAAAAAGAAGTGAACATTCCGATGATCGGTGTGGTAAGGCCGGGAACAAGGGCGGCGCTCGAAGCTACCGTCAATAAGAAGATTGGCGTGATCGGCACGGAGGCGACAATCAACAGTGGAATATACAGCCGTTACATACAGGAAAGTGACAGAGACGTTACTATCATAGGGAAGGCTTGTCCCCTTTTCGTTCCATTGGTGGAGGAGGGACTTTGGGAAGATCCCGTGACCGATGAGATTGCGCGCCGCTATTTGGCAGAGCTTGTGGACAGCGGCATTGACACTTTGATTTTGGGCTGCACCCACTATCCCATGCTCCGATCCACGGTGGGAAAAATCGTGGGACAGCAGGTTACGCTGGTCAATCCCGCCTATGAAACGGCGAGGGAGTTAAAGGCGCTTTTGGCGGATAAGGGGCTGGAAAGCGAACACAGGCCGGAACTTGGGACGGAACTGTACCGCTTTTACGTCAGCGATGCCGCCGACAAGTTCCAGCGGTTTGCCAACTCGATTTTGACCTATGGCATTTTGTCAGCCAAGGTGATCCGAATTGATGAATATTAACGCGAGGTGAGGTGTCATGACAAAAGAAGTTTTGTTGACATTGCAGGGGCTGCAGTTCGATCAGCGGGAGGAGAACGCCGACAAGATCGAGACAGTCACCGTCGGAGATTACTATAAGAAAAATGACAGGCATTATGTGATTTATGAGGAGGTCACGGAAGGATTTGACCGCCCCACGAAGAATCGCCTGAAGTTCAGCGAACATATGGTGGAACTGACCCGGAACGGACTGGTCAACGTACATATGATTTTTCAGGAAAATAAAAAGAATTTGTCAAACTACAATACGCCTTTCGGGCAGATTTTGGTGGGAATTGATACCAAACAGGTTAAGATTGACGAGAGCGAGGATAATATTATCGTGGATGTGGATTATGCCTTGGATATCAACTATGAATTTCTCTCAGACTGTCATATCAGGATTGATATCCGCCCAAAAGAAAACGGCGGCTTCACGCTTCTTTCATAAACGCGATACCGCCGTCTACCGAGATCCGCGGAGCGGAGCTCGCGGCGTTAATTCCGTAGGAATTTGCGGAGTTATTTCTGCAAGAAATTACTCCAGTTATTTGATGGGCTTCGCGCCCGCTTTTTCCTGCGCTTTCTCAACCAGCTGTTTAAACTTGCTTTTTTTCTTCTGCTCCACAACGGGCGCCTTGCCATGCAGGCCCTTTACGCCTGTGATATAAATGCCGCTCACGACAGCTTTCACTTCTTTTTTAACGGGAACGGCGTCAAAGATGCTCTCCTCACAGATCAGGGTCATGATCTGGGGACCAACCTTCGCTTTCACCACCGGAAGTTTGGAGCCGCGCAGAAGCTTGGGCGTCTGTTCCACGACGACAGACGGCAGGCCGGCGTCCTTCAATTTCATACGCTTTTTGTCGATGATCAGCATGGATACGGTCTGCTTCATCGCATCAATCTGTTCCTGCTGTTCGCTCTGCTTTTTCTGCGCTTTTTTTCCAAGAAAATATAATACGACCACGGCGATAAGAAGAACCGCCAGGATCACCAATAAAACGATCGTTACTGTACTCATCCGATAGCCTCCGTTTGTTGTTATTACATGTAAAAGATATTTTAACATTGATTTTTGTGTTGCGCAAGATTCTATAGAAGATTTCCAAAATAAAATGTGTGTACATTTTGTGTCTGTTTCCCTGCGGATATGGACAAATTCAGGATAGCTGTGCTATAGTAGAAACTGTATTTATAAATGAAAAGAGGTTGTGAGGAAATTATGAAAAAAAGATTTTGGGCATCGGCGGTGATAATCGTTTCATCGCTGTTTCTGACTGCCTGCGGCAGCAAGGAGTATCTGAAAGACGTCAAGGCGGAAAAGTATGTGACGCTGGGCAATTATATGGGAATTGAAGCTTCTGTGCAGAAGATGGAGGTTCCCGCCGGCGCGGTAGACAGTTATATTGAGGAAAATTTCCTGGCTCCTAAGGCCGAAAAAGTACCGGTGACGGGCAGGTCTGTGCAGGAGGGGGATGTTGTCAATATTGATTTTGTCGGTTATCAGGACGGTGTGGCCTTCGACGGCGGCACGGGAACGGACTTTGACCTGACGATTGGATCAGGACGGTTCATTGATGGCTTTGAAAGCGGATTAATCGGTGCGAATGAAGGAGATCAGGTAAGCCTTGACCTGAGCTTCCCGGATCCCTATACCCCTAATCCGGATTTGGCGGGAGCGCCTGTGGTGTTTGAGGTGACTGTCAACAGCATCAGCGAAAATAAGATGCCGGCGCTGACCGATGAGCTGGTAAAACAATTAAGCGCTGAGGGCTACAATGTAGGGACATGCCAGACGGCATCGGAGCTTAAGGAATGGGTTAACAGCCTTTACGAACAGTCGGCGCAGAGCACTTACGACAATCAGTTGGAGACGGCTTTGGCCTCTGCCGTTATGGATAACAGCACATTTAAAGAACTGCCGGAGGAGATGGTGGAGCGGTTTGTTGGCAGTGTTGAAAACAGCATGAACGCAAGAGCCGCTTCCGTGGGTATGACTCTCGCCCAGTATATGCAGCTGTATCAGGGACTTGACGAGGCGGGATACCGGGCGGCTTTTCAGGAGAATGGGGAGCGGATGGCGAAACAGTATATGATGTATCAGGCCATTGCTGACAAGGAGGGCCTTGCGCCCACGGAGGAAGAGATTTCTAAAGAGGCCTCCGCGCTTATGACGCTTTATGGGTATGCCTCGGAGGAGGAGCTGGCAAAGAGTGTGGATATGGAAGCGTTCAAGGAAGACCTGATGCGGAAAAAGGTAGTTGCGTTTTTGATTGAAAATGGAAATATACAAACTACGGCAACGACGATAGATTGATGGGGGAAAAGTGACATGGACTTAACGGATATCAGAGATTTGTATCGTGACAGCGAGGCGTACATTGACAAAGAAGTGACGGTGGGCGGCTGGATCAGGAGTATCAGGGACTCCAAGACCTTTGGCTTTATTGTGGTAAATGACGGCACTTTTTTTGAGCCGCTCCAGATTGTGTATGCGGACGGGCTCGAAAACTTTGAAGCGATATCAAAATTAAATGTGGGTTCGGCGATTGTGGCGCGGGGCAAAATCGTGGCGACGCCGCAGGCCAAGCAGAAATTTGAGATGCAGGCCGCAGAGATTGTCGTGGAGGGCGTTTCCACGGCGGATTACCCGTTACAGAAAAAGAGACATAGTTTTGAGTATCTGCGCACCATTTCGCACTTGCGTCCCAGAACCAATACCTTTCAGGCGGTTTTTCGCGTGCGGTCTCTGATTGCCTATGCGATTCACACATTCTTTCAGGAGAGGGGCTTCGTCTATGTGCATACGCCCATCATCACCGGAAGCGACTGTGAGGGCGCGGGAGAAATGTTTCAGGTGACCACCATGGATTTAAACAATCTGCCGCGGACGGAAGAGGGACAGGTCGATTACAGTCAGGACTTTTTCGGCAAACCGACTAACTTAACGGTGAGCGGTCAGCTTAACGTGGAGACCTATGCGTTTGCCTTTAAAAATGTATATACCTTCGGGCCTACTTTCCGGGCGGAAAATTCCAATACCACCAGACATGCGGCGGAGTTTTGGATGATCGAGCCGGAAATGGCTTTTGCAGACCTGACGGACGATATGATGGTGGCGGAGGCGATGCTAAAGCATGTGATCCGCTATGTGTTGGAAAATGCGCCGGAGGAAATGAATTTCTTCAATCAGTTTGTGGATAAGGGGCTGATCGAGCGCTTGCATCATGTGCTGAACTCCGATTTTGCCCATGTGACCTATACGGACGCCATAGAAATATTAAAGAAACACAACGACAGCTTCGAATACAAGGTGGAATGGGGCTGTGATTTGCAGACGGAGCATGAGAGATTTTTGACCGAGCAGGAGTTTAAGCGCCCTGTATTTGTGACGGATTATCCCAAGGAGATCAAGGCTTTTTATATGAAGCTGAACGAGGATAAAAAGACGGTGGCGGCCATGGATTGTCTGGTGCCGGGAATCGGTGAGATTATCGGCGGCAGCCAGAGGGAAGATAATTTGGAACTTCTGGAGCAGCGGATGGAAGAACTGGGACTGAACAAGGAGGATTATCAGTTCTATTTGGATCTTCGCAAGTACGGTTCCGCCAGACATGCGGGCTTTGGCCTTGGTTTTGAGCGCTGTGTGATGTATTTGACGGGAATGGGCAATATCCGGGATGTGATTCCTTTCCCGAGGACGGTAAATAATTGTGAATTATAAGCGTGTGAGAAAAGAATGGGCTTAAGATGAAGAAGAGCTTTAAGAGACGGCTGTATGTCATACTGGCATTTATATTGTGCTTATCCGTGGTAGAACCGATATCGGCTACCACTATTTCTGATTTGAAAGAAGACGTCAAGAAGAGCCAGTCGCAATTAAAGAAAGCCCAGCAGAAGATCTCGGATACGGAGGAAGCGCAGGAGGGCGTGGGTGAAGAGATCGACCAGATGGATGAGGAGCTGGTGGGCCTTTTGCGGGATATCGAACTGATAGAGGACGCCATCGAGGAGAAGGAGGAGGAGATTGTCGCCACGCAGATTGAATATGAGGCGGCTGTGGACGAGAAGGACGAGCAGTATGAATCCATGAAAATCCGAATCCAGTTCATGTATGAGAAGGGAGATTCCTCCTATCTGCATATCTTTTTTGGGTCGGGAAACATGGGCGACATGGTAAACCGGGCGAATTATGTGGAGGAGCTCTATGATTATGACAGAAAGCTCCTTGCCGAGTACGAGGACACGGTGCAGCGTGTAGCGGAGCTGCAGGATCGGCTGGAAGAGGATAAGTCGGAGCTGGAGACCTCCAAAACGGAGTTGCAGGAAGGACAGGCATATCTGGAAGAAGTGCTTGCCCAGAAGCGGACCGAGTATGAAAACTACGGTGTGATGCTCACCAAGGCGAAACAGGAGGCGGCAACCTATACGGCCAGAATCAAACAGGAGACGGCACAGATCAAAAAGCTGGAAGAGGAAGAGCGCAAGCGCAGGGAGGAAGAGGAGAGAAAACGGAAAGAAGAGGAAGAGCGCCGCAGAAAAGAGCAGGAAGCATTGATGGCAGAGGAGGGCGGAGAAAACTCCGAAAGCGATGAGGAGGAAGCGCCCAAGGCTGTGGTCTCCGGTGGAAGCGGCAAGGGAGCGGATATCGCCAATTATGCCTGCAAATTTATCGGAAATCCTTATGTGGCGGGTGGTACCAGCCTGACAAACGGGGCGGACTGCTCCGGCTTTGTGATGGCGGTTTATAAGAATTTCGGCATCAATCTTCCCAGAAGTTCCTATTCCCAGTCCACTGTCGGCAGGGGCGTGTCCTACTCCGAGGCCCAGCCCGGCGATGTGATTTACTACGGGGGCCATGTGGGCATCTACATAGGAAACGGACAGATCGTACATGCCAGCACGGAGCGGACAGGGATTAAAATCACTTCCGCAACATACCGGAGCATTATCACGGTGAGAAGGATTGTGTAGAAAATGCTTGCAGAGTGAAGCACATTTGTGTACAATAATAGACACAGTTTGGCAGGAAGCCAATATAAGGTATACACAGGAAGGTATACGATTTCCCAAAGGGGAGTGGTATGCCTTCCTTTCTTATATGGAGGGGAAAATGAAGCTATCTGATTTTTTCATGGAAAATAAAAAGGCGGCGCTGGCCTTTTCGGGTGGTGTGGACTCGGCATACTTGCTGTATGCGGCAAAAGAAGCGGGAGCTGATGTGCGCGCCTATTATGTAAAAAGCCAGTTCCAGCCGCAGTTTGAGCTGGAGGATGCGAGAAGGCTGGCCGGGCAGCTGGCGGCGGATCTGCGGATTCTGGAAGCGGATGTGCTCGTCGCCGGAGAGGTGGCCGCCAACCCGCCTGACCGCTGTTATCACTGTAAAAGGATTCTGTTTGAGACCATTGCCGGGGCGGCAGGAGAGGATGGGTACGAGATGCTTTTGGACGGTACAAATGCCTCCGATGAGGAGGGGGAGCGTCCGGGAATGCGGGCGCTCAGGGAGCTTTCTGTGAGATCGCCTCTGCGGGAATGCGGTTTGACCAAGGCGAGGATTCGCGATTTGTCGAGGGAGGCGGGACTTTTTACGTGGAATAAGCCGGCCTACGCCTGTCTGGCTACCCGGATTCCCGCAGGCGAGCCGATTACGGAAAAGAAACTTGCGGCCACGGAGGCTGCGGAGAATTATCTGTTTTCTCTGGGATTTCGGGATTTTCGGGTGCGCCTTTTCGGAGAGGCGGCGAGGCTGCAGCTTCCGGCGGCACAGATGGAAAAGGCATTGGAGAAGCGGGAAGAGGTCGTAAGGGAACTGAAACGGTATTACCAGGCGGTTTTACTGGATTTGGAGGCGAGAGGATGAAGGATTACAGGGAGATTTTAGAGCAGGTGAGAGAGGGAACACTTTCGGTTGAGGAAGCGCTTTTGGCAATCAAAAAGAAACCCTTTGAGGATATCGGCTATGCCAAGGTTGATCTGCATAGAGGCGTCAGGCAGGGTGCGCCGGAGGTAATTTTCGGCGCAGGAAAAAAGGCGGATCAGATTTCCGGAATCATTGACAGTATGAAACAGAACGGGCAGGATAGGATTCTGATCACCAGACTTTCCGGGAAAAAGGCGGAAAAGGTGAAAAAGCAGCATGCGC
This sequence comes from Lachnospiraceae bacterium UBA7202, assembly GCA_002490705.1. GTDB lineage: Bacteria > Bacillota > Clostridia > Lachnospirales > Lachnospiraceae > UBA3282. The sequence continues at coordinate 80,718 of DKUO01000044.1, forward strand.
TGACTTATTATGAGGAGGCGCGGATCGGCATTGTGGGAGACATGCCCAAACCGGACGGCATCGGAACAATCGTGGTGGCTACCGGCGGGACTTCGGATATTCCCGTGGCGGAGGAGGCGGCTCTTACCGCGGAGATTCACGGCAATGAGGTGGTGAGGCTTTATGATGTGGGGGTGGCCGGACTGCACCGGCTGTTGGCCCATATGGACGAGATTATGAGCGCGTCGGTGATTATCGCCATTGCGGGCATGGAAGGGGCGCTTGCCAGTGTGATCGGCGGATTGGCGGACTGTCCGGTGATTGCGGTTCCTACAAGCGTGGGGTACGGCGCGTCCATGAACGGGGTTTCCGCCCTTTTGTCCATGTTAAATTCCTGCGCCAGCGGCGTTTCGGTGGTAAATATTGACAATGGGTTCGGGGCCGGGTATCTGGCGAGTATGATCAACTGTGTAAGAAGAACTTCGTAACAGAAAGGATAAGGATATGAAAACATTATATTTAGACTGTGGTATGGGCGCGGCGGGGGATATGCTGACAGCCGCATTGCTGGAGCTTCTTCCTGAGCGGGAAAAAATGGTGGAGGAATTGAATGGGCTGGGGATTCCCGGTGTGGAGTTTTCCTGTGAGGCCGCAAGCAAGTGCGGCATCGGCGGGACCCATGTATCGGTGCGGGTGCATGGCGCGGAGGAGTCGGAGGAGATGCACGACGGTGGGCATGATCATGGGCATCATCACCATGAAGAGGGACACGATCACGAGCGCCATCATGAAGAGAGCCACGATCATGAGCATCACCACCATCATCACAGCGGAATGCACGAGATCGGGCATATTATAGAGAAACTTCCTGTACCGGAACGGATCAAGAAGGATATTCTGGCGGTGTTCGGGTTGATTGCGGAGGCTGAGAGTCATGTGCACGGCGTACCGGTGAACGAGATCCATTTTCATGAGGTGGGCACCATGGACGCGGTGGCGGATATCGCGGCGGTCTGCGTGCTGATGGACAGACTGGCACCGGATCAGGTCATTGTCTCTCCTGTGCATGTGGGAAGCGGGCAGGTGAAATGCGCCCACGGCATATTGCCGGTTCCTGCGCCCGCCACGGCTTATATTTTGAAGGATGCGCCGATTTACGGCGGTGAGATTCGGGGAGAGCTCTGTACCCCTACAGGGGCGGCATTGTTACAATATTTTGCCAGCCGTTTCGGGGCGATGCCCGTGATGCGCGCCTCTGCCATCGGCTATGGCATGGGAAAAAAGGATTTCCCGGCGGCAAATTGTGTGCGCGCCCTGTTTGGAGAGACCGAGGAGGCGGGAGATACGGTGGCGGAGCTTTCCTGCAATGTGGATGATATGACTGCGGAGGCAGTGGGCTATGCCATGGAAGCCTTTTTTGCCGCAGGTGCGCTGGAGGTATACACCACGCCGGCGGGAATGAAGAAGTCCAGACCGGGTGTGGTGATTCATGTTATGTGCAGGGAGGATAAGAAGGATGAGATGGCGGCGCTGATTTTCCGGCATACCACTACCATCGGCGTCAGAGAGAATATTTCCAAAAGATATACGCTGAAGCGTTTTACGGAGACAGTGCAGACGCCCTTTGGAGAAATTCGGAAGAAAATTTCTACGGGCTACGGCGTGACGAGGGAGAAATACGAGTACGAGGATCTGGCGCGCATTGCGAAAGAGCAGGGGAAGTCCATTGGCGAGGTGCTGGCGGCGATTGAGAAGCAGTAAGGAAATTAAGGTATGAAAAGGAAGATAGAAATACAAAAAGGTCTATGCCTGATTAGCATGGCGGCGATGGTTTTGTGCACAGCCTGTGGCAAAGAAGCGGAATCAGCGGGGATAGTGCAGACGGATAACAAACAGGCGGACAACGGGCAGACAAAAGATGCTGAGACATCGCCCACCACACTGGTCTACGCCAGTGGAGACTACACCCGCATTAATCCGGCTATGGATGAGCATGGGGAAATCAACCTCCTCCTCTTTGACGGCCTGACGGCCCACAACGGGGAAAATGAGGTCGTTCCCGCACTGGCGAAAAGTTGGGAGTTTGACGAGGCATCCTGCACCTATACGTTTCATCTGGAGGAGGGGGTCAGGTGGCATGACGGCGAACCCTTTACGGCGGAGGATGTGAAGTTTACGATTGAGGCCATCATGGATCCTGAAAACGGTTCTGAAAATGCGCCGAACTATGAGGATGTGGAAGAGATCAAAGTGGTGGACGAGACAACTGTGGCCTTTCGTCTGGCAGCGCCGAATGTGGCTTTTCTCGATTATATGACCATGGCGGTACTGCCGAAACATCTGCTGGAGGGAGAGAACATGCAGGAGGCGGATTTTTTCCGTGCGCCTGTGGGGACAGGCCCCTATAAGCTGGAAAGCTGGGATACGGGACAGGCGATTGTTCTGGTGAAGAACGACGCCTATTTTCGAGGGGCGCCTCATATCGACCGGGTGATTTTTAAGATTGTCACGGACGACAATGCCAAGGCATTACAGATGGAGGCGAAGGAGGTGGACCTGGCGCTCCTTACGCCGAAGGCGGCACAGTCCTTTGCGGACAGAGCGGGGTATGTCTGCTACGACATGGAGACCTCGGATTACCGGGGGATACTCTTTAATTTTCAAAACGACTTCTGGCAGAAAAACCGGGATATCATTCCGGCGGTCTGCTATGCCATCGACAGGCAGGCGATTATAGACGCGGTGCTTCTGGGGCAGGGGATGCCGGCCTACGGGCCCTTGCAGCGAAATCGGTATAACAACGAAAACGTGGAACAGTATGCCTATAATCCCCAAAAGGCAAGGGAGGTTTTGGAGGCGGCAGGCTGCGTGATGGGGGAGGACGGTTTTTATGAGAGGAACGGGGAAAAACTCTCCTTTGTGATCAGCGTAGGCGCGGGCGATCAGGTGCGTATTGATATGGCGCAGGCGGCGGCGCAGCAGATCAGTCAAATCAGGATCGAGTGCAAGGTGGAAATTCCCACCCGGATAGACTGGGAAAGCCAGATGGCCTATCTGATCGGCTGGGGCAGTCCCTTCGACGCAGATGACCATACTTATAAAGTGTTTGGCACGGACAAAGGGGCGAATTACAGCGGCTATTCCAATGAGGCGGTGGACCGGTATCTGACGCAGGCCAGACAGTCCGACGATCCCAAGGTGCGGGCGGAGGCCTATGACCGGTTTCAGGAAGAACTTGCAAAGGACCCGGCCTACGCCTTTATCTGTTATATAGACGCAAATTATGTGGCGGACGCTTCCATTCACGGTATCTCCCCGAATACGGTGATGGGGCATCACGGCGTGGGGATCTTCTGGAACATTGAGGACTGGACCATAGAGGAAATCGAGTGAAGAATAGATGGATGTGCTTACCGTAAAAAATTTATCGGTCAGTTTTTACAGGCCGACAGGCGAAATCGAGGCCGTGAAAAATGTCAGCTTTTCTCTGCGGCCGGGTGAAATTCTGGTGATTATGGGAGATACCGGGTGCGGGAAAAGCGTGCTCTGCAAGAGTATCGTCAAACTCCTGCCGGACATTGCAAGGATCAAGACGGGGCAGATTTTTTTTCAGGGAAAAGAGATCACGGACTATACGGAAAAGGGGATGCAGGAGCTGAGGGGCACATCCTTTTCCATGGTATTTCAAAATCCGATGACTGCGCTTAACCCCTGTATGAGTGTGGGCGCACAGATCGCCGAGGCGGTGCGCCTGCGCTGCCCGGAGATTTCCCGCAGGGAATTGCGAAACAGAGTGATAGAATTGCTGGAATTGGTGGAGCTTGACTGTCCAAAAGAGCGGGCAGGGCAGTATCCGTTTCAACTTTCCGGCGGCATGGCCCAGCGGTGTGTGATTGCCACTGCACTGGCGGCTAATCCGGCGGTACTGTTTGCAGACGAGCCGACCACTTCGCTGGATACGGAGGTTCAGGCGCAGATTTTGGACTTGTTTTTGGAACTGCGGGAAAAAATGGGGATGGCGGTAATCTTTATCACCCACAATCCCAAGGTGGCGGCGCGGGTGGCGGACCGGGTGGCTCTGATGCGCGCCGGAGAGCTTTACAGGATCGGGGATGCGGAGGAGATCTTTGAGGAAACCATACATAACCATCATTGAGGAACTGATTAAGTTTGCGCTGAGTGTTTTTCTGCTCTCCGTTTTGGTGTTTACTTTGGCAAGACTGGCACCGGGAGACCCGCTTTACGCTTATTATGGAGAGCGGGTGGAGAAAATGAGCGGGCAGGAACAGGAGGCGGCGAGAGAGAGGCTCGGGCTTGACAAACCGATTCCCGTGCAGTATATGCGCTGGGCAAAAGGCGCAGCGCACGGCGATTTCGGGATTTCTTATCAATATAAAAGGGATGTGAAGGAAGTGATCGCCGGACGGATCGGCAACACCCTGCTTTTAGGCGGTCTCGGCTTTGTCATGATCTTTATTCTTGCGCTTTTTCTGGGGCTTTTTTGCGCGTGGCGGGAGGATAAGCGGGCGGACCGGGTGGTCTGTAGAATCGGCACGCTCACAAGCTGTATTCCCGATTTTTGGCTGTCGTTGCTTTTGATTTTGGTGTTTTCCGTATGGCTTGGGTGGCTGCCCAGCTCCGGCGCTTACTCGGTGGGGGCGGAGAAAGGGTTTGCGGACAGAGTCCGCCATTTGATCCTGCCGCTTGCGGTGGTGGTACTCGGGCATCTGTGGTATTATGCCTATCTTGTGCGCAACAGGCTGTTGGAGGAGACGAGGGCGGACTATGTGCTTTTAGCGAGGATGAAAGGACTGTCGGGGAAACAGGTGTTGTACCGGCACTGTCTGCGCAATGTCATGCCTTCTTATCTGAGTATGATGGCGATTGCTTTTCCCCATATTCTGGGTGGCACCTATGTGGCGGAAACCGTCTTTTCCTATCCCGGAATCGGGACGTTAGCCTATGAGAGCGCCAGATATCAGGATTACAATCTGCTGATGGTAGTCAGTCTTATGACAGGCATTCTGGTTATCCTTGGGAATATGTTTGCAAAAATCTTAAATGAGCGGATTGATCCGCGGATGCGCCTGAAAAGGGAAGCGCAAAAAGAGGAGGTGAGGGGATTTTGAAGAAAAGATTTCCGAGACTCTCCCTGATCATACTGGCGGCGATCGCGGCCGGCTGTCTGGCCTGCGGGTGCTTTGCGACAAAGGATCCGGCTTATATGGATCTGGCGAACAGCAATGTGGCGCCCTGCCGGACATTTCTCTTCGGAACGGACGCCATGGGGCGGGATATTTTTGCGATGATCTGGTACGGCGGCAGGATTTCGCTTTTAATCGGTTTTCTGGCAACGCTCATTTCCACAGCGATTGCGGTTCTTGTGGGCAGTATCAGCGGTTATGCGCCGCCTTGGGCGGACGGCGCTGTGATGAGGATAACGGATCTCGTTTTAAGCGTCCCGGGCCTTTTGCTCACAGTTTTTTTACAGGCGGTTCTGGGCGGAGAAAGCTGTTATAGGCTTGCTGTGGTGATCGGCCTGACAAGCTGGATGAGCATGGCAAAGGTGGTGCGGACGGAGGTTTTACAGCTGAAAAATACGGACTATGTGTTGGCGGCCCGATGTCTGGGCGGCGGATTTTTTCATATTCTGTGCCGTCACTTAGCGCCTAATTTTGTGGCTTCTCTTCTGTTTATGGCAGTGATGAATGTGAGAAATGCCATCGTGGCGGAGTCCACCTTAAGTTTTATGGGGATCGGCCTTCCGGTGGAGGTGGTCTCCTGGGGAAGTATGCTCTCCCTGTCGGAGAATGCGTTGCTGTCCCGTTCGTGGTGGATGATTTTGATACCGGGGGCCTTTCTTGTGACAACGCTTTTCTGCCTGACAAATCTGGGAAATTATATGAGAAAAAGCGTCAATAAGAGACATAGCAATCTGTAATCTTTGTTTTGGGATTGTATCATGTCCGGATTGGGAGTAAACTGTATCATGGACACGCCGGTATTCCATGCGGAGGAAATACAAATGAGGAACGGAAAACGGATTGCGCTTGGCGGTATGCTTATCATATTTTCTGCTATGACAGCATGCGCCAGTTTATGGATAAAAGAGAAAGAGAAGACTGGCACAGCGGATTCTTTCAGTGGGATTTGTATCAATGAAGTATGCAGTGATTTTTTCCCGATCTCTTTTTCAGAGACACAGACGCCCAGCGATTGGGTTGAATTATACAATTTTTCCGATGAGACGATAAATTTAGGCGGGTATTATCTTTCCGATGATGGAAATGACTTACATAAATGCAGTCTACCCGCTGTCGAAGTACAGCCGGGCAGCTATTATGTGATTCACAGCCGGTGCGATGAGACAGAGGAAGGCGAAGCGAGTCTAAATTTCGGGATTGATGCGCAGGGGGAGACCCTGTATCTATCCAGTCGGGAGCAGGGCGTTGTGGATATGGTTCATGTACCGGCGCTGGACAGCAATACCACATGGAGCCGGACTGCTGATGCAGGGTATGAGTGGAAAAACACACAGCAGACTTACCGGGTTTCCAATGATCAGGCAGAGCCTGTCAAAGAAATGACAGAGGCGCCCGTTTTTTCGGCCGCAGGCGGTTTTTATGCAGATGAGTTTGCGTTGGAATTGCAGGCGCCGTCCGGGAGCAGGATTTATTATACGCTGGACGGGAGTGAGCCGGACAGTGGAAGTATCTTGTATCAGGAACCGATATGGATTCGGAATGTGTCAGTAGAACCGGATGTTTATTCGATGAGAACCGATTTCACGCCGATGCAGGCGTCCCGCGAGAGTGACCCGATGCAAAAAATCATGGTGATCCGTGCGGTGGCCATTGATGCGGAGGGTCGAAAAAGCGAGGTCGTTACGAACTCCTATCTCGTAGGAGAGGAATTACAGGAAAACTGTAGCGAAATGTATACGGTTTCGCTTGTGACGGACCCGGATCATCTGTTTGACTATGAAGAAGGCATTTACGTATTGGGGAAGAGGTTTGATGAATTTATCAATGCGGGAGGCGATTTAGAGGATGCGATACAGGCGGACGCCAATTACCGTATCAGAGGGAAAAAATCTGAGCGTCCGGCAAGCATTGAAATATTTGATGAGAAGGGTGCGTGCGTGGTCGATCATGAAATCGGCATCCGCATTCACGGCAGTACCACCAGAGGATGTGAGCAGAAGAGTTTTTCTGTCTTTGCGCGTGAAATGTATGACGGGGAAGATACGATCGACGGACTTTTCGGGGAAGGGACAAGCGTACACAAATTTTTTATCTATACAAACCGGGAAGGCACAAAGCTGAGGGACGCTTTGGTTTCAAGGACGCTTGCAGACAGGGATATGGCGACACAATCCCATATATACTGCAACGTGTTTTTAGACGGGGAGTATTGGGGGATGTATCTCCTGTCGGAGGTATATGACGAATATTATTTTGAAAATCATTACGGTATCAGCAGGGATAATATTCAAATATGCGGGGGCGCGTCGCCGCCGGATGTGATTGATTGGCTGGAAACGGTTTCGGACAAGTCGGATGCGGCGGTATACGAGAAACTGTGCCAGATGATTGACGTGCAGAGCTTTATAGAATATTATGCGGCAATGCTGTATTTAAACGATAGTGACTGGCTGAGTTATAATGCCAGAAGCTATCGAAGCATAGAGGAAGGGCCTGGAAAAAATGAAGACGGGAAATGGCATTGGGCCGTTTGGGATGTGGAAACCACCATGTACGATGCCCATGAGGACACCTTCCATATGGGAAATGTATCCTCGTGGGAAAATGATAAGCTGGCGCAGGCGTTGATGGAGCACGAGGCGTTTAGGGAACAGTTCGTTATCACTTATATGGACTTATACAATAATTTGTGGCGGGAGGAGTGTATTTTACCAGTTGTTTCACAAATGCGGGACGATATGGAAAAGTCCTACGCATTGCACATGGAGCGGTTTCATGCGGGCGTAGATGTAAATGAATACTACAATAAGCTGGTAAATTTCCTGTCGGAAAGAGACGAATATGTCTTTGATCATTTGAAAGACGAATTTTCTTTGAACGGAGAACCGGTATGGGTTGTGATTCTGTCCAATGAGGATGGCGCGGCTTCGATCAGAGTCAATACATCCATAATAGATATGCCGGAGACCTGGTGGCAGGGATTATATTTTGCGGACTATCCTGTTGAAGCAGCGATTGAGGAAGTTTATGAAGATTATGAATTCCTCGGATGGTATACGCAGGACGGTGAGCTTTTGAGCAAGGACAGGGTTCTTCAACTGGATTTGACCGGGGAAACGAATGTCGTCTGTTCCAGATTTGCACAGGAGTAAGAAAATGCTGATACAGCGCAGGGAAAACGGACTCCCTGCGCTGTATTTTGTGATACCTGCTTTACCGGATACAGTCTACAGGTTTTTTGGTCTTGTTTCTGGTTTTGGCAGCTAATAAAACAAAATAGAAGAATAAGAAACTTACAGATATTCTGATAAACACTTCCGCCACCTGCTCGCTGAAAGCGATTGACAGTATCATACGTACTACGATAATTCCCACCATAGAAGCTGCTGCAATGATTACATTTTTCATTTTTATCTCTCCCTCTTTCTTTGCATAACCGCAAGGTTTTTTGTTCTGAAATCAGGATATCAAAAAGGAAGGGTGGATTCCATTGATTTGCCTTACAGTTTGCAGCTGTACCTTACAATTTTGTAACAAATCGCACTGGAAAGGAACTAATGATATGAGGTGCTGATATGAACAAAGAAAAAATGGATGAAATCTATCGGGAAAACGCCGTCATGGTGTACCGATATCTCTGCGGTTTAACACAGGACAGCGGGCTTGCCGAAGAGCTGACGCAGGAAACATTCTTTCAGGCGGTCAAAGGAATTGATAAATTCAGGGGCGACTGTAAGATTTCCGTCTGGCTCTGCGGGATTGCAAAAAACCTGTGGTGTAAGGAACTGGAAAAAAGAAAGCGGCGCAGGACGGTGGAGCTGGACGATACCATGCCCTCCCGTGAAAACGTGGAGAACCAAAGCCTGAACCGTTTGAAGACAACAGAAGTTTTCCGCCAAATGCATAATTTGGATGCTGCTACGAGAGAAGTCATGTATTTGCGATTGTCAGGGGAACTGCAATTTTCTGAAATTGCGGCTATTTTGGGAAAAACGGAAAATTGGGCGAGGGTAACTTACTACAGGGGAAAACAGAAAATAATGGAAGGGATGAGAGAATGGAACGAGAATTAGCTTGTGAGATTGTAAAGGATTTGCTTCCTCTCTATGTGGACGGAATGGTGAGCGAGGTTACAAAAAAGAGCGTAGAGACTCATTTGGAGGATTGTACGGATTGTAACGAGACATATCGCAATATGGCGTTTCATTTGGAAATGGAAACACCGCAGACAGAGAGCTTTGACGTAAAAAGATTTTTGAAAAAGACAAAGAAAATGTATCTGCTGTATGGATTGGGCGGTATTAGCTTTATTGCAATCCTTGTCTGCCTGATCGTGGATCTGGCGGTAAACAGAGGACTGACATGGTCTTTGATTGTGGGAAGTTCCTGTTTGTTCGCAGACGCTTTACTCTATGTTCTTGCCACAGGTAAAAGCCACAAAGGCTGTGCCATTATGGCGGTGATCAGCATGGGGGTGTTTGTCCTGCTCTTTGTCATTCAGATTACCAGATATTATCTGATGGGAACCGGGACAGTCTGGCTTTTCCGTTATGGGTTACCCATCCTGTTTACATGGCTTCTTGTCCTTTGGCTGCCGGTGCTTGCAAGGACATTTCTGAAATGGAAGATTTGGGACTGCTTCGCGTTGTTTTTCCTGCTGGTGATGATAGGAAATTATGCGACCAATCTTATTACCGGCGATTTGGTATGGGAGGAAGTGCTTCACTTGCAGAGGTTCATGGGCAATGCGCTGGGAGAGGCAGTGGGAAGCATTGTATGTGTCATCATCGGGAGAGTACAGGCATGGAGGAAAAAATGGGGACAATAATCAGCGTAGAAAACTTAAGAAAGACTTACAAAAATGAAATCGCTGTCGAGAACGTATGCTTTGCACTTTCGTCAGGCAGCATTATGGGCCTTCTGGGGACAAACGGGGCGGGCAAGACAACCACATTGAAGATGATTACCAATTTATGTGCCAAAGACAAAGGAGAAATCGTTATAGACAAGGTATCGCTGGACCGTAATCCGGGGCTTGCGCTGTCAAAAGTGGGGGCTGCACTCGATACACCCAGTTTTTACCAGGAGCTGACCGCAAGAGAAAACATAGAATGCTTTGCACGCCTGTATGAAAATATGCCCGACGGGCAGGTTATGGAATTACTTGACTATGTCGGACTTACGGGCCAGGCCGAAAAGAAAGTAAAAAAGTTTTCTCTCGGCATGAAGCAAAGGCTGGCATTGGCAAGAGCTATGCTGGGACAGCCTAAACTGATTATTTTAGATGAGCCGGCAAACGGACTGGACCCACAGGGACAGATTAATCTGTACCGTCTGATTTGTGATATGGCGAAAGAGAGGAACACAACCTTTATTGTTTCGTCGCACCAGCTGCATGACATGGAAAAATTTTGTACCGATATTTTAATTTTAAATAAGGGAAAAAGTATTTTGCAGGGGAAAACGGAAGAAATTTTATCTGAGACAACAAATATTGTGGACTGCGTACTGGAAGAAGCAGGCGCTGCCGGGGATATTCTTTCCCGGTGGCAGGAAATCCGTGTGGAGTCACAGAGGGGGAGTCAGTTTACGATCAAGCTGGAAAATATTTGCTTGGATGAATTTATTAAGAAGCTTGTGGCGAACCGCCTGCATATCCGCTATCTTTCCATGCGGAAACATTCCCTACAGGATCTTTTCTTAAAATTGACAGAAGGAGCTTGAGCTATGGAGCCATTGACAAGATTATACAGAAAGGAAATAGGCAGACAAAAGCTGATTTACATTTTTTTTGCCTGCTTTTTTACCGCTTCCTTCTTTTATGCGTTTCTGATTTCAACACCGCAGATGGAAGAAATGCTGAATATCAATATGGGAATGGTCGGGAGAAAAAATTTCCCCGAATTTATGATGAGATTTTACGTGGGAACAGTGGGTATCCTGTTTCATGTATTTTTGCTGACGTTATTTATCTGTGAGGAAGATAGAAACAAAATGTTTTATCAGCCCTTATTGCATGGGGCAAGCCGCAGTGGGATGATACGGTCAAAAGTTAGTGCTGCGGTCCTTATGTCGATGATTTTTGTTTTTCTGACTGCTGTCATAAATTATTTGACTGCTTTTATGCGGTGGGGCTGTGAAATCTTTGAATGGTCAGCCGTAATCAGAACCGTTATAAAATATTTGCTATCGGGTCTCTATATGGCTGTTATCACGCTTGGGATTATCGCACTTTGTATCTATACCCGCAGCACGTGGAAAACAATATTTTTCGTGGTTGTTTATCTGCTGGTTGACCAATTTGTCTATGGCGTAGACATCGCATTTTTACAAAAAATATGGGTTGGATATTATCTTAACCGTTGGACGTTTACCTATGAATATCAGAAGGTGCCGCCCGGGGAACTCCTGACAGGAATATTCGTGATGGCGCTGTACGGGATTGCTTTCTTCTGGCTGTCCCTAATCAGAACACAAAAAATAGATTTTTGAGTGAGGCGGAACATGATTAATAGATTGATACAGATACAGTTCGCACGGCTGAAAAGGCAAAAGATATTATACTTATTTTTCGTAGTAATGACAGGAATCATTATCTCCAATGGGATTCAATGCGCAGGCGGTTTGGACGATCATGGTATGGGATATTATGCAGGCGGAAAGTTTCCGACAATGTGTATGCAGTCCTATATTGATATTGTGGGCACACTGTTTCTCGGCTTTATCAGTGCGGTATTGATTTGCGGGGAAAAGGCAAGCGGTATGTTCGCGCAGCCCTTATTAAATGGCGTTTCCAAAAAACAGCTTTTAACGGCAAAAACTGTCAGTATTTTCACGGTTGCATTGGTATGCTTTCTGTTTGTAGCAGCTGCCAGCATTGGAACGGGCTTTTTTTTATGGGGCACTCATATCTTTGATCAGGCACAGGACTATTTGTTACAAATGCTGTTACTGCTTTTTCCACAGACAACCATGGTTCTGTTTTTCGTGCTTTTGGCCTTATATATGTCGAATATATCCGGGATGATGTGTGCTTCTCTGATCATTTTACTGGTCAATAACCTGTTCAGCCAGTTTTTTGGCAGATACCTGTCGTTTGTTGATTTTATGTACTATCTTTATGCTTTTTCAGGATATAACGGAATGGAAGTGACAGAAAAAGTGATTGTGTCAGGGATCACGGTAAATATCGTAACAGGGATAATTTTGGTTTATGGGATCAGAAGGCGGGCAAAAAATATGATAATTTAGAGCAGTAGTAGAATTTGCAACGTAAAGTTGCGAAATTGCCATAGTAAAATGATAGACATTCTTTATATTTTTGCTATTATGAAGCAAAAACCGGGAGGAAAAGATATGTCATTCGGAGAAAAACTATATCAATTAAGAAAGGCACAGGGACTTTCACAGGAAGCATTAGCGGAAAAATTGCATACCAGCAGACAGGCAATCAGCAAGTGGGAAAATAATAACGGCTATCCCGAAACGGAAAAAATTGTTCTGATTGCGAAACTGTTTTCGGTGAGTCTGGATGATTTGCTGATGGATGAACGGGAGATAGACGCAGGGCCCGATGGCGTAGACAGGAAGCCCGAAAGTTGTTGTGACAGCAAAGGAAAAGGATGGAATGAATATTATGTAAACCGAGAAACGGCGAATGGATTTCTGCTCTATTATAAAAAGAAATTTTTGCTGATAGCGGCGGCCTGCGGGCTTATTTTGGGCTGTAATGCGGTTTCTTATTCTTCAACGGAGCCCGGGTTTTATGAACTGGCAGTGGAGCCGTTTCTCACCACGCTGTCGGTTTTGACGCTGCTTTCTATTGTATTTTACGTTATTTTAAAACAGAATCCATACAGAAACCTCAGGGATAAGGAGCTGATTTTTTCGGAAGAGGTGAGAAAAGAATTACAGAATGAGTTTTTCAAAATAAGAAAGGTTTTATTAGCTGGTATCATAATATGTCTCACAATTGTGGGTGTAAATGAAATGTATTTCGCTGGCTTCCTCAGTTCAAATTGGGAAAAAATGTATCTTATGAGTGAAGAAGAAGTGAGACGTGGCAACGTATTTTATATGATACTTGTGGGTGTCTGCGGCTTTGTTATGATTTTTTGCGCGGGCGTGTACTGGTCTTATGCTACCTTACGGCGAAATCAGTCCGCAAAGAATATTTAGAAAGGGAGGCGCGTGATGTCGGAGTATCATTATATTGATGTGAAAAATCTTGTAAAAAATTATGATACAGGGAAAGTCAAAGTAAACGCTGTTGATCATGTCAGCTTTTGTGTGGATCAGGGTGAGTTTATCGGCATTATGGGAGCTTCTGGTTCCGGTAAATCCACAATCTTAAATATTCTTGCCGCCATAGATACGATGTCAGAGGGACAAGTTTTTTATGACGGAACCGATATTTCAGGAATGGACGAGGAAGAACTGGCGAATTTTCGGCGCAAAAACCTGGGGTTTGTTTTTCAGGACTATAATCTATTAGATACCTTAAGCATCGAAGAAAATATTATGATTCCTATGACTCTTGGCAGTCAGGAAATGAGTATGGCCCGCTTGAAAGAGGAAATAGACAGCAGGCGGCCTGTGCCAGAGCCCTTGTCAATAATCCCAAGCTGATTCTTGCTGATGAACCGACAGGGGCGCTGGATTCTATATCGTCAGCTGCGCTGCTTCACACGTTGCAGATTATGAACGAGGAATTAGGAGCAACGATTTTAATGGTAACGCATGATGTGTTCTCAGCTTGTTATTGTGAGAGAATTTTACTTTTATGCGACGGTAAAATATACGCCGAATTAGAGCGGGGAAACAGCGATAAAAGAGATTACCTGAACCATTACGAAATGCGAAAAGGCTGTGGAAAGATTATTTGATTTACTTTTTAACCCTATGTATGATAACGGCTCTTATGTTTTCCTTTCATTCGCTGCTTTTTTCCAAAGATATTTATGTGATGATGCATTACGGAGAAAGCGGGGAACTGTCTACTGCGGGAACGATGCTGGTGACCTTTATGTCGGTTTCCACAGCGATTGTTCTGGGCGTTACGGGCTGGCTGATCCACTATATGATGCGATTTATTCTGGAAAAAAGAAGCCGGGAATTTGCGATCTATTTGTTGGCGGGAATGCAGAAAAGACAGCTGGAGAAATTGTATGTGAGGGAAAATCTTTTTCTCGGAGCGGCCGCTTTCGGAACGGGAGCACTTTTGGGAGGCGGCTTGCGTTTTGCACTGTTTTTTGTGTTTTATAAAAGTATTGGAATAAATTACAGTCCGGCGGGGCGAAGTTTTGGAGCCGGACTGCCCGCAATTTTACTGACAGTTTTCCTACACGGCTGTTTTTCCTTTCCGTCGGCAATGTTTTGTTTCTATATTTTCTGATATTTACAGGCAGGATAACAAAGGCGACGGCAGTGTTTGAAATGATTGGGATTTCCCTTACCTTCTACTTCTTTTGGCTGGGATTTTCTTCCTTTCTGGCAGCATATATCAAAGGCAGGGGACGGTTGATCTATAAACGGGGAAATTTGTTTTTGTTAAGGCAGTTTTCAAGTAAAATTCGGAATATCTGTTTTGTCCTCGGCACATTAAGCCTGCTATTTATGTTCGCCCTGACAGGGAGCTCATTTGCGTTCATGTTAAGCGATTATCAGAATAAACAGTTAGAGGTGGAATATCCGTTTGATATCATTATAATCAGTGACGATACGGAAGCAAGATTTTCCGAGGAGGAAAAGCTGATAGGAAAAACAACGGATATAAAAGATATCTATAAATATAAGGTTTACCAAAATGGAACAAAAGAAATGGGGGATTATTTGTATCAGAATTTAGGGTTGTTTTCCGACAGGGACAGCGATCCGGTTATGGCGGAGGGAAAGCGGGCTACAGCCTACTACGATTACGATGTATATATGGGGGTCACGGATTACAACAGACTGCGGGATATGCTGGGACTGGAGGCAGTTACCCTGCATGATGATCAGTATCTTATCCATATGCCGAACCGGGTATATCAGGAAATCAGGGAAAAAGGTGATAAGCCGGAAAACAGTCTTCATACGGGGCTTTCGTTTGCCGGTATACAAACCGAAGGGTTTGCGCAGAACGGTCACAATGGAACCGACTCTTTACTGGTCGTACCGGATTGGAAACTGGCGGAGATGCAGAAGTATTTTTCTCTTATGGCAGTTATGGCAAAAGGGAATGCGCCGGAAAGTTTATCGGACCGTTTATATGAACTGGCAGGAAAGAAGAGAGGCTATGACGAACTGGCTGATTTTATTAAAATCGGGAGCGAAGAGCTTTTCTTAATGCCGGCTTCAATACAGGTTAAGAGCCGGGAAATTACGGAGTTAAAATTTTTAATGAGCACTTTGTCATTTCCGCTTTTTTATATTGGACTGGTGTTTCTATGCGTGGCATTTACCGTTCTGTCTGTCCAGCAGATAAGCGATTCTCATAAATATAAATTCCGTTATCGGATTTTGTATCAGCTCGGCATGAGGAAGAAAGAAATAGGAAGAATGTTGGCAAAGCAGATGTTTTTCTACTATTTGTGTCCGGTGCTCCTTGCGGCTGCCGTCAGCGCGGCACTTGTACTTTGTACGGGGGAGGCGTTCGTAGCCCATACGGGAATCCGTACGGCGGGAGGGACATATTTTAGCGCTTCATGCGGCGGTTTTCTCAGCGTATATGTTTTATATTTTGGTTTGACCTATGTTCAGTGCAGGAGGGAGGTGATATAATCAGAGCAGAGATGTAAAATGGTAAATCGGTGAGGGTATAATGAATGCAGAAAGGTGCCGGGCAAGAAGCTGGAGGAGAAATAGATGAGTAGATTAAAGGAACTTCGGAAATATGTGGATGATGAATTAAACAAGATGGAGGATGCCAGCAGACAAAACAGCGCAATCGTACACCTTTACGGCGTATCTCTTGCTGCTGTAATGATTGCAAGGAAACGGGGGCTTGATTCGGAGCTTTCCTCGATGGCAGCAATGCTCCATGATTTGTATGCATATAAGACAGGGTCTTATGATGACCATGCGCACAAAGGAGCGGAACTTGCAGGAAATATTCTCAGAGAACTGAAGCTGACGGATGAAACCGAGACGGATATCATTTGTTCTGCGATATACCATCACGATGACAAGCTTGTGGTGGACAGTCCAATGGATGAAGTTTTGAAAGATGCAGATGTAATTCATCACTGTATGAATGATTTATCGAAACCTATAAAAGAGAAAGAACAGGCACGTTTTGACAAACTGTGCGCTGAGTTTGGGATGTGACTTATAGATATGGCGATAGTATGGCGGCTGTAAAAACCACAGTACATATGGTAGTAACAAAATAGAATGGTTTGGGAATAGAATAATGTGGACGATAGAATAGAGGGAACGCTGTTTGCGGACAAGTGCTGCGGGCAGCGTTTTTATATGTGATAAGCTTTTTGATAAGAAACTTGTCTATGAAATTGTTGCGGACTGTATATACTGTATGTATAATAATTTTAAGGGAGAGATGACATGCAAAAATTAAAGGTTTATCTTGATACATCAGTAATAAGTTATTTATATCAGGAAGATGCACAGGAAAAGATGCAGGATACGTTGCAATTATGGGAAAGATTTAAGGAACAGCAATATGAGGTATATATTTCGGATATTGTAATTAATGAAATCAGTGATTGTACGGAAGAAAAGCTTAATATTTTGATGGACTATCTGGATCAAATAGAGTATCATCTAGTTGCAACAAATGAGAATACAGTAGGGCTTGCAGAGAAGTTTATAGATTTTGGGATATTGAAACAAAAGAGCTTTGATGATTGTCAACATATTGCATCGGCAATTTTAGCAGGCTGTGATATTATCATATCTTGGAATTTTAAGCATATTGTCAATATTAAGACAATAAGAGGGGTCAAAGTAATAACAACACTGGAGGGGTATAAGGATTTATTGATATTTCCTCCGTCTGTCCTATTAGAAAGTGAGGAGGATGAGTATGAATAAACCGATTGTGAGTGAACGCTTTGATGTGGATGACATTAGAAAGATACGTGAATATAATTCGTTGAGGCACATCAATATGACACCAGCAGAAATAGTAGAAGACACAAAAAAGGGAGCGGCGGTAATACTTAAGCGTTTACAGGATAGGCGTGCTATAAAGATATGATACGGGATGAAAGCATTCTTATGGCAGAGGAAATAGTTGATCAAGGAGAATTATTTATATGACAGATGAAATTTTGTCTTTGCAGGACAAAATGAAATGTTTGGAAAAAGAAAATCAGTATTTAAAATCCCTGCTTGATCAAGCGGGGATTTCTTATTATGCGTCCGATGAAATAGAAAACAGGGATTTGTTTGATCCAGACCAAGGGGCGAGAATCATACCCAGAGAGATCAATTATTACACGCAATGTTACAATTTTTGGAAAACAGGCTGTCCAAGAATGAATGGCGGTAAGATCAGGTGTCAAGATTGTAAAAAGCGGGCATATAAAAAGCTGGAGAAACAGCAGATCATGGCACATTTAAAGGGTGTGTCGGAAGACGCAGTAGATGTAATAGGTATTTATCCGTTGTTGGAGGATGATACCTGTAGATTTCTTGTGTTTGATTTTGACGACCATGAAAAGAATGCTGCCGATGCAAGATCATCTTTCGCAGGGCGGTATCGGCAACTTGATCGCATTGCCACTACAGGGACAGGCTCTCAAAAAGGGAAACAGCGCATTTGTGGATGAAAATTGGAACGCATACCCAGATCAGTGGAAAACATTGTTAAGTAAGCCCAAACTTTCAAAGGAATTTATAGAGGACAAGCTAAAAGAATGGAAACTCTTTGCGGCAAATAGAGCGATAGAGATAGATGAAATATTGGAGCAGGATGGGGAAAAACCGTGGGATAAAATAAGAGATTTTAATAGATGTGACGTAGATGGGGAAATTCAAATCACCTTGGCGGATGGCATTTATATTTTTACACAAAATCTGGCGCCAAGAATCCAAAACAGGATACGGGAACTGGCGGCATTTCAAAATCCGGCATTTTATAAGAATCAAGCGATGGGGCTGTCTAATTTTGCGAATTCCAGATACATTTATCTCGGTAGAGATGAAGGCGAATATATTAGGATTCCCAGAGGTTTGTTGGAAGATGTGACTGCCAAATGTGATAAGGCTGAAATCGTGAATCATATTCAAGATGAACGCTGCTGGGGTAATGCGATCCGGGTTTCTTTTCAGGGACAATTGAAGGATTCTCAGATCCCAGCAGTGGAAGCTATGCTGAAACATGAGACGGGCATACTCCACGCAGCTACCGCGTTTGGCAAAACTGTAGTCTGTTGCAATATGATTGCGAGAGAAAAGGTCAATACGCTGATTTTACTGCAATCCTCGGCATTAATAGTGCAATGGGAAAGTGCCATAGAAAACTTTCTGACCATAGATGAGGAACTGCCCGAATATGAGACGCCGACTGGAAGGAAGAAAAGAAGGAAAAGCGTCATAGGCAGACTACAGGGGGCGCATGACTCTACGACTGGAATCATTGATATAGCTATGGCGGGTTCTGTTTGTAAAAAGGGAGAATTCCACAACAGATTGAAAGAGTATGGCATGGTAATTGTGGATGAGTGTCATCATGCCGCGTCTGATACTTTTGTAGAAATATTACAGGAGGTGAGAGCAAAATATGTATATGGTGTGACGGCGACGCCGCTTCGCAGTGACGGATTAGAGAAAATTAACTATATGCTTCTTGGCCCGGTCAGATATCAGTTTACAGCGAAAGACAGGGCAAAAGAACAGGGGATTGCGCATCTGGTATATCCGAGATTTACAAGAGCAGTTGCACCGAGGTTTCATCAGGATAACATGCATCCGAATGAAGCCTATGCAATTTTAAGAGAAAATGAAGAACCGGGATGCTCTGATCATAAGTGATGTCATAAGATGTATTACAGAGGGCAGGACGCCAGTGATCCTGTCGAGATATGTAGATCATTCGCGGACTCTGTATGAAAAATTAAAGGATAGCGCAGATGAAGTATTTTTGCTTTCCGGCGAAAACTCGAAAAAACAACATAATGCTGTTTTACAGAAGATGAAGCAGGTGAAGGCTGATAAGAGTATGATTTTGGTTGCAACCGGAAAGCTGATCGGAGAAGGATTTGATTATCCGAGACTGGATACGCTTATCATGGCAATGCCAGTTTCGTGGAAAAGTGTGGTGGAGCAGTATGCTGGACGTTTAAATCGGGATTATAAAGGAAAAGAAAGTGTGATTATCTACGATTATGTGGACAGCCATATCTCCATGTTTGAAAAGATGTACCATAAGCGTCTCAAGGCATATAGACAGATAGGCTATGACATTTGTGCAGGAAATACGGTGGAAAAACAGAATGTAGGCGCTATATTTGATATTGACACCTATGCGGGAGTATACAGAAAAGATTTGCTAACCGCCAATAAGGAAATCATCATAGCAAGCCCGGTAATCAGTGGGCCTAAGGTCGAAGAATTGATCCAATTATTAAAGAACCTACAGGAAAAAGGCATTCGGATAGGAATTGTAACGTGGAAGCCGGACAGATATGGATTTGGCGACAGCGCATATTGGATGGAGCTTCAGGAGAGGATGCGCAACAATGGGTTTGAAATGAACCTTGTAGAGGATTATTGCCAGCATTATTGTATCGTAGGTCGGGAAGTGGTCTGGTATGGAAGCATGAATTTTCTCGGCAAGGAAGACAGTGAAGATAATCTAATGCGTGTGTGCAGTAAGGAGATCGCTGCGGAACTGCTGGAGCTTACGTTTGGGGAACGGGAATTTGAAGCAGAATAAATGAAAACAACGGTATCAGTCATACCCCCTCAAAATACTTCATACAATGTAAAAAAGTATTCTGAGGGGTTTTCTCTTGAAGGATTATATTGAAGAGCGAGCGATGAACATTGCCAACTATATTATTGAAAACAATGCCACGGTGCGGCAGACGGCGAAGGAGTTTGGGATTTCAAAATCCACAGTACATAAGGATGTGACAGAGCGCCTTGCACAGATCAACCCGTCTCTTGCGGCTGAGGCGAGGAAGGTGCTGGACGTCAATAAATCGGAGCGCCATATCCGCGGCGGTCTGGCAACCAGAGAAAAATATCTGCATCAGCATGTGTGTTAAGAGAAAGGAATACAAGGTACAAAAGAGACATATAATCACTTTACATTGGCGCAGAATGGGCATAGAATAAATTCATACTCTTTATGCATGAAGGACGTTGTGGATGATGCGCGCGAAAGAAGAACGGCAGGGAACTATATACAGCAATGGCGATCTCAAAAGGCTGATTTTGCCGTTGATTATGGAGCAGCTTTTGGCCATATTGGTGGGGATGCTCGATACCGTTATGATCTCCGGTGTGGGAGAAGCGGCGGTGTCCGGGGTTTCTTTGGTAGACAATATCAATATTTTAGTGATCAATATCTTTGCGGCATTGGCTACGGGTGGCGCTGTTGTGGCAGGCCATGCGCTGGGGCAGAAAAACCGCGAGCAGGCGGGAAAGTCGGCGTGGCAGATGGTGCTTTTTTTGCTCTATTCCTCTGCCGCCATGACCGCCATTCTGCTTATTCTGCATAAAGCTATTCTGCGGGCAATCTTTGGTCAGGTGGAGGAGGCGGTTATGACCAGTGCCGTCACTTACCTGATCATTACGGGCCTATCCATTTGTCCGTTGGCCCTCTATAATGGATGCGCGGCACTTTTTCGGGCTATGGGCGATTCGCGGACAACCATGTATATTTCACTTTTGATGAATCTGCTCAATTTGGTGGGGAATGCAACCCTGATTTTTACTTTTGAAATGGGTGTTGCTGGAGCCGCGATTTCGACTTTGATTGCGAGAACCGTGTCGGCGGTCCTTATTTTCAAATTGATGTTTGACGAGAAAAAGGATATTAGTTTTAAAGGCCGCCTGACTCTGCGTATGGATTTCCCACAGGTAAAAAAAATACTCTATATTGGGATTCCGAACGGACTGGAGAACAGCTTGTTCCAGCTGGGAAAAATCCTGCTCTTAAGTCTGGTATCTACTTTCGGCACTTCTGCGATCGCGGCGAATGCAGTCTGCGGTACAATCACAAACTTTAATATTTTGCCGGGTATGGCGATTAATATGGCACTTTTGTCGGTGGCTTCGTATTGCATCGGGGCGGGAGATTTCGGACAGACAAGATATTATACAAAAAAGCTGATGCGTCTGACGTGGCTGTGTACCAGTGCAGTCTCAGTGATCATGATAGCAGGCGCACCGCTGTTTTTGAAAATATATCACTTGTCTCCTGAAACGACCACGCTGGCTTTGCAGGTGATCCGCTTCCATGCAGTAATGTGCATGGTGGCTTGGATACCTTCGTTTACACTGCCCAATACGCTGCGCGCGGCGGGTGATGTGATGTGGACGATGGTAATTGCGATTGCTTCTATGTGGATTTTCCGGATTGGCACGGCATATTTTTTCAGCAACGTATTTCATTTGGGCCTGATCGGTATCTGGATTGCCATGACCATTGACTGGATGTTTCGGGGTATCTGCTATACGATTCGGTATCGCGGTGGAAAATGGGAGCGGGCGATGGGAAAAAGAGACGGTGTGGCAGGGTAGCGCACGGATTCCAAATATATTTTGACAAGAGTTTTACGGCTATCTTATAATAAGGGATGAAGTGAGAATCAAATGAGGAGAGGGACAGAATGCAGAGAGAAATAGTTATCGTATTGGATTTCGGCGGACAGTATAATCAACTGGTGGCGCGCCGGGTCAGAGAGTGCAATGTCTATTGCGAGATTTATTCTTACAAGACGGATTTATCTAAAATACGGGAGATGAATCCCAAGGGTATCATTCTCACGGGCGGTCCGAACAGCTGCTATGAGCCGGGGGCGGCGACTTGCTCTGCCGAACTTTTTGAGATGGGTATTCCCGTGCTCGGATTGTGCTATGGAGCGCAGATTATGATGCAGGTGCTGGGCGGCAAGGTGGAGAAGGCGCCTGTCAGGGAGTATGGAAAAATAGAGGTCAGCGTGGATAACAACAGCGTGCTTTTTCAGAATGTATCGCCTAAAACGATTTGCTGGATGAGCCACAACGATTATATTTCAAAGATTGCGCCGGGCTTTTCGATTTGTGCGCATACGGAGGACTGTCCCGTGGCGGCGGCGCAAAATCCTGATAAAAATCTCTATGCGATTCAATTTCACCCGGAAGTCCTTCACACGGTAGAAGGCTCCAAGATGCTGTCCAACTTCGTTTATCAGGTGTGCGGTTGTGCAGGTGACTGGAAGATGGATTCCTTTGTACAGCAGTCCATTGAGTCGATCCGCAATAAAGTAGGAGACGGCAAAGTGCTCTGCGCCCTCTCCGGCGGTGTGGATTCCTCTGTGGCGGCGGTGCTCCTTTCCAAAGCAATCGGGAACCAGCTTACCTGTGTCTTTGTGGATCAGGGATTACTTCGTAAAAATGAGGGGGATGAGGTTGAGGCGGTTTTCGGGCCGGACGGCAATTATGATCTGAACTTTATCCGTGTCAACGCGCAGGAGCGTTTCTACGAAAAGCTGGCCGGTGTAGACGAGCCGGAGCGGAAGAGAAAAATAATAGGGGAAGAGTTTATTCGTGTTTTTGAGGAAGAGGCTAAGAAGATCGGTGCGGTGGATTTCCTCGTGCAGGGAACGATTTATCCCGATGTGGTGGAGAGCGGCTTGGGCGGCGAGAGCGCGGTGATCAAGTCGCACCACAATGTGGGCGGCCTTCCCGATTATGTGGATTTTAAAGAAATCATTGAGCCCTTGCGGGATCTGTTTAAAGATGAAGTGCGAAAAGTCGGCTTGGAACTGGGGATACCGGAATATCTGGTGTACAGACAGCCGTTCCCCGGCCCCGGACTGGGGATTCGGATCATCGGCGAGGTTACTGCCGAGAAGGTGCGGATTGTGCAGGATGCGGACGCGATCTATCGGGAGGAAATTGCAAAGGCAGGACTTGACCGGGAGATCAACCAGTATTTTGCGGCGCTTACAAATATGCGCAGCGTGGGCGTCATGGGCGATGAGAGAACTTATGACTATGCGGTGGCACTGCGGGCGGTCAAGACGGTTGACTTTATGACAGCGGAGACGGCGGAGATTCCATGGGAAGTGTTGCAGAAGGTCATGAACCGGATTATCAACGAGGTGAAGGGGGTTAATCGGGTGATGTATGATCTGACGAGTAAGCCGCCGGGGACGATTGAACTGGAGTGAGGAAATTATCTCTAGGCACACCCGAATATCCTGCGAAGGCAATTTGGGGTAGTCCCCAAAAGAGAATAAGAAGCAATAGAACGACCTTGTAGAGAGGAAAAATCCTTTCTATGAGGTCGTTTTGTATTTTAGGATAGGGAGAGAAAAAACCTTGAAAATAAAGGGAATTTAAGGGATTCAAAGAGTGAATACGGATTGAATCAGAGCGGCAGGAATCCTGTGGTTTTTGTTCCAGATTGATTTTTGGAAGAAATGGGGAGAGGATAGGGAAGTTTGCCTTTTGAGGATAGTCGGGTTTGCTTCTGGATAACTAAAATGTTGAGAATTTGAATTTGTGTAGATTCTCGGCAGTTTGCGTTTTTGAATGGTTCTATTTTGGAGTGAATACTGGAAATGTGTATATTTATGGGGTGAATTATATGCCGGTTTGGACAACAGGAGAATGGGCGATATTAGTCTGGGGTTTTATATTGCTATTTATAATATGTCATAAAGACAAGAAAGAGTTTTTTGGAAGGTAATAGTAGCGCTTTTTGATAAGAAATTAAGATTATTGTGGGAGATAATGCAGTTGTATGTTTTAGCTATTACGTTTGCTTTTATTGTTCATCCTTATGGGAGAATATTTATATCAAGGATATTATCACGTGGTTTGTTTTTGCGGGGATTGTATATTGTATGAATACTGTTTCGAGTGAAGCTGATGAGAAATATATATAAAAAGTTCTTAAAGATAATTTGAGATTTACAATGATGCTGAATTTCTAATGAGTACATTCATATTTAGCATTTGAATTGAGCTAGTTATCATTCCGATTGTTACAATTATTACATTGATGGATATAATTGTAACAAAAGACGAATATGAAAATGTTCATAAAATTTTGGATTTTGTTTTGGCTGCGGCTGGATTCTGGATATTGTATGAGACAATAAAAATTGGGATTAATGAATATAAGGAATTGAATGTAAAAAATCGAATTTGAATTAAAAGAGATAATTTTACAATTCCATTGCTGCACTGAGGGCGAAAAATTGACAAATTTTTCAAAAATCGCTATTATTATATTTGACTACGTAGAATGGTCGGCTGCGATTTGTTGCGTTGGCATTCTAAAAGAGAAGAAAGAATACGAGGAGCTTATGGAGAATATTTCACAGCAAATTAAGGTAAAGAAGACAAAAGAGGGAAGTCGAATTACCATTGAGTTCGGATTGTAGGTTGGACGAAAGGGGATAATAACAATGATTAATAAGATTGTAATGAAAAATGTGGCTAGTTACAAGAAAGAAACGGTTTTGGAAACTGATAAAGCGGTTAATTTGATATATGGTCTTAATGGAACTGGGAAAAGCACACTTTCTGGCTTTCTATATAGTATGCAGGATTCACAATATCGTGATTGTAAAATTGAAGGATTGCGTAGTACAGATAGGGTATTGGTCTATAACCAGCAGTTTATTACAGACAATTTTTATGAGACAGAAAATATAAATGGCATTTTTACACTGTCTAAAGAAAACAAAGATGCAACGCAGGCAATTAACGATGCTAGGAATGAATTGAACAAGCTTGTAGATGAGAGAACGAAAATATCAAATGATAAAGAAGCGTTTGAGTCAGAGTATCAAAAACGGAAACAAGACTTTCAAAAGGAAGTGTGGAAAATAAAAACGAAATTTTCTAGTGACGATAGAGTTCTTGAGTATTGTTTGGAAGGACTGAAAGGAAATAAGGAGACACTTTTTAAGTACTTGTTGGAAACACCGCTTCCAGATGAAAGAATTGAATATACTGTTGAGAACTTAAAGCAAGAGGTTAATGAATTACAGGCGAGTGACGAAAAAGAAAAGTATATTGCGAATGTGAATTTTGAGGTGGGTTATATTGAGCGATCACCATTATTGTCAAAAGTGATAGTTGGTAATAAAAATAGTTCTGTTTCAGGATTGATAGAATTGTTGGGAAATTCTAAATGGGTTGATGAAGGTATTCAGTACATTCATATGGATGGAGAAGTTGCGGATTGTCCATTTTGCCAGCAGAAAACAGTTTCAAAGATATTTTATGATAAATTGAAAGATTATTTCGATGAAAGTTATAAGCAAGATAAAGCTGAAGTAGAAAGGTTATTAAATGAATATGGTAAATCAATTAATAGGGGATTAGATTATATTGAGCAAATAAAGGAGAATCGTTTTATTAAAAAAAGAGTAAAAGAATTTGAGGCTTGTGTTGCAAATATAAAAAAGGTGCTTGCAGAGAATATAGTGCAATTACAGAATAAATTTCAAAATCCTAGTGGTGTTGTGCAATTGCAATCAGTGAGTGAATACGAACTGCAAATGAATGCAATGATAGATTCAGCCAACGAAGAAATCAAAACATTTAATGATAAAATAGATAATATAAGAGAAAGCTTGGAGGCAATTAAGAAAAAATTTTGGACTCTTATGAGAAGTGAATATGCTTCTATTGTTGAATTATATATAAACGACGAGAAAATTCATAAAGAGGAATTAGAAAAATATCAAAAAGCATTAGGGAAGAATCAAAGAGATACTATGATGCAGCAAAATATTATAACTGATAATCAAAAAAGAACTGTAAATATAGATGAAGCTGTTGCAAATATAAAAAATGGACTAATAGATATTGGAATAACGGATTTTACTATAGAGAAATATCCTGATGATGAAGCGCTGTATCACTTGAAAAGAGAAGGTATGGGAGGAAATGTTTTTAAAACCCTTAGTGAGGGTGAAAAAATGGTAATAAGTTTTTTGTATTTTATTGAATTGTGTAAAGGAGAAACCAAAACGAGTGCTGCTTTATCAAATAAAATAATTGTGATTGATGATCCGATTTCTAGTATGTTGCAAAATAAAT
>DKUO01000057.1 GCA_002490705.1 Lachnospiraceae bacterium UBA7202
AGAAATTTCCTCCTACTCGATTACATATTCAATAAATTAAAAGATTAAAAATATGATAAAATGACAGTTTTATATGGATTAGCTTGACAAAGGATTTGGATCGGAATACTATGTAAAAGAAAGAAGTACACGTGTACGCAATATGCGTACCTATATTTTTTATCAAAGAATGTACACGTGTACGCAAACGAATTCATGTAAAGGAGGAAGTTTAATGAAAAAGAGAGCATTGAGTATTTGTTTGACAGCGGCAATCATAATGACTGCCTTAACTGGTTGTGGAGGCGGCGGGCAGGAAGCGGCGCAGGC
This sequence comes from Lachnospiraceae bacterium UBA7202, assembly GCA_002490705.1. Lineage (GTDB taxonomy): Bacteria > Bacillota > Clostridia > Lachnospirales > Lachnospiraceae > UBA3282. The sequence goes on from DKUO01000057.1 coordinate 310, forward strand.
TCCCGCAAAAGAAGAAGCCGAACAAGCGGCTGAAACGACTTCTGCTGAAACGGAGGGGGAAGCTGCCAAGGAAACTGAGGAGACCACGGCGGAGGAAGGCGGGCCGATTACCATATCTTTTTGGAACAGCTTTACTGGGGCCGATGGGGATATGCTCACAGAACTGGTAGATCGGTATAATAAGGAAAACTCGGATGGCATCACGGTGGAGATGGATATTTCTTCGGATTTTGACAGTCAATTGTCCACCGCCTTTGCGGCCGGAACTGGCCCCACAATGATTTTGAGCTCCAGCGCCTATCGTTTTACATACGGTGACAATATGCAGGATATCAGTGATATCTTTGATAAAACGTCGCTTGATAAGTCGGATTTTATACAGTCTTATCTGGATTACTGTTCGGAGGGAGACGCCCTTTATTTTGTTCCATTCCAGATTGTAGGCTATTACATGTACTGGAATAAGGATTTGTTTGAGCCTGCGGGCTTGGATCCTGAGACACCTCCTGCAACATGGGACGAGTGGGCAGAGTATGCGCAGAAGCTTACAGATGAAAGTAAAAATGTGTACGGCTCCGGCATTTCCTATGACTATGCATACCAGATTGCACATATTATGCAGAGGTTTGGCGGCTTGGCTGTTACGCAGGATAATGGAAGCTGGAAAGCGAATTTTGCCGGAAACAGCGGATATGCGAAATTTTTAAATATGTATAAGACTATGGTGGACAATGGCAGTAATCCTTTAGAGGCAGATACGGATTCTATGGCAAGCGCTGGCCAGATCGGCATGACGGTGGGAGGACCATGGGTGACTGCCGGTCTTGATACGGCGGGCATCAATTATGGAATAGGACTGATACCCTTAGGAGATGCCGGGGATATGAATTCTGTGGAGGTACTGGGCTTCTCCGTGACCACTGCGGCAAGCGATGCGGAAAAGGAAGCGGCTTATCATTTTATTGAGTGGTGGAATTCTGAAAATGCGGAGGGCAGCAGCCCTGCTTTGGAGTGGTCTGTGGCAAACGGTTTTCCGGCGTACAGCTATTCTGTACAGGAAAAGGATGCCTATAAGGCCAGCGCAAAGCTGAGCGCAATGTCCAAGGCGAATCCTGATGCGCTGACAGATTTCATTGTTGATTCCAGTTTTCCCGGTATCAATGCGGTCATTGCAGACGTCATTCCAGAAATGATTAATTCGGTGGCCTTCGGCAGCAGCACCGTGGAGGATGCATTGGAAAAAGCGCAGACAGAGGCAGATAAGATTACGGCCAGTTATTAATTATAGCGCTGTATTTGCGGAGGAGTGTCTTTATGCCACTCCTCCCTTGTTAAAGGAAAAAGGATGGCAGATGGGAGATAAAGAATGAAAGGAATGATAAAATATTGGAATAAGCCGTCGCGATGTGCGTATCTGTTTTTGGCGCCGTCCATTGTTCTTTTGATGATATTTAATGTTATCCCACTGGCGGCCGCATTTGGATTAAGTCTATTTGATGTTCCAATGACGTTAAATTCTGCGGAATTTGTCGGGTGGAAGAACTTCATAGAAGCGTTTCACGATGATAGATTTATTAACAGTCTAAAAGTTACGGCTATTTTCACGTTAATTGAAGTACCCATTCAGGTGGCAGGTGCACTGGTAATCGCTGCTTTTATTACAAAAAATAATTTAAAAAACAAGCTGCTGCGTGCTATTTACTTTTTGCCGGTCATTTGTTCCGCGACAGCGGTGGGTATTATGTGGAGGATGATTCTTCATTCTAATATCGGCTTTGTTACTGCAACGCTGCGGTCTATGGGATTAGGAAAAATCAATTTTCTGAATACGCCCGGACTTACTGTTTTTGTAGTTGGTTTTATTTCACTCTGGAGAAGCTTTGGTATTTCAGCAATTATTTATGTGACGGCAATTCAACAGGTTTCTGCTTCTTTGTATGAGGCGGCGGAAATGGACGGGGCAGGAAAGGTAAGGCAGTTTTTTCATATTACGGTGCCGTCTATTCGCCCCACGTTCTGGTATATTTTAATGACGCGGTTTGCCGGCGCGCTACAGATTTTTGATATTATTTATATTACGACCAACGGCGGACCCAATTATACAACGGAGTCTACCGTGACCTACATTTATTCGCGGGCGTTTTCTTCCGCATCAAGTATGGGATATGCGTCGGCAATGTCAGTAATTTTGTTTACAGTCATTATGGCGGTCACCGTGTTTATGTATCGGAAAATGAATAAGGAGGACTAAAAATTGTCACCGAAAACGGCAAAAAAAGTAAGAGAAAACATATATGGGATTCCCGTTTTTATTCTGTTAATCATACTGGCGCTTTTGGTTTTGATTCCGGTAGTGTGGATGGCTTTCAGCGCGTTTAAGCCGGAAAAGGAAATCATATCATGGCCGCCCACTTTTTTCCCGCAGACTTTGACATCGCAGAATTTTGTAGATGTGCAGAAGCGGATTAATATTCTGCAATATATGTTAAATTCGGTGATTTATGCGGGCGGTACGACGGCGTTAGCCGTTATAGTCAACAGTACGGCAGGTTATGCCTACGCCTTTTATAATTTTAAGGGAAAATCCGGATTATTTTTACTGACACTTGCCACAATGATGGTTCCCTTTCAGGTCATTATGGTTCCTCTTTTTTTAATAGTATACAAAATGGGGATGTATGATTCCTACTGGGGACTTATCATTCCGAGGGTTGTGGTGGCGGGTTCTATTTTTATGATGAGAGCGGCGTTTACGGGGTTGCCGAAGGAGCTTGCCGAGGCGGCGAGGATTGATGGTCTGTCTGAGTTTGGTATTTTCAGAAAGATTATGCTTCCGCAGGTAAAACCGGCAATTATTACCCTAACCATATTAAGTATCAATGGTTCATGGAATGATTTATTGTGGCCGATGATTGTGACAAGCAGTACCGAGATGAGAACGTTGGCCAACGGTCTGGCGCTCTTCATCGGACAGAATACCATTGAATATGGGGCAGCTTTTGCCGGTGCATTGATTTCTTTGGCACCGATGCTCATTCTCTATATTTTTGGACAGAAATATTTTGTGGAAGGTATGGCGGGCTCAGGACTAAAAGGGTAGGAGAGGGTTAGAGTTTATGTTAAAAGTAAAAGTAATATGTGACAAAGAGTTTACGGTGGGTGAGATAGACAATAGGATGTACGGCTCCTTTCTGGAGCATATGGGAAGAGTAATTTATCACGGCGTATATGAACCGGAGCATTCTAATGCGGACGAGGAAGGATTTAGAAAAGATGTTTTAGATGCGGTGCGGCAGATGGGCGTTACGGCGGTGCGTTATCCGGGCGGAAATTTTGTGTCGGCCTATCATTGGGAGGACGGAGTAGGGCCCCGTGAAAAGCGTCCGAGAAAAGTAGAGCTTGCATGGAAAGCCATTGAGAAAAACGAATTTGGAACGGATGAATTTATGCATTGGAGCAGAAAAGCCGGGGTGCAGCCGATTTTTACCGTAAATCTTGGGACGAGAGGAATTGAGGAGGCTCTACAGTATTTGGAATATTGTAATTTTCCAGCGGGAACACAGTTCAGTGATCTGCGCAGAAGCCATGGGGCAGAGGAGCCTTACGGCGTAAAGCTTTGGTGTCTGGGAAATGAAATGGATGGAATTTGGCAGATTGGACATAAAAGCGCCGGCGAGTATGGCAGGCTTGCCGCAGAGACCGGAAAAAATATGAAACTACTGGATCCCAAAATCGAATTGATTGCCTGTGGAAGCTCTTTGTCCGATATGGAAACCTGTCCGGAATGGGATATGGAGGTGCTGGAACAGACTTACGATGTAATTGATTACCTGGCTTTACATCAGTATTATGGCGGACAGGATAAGGGTACGGCGTCGTTTCTTGCGCAGAGTCTGGATATGGAGGAGCAGATTAGAACGATTCGGGGAGCTGCGCAAGTTATAAAACGGAAAAAGAGGAGTACAAAAGATATCAAATTAAGTGTGGATGAATGGGGCGTTTGGGCGGTACCGGGAAATACAGTCAACAGAGAGGTAGAAGAAAACCCCTGGCAGATAGCGGCACCGATCAGCGAACAGATTTATACCTTGGAGGATGCGTTACTGTTTGCGGAGATGCAGATGGCAATGCTGAAAAATGCAGATGTGGTTAAAATTGCCTGTCAGTCTCTGCTTACCAATGTGAGCGCCTGTATTATGACGGAATCGGGCGGAGAAATGTGGCGGCAGACCATTTATTATCCGTTCTATTATTTTGCTAATTTTGCCAGAGGGACTGTTATGCAGGGCATATACAGGGGTGAATATTATTCCTGTAAAGATGCGGAAAAGGTTCCCTATCTGGATCAGCTTGTCGTATGGAATCGGAAGCAGAATGAGGTGATTATATTTTTGGTAAACAGAAGCGAGGATGAAAGCCTGGAAGCGGATATCGTATTGGAAGGCATGGCACCAAATACGGTTAAAGAAGCGGTTTTCCTGGCGGCGGACGACAAAAAAAAGACAAACCGAGAGGATCATTCTGCCGTAATACCTAAGAAAAATGAAGATGTGAAAGTAAAGGATAATCATGTAATTGCAGAACTGCTTCCGTTATCCTTTCATATGCTTCGGATAAGCTTGTAAAATCCTGCCGGCAGAATAAAATATGCGTTTTGCAGGTCCGTTCTTCCATATTATTTGTCCCAGTATATGGATTTGTGCTACAATATGGCTATATAGATGTATATGCAAAGCACAATATGGAGAGCAGATATATGGGGATTACGACAAAGGATCTCGCGTTGATATGCGGGGTTTCGAGGACGACGGTTCATCGCGCTTTACATGAGGGAACCGGTAGGATTAACCCGGATACCAAAGAAATGATACTGAGGGTGGCTAAGGAGAATGGCTATCGGCCGGACCTTTTGGCGAGAGGTCTGGTAAAGGGAGAGACCTTCAATATCGGCGTAGTGGTTTTGGATGTAAAAAACCGTTATTTTGCGGAACTGCTAAGTACGATTGGAACAGAGATCGGCAGACGAGGATATTTCGTAACGATTACCTTGCACGATAATGATAAGGAAACGGAAATAAATCAATTAAACAGGCTGGCGGACTATCATGTGGATGGAATCATTGTCTCTTCCGTCAATGAGGGAGAGGATTATAAAAATTTTTTGTACAGTCTGAATATTCCGGTTGTATCGGTAGACAATAAGATTGCCGACGGGATTCCCTTTGTAGGGATTGATCAGAGGCAGGCGATGAAGGATGCCACCGTGAAAGTGATAGAGAATCGGTATGAGAAGCTGATTTTTGTCTGTCCGCCGATGGAGGATGAAGGAAAAAGAAATATTTATGTACATAAGGAGCGGTTAAAGGGCTTTGAAGACGCCACAGAACAATATCATGGAGTTGAGGTTCTGTATCTGACAAATTGGCATTATCTGGAACATTTGGAGAGCGTTTTAGGTGCCGCGCAAAAAACGGCTTTTATCTGTTCGGCTGACGAATTTGCGTTGGAGATTATGAAACGACTAAAGAAAATAGGCAAAAAGGCCGGGACGGATTATGGGATTATTGGTTTTGATAACATAGATATTCTCGACTATGTGACGCCGCGGCTGACAACGATATCCAATTCTGTCACAGAGGTAGCGGAGACGGCGGTTACCCTTTTATTTGAGTTGATTGCGCGCAAAAGGGGAAAAACCAGTCTGGAAAAACTGGAGTTATGTAAGATATTGCCGTACCAGATGATAGAAGGGGAAACCATATAAAAAATTGGAACGTTTTAATTTGACAGGGGATGGCATCTCCTGTCTTTCTGTATATGCGATTTGTTGATAGGGATTTTTAGGAATTGAGTAATTTATGAAAATGTGTTAGGGTGATGATGCAGAGAAAATGTTATTTCCAAAAAAATATGAAACCGTTTAGTTAGTTGAAAGGTATTAATAATATATGACAAAAGAGGAAACGATTACGGCGGAGGCGGCGATTGACCGGTATGCCGACATGGTGTATCGCCTGGCGTTGTCACAGATGAAAAACAAGACGGATGCAGAGGATCTTTTTCAGGAGGTCTTTGTCCGTCTGGTCAGCAATGTGGAAAAACTGGAATCCTGGGAGCATGTGAAGGCGTGGCTGATCAGGGTGACGATCAATTGCGCGAAAAAGCATTTTGATCTGTACTGGAACAAAAACGTAGATTATATAGAAGACGAGGAGCGGGTCAGGGGAGAGGAGGCATACGAACCGCCGCCGGAGCATCCCGTCAGGGAGGCAGTGTTAAAGCTTCCTCCTAAATATCGGATGGCGGTGCACTTATATTATTATGAGGAGCTTTCTGTGGCGGAGATTGCAGAGCAGACCGGACAAAAGGAAGGCACGGTAAAATCGCAACTGCACCGGGCAAGAGAAATGTTAAAGGAGCTGTTGGAAGAGTCGGGTTAGGGAAGTAAAAACGGCGAGAAGCAGATAAAAGGAAACCATAAAATATGATGGATCAATATAGAGAGCAGTACAAAAAAGAAACAGAAGAAATACATGCACCCGCAGACCTGATTGCGAGGACCAAGGCGGCAGTGCGCAGGGAAGAGGAGAGGATACAGAGACAGCAGGAGGCAAAACCCGTCGCGCAGGAAGGGAAGTTTCCTGTGCAGGAGATTCCTGTGTTGCCTAGAAAGAGCAGCCGGGGCGCGGCGGCTCACAAATGGGCGTATCCGCTTTCCGCTGTGGCGGCAGTTATCGTGTTGGCGTCTGTATCCCTGATGTTGCAGGGACTTGACAAATCGAGCTCCGAAAGCCCGGTCTATGAGATGGCTGCGGCGGACGCAGACAGCGGAGGGGAAGAGACTGCCGCTGCGGGAGCCGGAGAAGCGGCTTTTGATAAAGAAGCTTTTGAAGAAGTATTTCCAGAAGCGGAGGCTGCTGCTGAGGAGGCCCCGGCGGCGGAAGAAGAGCCGGAAGACATGTCGTCAGAGATGGAAGCAGCGGACACGACAGCAGGGATGGCGGCGGATTCCGAGGGCGGATATGGAGACGGTATGGCGGCGGATTTTGCGGCGGAAGCGCCTGCAAGTATCGTGGAAGACGATATGGATGAAACGAAAAGGGCCGCTTCTTCGGAGGCGGAAAAAATAGAAAATACCATGTCGCAGAAAGAGGAAGCGAAGGAAATTCTTAGAGAAGATACGTCGGCGGATATCACGGTAGAAAAAGTTTGGAAAAAGCCCGCTTTTGTAAGCCGTAAGGATGTCGAGACGAAGACTTATCAGAACAAGGTTTTTCAAATTGTAAAGGAGGAAAACGGCTGGGCGGCTTACGTGGAGAGTGAGAACGGAGGCGGCTATGTGATTCGCGGAGAGGCGGAAAGCGTGGAGACGTTTTTAGAGGAAGGATATAGGAGACTTGAGGAAATGAGTTGGTAAAAAGGAATATTCAGATTAAAAATCGCCATTCAAAAATTTATTCCCGCGAGCAATGAGCCAAGCGGCTGCGAAGCAGACATTTGGCGAATGCCGCGAGGGTTTAATATCCCGTAGCTTGCTGCGGGGTATTTCACTTCCATGCCAAATGGAGTTCCCGTTGGTTTTCGGCACAGTCAGTAAGATATAAGTTAATCAAAGTTTGGTAGGGAATGCCAGAATGCTCGGATAAGTTTTTGAAATATTCTATAGTGTCAGTGTTGATATTAATTGTAATTGGCTTTTTCATTTTTTTGGAATATGGATTTTTTCTGGGGTTTAAATTTTTGATATCATACTCATCTCTCATAATCGACATCTCCTGTATATTCATTATATGTTTTGATTTCGTTTTTTGTTGCCTTTCTTGCTGAAATAATTCGAATGGTTTCGTTTTCATCGCGGCAGCAGTGGCTTACGATACATAAGTTTTCATGCATGGAAAGGCCGAGAATTAAAAAGCGGTCTTCTTCTATAGAGTGGTCGGGATCATCAAAGACAATCGCGTCGTTATCATAAAAAACGGTTTTAGCTTCTTCAAAAGAAATTCCATGTTTGTACTTATTAATTTGATTCTTGTTTTCATCCCATTCAAACGTGATCTCTTTCATAATTATATTATACATAAAATATATTTATATTCAAGGAAAAACTATTTATTTTATATGGAATATGATAGTTTTTTCAATTTTATATTTTGTTGCAACCTTTTTCTTCCATGAGAGGTATTACTAGTAGACAGGGAAGAAACTTAAGTGTTTGAGTGGAGGAAAAAGGTATGAAAAAGCATGTAAAAATGATGGCGTTGGGACTGGCGGGAGTCATGTCGCTTTCGGGATGCGGCATGAAGAGTGATGAAAGCGCTGCGGTGACAGAATCCGGGGAATACGATTGGGAGGAGCCGGAGGCGTCTGTGATGGACGGGGCGGAGGATTCTGCGGGAACGACCGGGGAGACAGAGGACAGTTTGGACGATTTGTGGGGAAAGGAGTCAGGCCCGTCGGAACTCTTTGAAAAAGAGGAGGAAGTTTGCGAGGCTCCTGCGGCCGACGGAGAGCCGGCGACGGAAGCGTCGGAAAGCCTTCTGAACGATTATGCAAGAAGCAGCGGAAGCGCGGAGGAACAGAAGCTGGCAGGAACACCGACGGCAGATCTGTATGCCGAGAAGGATGCGGCTGACGGTTATCTGGGTTCCTGTTATGACTTTACGGATGAGGAGGCATACTGCCGGGAAAATGCAGAGGAGTACAGCCAATGGGAGGAACAGGGTTATTTCTCTGTGATGGCACAGCCGCTTTCCACTTTTTCCGCGGACGTGGATACGGCTTCTTACAGCAATCTGCGTCGTCTGATTCGTGATGGCTACGATCTGGACAGTCTGCCTGAGGGAGCGGTCAGAATAGAGGAACTGCTTAATTATTTTTCTTATGATTATGCGGAGCCGGTGGGGGAGGAACCCTTCGGCGTTATGACGCAGATCAGTCGCTGCCCTTGGAATGAGAGTGCGGAACTGGTGATGATCGGACTTAAGACAGAGGATATCGACTACAGCCGTGCGCCTGCGTCAAATCTAGTGTTTTTGCTGGATGTGTCCGGGTCCATGGATGAGCCTGATAAGCTGCCGCTTTTGAAAGAATCTTTTGTTGTTCTGACGGAACATTTGAGAAAAAAGGACAGAATTTCCATTGTGACCTACGCGTCGGAGGATAAAGTGGTTCTGGAAGGCGCACGGGGAGATCAGAGAGATAAAATAAAGGAAGCTCTGGACGGTCTGGAAGCGGGCGGCGGAACCTATGGAAGCAGGGGCATTGAAACGGCCTATGAACTGGCGGAGGAAAATTTTATTGAGGGCGGCAACAACCGCATTATTCTGGCTACAGACGGCGATTTAAATATAGGCATGACCAGTGAGGAAGAACTGGAGGAGCTGATCTCAGAGAAAAAGGAATCCGGCATTTTCTTGTCTGTGTTAGGGTTTGGTACGGGAAATATCAAGGATAATAAGATGGAAATTCTGGCGGATAAGGGAAATGGTAATTACGCTTACATAGACAGCCCGCAGGAGGCAAGAAAGGTGTTTTTGGAACAGTTGACGGCGAATCTTCTCACGGTTTGCAAGGACGTCAAGTTTCAGGTGGAATTTAACCCGGACGTGGTGGAGAGCTACCGGCTGTTGGGATATGAGAACCGGGTTATGGACAGACAGGATTTCCATGACGACACCAAGGACGGCGGAGAGATCGGAGCCGGGCACAGCGTGACGGCGCTCTATGAGGTTATCTTGGAAGAGCCGCTCTATGGTATGAGAGAGGATGAAATTGACGATTTGAAATACGGCAATGCGTATAGAAGAAGGTTGAATGAAACTTCCACATTGCCGTTTGACAGCGGAAAGGAATGGCTGACAATAAGTGTTCGCTATAAACGGCCTTCCGGTAACGTGAGCGAACTTCTGGAATATCCTGTGGGCTATGAATGCTATCAGACGAAGCCTTCCAATGACTTTATGTTTGCGTCGGCGGTGGCAGAATTCGGACTGCTCGCTTCGCACAGTGACTATCCGGAGGACGCGTCAGTGGATCATGTGATAAAGACAATCAGGAAGCTGGATTTAAAGGACAGCTATAAGATGGAATTTTTGGAATTGGTGGAGGAGGCAGAGTAAAATATTATAATTCCATCAAATCCTCGCTCTTACAACCCAGAGCCCTGCTGAGTTGCAAGAGGGTGATTGCCTGAGTTTTATTGATATCTCTTTGCCGCTGTTCAAAAAGCTGAATCTGTCTCAAAGGTACTTTGGAGAGGACGGATAGTTCACTTTGTGATAAACCGGCATATTTTCGGATTCTTTTTAAGTTTGTATCTAAATAAAAAAGCCGCAGACGATCATCCATAATCCCGACAAACTGAGAAAGGTCTGCTTCATGAAGCACTGGGTACAGCATCAGGATTTGCTGTATGGAAACTGCTGCATGGATTCTGGAAAAGGGCTTTGCCGTGTACCATTGATAATATGACAAAGCCCATCCTGTCCAGTATTCCGGCGACTTATCTACATACATTTCATCCGGTATGTCGGTCATTTTTATACCGCATTTTATGAGGACTTCTTTTGCCAGTTCACAGCCTGTCATGCCGGCCACATAGGTTGGATCTCCATGTTTGATGTTCTCCCTCATAATATCCAGAATATAGAGTTCCTGAATGGTTGCCTGTGTCCTTTTGGACTTTCGGTATTCACGCTGTGCGTCTCTGTCTCTTGTCACTTTTTTCGTATAATACTCGACAGCGGCAACCGCCTCATAATCCAGAAAATTTATTTTTTCAAATGCCTTTTCACTCTTCAGAACGACTTGTTCTCCTAATTTCCCCAATCGCATGGCTTCTTCCGCGATACTTCCTTTTTTGTAGTGGTTTCTGTTTATAGAAATTATATTTCTGTAGAGATACAATTACAATATTTTTTTGAAATTAAAAAACGACGGGTTGATTTTGGTTATCAACCCGTCATTCTTTATGGTAAGAGAAATGATTTTTGCTATGAAGTTACTTCACTTCGATCCGCTTTACCTCTTCCTTAGCGGCAAGCTCCCGCTTGGGGAATTTTACTTCCAGAATGCCGTTGTTATAGGAAGCGTCAATGTCGCCGGGTTCCACGTTGTCTACGCGGAAACTCCGTGAGTAGGAACTGTAGTACCGTTCCCTGCGGATATATTTGTTTTCATCTTCTTCGTTCTTTTCATCCTTGTGGGATGCGGAGATGGTCAGTAGATTATCTTTCAGGTCAATATTGATGTCAGACTTATCGAAGCCCGGCAGCTCTGCCTGCAAAAGATAGTGATCGCCCTGATCGATTACGTCGGTCTTAAAGGCGTCGAAGGTAGCCAGCTCGTTGCCTCCCCAGAAATTTTTAAAAGCATCATCGAACATCCTGTCAAAAGGATCGTCGAAAAATGCGGGTGTGTAGTTACGGTTTCTCAATGCAGGTCTTAACATAGTAATCACTCCTTTTTTATGTTATGCTATCAGTATGACCGAATCACTAGTTTCGATACATCTTGGATTCGGTTTCCTGACTTGTGTTTGTTTATGTATTTGTTATACATCATATAGAACAAACAATCAATTATAGAAAAATAAAGTATTTATAAAATAAAAATAAATACAAAAGAGAGGTAATATATGGAAAACTTATCAAATGTGCAAGTTGGTATTAATGGGGCTTACAGAGGGCTTCGCGGCGCGTATATATGTCTGGCGTTGATGTTGGTTTCCAGCCTGAGAATATATGCAGCGCTCGGCATATGGTTTCTCTTAATCTGGTATTTTGTAGGTCTGCATAGGATGGGTAAAGACGTTGCAGGGTGCAGAAAGGCATTTATTTTTTCGATGGTGAACATTGTTTTGACGATTATTTCATTGATTCCTTTCAAACTGATCAGCGTACCTGCGTCTCTTGTGCGTTGTGGGATCGAATTTTGGGCTGTGTATCTGGTCTGTACGTCCATGTCCGAGGTGACGGATCGCATTGGCGCTTCGGAGGTCAGGCGGAAGGGAGTGACAGCATGGCATGTCAATGCCGTGTGCTGGGGTGTGCTGGTTGGGGTAGTAGTTTTAGATTGGATTTTGTATCTATGCCGCATTGATATCTGGATTTTGGTATTGCTTGCCAGCGTACTTTTCCCCCTGCTTGCAAAAATCTTTTATGTGCTGTTTTTAAAGGCATGTGATCAGGCTTTGAACGGCGGAAGAAAAAAACAAGAGACGGATTAGGGAAGATATGGAAAAGGAGGAAAAGAATATGGATTTCGGAATGCCGACATTGATTGAAAACAGAGATTTAGAAGAAAATATTTCCCTTTGCAAAGAGCTGGGCTTACAGTTTGTGGAACTGAACATGAATTTTCCTATGTACCAGATACAGCAGTTGGAGCAGACCGAAAGGCTGAAAAAGCTGGCGGATGAGAATAAAATATATTTCACGATTCATCTGGATGAAAATCTCAACATATGCGATTTTAATTCTCTTGTGGCGGACGCCTATCTGGAGACAGTGGAGAGGGCATTAAATGCGGCTCATGAGATTGGCGCGCCGCTTCTCAATATGCATATGAACCACGGGATTTATATTACGCTGCCGGACCGGAAAGTACGGTTATTTAAAGAGTACCGGGAGGAATATCTGGCGGCGATACATAGATTTCGCAGGATGTGTGAGGATATCGCGGGAAATTATGGTGTAAAGATATGTATTGAAAATACGGACGGGTATCTGGATTTTGAGACAGAGGCGATCGAGGAGCTTTTACAGAGCCGTTTGTTTGCATTGACCTGGGATATCGGGCATTCCCACACCTGCGATAATGTGGACGAGGCTTTTTTGATGAAACATAGAGACAGGCTCTATCATTTTCATATCCATGACGGGTTGGGAAATAAGAACCATCAGACGCTGGGGACAGGGGAAATTGATTTGGAACAGCGGCTTGGTATTGCAGGAGCGTGCGGCTGCCGATGCGTTGTGGAGACGAAGACCATTGAAGCATTGCGCAAGTCGGTAGAGTGGCTTAAGATAAACGGCTATAAAAAATAAGGGCAGACGCAATTGGTCTGCCCTATCTGTTTAACAATATAGGAAGGGAATTAATTTCTCCCTGATGCTCTCGTCGTCGGAATCGTAACTGAGCCGGAGCGGCTGTGTTAAATCAAGAGCCATCACGCCGAGGATAGATTTGGCGTCTACAATTCTTCGACCTTCTCCTAAGTTGAAGCAAGAATCAATCTTATCAATTACATTGACAAACTGTTTGATCTGATTTACATCATTGAATTTGACATTTACCTGCTGCATAATTTTGTGCCCTCCTTAATCAAATTGATGTCATGAAATATAGTGGAAAAAGAATGTTCCATAAATCAATAGCGATTAATGCTGATTCCCCTTATATGCAGGATTCCCTGAATACACATCGTTTAGTCTGTTTTTTGTAAAAGTGATTGTGATCCCCCTTTCTTCCTTAAAATATGGTCAACGCATCGTGAGAATATAATATCCAGTGCTTTCCAAAATGTAAATAGGCAAAACCTATAATATTTTAGATATTTTTTTGTAGAGTATGCTGGGAATAGAATAGAAAAAGTTTTTATAAAATTATAAAAAAGAAACCACGTTATCAGGAATCGCGGTTTCTTTATTCGTTGCTTTCTTTGTATTCAATAATGTCGCTTACATTACAGTGTAAGATTTCACATAGCTGATTTATGGTATTAAGCGTTACGTTACGATTATGTTTTATACTGTCATATGTGCCATGAGAAAATTTGTGTTTCTCTAACAGTTCATAAACACTAACATCTTTTTCTTTCATTGTCCGCCATAAAGGGTCAAAACATATCATACAATACCACCTCAGCAAGATTATATCCAACAGACATGATTTTTAATATTTCCGACATATCGGAAATATTTTTGCAGACAGGTCGATAAAGCAGTAGTAAAATGGTTATCTGGGAGGATGGTAAAGAAGACAAGAAAGAAGATCTAGAAATATGATAATCCTTGACCTTAGAACAATAATTTTAGGACTTTTCTTTTTTGGCATGGTTGTGGCAGATATTATCTTAATACTAATAAGGTTAGTAAAGCTTTATATTTGCAGAGATGTGTGTGATTGCAGAAACAGAAAATGTCTTTACGGCGCAATATGTAAAAAATATAACGATAAACTAACTGATGAAGAGAAGGAAGAATTATTCGCTGTACTAGTGGAAGATAAAAGAGAAATGAAAAGAAACAAGTAAAAAAGGACGCTCCGACGAGCGTCCCTCTTCTTTTTCTTTCTTTAGTTGTAATTTTCAATGACGGGCTGGAACATATCCTTGCTTACGCCACAAATAGGGCAGCACCAGTCTGCCGGAAGATCTTCAAACGCCGTGCCAGGCTTGATGCCGTGCTCCGGGTCGCCTTTTTCGGGATCATATGTATAGCCGCAGGGATTGCAAAAATATTTTTTCATAGTCGGATACCTCCTTATTTATCTGTGTGTGAAATAGTAATATTGATACGGGGATTCAGCTTTTAGGCGTCGTCCCCGTATTATTTGATTTAGCCAAAATATCTCTTTAAGAGACCTTCAAACGCCTTGCCGTGTCTCGCCTCGTCGCGTGCCATCTCATGAACGGTGTCATGGATCGCGTCCAGATTAGCGGCTTTTGCACGCTTTGCAAGATCAAACTTGCCTGCGGTTGCGCCGTTCTCAGCCTCTACTCTCATTTCCAGATTTTTCTTGGTGGAATCGGTTACCACTTCGCCGAGCAGTTCTGCAAATTTAGCGGCATGCTCCGCCTCTTCCCATGCAGCCTTCTCCCAGTACAGGCCGATTTCTGGATATCCCTCTCTGTGAGCAACTCTTGCCATAGCAAGATACATACCAACCTCGGTACATTCACCGTTGAAGTTTGCGCGAAGGTCAGCCATAATGTCTTCGCTTACGCCCTTAGCTACGCCGACAACATGCTCTGCAGCCCAAGTCATTTCGCCGCCCTGTGCCGTGAATTTCTCAGCGGGTGCATTACATACCGGGCATTTTTCCGGTGCAGAGTCTCCTTCGTGAACATAACCGCATACCTGACATACAAATTTCATAGTGTGATCTCCTTTTCTTTTTTATATTTTCCCCTTTCGGGGGAGTAAGCATAAATATTGTCTGCAAAGATATTGATTATTATATCTGTTCTTCAGCAGATTTATCCAGACATTTTCCGCAAACACCGTAAAAACAAGTGCTTTGACGGTCTATTCTGCCATCAAATTCCTGCTGTGCTTTTGAAAACAGTTCCTCCAGGCCGTCAAGCTGTATATCCGTTACCGATCCACAGTCTGAACAGACAAAATGGCAATGTCTCGAGGTATCCCCGTCAAAATGGTCGACGCCGTCGCCCACCTGTAATCTCAGGATCTCACCCCGCTCTGCAAGCAGCGTCAAATTACGGTAGACTGTTCCGAGACTGATATTCGGATAGTTCTGCCGAATATTCTGATAGACCACATCGGCAGTCGGATGATCCTTGCGGGTCATCAGAAAACTGAAAATCATTTGCCGCTGCCGGCTGTATTTCATTGCCATAACAGCCCTCCTTGTTCGACCCAACACCTCATAAATCAAAAATAGGAATCATTACTGTTTTGCAATCTCATTATAACAAATAAGGAGAGGCTGTCAATCCATATTTTAGAAATTTATAAATTTTTTATAAGATTATCGGTGTTGTTTAATTCTTGCGGGCTGAAAATGTGGTATCATATAGTTCAGTAGCTCAGAAAGGAAGTTTTTTCAGTGAAATTCAGAACCAGATTATTGATCACGTCGCTGATCATCATACTGTTACCGCTTTTGCTGACAAGTGTTTCGATCTTGGTTTTGGGAAGCCACATCGAGGATACGGAGTCGCAGTTTGGTTTTTTGAACAGGGATAATGCTTCTTTTATTTATACGATAGAAAATTATGGCCGTATTACGGAGGAAGTTCTTGAGGAGATCAGGCAGCAGATTGCGGAAGATCCGGCCAGATTGGAAGATAAGGATTATCTGGATGAGATCACGCTGGATTTAAAGGATAAGTCTTCCTATATTATTGTCAGAAAGGGCGACGAGCTCTATTATACCGGAAACAGCAACGGCGCCAAAAAGATTTTCCGCGCCCTGCCGGAGTATGGTAATGAAATGCCGGATACGAAGACTGGTTATTATTACAACGATATCAACAAACTGGTTAAGGCGGTGGATTTTCGCTTTACGGATGGCAGCGAGGGAAGTCTCTTTATTGTCACCAACATCAGTACGCTTCTTCCGCGGAAGATGCTCCGCAATATGATATTGGCCTTTATTTTAGTGCTTGTCTTCACCAGTATTTTGTTGACGCGTTGGATTCAGAAGGGTATTTTCACACCGATTAATCAGTTAAATACAGCGATGCAGAATATTGCGGAGGGCAATCTGGAATATATGCTCACCACGGAGGAAAAGGGGGAGATCGGAGAATTATACCGCAACTATGAAGACATGCGGCTGCGGCTTAAGGAGTCTTTGGATGAGAAGTTCGAACATGAACAGAAAAATAAAGAGCTGGTCAGCAATATTTCTCATGATTTAAAGACGCCGATCACGTCCATTAAAGGATATGTGGAGGGTATCATGGACGGTGTTGCAGATACGCCGGAGAAAATGAACAAATATATTAAAACGATCTATGACAAGGCGAATGATATGGATCGGCTGATCAACGAGTTGACAACCTACTCTGGAATTGATACCAACAGGATTCCGTACACGTTCCGGCGTATCAGCGTGGCGGATTATTTCGGGGATTGTGTGGAGGAGGTGGGCCTGGATCTAGAGTCCAAGAATATTCAGCTGAACTACGAAGATCTGGTGGACCCGGCTGTGCAGATTATCGCAGATCCCGAACAGCTGAAACGGGTCATCAATAATATCATCAGTAACAGTGTAAAATATATGAACAAAGAAAAGGGAGTCATTGACATTCGTATTTTGGACGAGGTGGACGCCATCCGTGTGGAGATTGAGGACAACGGAATGGGAATTGCCGCGAAGGATCTGCCGAATATTTTCGAGCGGTTTTACCGCACGGACGCCTCCCGCAATTCTTCTAAGGGCGGCAGCGGCATCGGATTGTCCATTGTGAAAAAGATTGTCGAGGATCACGGCGGCTACATCTGGGCCACCAGCAAGGAGGGTGAAGGCACGTGTATGCATTTTGTAATCCGCAAGTATCAGATGATGCCGGAGAATGAGGAGTGAAAAAACCGGAGAACAGATCAATAGAAAAAGGAGAAGGCGTATGAGCAAAATTTTGATTGTGGAAGATGAAGAGGCAATCGCTGATCTGGAGAAGGACTATCTGGAATTGAGCGATTTTGAGGTGACCATTGAAAATAGCGGGGATAAGGGATTGGAAACGGCGCTGACGGGCAGCTTTGATCTGGTGATCTTAGACCTTATGCTGCCGGGCATAGATGGCTTTGAGGTTTGTAAGCAGATTCGGGAGGAGAAAAACATTCCGATCATCATGGTGTCGGCAAAAAAGGATGATATTGATAAAATACGGGGACTGGGTTTAGGCGCGGACGATTATATGACAAAGCCGTTCAGCCCCTCGGAGCTTGTGGCCAGAGTGAAGGCGCATATGGCGCGCTATGACAGGCTGGTGGGCAGCAATCAGAAGGCAAACGATATCATAGAGATCAGGGGTCTTAAGATTGATAAGACGGCCAGAAGAGTCTACGTGGATGGGGAAGAGCGGATGTTTACCACAAAGGAGTTTGATCTGCTCACCTTCCTTGCGGAAAATCCCAATCACGTATATTCCAAAGAGGAGCTGTTTCGTGAAATCTGGGATATGGATTCCATCGGAGATATTGCCACTGTCACTGTGCATATCAAGAAAATCCGCGAGAAGATAGAGTATGATACAGCGAAGCCGCAGTATATTGAGACGATCTGGGGGATAGGATACCGGTTCAGGATATGAAGCACGAGAGAATTCTCTATGAGGACAATGACGTTATCGTCTGCCATAAACCTGCTGGAATCGCCACCCAGACAGCGCGGGTCGGGCAGGCGGATATGGTGAGTGAGATAGCGAATTATCTGAAAAACCTCCATCCTGAGCAGAAAGCGCCTCCCTATGTGGGCGTAATCCACCGGCTGGATCAGCCCGTGGAGGGGATTCTGGTTTTTGCCAGAAACAAAGCGGCGGCAGCAGATTTAAGCAGGCAGGCAGCAGGCAGCGGGATGAAAAAAGAATATCTGGCAGTGGTCTGTGGAGGACCTTTTGAAAGGACGGGAGAACTGAGGGATTATCTGTTAAAGGATGGAAAGACCAATACCTCCCGCGTTGTGCCTTCCGAGGTAAAGGGCGCGAAGGAGGCCAGGCTCTCCTATGAAGTCCTGTCGGAAGGATTATTGGGAACGGCGCTTGTGAGAGTACAGCTTGACACAGGGCGGCACCATCAGATACGGGTACAGATGGCGAATGCGGGAATGCCGCTTCTGGGGGATCACAAATACGCCGGGGAAGCGGTGCTTACCATTTCCACAGAGCTGGGCGTCCGGGAGATTGCGTTGTGTGCATACCGTCTGACGTTTACGCATCCGAAGACGGGAAAGAGGATGAAATTTGAGGTCAGGCCGGAGGGGGCGGCGTTTCAAAATTGGATTGAAACAGAGGAAAAACCGGAGGTATAGGATTTCAGAAAAGTTATATACTAAAAAAGCAGAATGGGAGTAGGAAGACTCGAAGTACATCGTATTTCGGGTCTTCTTCTTTGGGAAGAAGGAGCAGAGCTATATGGTATTTGACGGGGAAAACGGGATAGCAGCGCGGTTTTGGAACAACAAATTGAGCAGAGGGTGTATCGTCACTGCCCTTGTCTGGTTTTTCTTCCGCTATCTGTTTTCCCTCGCAGCCCCTTTCTTTCTGGCGTTTGCGTTGATTACGCTGTTGTATCCGCTGCTGGAGCGAATACAGAGAAAAATCCCGATCAGGAAAAAGTTTTTGGCGGCGCTTATTATTTTGCCCGTTTTGCTTCTCGTAAGCGCTGCACTGTGGGCAGTCTTTTCGTTCGGCGTGGGACAGCTGCAGGGTTTGCCTGCGTTTTGTGAAGAAGTGGAAAAGCAGGTGGAAATTTTTTTTCATCAATGCTGCTGTCAGCTTGACGGCCGTTTTGGATGGGAGGGAGAACGAATTGAAAGCTATGTGATTGAGCAGATGACGGTTATCATGGAAAATGTGCAGATTCAAGTGGTTCCGCAGCTGCTTTCCTCTTCTTACAGCTGTTTTAAGGGAATTTTCGGGACGGTTGGTTTTTTGGCAATTACTTGTATAGCGGCATTTTTGTTGGAAAAAGATTATACAAAATTTGTGGAATGGGTAAAGGGTGAAGAGAGCTTTCGCTTTCTCTGGTCTGTGCTGGAGGGAGTGCTTTCTTACCTGATTACTTTTTTTAAAGCGCAGGGGGTCATTTTGTTTGTGATTGCCGTACTGTGCAGTGTTATCTTAAGTGTGGCAGGGGTGGAGGGCGGCATTTTTTTCGGCATTCTTGCGGGGGTTTTGGATATGCTGCCTTTTGTGGGAACGGGAATTGTGCTGGTGCCTTTGTCGGTCTGGCAGCTTTTGGGCGGCCATTATGTGCGGACGATTGTGTGCCTGGTTCTTTATGGAATCTGTGTGCTTACAAGAGAATTGCTGGAACCGAAGCTGATTGGCAAGGAAACGGGAGTAGCGCCTATTCTGATTCTGTTTTCTGTCTATGCGGGGCTGAAGCTTTTCGGGGTGGGTGGAATTATTAAGGGGCCGCTTGCGCTGATTGTTATTTTTGAGATATTGAAAAGCGGAAAGGAATTTGACGAAAGTGCGGCGTAAGAGGTATCATGTAACAGATGCAGACACAACAGAAAAAAGGGACGGCAAAAAGGATTACCATGAGTGACAGAGGCAGAAAAGATTATAGTGCGAGAATTTTCCGTTTTCCCTCTGCGGCAGGGATTGCGGAAGCGATGGCGTATGTGCTGGCGGTGACGCTTTCTGTGATGTGCGTGGTGATCGCCTTTTACGCGCAGGACGGATATAATCAGATCGGCAATGCGAAATTTGTGGTGTACAAGGTGACGATGCTGGCCGGATTTTTTCTATTTTTGGCGTTGGGAGCAGTTTATGGATGTCTTTTCCTGCGGGAAAAGGGAAAATGTAAAATCAGACTGTCGGTTACGGATGGCTGTGTGCTGGCATATCTTCTCTTTTCAACCATTTCCGTCGTTTCCGGCGGTTTTTATGAAGATGCGCTCTGGGGAAGCTACGGCTGGAATATGGGATGGATGTCGCAGCTCAGCTTTGTGCTTATCTATCTGGCATTATCCCGGTTCGGAAAATACTATCGCGCAGTTTTGGCAGTTTTTTGCGGATCGGCGTTTTGTGTATTTGCGATTGCGGTATTGCACCGTATGCTGATTGATCCGATTGGCTTTTACAATGGGCTGCAAAGTGATCAAATGGCGCAGTTTCTCTCCACCATAGGACAGGCTACCTGGTATGCCAGTTATCTGGTGGTGGCGCTGCCCGTAGGGATAACGGTATTTTTGTTTGCAGAGAAGACAAGGTGGCGGGTGCTTGGCGGCATATACACGGCGGTGGGGTTTGCCTCGCTGGTGACGCAGAACAGTGACAGCGCCTATTTTGCCATGGCGGCTTTTATGATTGTTTTCTTTTGGGTCTGTGTGGAGAGGCGGGAGACGCTTAACCGGTTCGCGGAGGTCTGTACGCTTTTTTTTGCGGCGGGTAAGGTGATGCATTTTCTCATGAAGGTACACCCGAACCCAGACTTACAATATGACTTTATCACCTCGCTGGTTTTAGACGGAGCGGTTACATGGATTCTTCTGGGGCTGTGTATTTTTCTTTCCCTGTTTTTATATAAGCGAAGGAACAGTTCCTATTCTCTGACAGATATGCTCCGGGTCAGGCGGGTGGTGCTGGCGGCGGCTGCTTTGGCTGTGATTCTGCTGGCCGGGCTGATCGTAATGCAGAGCAAAGGGCTTTTGCCGGGGGAACTTGGTGAAAAGCTGAGCGCTGTATCCTATTTTAACTGGGGCAGTGAGTGGGGCAATGGCAGAGGAAGGATATGGGATTTTTCTGTCCGGGTATTTAGGGAGGAAGACGTCCGGCATAAGCTTTTCGGAGTAGGGCCGGACTGTTTCAGCAGTTACACGGCGGCAGTTCACGGGGAGGAAACAGCTCTTCTCTGGGGCAGGAAGATCCTTACCAACGCCCATAACGAATGGCTCAATGTGCTGATCAATACAGGGATATTCGGCGCGGCGGCGTACATAGGGATATTTGTTTCGTCTGTGGGGAGATTTTTGAAGGCGCGGCGGCAGGATTTTCTGTTAGTGGGCGCGGCAGCCTCGGCGGCTTCCTATATGGCTTACAATTTTTTCTGCTACCAGCAAGTGTGCTGTACGCCTTTTGTGTTTATGGTGCTGGGAATCGGCGCGTATATAATAGAAACGCGCTGCCGATAAAAGCAGCGCGTCTCTCCCACACTTACTAAAAAGAAGATGAAGACTGTTTATTGTGCCGGCACCTCAACGAAAGCGAGTGTGCCGAGAGAGGTCATGTTGATCACTACATGATCTTCTCTGACTTCTGCAACGCTTACATCGGTCCACTGTCCGTTGCTCCACTGAACTACCTTGATGTTGTTCGCGGATGTAACGCCGGGCATATAGAAGTTGACAGTTGCCGTATCAAATTTTACGGAAGCGTTAACCTCTACCACATTTAAGACAGTGCCGCCAATGTTGGAAGCGTATGTCTTTGCAACGGAAATCGCATTGTCTGAAGGCTTTAACACGGAGAAGGTCTGATTGCTGGGAGCGCCGTTAATGATAACGCTGCCGCCCTGGGAAATGGGAGTCACATCGGACAGGCCGGGTAATTCCGTAACAGCGTTGTTTGCGTACTCGCCAACCGTTTTCTTCTCGCTGGTTGCAGCAACTGTGGTAGCCATCGGAATACCGGATGCCTCTGCAGCAGCCGCATCTGCCTGTGCTTCTCTTGCGAATGCCTGCGTGAGAGCAGCTTCTTTTGCTGCCGCAGCTCTCTCCGCTCTCTCTTCTGCGGAAATTTCTTTGCTTCCGCCACCGCTACTGCTGCCACCGCCTCTGCTGGGGCTTTCTGCGGCCATAACAGGCATGGAAACCAACATAAT
This sequence comes from Lachnospiraceae bacterium UBA7202, assembly GCA_002490705.1. GTDB lineage: Bacteria > Bacillota > Clostridia > Lachnospirales > Lachnospiraceae > UBA3282. The sequence goes on from DKUO01000057.1 coordinate 22,551, forward strand.
GGCAGCCATTGACAGGGAAACAATTTTACTGATTTTTTTCATTCTGGAGTCCTCCTTTGATGATGAATGATATTATAATAAGTATTAAGTGTGGTCTGTTAGTATTCTTCCATGATTCGGCTGATTGTTCCGGCTTCATCCTGGGTCAGGACAGCGACAATCACAAATTGGTGTTCCGGATCATCCTCTTTATGGGCTGTCAGCGTGACCAGAAAATGATACGGTGTGATAAAGCTCCAGCCATCCCGCAAATTCATTTGCAGATCCCTTGTGGAATACAAATCATTTAAAAATGACAGACAGCTGATCGTGTCAGTGAAGTCATAGTCCCGAATCAGACTCGTGTTTTCCCGCTCATAAGCGGCAAAAATTTCGTATGTCAAGACATTTCCATCCAAATAGAGGTACATTTTTTCGTGCGAATCGAAAAAAGCCGGATCTGCAAAGCGGTAGAGATCTGTAAAAGGATAGGACTGCGCTTTGCGGGAGTCCGGATTTTTGAAGGCATTGCCATGCAGTATCGTATTGAAGTCGCACATGTCGGTTACATTGGCAAGCTCAATATAGACGGCGCCGTGAGGGTCGTCCTCACCGAAAGCGTTGTGATTGCTGTAAAAATCATCGGATTGCCCGTCCTGCAGCACCGGACAGTCAATTTGGGTATCCGGGACATAGAGCCATGCGAAAATATTCGGATTTTCTGCTTTCAGTGCGGTAAAGTCTATTTGCGAATCTGCGCCGCTCTCTGCTGCGATTGCCGTTCCTTCATGGCTGTCCTGTCCGCATCCGGTGATGCTGCACAGAAGAAAAAGGCAGAAAAATATGGTTGTATAAAAGGATTTTGTCTTTGCCATTATGGCTCACCTACTTTCTGATAGAAGATATCTAAAATCAAGGTAAGCAGAGCGTCATCATCGGGGTAGAACTCTTCATACCTTTCGCCCATGACAGTTTCGCCTGAAAGCTTGTAAAAGCTGTTTTCATCAAATTGGTATTTGGGCAAATCAGAGGCCAGATACACAGCTTCTACCGCGGAAATATTTGTGTCCATATGGGGCTTAAGCTCCCGATACAGCTGAACCGCCAGAAAAGGGTCTTCCTTAACGGATTGTTTGGCCGCATCAATAAAGCCGTTTAAATATTGGGCCTGCCGTTTTGTGCGCATATCAACGGAGGCAAATTGTTCAATATCGCGGTACTTGATATACCAGTAGGCGCTTTCTCCCATCAAATGAACGCGGTTTCCTGCAACGAGGTTTGCGTCATGAAGCGTTATATCTTCCAGCACATCCACAGTAACTCCGCCGACTGTGTCGTTGATCACGGGGACGGCATCTACATTGATGGCGACATAGCCGTGAATGGGCAGGTGATAGAATAAATCCTGCACAACTTTTACCTGATATTCACAACCCACTGTCCCGTCTGCGCCGTAAGCGTGCTGTAATGCAATCTGTGAAAAAGAGGTAGGAATGGGGGCGTTGGTGTCGTCGCAGAGGTAGATATCCGTCATGGTGTTTCGGTTGATACCTATTACTTTGATGGTATGGTTTTCCGTATCCAAAACAGCAAGAAAAAGCGCGTCAGCCTGTCCGTTTCCGCTGTTGTCCAATTCCGCCTCCCAGGGTTCAAAGGTTTCTTTTCCCTTATCAATGCCCATGACTAAAAAGGTAATGATATTTTCATTGTATTCATAGAGAGTGCCCTGATATCGAACCGGCGCGGAAGGAAGATCCGTTTTGCTTTGCAGGCGGCTTTTTCCTATTGCTCTGATCACCGTGTAACCGCCGATTACTAACATGACAAAAATAAGGATGCCGGTTATCGTAATCAGAAAGGGTTTCTTTTTGACACGCATATGTAAGCTCCTGAGGGGGAATACTTTTCGTAAAATACCTCATTTTACGAAAAAATTATAAAGTTTGGGATGTGTGTTGAAAAAAAGAATTATATTGACGCATAAATATCTTCTTTTGCTGTACGGTCGTATGAACATAAAGGTTCAGGGTAATCTGGATACTGCTGTGCCCCAGAATTTCACTCAGGCTTTTAATATCCAAACCGACTGAAACACATCTTGTTGCAAAAGCATGGCGAAGCATATGAAAGTTAAAATATTCTATGCCGCATTTTTTCAGGATATTCTTAAAGCGATATTGAATGGTGCGTGGCTCGGCCCACGGTTTTTTTACGCCGCTGACCACATACAAGGAAACTTTCTTTTTGTATTGTCGTAAGAGGGGCATCAATTTTTCGGGAAGAGGAACGGTTCTTGCAGAGTCAAGGGTTTTGGGGGATTGCTTCACAATCTGGGTCATTTTATGGTCAGGGGATTGCCCCACGTTTTCATCCTTCACACGCAGTAAGCTTTTTCGGATGTAGATAAGTCCCTCTTTCAGATCAATGTCATGCCATGTCAATGCGCTCAGCTCCCCGATCCGTATTCCGGTATGAAAGGCGATGAGTATTCCGAGGCAGGTATCCTCTTCACAGTGAATAAGTAAATAATGCTCCAACAGGCGGAGGGAGTCGGCGCTCGGAAGAACGATTCGACCGGAGCGGTTTTTCGCGGCGGGATTTGAGGGAATGGAAATGCCGCAATGGTGCTTGTTTTCCGTGTAGATCAGAATCCTGCGGACGGTTCCGCAGATTTGTGATATATAATTAGGAGACAGGGGAGAAGCGCTTGACAGAGTCGTCAGATAGGAGACGAAACTTTCCATGGTGTCTTCGGTAATTTTATTTAATTTCATGTTTCCAAAAAAAGGAAGGATATACTTTGCCAGACGTTGTGTATATACCGTATAGGTCCCCGGTTTCCAACGATTCTTCCGGGACTGGACCCAGAGTTCGGCGGCGTTTGAAAATGTGTGTCTTTTGAATGTGTTGTTATGCATATTTGTTATGCTCCTTTCGATAAGATTTTGAGTAAAAAATGTTGCACTTCTCATAAAAAGATAGTATAGTACAAGAAGCGTCAGAAAAAATAAAGGGGTAACTATAATTTTAGAGATGGTTATTGGCTTTCGTAAAATGAGGTATTTTACGAAATTTTTTATAGAAAAAACGACAGCGGGCCGTGATAAAAGCGTAGAAAATTGCGGTTGACAAAATATAATCATACAGCTAGAATGAATAAAAACGTGACGAAGAAGAGAATAGTACGGATAGGGAACGTGACAGAGAGAGCGCAGTTGCGTTAATTAGGGTGGCACCGCCGAGATTTCGGTCCCTTGTGGATGGAAGTTTCGGTGGTTTTTTATTGCAGGAAGGAGAAGAAAAATGGCGGACAAGAAATTGGTGGAAGCGATTACCTCAATGGAGGAGGATTTCGCGCAGTGGTACACGGATGTGGTGAAGAAGGCGGAACTTATGGATTACACCAGCATCAAGGGATGTATGGTGTTTAAGCCGGCGGGTTACGCGATCTGGGAACTGATTCAGAGACAGATGGATGACCGCTTTAAGGAGACGGGCGTGGAGAACGTATATCTGCCCATGTTTATCTCGGAGAGCTTGTTGAATAAGGAAAAAGACCATGTGGAAGGCTTTGCGCCGGAGGTGGCATGGGTGACCTACGGCGGGATGCAGCCTTTGCAGGAGAGGCTCTGCGTGAGACCTACATCCGAGACGCTGTTTTGCGATTATTATAAAAATGTGGTGCAGTCCTATCGGGATCTGCCACAGGTCTGCAATCAGTGGTGCTCCGTGGTGCGTTGGGAGAAGGAGACACGGCCTTTCCTTCGGAGCCGTGAGTTTTTGTGGCAGGAGGGACACACGGCCCATGCCACAGCCGAGGATGCGGAGGCGAGGACGATTCAGATGCTGAATCTCTACGCGGATTTTTGCGAGGAGGTGCTGGCAATCCCCGTGATCAAGGGCCGCAAGACGGACAAGGAGAAGTTTGCGGGAGCGGTTTCCACCTACACGATTGAGGCGCTGATGCACGATGGCAAGGCATTGCAGTCCGGCACCAGCCATAATTTCGGCGACGGTTTTGCGAAAGCTTTCGGCATTCAGTTTACAGATAGAGACAATACTTTAAAATATGTACATCAGACTTCGTGGGGCGTTTCCACTCGTCTGATCGGTGCGGTCATTATGGTGCACGGCGATAATTCTGGTCTGGTACTGCCGCCTAAGGTTGCGCCCACGCAGATCATGATCATTCCGATCCAGCAGAAGAAGGAGGGCGTTCTGGATAAGGCATACGAGTTGAAGGAGCGTCTCGGCGCATTTCGGGTGAAGGTGGACGATACCGATAAGAGTCCGGGCTGGAAATTTTCTGAGCAGGAAATGCGTGGCATTCCGATTCGTGTGGAGATCGGGCCGAAGGATATCGAGGCGGGTAAGTGCGTGATCTGCCGCCGCGACACGGGAGAAAAAATAGAGGTTTCTCTGGATGCGCTTGCGGCAAAGGCGGGAGAGATTCTTGACACCATGCAGAAGGAAATGCTGGAGCGCGCGAGAGCACACAGAGATGCGCATACCTATCAGGCAAAAAATATGGATGAGTTCCGCAGGATTTTCAACGAGAAAACCGGCTTTGTGAAAGCCATGTGGTGCGGGGAGCAGGCATGTGAGGATCAGATCAAGGAGGAGCTTGCCGTTACCAGCCGTTGTATGCCGTTCGAGCAGGAGCAGATCGGCGATACCTGTGTTTGCTGCGGGAAACCGGCAAAGAAAATGGTATACTGGGGAAAGGCGTATTAAGCGCACGACGGCTTGCATCGCTACAGGTAGTGGAGTATAATAAACTGGATTCGTTTTACAGGAGGAATGCTTTATGAAAAAGGTTGTATTACAGTTGACAAAGTTCGCTTATTTTTTCACTTGCGGCTGGTATCTTTTTACGCTGCCGGTTCACGCTTATATTGATCCGTCGGCTGTCACCTATATCATTCAGGCGGTGGCCGGTGTTCTGATTGCCGCCGGCGCAATCCTGACGGTTTTCAGACATAAGATTTTCGCGTTCTTTAAGAAAAATAAAAAGACGGACGAGTCGGAGAAGAGCAGCATTGAGTTTAAGGATGTGGACGATTAAGAGGCGGTTATGGGTACAGTGACGGATGCGGTGATCGGCGGCCTGGTCTGGCTGATCAATTGGTGTTATGGATTTTGCCGTAATTATTGGATAGCGATACTGGTATTTACGTTTCTGACGAAGGTAATTTTGCTTCCTTTGTCGGTTTGGGTGCAGAAAAATTCGATCAAGACAGTTCGGATGCAGCCGGAAATGAACCATATCAGCGCGACATACCTCGGAAATCAGGAGGCGATTTCCGAGGAGCAGTACAAGCTGTTTAAAAGAGAAAAATACAGTCCCTTTGCCGATCTGATACCGTTAGTTGTGCAGTTGGTCTTACTGATGGGCGTGGTAGAGGCTGTCAAACGGGGAACCACCTTGACGGATATTCCGGTCAGGACAGGCGGGGTCACTTTGCTGATCCCCCTTCTTGCGGCGTTATCCGCCTTTTTCATGTGTTATGTACAGAATAAAATCAATGTCCTACAGTCGGAGCAGGGGGCGTTAAACAAATACGGCACTATGGCGTTTTCCGTAGGACTTTCCCTGTATCTTGGTTTTTTTGTATCCATAGGCGTGGGCTTTTACTGGAGCTGTAGCAATATCCTGTCCACGGTACAGCTGTTTTTGTTAAATATCTGGATTAATCCCAAAGATTATATTGATTATGAGGCGCTGGAAAAGAGTAAGGAAGAGCTGAAGGAGGCGAAGGCCTTTATGGCCTCCCGGCAGAAGGAGGACAAAAAAAGTCCCTACCGGGATAAGGAGAAGGCGGATTATAAGCGGTTTTTAAAAGAGCCGGACAAGAAGATTGTCTTTTATTCGGAGAAAAACGGTTTTTATAAATATTATAAAAATATCATAGAGGAGATTATCAGAAGGACCAATATCGTGATCCATTATATTACAAGCGATCCCGAGGATGAGGTTTTCGGGATGGCGGGCGATCAGTTTAAACCGTATTATATCGGGGAAAACAGGATGATCGTGCTGATGATGAAAATGGAGACGGATATCATGGTCATGACCACGCCGGATCTGGAAAATTTCCAGTTAAAGCGCTCCTATGTGCAGAAAGATATCGAGTATATCTATGTGCCCCACGATGTGAACAGCGCCAATCTGTCATTTCATAAGGAAGCGCTCGATCATTATGATACGATCTTTACGTCGGGGCCCAAAAACAAGCAGGAGCTTGCGGAGCGGGAACAGAAATACGGACTGCCGGCGAAGAATCTGGTGGAGTGGGGTTCCAGCGTCATTGATAATATGACAAAATCCTATGAAGACATGGTCAAGGAGGACGGGGAGTCATCGCAGGAGGGCAAAACGGTGCTCATCGCGCCCTCCTGGCAGAAGGATAATATTCTGGATTCCTGCATCGAGGAAATGCTGGAACGGTTGGCGGAGACGCCTTACCGCATTATCGTCCGTCCCCATCCCCAGTATGTCCGGCATTTTGAGGGGCGGATCGACGCGCTGGCGGCCAAGTATCAGGATGTTACTTTTCAGAAGGATTTTTCTTCCAACAAAACAGTATATACGGCGGATCTGTTGGTGACGGACTGGTCCAGTATCGCGTTTGAGTATGCCTTTGCGACCCTGAAACCCGTGCTGTTTGTGGACACGCCGATGAAGGTTTTAAATCCCGATTACAAGGAGCTTAAGACGGTGCCGATTGACATAGAGCTTCGAGACCGGATAGGTATTTCCATTGCGCCGGAGGCCGTGGGGGAAGAAGTCAAATCCGCGGTGGACAAGCTGTTGTGGGACGCGCAGTTTTCCAGAGAGGCCATGCAGCGCTTAAAGGAAGAGTATATTTATCATAACGGCGAGAGCGGAAAAGTGGGCGCGAAATATATCATCGACCGATTGGTGGAGCGTTCCGGAAAATAAGGAGGATGTGCAGATGGTAAAGAGAAATATATTGTTAAATCCGGGGCCTGCGACGACCACCGATACCGTTAAGATGGCACAGGTGGTTCCCGATATCTGTCCGCGGGAGAAAGAGTTTGTCTCTATCATGCGGGAGATTGAGGAGGGGCTGCTGCGGATCGTGCATGCGGACCCGAAGGAATACGCGGCGGTGCTTTTCTGTGGTTCCGGCACCATCAATATGGATATCTGTTTGAATTCCCTGCTCCCGGAGGGGAAGAAAATTCTCATCATCAACAACGGCGCATACAGCAGCCGGGGCGCGGAGATCTGCGAATATTATGGCCTTTCCCATATAAATTTGCAGCTGCCGCTTGACAGGCAGCCTGATCTTACCGTGATAGAAAAGACTTTGCAGGAAAATCCCGATATCGCGTTAGTTTATACGACCCATCATGAGACCGGGACGGGGCTGCTCAATCCGATCAGGGAGATCGGGGCGCTGGTGCACCGCTATCACGCTATGTTTGTGGTGGATACGACGTCCACTTACGCCATGCGGCCGATCAATATGGAGGAGGACGAGCTGGACTTCTGCATGGCCTCGGCCCAGAAGGGCATTATGGCGATGACCGGCCTATCCTTTATCATCGGCAGAAGATCTATGATAGAGGCTTCGGCAGAGTATCCCCGCCGCTCCTACTACTGCAATTTGTACATGCAGTATGCGTATGCGAAGGAACACGGAGAAATGCACTTTACGCCGCCTGTGCAGGTAATCTATGCGGTGAGACAGGCGCTTAAGGAGTATTTTGAAGAGGGGGAAGAGAAGAAATGGGCGAGACATTGCCGGGTATTTCAGGCCATTAGGAAGGGACTTACGGATCTGGGATTCCGAATCTATATACAGGAAGGACAGGAGTCCGGGCTGGTGGCGGCGGCGCTGTATCCCGACGACAGCCATTGGAATTTTGAGAAGGTACATGATTATTGCTACGAGAGAGGGTTTACGATCTATCCCGGCAAGGTGGAGAAGCTGGGAATGTTCCGGCTCTGTGCGTTGGGTGCCATTGATCAGGAGGATATCGAGGCTTTCTTTGTTGTATTTAAAGAGGCGCTTACGGCCTGCGGGGTGGCAATGCCGGTTTTGTATGACAGGAGGGCGTGATGAAAAAAGTATATACCTGTTTTTGCACGGATGTAATCCATGAGGGGCATTTAAATATTTTAAACAAGGCGAAGGAGTACGGGGAAGTTTATGTGGGCGTGCTGACGGATGCCGCCATGGTGGGATTTAACCGTTTCCCGACCATACCTTTGGAACAGCGGATGGAGATCGTGAGGCAGACCGGGCTTGTCAAAGATGTGATATTACAACAGGAAATCATGTACGATAAGGTGATCGAAGAGTTGCGGCCGGACTATGTGGTTCACGGGGATAACTGGTCGGAGGGGCCGGAATCCGTGATTCGGGAGAACGTGATCAAAAATCTGGAAAAATTTGGCGGAGAGCTGATCGAGATTCCCTACACCTATAATGAGAATGTAAAGCGGATAGACGATCAGATGAAAGAAAAACTGGCCATGCCTGAATTCAGGAGAAAGAGACTGCGCCAGTTAATTGAGATGCGTCCGATTGTCAAGACGCTGGAGGTGCATTCCGGGCTGACGGGCTTAATTGCGGAGAAGACGGTGGTGGAAAGCGACGGAAGACTGGATCAGTTTGACGCAATGTGGATTTCCTCGCTCTGTGACTCCACAGCCAAGGGAAAGCCGGATATTGAGCTGGTGGATATGTCCTCCAGAATTCGAACGATTGACGATGTGATGGATGTGACCACGAAGCCGATCATTTTGGATGGGGATACGGGCGGACTGGTGGAGCATTTTGTATACAATGTGAGAACGCTGGAACGGATGGGCGTATCGGCGGTTATCATTGAGGATAAGACAGGATTAAAGAAAAACTCTCTGTTCGGCACGGAAGTGGAGCAGACGCAGGACAGCATAGAGAATTTCTGTGAAAAAATTCGTATGGGAAAGAAAGCGCTTCGCACCGATGAGTTTATGATCATCGCCAGAATCGAGAGCCTGATTTTGGAGAGGGGGATGGAGGATGCGATGAACCGTGCCCGCGCTTATGTGGAGGCCGGGGCGGACGGCATTATGATCCATTCCCGCAAAAAGTCGCCTGATGAGATTGTGGAGTTCTGTCATAAGTTCCGGGCGGAAGATAAGAAGACGCCGATTGTGGTGGTGCCCACTTCCTTCAACAGCATCACGGAGGAGGAGCTTGCGGCGGCGGGCGTCAATATTGTGATCTATGCGAACCAATTGACCAGAAGCGCGTTTCCTGCCATGCAGAGCACCGCAGAGGAAATCTTAAAGAATCACAGGGCGCTTGAGGTGGATTCCCGGCTGATGCCTTTTAAGGATATAATCCGCCTGATTGACGAGATTTAGGAAAGCGGCGTGGAGGTTATGGTGAAGGAAATCGCAATTTTGATGGCGGCGGGACTGGGAAGCCGGATGCGGCCCCTGACGGAGCATACGCCGAAACCGCTCATTCAGGTACACGGAAAGCCTATGATTGAGACGGTGATAGAGGGATTGTTGTCCAGACCGGTGGAAGAAATTTATATTGTGACGGGCTATCTGGGGGAGCAGTTTACGCCGCTGTGTGAGAAATATCCGCAGGTGCATATTCTGCACAACGATGCCTATCTTGAAAAAAATAATATTTCCTCCGTCTATGCGGCGAGAGAAGTGCTGGGTACGGGAGACTGCTTTATCTGCGAGTCCGACCTCTATGTGGCGGACAGCTCTATTTTCCGAAAAGAGCTGAACCATTCCTGTTATTATGGCAGGATGGAAAAGGGATATTCACAGGATTGGGTTTTTGAACTGCGGGATGGCCTGATTTCGCGTGTAGGCAAGGGCGGCCGGGATAATTACAATATGGTCGGCGTATCCTATTTTAAGAAGGAGGACGCCCGGATCCTGCGGGAAGAGATTGAGAAGGCTTACGAAAAGGAAGAAAACGGAAATCTTTTTTGGGATGAAGTGGTGGACAGAAATCTGGACCGGTTGAAACTGACGATAGAAGAGGTGCAGCCGGGGCAGCTGGTAGAGATTGATACGGTGGAAGAATGGGAGAGGATCAATGAAAGCGTCTAGGTTGTTATCACAGTTGGAGCACATGGGGATAGATACCATCGCGGGGGTGCCTGATTCCACGCTGAAACAGTTTTGTGACGGTGTACAGACCTATCAGGGAAAGATGAGTCATTATGTGACAGCCAATGAAGGCGCCGCTGTGGGTGCTGCCATAGGCAGCTATCTTGCCACCGGCAGGCCGGCCTGCGTCTATATGCAGAATTCGGGAATCGGCAATGCGGTGAATCCGCTGGCGTCTCTGGCAAACGGGGATGTGTACGGCATCCCCATGCTGTTTATCGTGGGATGGAGAGGCGAGCCGGGCGTGAAGGATGAACCCCAGCATGTCTTTCAGGGGAAAATCACCTGTCAGCTGTTTGAAACCCTTGCCGTCGCATACAGCGTGATTGATTCGGATACAACGGATGAGCAGATGGATGATGTTTTGCGGAAGGCCGAAGAGACATTGTCGCAGGGGGAACAGTTCGCCATTATTGTAAAGAAGGGAACCTTTGAGAAGGAAGAACCTTTCTCGTGGGCGAACGGCAACCCGATGGTGCGGGAGGAAGTGTTGGGACAAATCCTGCAAAGTCTCCCCCGCGATACGGTGATCGTGTCTACCACAGGGAAGATCTCAAGAGAGCTGTATGAGCAGAGCGACGCGATTTACGGCGGTCATGAAAATATTTTTATGACGGTGGGCGGCATGGGCCATGCCTCCATGATCGCGCTCGGCATTGCGGAGAAGAGGCCGGATAAAAAGATTGTCTGCATCGATGGAGACGGGGCGGCTTTGATGCATATGGGAGCCTTGCCCTTTATCGCATCGCGGGCGCCGAAGAACTTTTATCACATTGTGATCAACAATATGGCCCACGAATCCGTGGGGGCTATGCCTACCGGGTGTCAGCAGGCATCCTTTGCGGGAATCGCGGCGGCAGCAGGATACAGGAGGGCAAATACGTTAGAGTCACCGGAAGCGGTTGGACAGATCGGCAGTCTTGTCAAGACAGAGGAAGGCCCTGTTCTTTTGGAGATTCCGGTATCACTTGGCGCCAGAAGCGATTTGGGAAGGCCCAAGGAGAGTGCGAGGGAAAATAAGGAGCACTTTATGGCGTTCTTAGAGAACCGTTCGTGAGAACTATTTTCCATAGAAAGGGAGTTCAACAGGAAAAATGAGTAGAAGAAGGAAGAAGAAAAAGGGACTTGGTCTGGTTGTTTTTCTGGGACTTTTGATCGGGGTCTGTGTTGTCTTGCTGATCGGCGTTGCCAGTGGATCTTTGACAAAAACAGTGAAGCATACGGTGACAAAAAAGGTTTCCGAAACCGTGATGGAGCAGGCGGTGAAGCAGGCATTGGAGAGTACCGGCGACCCGGAGGCCGCCGAGAAGGCGAAGGAAATCGTGGACACGATGGACGAGGAGGATAAGCAGAAGGCCGAGGAGATCATTGAACGCTATGCGGACAGCGATACCCTATCCGACGTGATGGAGATTGTGGGGGATGGCGTGGACAGCGAATCCCTGTCGGAGGTGGAGGCTTATCTACAGGAAAATGTGTCGTCGCAGGATCAGGCTGAGCTGGAGGAACTGTATCGGAAATACAGTGAAGGGTATTAAAGAGATAGATGATGGTACGGAAAGCAGGATACGAAGGTATTCTGCTTTTTTGTATGGAAAAATACAGCAAAGGGTTGACATTCGTATACCTCAAGTGTATGATGCAGACAGAGGGTATACGAGTGTATACCAATTTTTGCCAGCCAGTCAAATGGGATAGAAGATAAAAAAGGAGAGGAATATGGTCAGTTTATCGGACGGGGAATGGAAGATTATGAACCGGCTCTGGGAGTGCGAAAGTACGATTACGGAGCTTAAGAATGCATTGTGCGCGGAGACGGGATGGGACAAGCATATCATCATTACCATGCTCTCCCGCATGGAGAAAAAAGGCGCTGTGGCCTACAAGACTGGCGGCAGGGCGAAGGTGTTTTATCCGCTGGTGACAAGGGAGGAGGTTTCCATGCAGGAGACCCGCGGATTTTTGCAGAAGGTGTACAGAGGAAGTCTTGGGATGATGGTCAATGCCATGGTGGAGGATCAGGCTTTATCTGAGGAGGAGATTCGGGAGCTTGCGGATATTTTGGAGCAGGCGAAGAGGAAGAAGGAGGAAAAGCCGGAATGAAGGAGATCATAATAACGTCGTCGGTTTTGATTTTAGGGATTCTGTTGATCCGCCGGATCTTTCGCGGAAAGGTGAGCAGCAGACTGCTGTATGCGCTCTGGCTTTTAGCGGCGCTTCGGTTGGCGCTTCCGGTTTCCGTGCAGATGGATCTTGGCCCTCTGTCTCGGCTTCAGCCGACGGAGCTTGTGCGGCAGGCGGAGCAAAGAAGTGGTTTGGCGGAGGGGCGGTTGGAGGAGCCGATTCAAGTATCCTTAAGCGGATCCAATCCATTGTTCCGCTTTTTTGTGAGCCGTGCCGCAGGAGAGGCGATCGGCGGCGCAGACGGGCCCACTTCTGTGTTTATAGCGGGGAAACTCGGCTTTGCACGGATGGATGTTCTGCGGTTTGTCTGGAAGGCTGGCATGGCGATTGTGGCTGTGTGGATGACTGCGGTGAATTTCCTTTTCTTCCTCAAATTGCGCAGAGCACGCAAGGAGTATGCTCTTCCTGAAGAACTGACTGAATTAGTCAAAAAGCATAAAAATCTGAGAATTTACACAGCAGATCATCTGGCGTCTCCCTGTCTCTACGGCTTTCCGGGATGGGAGGCGGTGTATCTTACCCCGGATGTGGCGGAGGATGCGGATAAGCTGCGGCACGTGATGGTCCATGAGCTTGTCCACAGAAAGCATGGCGACAGTTTCTGGGCAGTGCTTCGCAGCGTGTTGGTGGCGGTATATTGGTTTCATCCCTTGGTGTGGGTGGCCGCAGTCTGTTCCAAGCGGGATTGTGAACTGGCCTGCGACGAAAGTGCGTTGGCCCTGCTGGGGGAAGAGGAGCGGATTTCCTATGGCGAGACTCTGCTTTCCATTATCACAAGACGAGGACGGTTTTCGGATCTGGCCTGTACGGCCACAACCATGACGGGCAGTGCGAAGAGCGTGAAGGAGCGGATTCAGTTCATTGTGAAGAAGCCGGGTGTTTTTTATGCGGCCATAGCGGCGCTCGTTGTTTTGACAGCGGTGATATGTCTGTTTGTCTTTACCAGAGGGTTCTGGTCTGACGGCGTGATGGTGGACAAAGAGGAGGGCCTTACGGTCACGGGTGCGGATATGCAGATTCATCTGCCCGCAAGTATCGGCGGTATCAGCGGCTGTATTTTGGAGGGGGAAAACGAGGATATCGTAGTGTATCACCAGAGCGCCGGGCGTGAGGTGGGACGGTTTTCCAGACTTTCCCTGAAAGACGCCTTAGCCCTTGTGGATGCGGGGCGCGAGGTGACGCCTCTGGGGGATGAGGGGGACAATTACCTTTTGCGCGCCTATCTGGGAGAACCGTTGTCAAGGACAGAACATATTTATACACCGGCGGAAAAGGAAACAGGGGCTTTGTGGCATGAGGATGTAACGCAGCATTCCTATACGCCGGCGGAAGAGGAAGCTGAGGCGGAGATTCCCGAAGCGTCAGACGGTGTGCCCGGCACAGACAGTAACGACGATACCACCTATATCTTAGAGGGCGACGGCAATCCGATGCTCAGTGAGGATTGGGAGGTCACCCCGTTGGAAGAATCGGTGGATTATCTGCCAAATGAAGAAATCACAGTCACGACCTATCAGCCCCGGAATGTCAACGTAGACGAATTGGAGGGCGGATGCTACATCTATGTGAAGGCGGATTTTGACAGGGTGCCGGAAAAATATCTGGAAGAGATGAACTTTATTGACAGCGAGTTGAAGGCGGCGGGTGAAGGGGCGGTTATCTTAAGCCTGAACAGCAAAAGGCGGGAGGCGCTCTTTGATGCGCTGACAGAAAATCGGACGCCCTATATTGGTGATAATACTCGCGTGGGCGCCCTTCTGGAAGCGCTTCCCCTGCCCCTTTCTTTGAACCGGGTGGAGGGATTTACGTTACAGACAATGAACCGGCCCTATTCCTTGCGTTTTTCCTATGAAATGAGCACGGATATTCTCACGAAGGAGGATGAGGATACGCTGTATTTTAATGCGGCGATGCTGTTTTATGCGGTGGGAAATTTGGAGGAGATCACCATGGATGTCCAAAATCCGGGCGGGGTGGACAAGTCTCATTTTTGTGTGTATGAACGGGAGGAAATGGAAGGGGAACTTCCGACATTACGGGATGCGGATTATGAGGATAATCAGGCGTTTCGCGAAAGCCTGGAAGAGCTGTACCCCGCCATAGAAGCATATCTTTCCGGGGGAAATTCTTTAGAAAAATAATAGGTAAAAATAAAAAAATTTTAAGAATTGGGAAACTTTTTCTTAATTTCCCCGCTCTAATATATAACATGTAGAAAAGTGTCAATTTTAGAGAGAGTTTAAAGATTGACAGGCTACAATGGATATAGATATAAAAGAGGGGGAAGGGAATGGGACAGGCACAAAGGAGCGACAGAAAAAATCCGCGCAGAAGCAGTTCGAGAGACAATATCAGCCTGATATACGGAGACGATTCGCGAGGCAGGGCAGGGAACAAACCGCGAAGCAGAACAGGGAAATCTGCACAGGGCAGGGGAGGACAGAGCGTAGGGAGACGCCGTACAGACAGCAATCAGTTACAGGGATTGGAGCTGTGGGAGCTTTCCGGGGAATCTGAAAATCCCCGTCTGATGCGGCTTGCAGACCGGGAACCGACCCGCAAGGTCAAGCGCAGGAAGGCCAAACGCAGGAAGGTGTTTTTTTACAGATGTTTTACTCTTTTCGTCATAGCGGTGTGTCTGGTATTGATTTTTCAGACCACCGGTGCGATTTACCGCATGATGCAGGACAAAAAGACGGGCAGGAGCGCAGATAAAAACAAAGGCATTGTGGAGGTGATGTCCGAAAAACTGGGGGAAAATAAAATCGAACCGCCTGCGATTACGGAAGATTTTTTGGAGATCAATGAATATTCCAGGCCGGGTACGAAGCTTACAAAAGTGAAAAGCATTTTTGTCCATTACACGGCGAATCCGGGAACGTCAGCGCAGGGGAACCGCAGTTATTTTGCCAATCTGGCAGAGACCCATGAAAGAGCCGCCAGCGCCCATTTTATCATTGGTTATGACGGAGAAGTGATACAGTGTATTCCGCGGGAAGAACAAGCCTACGCGGTGATCTCAAGAAATGAGGACTCCCTCTCCATCGAATGCTGTTATCTGGATGAAAACGGAGAGTTCACCCGGGAAACTTATGACACGCTGATACATATGCTGGCCTGGCTGACACAGGAGTATCATTTGACCACAGACGATATTCTGCGGCATTACGACTGTGGCGGAAAGCTGTGTCCGCTATACTATGTGGAACACGAGGATGCTTGGGAGCAATTGCTTGCGGATGTGGACAGCTATATAGAGGAGAACGGTTCGTGATGCAGGGCAGGGAGAGTTTGACAGGCTGTTTTGGGGCGTGATAAGATTAAAACGTAAAGCTGTAGATTTCACAGAGGGAAACCGATTATGGAAAAAGCATATAAATTGGAATTTGCGGGGGAACAGACGGGAAGCCTGTATGTGTCCTGTTGCGGTCTGTCCCGAACAGAGCCGATGCACAGTTTCGGGCCGGCATTAAAGCCCCATTATCTGATCCATTATATTCTGAGCGGCAAGGGCAGGTTTGTGATCGGGAAGGAGGAGTATCCGCTGGAAGCGGGATACGGCTTTTTGATTACACCCGATGAGCTTGCCTTCTATCAGGCGGATGAAAAAGAGCCATGGACCTATGTATGGGTGGGATTCAGCGGGACGCAGGCGGCGGAGTATGTGGAGAATATCGGTCTGTCCGTGAGTCAGCCGATCTTTAAATCCGACGCCTCGGAGGAGCTTTACCGGATTGTGAAGGATATGATGGAGCATAATACCTACGGCCTTTCCCATGATCTGCGCCGGAACGGCCAGCTGGGCATTTTTTTATCCGTCATAGCGGAAGGCAGCAGGGTGGAGAAGAGAGGAGAAAACGATAAGGCTAACATTTATGTGCGAAAGGCCATATCGTTTATCCAGAATAATTACTGTAATCCGATCAAAGTGACAGATGTGGCGGATTATGTGTGTGTCAACAGGAGCTATCTCTATACGCTGTTTGAGAAATCTATGGGAATGTCGCCCCAGCAGTTTCTGACGACCTTCCGCATCACTAAGGCAACGGAACTTTTGCAGGTCACATCCCTGCCGATTGAAAGCATTGCCCTGTCCTGCGGTTATCACGATCCTCTGGTGTTTACAAAAGCATTTCGGCAGATCAAGCAGATGTCGCCTACAAGCTTCCGAAAAGAGATGCGCAAGGGCGAGACGAGACGGAACAGGGAATATCTGAGACAGGTAGAGGAATTTATCGGACAGATTAACAGTGTTTAAAGGAAAATATAACATTTTGACAGGTTTCAGCAACAAAGGACTATTTCTATACAGTCCTTTTTTTATGTAAGATAGAAGTAGGAAAAAGAGAAGGAGGGCGGGTATGAAAAAAACTGTATTAAAAAAATTTGAGGAGCTCTATGGGGATGCCGGCAGCGCAAAGGTGTATTTTGCGCCGGGGCGGGTGAATATGATCGGCGAGCACACGGACTATAATGGGGGGCATGTATTTCCCTGTGCGTTGACCATCGGCACTTATGCGGCGGTGAAGAAGAGAACAGACAGGAAGCTTCGGTTCTATTCTATGAATTTTGAAAATCTGGGTGTGATCGAGAGCAGTCTGGATGATTTGAAACCCTCTGACGCGGCGGGATGGACCAATTATCCGAAGGGGGTTATGTGGGCTTTTGCCGAGCGCGGCATGAAGATGGACTGCGGGCTGGACATTGTGTTAAACGGCAATATTCCGAACGGGTCAGGGCTGTCTTCCTCCGCTTCTCTGGAGGTTTTGACAGGGTTTTATCTGCGTGATCTGTTCGGCTTTGATGTGACAAATGTGGATCTGGCGCTGATCGGCCAGTATTCGGAAAACAATTTTAACGGCATGAACTGCGGTATTATGGATCAGTTTGCATCGGCCATGGGCAAGAAAGATAACGCGATCTTTTTGGATACGGCTGATCTTTCTTACCAGTATGCGCCCCTTGTATTAGACGGCGCAAAGATCATTGTGACGAACAGTAACGTAAAGCATTCGCTGGTAAACTCCGGCTACAATACAAGAAGGAGTGAGAGCGAGCAGGCGTTAGCCGATTTGCAGAAGGTAGTGCAGATCAAGAGTCTTGGCGATCTGACGGAGGAGGCTTTTGAGGCGAACAAGTCTGCGATTCAGGATCCGGTTTGCGCAAAGCGCGCGAAGCATGCGGTTTATGAGAACCAGCGGACAATCCATGCGGTGGAGGCTTTGAAGAATAATAACCTAAAGGAATTCGGGGAATTGATGAACGCCTCCCATGTCTCTTTGCGCGACGACTACGAGGTGTCCTGTGATGAAATCGACGTGCTGGTGGAAGAGGCGTGGAAGGTGGACGGCGTGATCGGTTCCAGAATTACGGGCGGCGGCTTCGGCGGCTGTACGGTGAGTATCGTAAAAGACGAAGCGGTGGAAAGCTTTAAAGAAAAGGTCGGCGCCGCCTACAGGGAGCGTGTCGGGAAAGAGGCCGATTTTTATGTGGTGGAGATTGGAGACGGGCCGAGCATTGTGTAACTTTGCAAAAATTTGATGAAACAGGATTTCTCTGCGGGAAACCTGCGCTGACATGGAGGGAAAAATGATTCAGGACAGCATCAAAAAATTGGTAGAATACGGACTTCTCACCGGGTTAATTGAAAAAGAAGATAAGATTTATACGACCAACAGACTGTTGGAATTGTTCGGTCTGGACGAATTGGAGGACGGCGGCGAAGACGCTGCGGTGTCGGTAGAGGATTTGGAGGCGATACTCAGGGAAATGCTTGATTATGCCTGCGAAAAGGGTCTTACACAGGACAGCGTTGTGTATCGGGATCTCTTTGACACGAAGATCATGGGACTGCTCACGCCAAGACCCAGCGAGGTGATACGGACCTTTCGGGAAAAGTATGCGTCAGACCCGAAGGAAGCCACGGATTATTTTTATAAGCTGAGCCGGGATACGGACTATATTAGACGTTACCGCATTGCGAAAGACCAGAAGTGGATTTCTTCCACAAAATACGGCGATTTGGATATTACCATCAACCTTTCCAAGCCGGAGAAGGACCCGAAGGCTATTGCGGCGGCGAAAAACGCCAAGCAGAGCGGCTACCCGAAATGTCTTCTCTGCCGGGAGAATGAGGGTTATGCGGGCCGGGTAAACCACCCTGCGAGACAGAACCACAGAATTATACCTGTCACGATAAACGGCAGTGATTGGGGATTTCAGTATTCTCCCTATGTATATTACAACGAGCATTGTATTGTGTTTAATTCACAGCATATCCCGATGAAAATAGAGCACGATACTTTCTGTAAGCTGTTTGATTTTGTGAAGCAGTTTCCTCATTATTTTGTGGGCTCCAACGCGGATCTTCCGATTGTGGGAGGCTCCATTTTAAGTCATGATCATTTTCAGAGCGGGAACTATGAATTCGCCATGGCAAGGGCGCCGATAGAGCGCGTCTTTACGGTGCAGGGCTTCACCGATGTGGACGCAGGCGTTGTCAACTGGCCCATGTCCGTGATTCGGATTTCCCATGAGAACCCTGACCGGCTTATCGCGTTAGCCGATGTGATATTGGAGAAATGGCGTGGTTACAGCGATGAAGCGGCATTTATCTTTGCAGAGACTGACGGGGAGCCGCACAATACGATCACGCCCATCGCCAGAAAGCGGGGCGATAAATTTGAGTTGGATCTGGTGCTTCGCAACAATATCACCACAGAGGAGCATCCGCTGGGCGTATACCATCCCCACGCGAAACTGCATCATATTAAAAAAGAAAACATCGGCTTGATCGAAGTGATGGGACTTGCCGTACTCCCGGCCAGATTAAAGGGGGAAATGGAGCGTCTCGCCGAAGCGGTTTTGTCGGGAGCGGATCTTCGTAAGGATGAGGAACTGTCCAAACATGCCGACTGGGTTGAGGAGTTTTTGCCAAAGTATCCGCGTGTAGATCAGAATAATATTACGGAGATTCTTCACAAGGAAATCGGCAATGTGTTTATGGAAGTGCTGGAAGATGCGGGCGTGTATAAGAGAGACGAGGCTGGGCAGGCGGCCTTCGACAGATTTCTTTCCACGTTGTCATAGGGGTCATAGACAGGAAATGAGGCGGGATACAGTGATCCCGCCTTTTGCTAGAAGCGATATATAACGCATAGACCAGATGTGACAGCGAAAGGAGTGAACACATGGAAAGCTGGCAATCTGACTAGATGTGCGAATCTGACATGCTGCACAGAAAATTGTAAAAATCTGTCTGCTGTTTTTGCGTCATTTTCTGATAGATCGTGATGAGATTTTGGTATTTTTTGAGATTACACAGATTGTCGGCTAAAAGGCAATCTGCTGTCAGACGTTCTTCAGAAAGTAATAGAATGTAGTCTGTGGTAACGTGAAAGAAGCGCGAAAGATCAATGAGAAGCAAAGCGTCGGGTGTGATTGCACCGCATTCAATTTTGCTCAGACTTGCCTGATTAATGCCCAGCTGCTTTGCAAGGGCCTGCTGGGTCATTTTTTTCTCCAAGCGGAGTTCCTTAATCCTAGTCTTCATTTGTAATCCCTTTTTGTCATTGTAGTTTATTTTTTGGCGAAAAATATTCTTATTTTAAATAGAGATATTCCATAGAGAATATTTTCTTAAAAATTTACCCTAAAATTAGAAAAAGCATTAAGGACTCTACAATATGTGGTGTGTACAGCTTGGAGATAATCATAAATATAGAAAAATATGGGCCCTGTTGATTTTAGATAAAAAAACAATGAATTTTTATTATAAAGAGTTGATTTCAAGGGAAGAGGCGGGGATTCACAGATTGGAGAGCAAATGACAGATTCTTTTGTGTGCATTGATTTGGAGACGACGGGGCTTGATCCGAAACGGGACAGGATCATAGAAATAGGAGCGGTCAAAGTGGAACAGGGGAAGGTGACAGGGGAGTGGGAAACCTTTGTCGATCCGGAAAGAAGACTGGAGGAGCGCATTGTGGAGCTGACCGGAATTCGTGACGAGCAGCTTGCGGGGGCCGGAAAAATTGCGGAAATTCTGCCGGAATTATTTGCCTTTTTGGGTAATCATGTGCTGCTGGGCCACAGCGTTCTTTTTGATTTTGCATTTTTAAAGAAAGCGGCAGTCAACGAAAGACTGGCTTTTGAGAGAAAGGGAATTGACACTTTAAAGATCGCACGCAAATATTTGAAAGAGTTGGAGAGCCGCAGCCTGGAGTTCCTCTGCCGGCATTACGATATTCCCCACAAAGCCCACAGGGCTTTGGAGGATGCCCGTGCTACGGTGTTGCTATACCGAAAACTTTCAGAAGAATTTTATGAGAAAGAAGAGGAGGCGGGAGAAAAGAGCTTGTTTTGTCCCAAACCCCTTCTCTATCAGGTAAAGCGTGATACACCGATCACGATTCCGCAAAAGGAACAGTTATATAAACTATTGGACAAGCATAAACTAATAGTAGACTATGAAGTTGAGAGTCTGACCCGCAGCGAGGCTAGTCGGAAGATTGACCGGATTCTTGCAGAATACGGACGATAGTTTTCTGCATGGCGGACTGTAAAGACTCCGCCACAGGATAAAGATCTTTTATTTTTTCGGGAGTGCCCTGCTCTTGATAAATTTTACACAGCAGGCGGTAAGTCGCGCTGACGTCTGTGCCTGTGGACACGGCGAATTCCAAAATCTGACAAGCTTGTGCAGGGAAACCTCCGTCATAAAGCGCCTGAGCCCACTGTTGAATTGTGCGGGCCAAAAGTGTATAATTTTGGTCGTAAGAGGTCAAAAGATCAATGTTGGGCGCGCCGTAACGGAGTTTCAGCTCCGTGTTGGAAAGGCCGGTGAAATTGACGATAGGCAGATCTTTTAAAGATAAGATGATCTGCCGGTAATCTTCCACCTTCGGAACGTCTGACAAAAGATCCATAGGAAAGATTTCCATGGGCAGCTTAATATAAGGTAGATCGTCCAGGGATTTGCGCCTTGTATTGTTAGCGGCGCGTTCTTTTTGCCAGAATTCCTGTTCCATGGCGGCGGCTGTTTTTTTGCTTTTGGAGGAGGCGATCGCAATTGCTGCTCCTAACAGCAGAGTGCTTGCCAAAATAAAAAAATTCATATATAATTCCTTTATGCCAAGAGTTGGCATTCCTTTATTTTTGTGTAAATATTGTTATATGACTTGCAGAGGTACTGTCATGAAATTTAACAGAAAAACCAAAAAAATCATTTCATCGATTATCATTATTATCGTCGTTTTGGCTATGGTCATTCCGATGCTTGCTTCTGCGCTGTATTCATTTTAGCATAGATTTATCAAGCAGGCAATTTCAGACAGAGGAAAGTGGAGAGCAGTATGGTGACTGGGAAAAAAATATCGGTTATGGCTTCGATGGCATTAGCGGCGGCTGCGTTTTTCGTTATGCCGGTACAGGCGAAGGAGGAAAAAATAGTATCGGGAATCTATGCGGAGGACATAGATTTGTCCGGTATGACGGAGACAGAGGCGCGGGAGGCGATTGATGCTTATGTTGCCACCTTCGGTGACGCGCAGATCACGCTGCATGCCCCGGAGGAGGGTGAGATTACCGCAACGGCGGCGGATTTGGGATTACAGTGGGGAAATCAGGAAATCTTGGATGAGGCCGCGAGTTTTGGACGGGATGGAGATATTCTGCAATGCTATAAAGAGCTGCGCGATTTGGAATATCAGAATAAGGTGTACAAGATCAGCTTTGACTTTGATAAGGATAAGATTCATTCTCTGATTGAAGAAAATGCGGCGCAATATGATCAGGAGGCTGTCAACGCGACGCTGCAAAAGACGGAGAACGGTTTTGAGATTACGGAAGGACAGTCCGGCAGGGTAGTAGACCGGGACGGCACTACGGATGCGGTCTATGATTACCTTATCAATGAATGGGACGGCGGCGCCTGTGATCTGGATATGCAGGTTGAGATGAGCGAGCCGCAGGGCACGGTAGAGGATCTGGAGAAGGTGAAGGATGTGCTCGGCACGTTTTCCACCAGCTATTCCACATCCGGCGGTGCGAGGAGCGCAAATGTGGCAAACGGGTGCAGCCTGATAAACGGACGCACCTTATATCCGGGCGAGGAGTTTTCCGCTTATGAGGCGGTGTCACCTTTTACAGCGGACAATGGTTATCAAATGGCAGGCTCTTATCTGAACGGACAGGTGGTAGACAGTCTGGGCGGCGGTATCTG
>DKUO01000002.1:0-77361 GCA_002490705.1 Lachnospiraceae bacterium UBA7202
TTAATTATTATTCGGTGTACTAGTCATTACATTTACCAAGGCGGCCGCAATGGAAATGCAGGAGCGGTTCCGGCGTCTTGCGGGAGAACAATCCCTTCCGGTTTGGTTCGGCACTTTCCACGCAGTATTCTATCATATCTTGAGACAGTCAGCGCAGTATCGCGGATATACCATTATCACAGAGACGGAAAAGAGGAAGTTGATACGGGACATCATACATAGCCACAACCGATTCCTCTATTTGCAGGAGGAGGACATTGAAGAAATTTTGACTGCCATAAGCAGATATAAGAGAAAGGAGTCGGAAGAAGCCGTGCCGGAAATTCAAAAAATGGAGCGGGAGGATTTCCTTTTTTTACTGGAGGATTATCAGAGCTGGCTGAAAGAGTTTTCTAAATTTGACTTTGATGATTTGCTGACAGAATGCTTAAAGCTTTTGCAGTCAGACGGGGAATGCCTTTCGGGCTGGCAGGCACAGTTTCGCTATATTTTGGTAGATGAGTTTCAGGATATTTCTCCAATGCAGTATGAAATCATAAGGCTTCTCTCAGCGCCGGAGGACCATCTGTTTATTGTGGGGGACGACGACCAGTCTATCTACGGCTTCCGCGGTGCGAATCCGGACAGTATGCAGCGCTTTTTAGCGGATTTTCCGAAGGCAAAACGGATTCTGCTGGACGTGAATTTCAGGTGCCATGGAGAGATCGTACAGGCGGCGGGAAAGGTGATCGGGGAGAATGAGAACCGGATTCCAAAGGAGATTTTATCACATCATGCAGAAGGGGAAGGAGTCAGGCTTTACAGCGCAGAGTCGGAGGCAATGCTTCGGGATGCGGTGATCCATGCGCTGAAAGAGGAACAGAAAAAAAGAAAGCTGTCGGACTGCGCTATGATCTGCCGGACGAATCTGGAGTGTGGCCTTTGGGCGCAGACGCTTAAGGAAGCTGGCATTCCCTTTGCCCTGAGGGAGCGCCCGAAAAACCGGTTTTCGCATTTTGTGATTCAGGATATTTGCGCCTATCTGGCGCTGGGGCAGGGAGAGCTTGCAAGGCGGCATTTTCTGCGCGTGATGAACCGGCCTGTCCGGTATATGAAGCGGGACAGCCTGCCCCGTGAAAATGTGGAGAGGGAGGAGCTGATCGGATATTATCAAGCGATTCCTGTCATACAGGAGAAGGTGAAAAGGCTCTTTCGGGATATCGAGAATCTGGCCGGAAAGCGGGTGCATTTACAGATCCATTACATTCGCAAGGTAATCGGGTACGACGGATATTTGCGGGAGAAATACGGTGCCAGAAAGGCGGAGGAGCTTATCAGAAAAGGAGAGGAGTTTGAGGAATTTTCCAGGAATTTTTTGTCGGTGCAGGAGATGCGCAGTTATATGCGGGACTATGCGCAGACAATCAAAGAGCCGGCAAAAGAGCAGGAAGGGGTACGGCTGATGACGATACACGCCTCCAAGGGCTTGGAATTTTCGAAGGTTTTTCTGCCGGAGTGCAATGAAGGGAAGATACCTTTGGAACAATCCGGGACGGCAGATCAGATCGAGGAGGAAAGACGAATGTTTTATGTGGCTATGACCCGTGCGAAGAATGGACTGTTCCTCTTTTTCCACACGAACAAAACCGGGAAGGGAGCGCCTTCCCGATTCCTAAACCCGTTGCTTTCTCAAGGCTCGTCGTCTACCAGCTCGTCAAACTCGGCAGAGTCTAAAAACTCGTCGAAAGCGTCGGCGACAGCCTCGTACTCTTCATCATCTTCGATATAGCCGAGCACCGGCTCCTCGTTGGGGTCTTTTGGATTTTCGCTGTAGCGGTAAAACCAGACCTCTCCCTCTGTGTTTTCGCCGTTTCCGTTTAGGGGAAGAAGAGCGATATAGTCTTTTCCTGCTACGGTCAGGATCGTCACTACGGCGCAGGTGACCTTGGAGCCGTCGTCCAGTTCCAATTCTACGGTCATTTCTTCCTTGTCCAGTTCTTCCTTGGTATTGGCTTTCTCGTTTTGATTCATTCTTTTTCCTTTCCGAGCTACAGGGTAAAGGAGCTCTTGCGTACAGTTTACCATAGATGAGCTCGTTCGGCAAAACCTAAAATACTTTTTTAGATTGAAAAGAAATTCCAATTTTTGTATAATATAAAATGACTAAACTTATGATTCCATGGAAAGAACTATCATGCACCGGGAATCAGGCTTGAATAGACGGAGGTTTTCATGCAAAAGACATTCCACGTAAAGCAAGTAGATAGGGCACGAATGTATCCGCTTGGTGTATCTTTTGAGGAAGAGGGACTGCGCATTTCGGAGGTGTGTGAAGGTACTGAGGAAGCGGGGATTGTTCTTTATGACAGAAGACACCGGGAGGGCGTGCGTATTCCTTTCCCTGAAAATTGGCGTGTGGGAGCAGTGCGTGCCATGATGCTTGCCGGTTATCAGGACAGAAATTGCAGTTACCTTTTTTACAGGGGGGATGAGGTCTATCAGGACCCCTGCTGTAAGCGGGTGGAAACTGTCTGCGGGTATGGCATAAGGAAGCCATCTCTGCCGCGGTGTCAAGCAGTATCAGAGGCTTATGACTGGGGAAACGATGAAAATGTCCATATCCCTTATGAGAAAATGATTTTGTATGCGCTGCATGTGCGCGGTTTTACCAAACACCGCTCCTCCGGCGTGAAATGGAAGGGCACCTATGCCGGCGTGGCGGAAAAAATACCGTATATGCAGGAGCTGGGAATCAATATGGCGCTTCTGATGCCAGCCTATGAGTTTGATGAAATCATGCCGGAGAATACGGCGCAGACGATGGAGCAGGCTGTTCTTACTTACAGGCAGGAGCTTCCAAAGCCAAATGAGGAGGAGAAAAAGCCGAGGCTGAATTACTGGGGATATCAGCCGGGGCTTTACTATGTGCCAAAGAGCGCCTATGCCCACAGTAAGGATGCGGCGGGAGAGTTTAAAGATATGGTGCGGGCTTTTCACAAAGCCGGTATTGGCGTTTCCATGCAGTTTTATTTTCCGCCGGAAATGAGAACAGCGGATATTTTGGATGTACTGAAATATTGGGTATTGGAGTATCATATCGACGGGTTCCACCTGATGAGCGCATCTCTGGCTATGGATGTGATTGCCGATGAACCGCTTCTTGCAGAGACGATGCTGCTTACCGGGGAATGGAATGCCCAAAGAAAAGGGGAGGGAAGGCGGAATGTCGGATGGCTGAACGACGGATTTTTGTATGATGTACGTCGCTTTATCAAGGGCGACGACAATATGATTAACCAATTCCTCTTTCATCTGCGGGAAGATAAGGCCGAAAACGGAATCATTAACAGCATTGCCAGATGGGATGGGTTCCGTCTGGTGGATCTGGTGTCCTATGAGCGCAAGCATAACGAGGAGAACGGCGAGAACAACACGGACGGAACGGACTATAATTGCAGCTGGAATTGCGGGGTAGAGGGAAAGAGCAGAAAGAAGAGTGTGCAGGAGCTGCGTTTGCGGCAGATGAAAAATGCGATTACGATTCTCTTGATGTCCCGGGGAACACCGCTTCTCTACAGCGGAGACGAGTTTGCAAACACACAGGAGGGAAATAACAATCCTTACTGTCAGGACAATGAAATAGCATGGATTAAGTGGAACCAGACGAGCGCCGGAAGGGAACTTTTGGAGTACACGAAATATATGATCGGTATGCGAAAAGCCCACGATATTCTTTACAGAAAGACGCTTCTTCGGGGGATTGATACGCTTTCCTGCGGTTTTCCGGACATTTCCTTTCACGGAAGGGAGGCATGGCGGCCAGATACCAGTCCTGCCAGCCGGTGTATGGGAATCATGTACTGTGGTTTCTATGGGGCGGAGGGAAAACCGGAGCAGGAGTGCTTCTTCTATATCGCAGTCAACATGCACTGGCAGGTAAATTATATGGGATTACCCAAACTTCCGAAGGGAAAGTGTTGGGTTTATCGGGCTTCTACGGGAAAGGAGCTTCCGGAGATCGAGGAGGAAGCCGCTTCGCAGGAGATCTGTGTACCGGCGAGAACCATCGTCCTGTGTACCACAAAAGATGTGCCGGTGGAGACGGAAAAGCCGGCCCGGAAAAATGCCAGGGCGGAGAGATCAGGGAAAAAGGGGTTGAAAAAACCGGATGAATAAAGCGTGGGAACATTTTAAGACGATTACGCACCATAAACTTTTAGTCATGGACGGGTGTTTTCGGGTCGGGCTTTTTAAACAAGGGCTTCTTCATGATCTGTCAAAGTATACGCCTGCCGAATTTCTGGTGGGAGCCAAATATTATCAGGGCGACAGAAGCCCGAATAATGCGGAGAGGGAAGATATCGGATATTCCTCCGCATGGCTTCATCACAAGGGACGGAATAAGCACCATTATGAGTATTGGATTGACTACAGCGCGAAGGATATCGAGGGCGGGATGGCGCCGGCGCCCATGCCGGCCCGCTATGTAGTCGAAATGTTTATGGACCGCATTGCGGCTTGTAAAGTGTATCACGGTGCAGCCTATCGGGATCAGGACCCGCTGGCATATTACCAGTCGGCCAAAACGCCGCCCATGCTGCATAAAAAAACGAAACGGATGTTGGAGTTTTTGCTGCATATGCTGGCAGAGCAGGGAGAAGAGCGGACCTTCCGCTATATTCGCAAAAAAATATTAAATCAGTAACCGCCCTTTTTCTCTCGCATAGGATATGGTATGAGAGAAAAAGGAGAGAAAGCCCATGAATAATTGTTGTCTGATTATACTTCTGCTGCTTTTCTGCGGACAGAACGGAAGTCGTATGGGGCAGTCCGGCTGTGGCTGTGAAGAACCGCAAACACCGCCTTGCAGAAGACCGGAACCACCCTGCGGCAGACCTGAGCCGGAACCCTGCGGATGCGAGGACTCCAGATTTGAGCCCCGTTTTGAGCAGCGGCCTTTTGGCGGGAACGGTTCTACCTGCGGCTGTGAAGGCGAAGGAAACTGACAGTAAGATTTGTGTATCTTGGAAAGGATCGCTTTGGCGATCCTTTTCGTTTGCGAAAAATTTGACGGAAGGCGGATACGGTGATATATTATTATAGTTAACGACATAAAAAATTTCAGAAATTGGTTATGGCGTTTACTATGGTTATGGGAGGAATTTTATTATGTTGGATGGAAATAAGGTATTATTCAGCGGTATGCAGGCAACTGGGAATCTGACGCTGGGGAATTATCTGGGCGCTTTGAAGAACTGGGTGACTCTTTGCGACGAGTATCAGTGCTTTTATTCGGTTGTGGATCTGCATTCCATTACCATAAGACAGGATCCTGCGGAGCTGCGAAGACGGGCGAGAAATCTTCTCACACTCTATATCGCGGCGGGGATTGATCCTGAAAAAAACTGTCTTTACTACCAGTCGCATGTGTCGGGACATGCGGAGCTTGCCTGGATTTTGAACTGCTTTACTTATATGGGCGAGTTAAATCGAATGACCCAGTTCAAAGACAAGGCGGCGAAACATGCGGACAATATCAACGCGGGATTGTTCACGTATCCGGTGCTGATGGCGGCGGACATTCTGCTGTTCCAGTCGGATGTAGTGCCGGTGGGAAAGGATCAGCTGCAACATCTGGAGATCACAAGAGATATTGCCCAGCGGTTCAATGGGATATACGGCGACGTGTTCACCATTCCGGAGCCCTATGTCGGGAAGACAGGGGCCAGCATTAAGAGCTTGCAGAATCCGGAAAAGAAAATGTCAAAGTCGGATGAGAATCCCAATGCAAGCATTTACCTGATGGATGATCCCGATACGATTATCCGCAAGTTTAAGAGGGCCGTGACGGATTCCGAGGCGGTAGTCCGCTACTGTGACGAGCAGCCCGGCATACACAATCTGATCGACATTTACTGCGTCTGCACAGGCAAGACCCCGGAGGAGACGGAGAGAGAGTTCGACGGCAAAGGCTACGGCGATTTCAAGATGGCTGTGGGGGAGGCTGTGGTGAGTGTTTTAAAGCCTCTTCAGGAAAAATATGAGGATCTTGGTAAAAACAAGGATTACATTGACAAGATCATCAAGGAGAACGGGGAAAAGGCGGCGTATTTTGCCAATAAAACTTTGCGCAAGGTACAGAAAAAAGTGGGATTTCCGGAGAAAATCCGTTAACAGTAAACAGGAAAGCGCCTATGAGGTTTTAGGTAGGTAAAGGAGAAAAAATTGGATAATCAGTTCAACAATCAACAGAACAACGGGTATCAACAAGGTAACCCTTACCAGCAGGGCAATGGGTATCAGCAGGGGAATCCCTACCAGCAGAACAATGGGTATCAACAGGGAAATTTTTATCAGCAGGGCAACGGATACCAGCAGGGAAATCCGTACCAGCAGGGCAATATGTGTAACGGATACGGCAATTACGGCGGC
Source organism: Lachnospiraceae bacterium UBA7202 (assembly GCA_002490705.1). Classification (GTDB taxonomy): domain Bacteria; phylum Bacillota; class Clostridia; order Lachnospirales; family Lachnospiraceae; genus UBA3282. The sequence goes on from DKUO01000002.1 coordinate 6,412, forward strand.
AATGCCGAGCCCCAGAAGGCGCCCAATATTTTTCAACAGTTTGCACTCGCTTTCGTGCCGACCAAGTACGACAGGCTGACGAAGGTGAAAACGGGAAGTTTGATCGGGTTCGTGACAGTTTTGGTGTTAGCAGCCACTTTGCTTTCTTTTATCTCCGTGATGATGGTGTTTGCTTCCGTTGATATGGAAGAGCTGGGGGAGGAGCTGCCGAATTTCGCATTGTCGAACGGAAAATTTAATATTGAGGAAGACTTTCTGTATGATGAGGGAAATGTGTTCGTATACATGACGGAGGATATCGACAGTTTTTCCTATGAGGATACGGCTGGGATTGCCGACGAGGGATACAGTGATATTATACTGGTAGGACGGGACGGCCTTTCGGTTATGCAGGACGGACAGTATGAACAGTTTGATTTTTCAGACCTTGATTTCGGTGTGGTAATCGACAGAGATTGGATTGTCTCCACATTGATGCCGCTTATTGTCTTTGTGATGATCATAGGGTACATTTTCGTTTTTGTGGGTTTGGGACTTGGCTATTTTATGTTCGCGGCGGTTTATCTGCTGTTTGCAATGCTCATTGCCGCCATTATGAAGAAGCACATAGAGACGGGAGCGCTGTTCCGGGTTGCGGTCTATTCGAAGGTGCTGATGTTTGTGGTAGCGACGGTTCTGGATGTGCTTCCCTTTGTCAGCTTTTCCGTGCCTTTCCTTCTCAGGGTTGCCATTACCATCGGGTTTATGGCCTTTGCGATCGCAAAACTACAGGATTACAGACCGATTTTCACGGCGCCGGTGATGCCGGGACAGGGCGGCCAAAACGGACAGGGATGGCAGTAATTGCTATTCCTGAAAAGGTTCGGTAAAGTATCCGGCTCCAGAAACCGGTTCTTTGCCTGCCTGTAGATGGGAGGTGTCGCCCATCACCTGCACGCGAAAGAGCGCTTCGTTTTCCATCCGCTCCTCGCTGGCAAGCACGGTGACGGAAGTGGGTGCAAGGAAAAATCCATGCAGAAGAGGCACCGGTGAAATGCCGAGAAGGTGGCTTAACATCATACAGGTAACGCCAAGATGGCAGAAGATCACGATCGTATCTTCTGTCTCTTTTTTTGCCGGGGTCGTCACATAGTAATTGTTATGCCGTATGTAACCGTAGGAGGCCAGAAGGCTGTCCAATCCTTCGCAGACTTCTTTGTAGGCGGGCAAAAGCGCGTCGTTGGAACGATAAAGCTCCGTGGTTTTCCATGCCTCGCGGTCATACATTTCGGGTATTTCGGTCCAGTAGCGCGGCATGAGGTCCCAAGGAACGCCGTGGCGTCCCGTCACAGGATCGTCAATAAAATAACTGAATTCCTTCATCCATTCATAGGTGACCGCCTCGCGGCCCACTGCTTCCAGAGAGTAGGAGGCGGTTTTCTTAGCCCGCCCAAGGGGAGAGCAGTAGAACTGCGTGATGTTTTCCCATTTTGCCACCCGCTTTGCCAAAAGCCTGGCCTCTCGCATTCCCTTTTCCGTGAGCGTGTCGTTCGCATAGTCCGGGTCCCCGTGTCTGATGAATATGATTCTCATGTTTACCATCCTTCTTTTCTCAAATATTTCTTGAAAATTTAATTTTTATTTGTTTCTAACATGATATAATATACCAGACGCAAAAGAAAAACAAGCGACGCGAAGCGGCATTTGTTTTTCTTGCGAGTTAAGAGCTTGCGAGTAAAACTACGACTAACAGAGAAAGGTTTGGTACAGATATGTTTGGGAAAAAACAGCCGGTTAATGTAAAAATTCCGAGTGGAAAAGGCGCGAAAGCGGCAAAGATTGTCATTGTACTTCTGGTACTTGCCGTGCTTGCCGGCAATTCTTACTACTCGATTCAGGAGGAGGAACAGGCGGTGGTCTGCACCTTTGGGTCGCCAAAAGCAGTCACCACGCCGGGGCTTCATTTTAAAGTGCCCTTTATCCAGACAGTGACAAAGGTGAACACGACGATTCAGGGATTCAATATCGGATACCGGGATGAGCTACAGGGGGAAGATTATGATGAAAATGATGAGATAGAGGATGCGCTCATGATCACCTCCGACTATAATTTTATCTATGTAGATTTTTATGCGGAATACAGGGTGACAGATCCTGTCAAGGCACTTTATGCGTCGGAAAACCCGGCATTGATTTTAAAAAACATCGCCCAGAACTGTATCAGAACCACAATCGGTTCCTACAGTGTTGACAGTGTTTTGACCACGGGCAAGAATGAGATTCAGTCGAATATCAAACAGATGATTTTGGATAAACTGGAAGCCTATGACATTGGTATACAGCTTGTGAATATCACGATTCAGGACGCTACGCCGCCTACGACTGAGGTGGAAAATGCCTTCAAGGAAGTGGAGACGGCCAAGCAGGGCAAGGAGACGGCCTTAAATAACGCTAATAAATACAGAAACGAACAGATCCCCAATGCGGAGGCGGAGTCGGATAAAATATTGCAGGATGCGGAGGCGAAAAAGCAGGAGCGCATCAACGAGGCCAACGGTCAGGCGGCCCGGTTCAATTCCATGTATCAGGAGTACGCAAAATATCCGGAGGTAACTAAGAAGCGTATGTTTTACGAGGCCATAGAGGATGTGCTTCCTGACATTAAAGTCGTGATAGAAGGCGAGGGCGGACAGACCACCACCATGCTGCCGCTTGACAGTTTTGTAACGCAGGATGGCGCTTCCATCACAGAAGACGGCGGCAATACAGCCGATGCGGCGCAAGAAACAGAAGGGGAGGAGTAGAAGATGGCTGATTATACGGGAAATTCCTATACACAGAATCAATATACACAAAATCAGAATGTGCAGAATTTTGAGCGGTATAATTCCGACGGTACAAAGAAAAAGGATAAAAAAGGCGGGAAAAAGGGAAAAGCTTTTGGCGTCAGCTTCGGATTTTTGGTTCTGGCTGTGTTGTTCGTATTGGCAAACAGTATGGTTATTACCAAGCAAAATCAATTTAAACTGATCAGGCAGTTTGGCCGTGTGGACAGAGTGGTGTCTGCACCCGGCCTGAGTTTTAAAATTCCCTTTGTGGAATCGGTGGATACTGTGCCGAAGGAGCTTCTTCTTTACGATCTGCCGGCGTCCGATGTGATCACCTCCGACAAGAAGACAATGATCGTGGACAGTTACGTGCTCTGGCGCGTGACGGATCCGTTAAAATTTGCGCAGACCTTAAGCTGTTCTGTCCATAATGCAGAGGGCCGTATTGATGCCATTGTGTACAATGCCACCAAGAACACCATTTCCAACATGAAGCAGGACGAAGTGATCAGGAGCCGCGACGGCAAAATGACCATCACCGTGGATGAGACCGGCAGCGAGCTTACCGGAAATGATTTGGATCTTTCTGAGGGTAAAGAGGAAGTGATAGAGATTACTTCTCTGACGGAAGAAGTGATGGGGCAGATCAATCACGTGGAGGAGCAGTACGGCATTGAGCTTGTGGCGGTGGAGGTCAAAAAGCTGGATCTCCCGGATGATAACAAGCAGGCGGTCTACAACCGTATGATTTCCGAGCGGGGTAACATTGCGGCACAGTATACGGCGGAGGGTAAGTCTGAGGCCAAAATGATTGAGAATACCACGGACAAGGAGGTTTCCATCATGCTTTCTGACGCGCAGGCGAAGGCGGAGGCCACCATAGCGGAGGGAGAGGCGGAGTACATGCGGATCTTATCCGGGGCATACTCCGATCCGGAGAAGACAGATTTCTATTCCTTTGTGCGCGCGCTTGACGCTTTGCGGGAGAGCGTGACCGGAGATAACAAAACGGTGATTTTGACGGAGGATTCTCCGATTACACAGATTTTTAACGGGAGATATTAAGGCATGAAACTGGCAGTTTTTTTCCCGGGAATCGGTTATACGGCGGACAAGCCGCTCTTATATTACAGTGAAAAGCTGGCAAAAAAGTATGGTTATGAAACGTTTCGGGTGGCCTACGGGGAACTGGACAGAGATCCCCAAAAGGCTTTTGGGGAAGCACTTACCGTGACGAGGCTGATGCTTGAGAGATATAGCTGGATGCGTTATGACGAGATCCTTTTTGTGTCAAAAAGCATCGGCACGGCGGTAGCCTGCGCATATGCGGAAGAATTTAAAATCCGCTGCAAAAATATATATTATACGCCGCTGGAACAGACCTTTACCTATCATCCCCAGTCGGGGATCGTGTTTCACGGGACGGCTGACCCGTGGGCAAAGACGGAAATGATGGAAGCAAAGTGCAAGGAATACAATCTGCCTTTGCATATTTTGGAAGGCACAAATCATTCTCTGGAAGTGCAGGATGATATCAGGCTAAATATCCGTAATTTGGCAAAGATTATGGAGGTGGCGGAGAAGTATATTTCGGACGGCGTAGGTACAAAGGAATGAGAGAGGAAGTGCGGGAAAAGCAAAACGGTATATTGGAGGGTGTGATCTGGAAACAGCTGTTGCTTTTCTTCTTTCCCATTTTGGTGGGCACCTTTTTTCAGCAGCTCTACAATACGGTGGATACGGTGATTGTGGGACAATTTGCAGGGAAGGAAGCGCTCTCAAGCGTGGGTGGTTCTTCAGCTCAGATCATCAATATGGTGGTGGGCTTTTTTACGGGACTGACAGCCGGCGGAACGGTTTTGATTTCGCAGGCTTATGGGGCGTCCCACAGGCAAAGACTGGAAGACGCCTTGCATACATCTTACGCTTTCGGTATTTTTGGCGGGATCGGATTTGGTATTCTCGGCGTAGTGACGGCGCCTTTGATCCTGCGATTGATGAATACGCCGGAAGAGCTTATGGAAATGTCTACGCTGTATATACGGATTTATTTCTCGGGACTGGTCTTTGTGTTTATCTACAACATGGGGGCAGCCATTTTGCGGGCAATCGGGGATTCCAAACGGCCTCTTTACTATCTGGTGGTTTGCTGTGTTGTCAATATTGTGCTGGATCTGCTTCTGGTACTTTACTGCGGACTGGGAGTTTTGGGCGTGGCAGTAGCGACGCTTGCCTCGCAGGCGATCAGCGCGGTGATGGTGACATGGGCATTAATGCACAAGGTGGACTGTATGAGTCTGTCTTTTCGTAAGATCAGGATTCATGGGGAAATCCTGAAAAACATGTTGCAAATCGGCTTTCCTTCGGGCCTGCAGAGCTCCATGTACAGCATTTCCAACATGATTGTTCAGGCGGCGCTCAATCTGCTGGGCGTGGATACCATGGCGGCATGGACGGCGTACGGCAAGATAGACAGCGTGTTTTGGATGATTAATTCCTCCTTCGGCATTGCGCTTACCACCTTTGTTGGGCAGAATTTTGGGGCCGGAAAATGGGAGCGTGTGAAGAAAGGTACAAGAGTCTGTCTGGGAATGGCGGTCGGCACGGCTGTCTGCCTGACGCTTGGTTTGATGGCGGCGGGACCATTTCTCTTGGGAATCTTTACAGGGGATGAAACGGTGGTGGCAATCGGCATGACGATGATGCGGCGGATCGCTCCGGCCTTTGTGATGTTTGTGTTTATCGAGATTTTTTCCGGATCGCTCCGGGCACAGGGATATACCTTTGTAACCACGCTGATATCCGTCCTCGGCGTTTGCGTTTACCGTATCATATGGGTGAACATGATTCCGGCAGGACAGGGGCTTACATGGATTATCTCCTGCTATCCGATCAGCTGGGTTGTGTGCGCTTGTCTGGTCAGCATGTATTATTTTTATAAACAGAAAAGAATTATAGACAGAGTGGAAGCGAAAGGATAAGGGGGATTGGTTATGAATATGGATGCATTTTTTACGGAACTGGATTCCTATTTTGACAAAAACGAGACGGATCAAATAGACCCGTTTCTGGTGGCGTCTTTGGAGAAGGCAAAGGAGGAGGAAGACTATGCGGCCTATATTTCCATCTGCAATGAGATGATCGGCTTTTATCGCAGCGTGTCGGCTTTTGAGAAGGCTTATCAGGCCGCGGAGGACGTACTTCTTCTGATGGAGGAGTTAAAGCTGGAGGATACGGAACATTTCGCGACCACGCTTCTCAATGCGGCTACTGCCTACAGTGCAGGAGGCGACTATGCGCAGGCCATCAGGCTTTACCGGCAGGCGGTTCAGATTTATGACCGGATTCTGCCGCAGGGGGATTACCGGCAGGCGGGGCTTTATAATAATATGTCTATTCTCTTTGAGAAGATGAATGAGAATGCGGAGGCTGTGGAAGCGGCAAAGAAAGCCTTGGCCATTATTGAAAAACTTCCGGACAATGAGGCGCAGACGGCTACCACGCTGACGAATCTGGCGCTGATTTATTTTAAACTTTCCGAAAATGAGGAGGCGAAAGCCTGCCTTTCCCGTGCACTTGCGCTGTTTGAGAAGGATGCTGAAAACCCGAATGAACATTACAGCGGCGCACTGGCGGGGATGGGAGAAGCCTGCTACAGGGACGGCGATTATGAAAAGTCTTTGTCCTATTATGAAAAGGCGCTGGAGCTGGTGAAGCAGCATTACGGGGAGAACATGAGTTACGGCATTCTCTGCGAGAACTGTGCGGCTGTGTGCGGAAGCATGGGGAATGTGGAAAAACAGGAGAGCTATGCGGCGAAAGCGCGGGAAGTGATCGGGAAAGTACAGGGAAAGGTATGAAGGGGTTAGAATTATCCGAAAAATATTATCAAACATATGGGAAAAAAATGCTAGACGAGCAGTTTCCGGAGGTTGCGGATCAGGCGGCCGTGGGGCTCGTGGGATATGGTTCGGAGTGCCTTGGTTTCGACGATGAAATTTCAAGGGACCACGATTACGGTCCCTCTTTCTGTATCTGGCTGCCGAGGGCTGTTTACGGGCAGTACGGAAGACGGATGCAGGCGGCCTATGACGCGCTCCCGAAAGAGTTTATGGGATTTGCCGGCCGGGTGGAGGAGGAACAGGGAAAAGGCCGTGTGGGCGTCCTGTGTCTGGAAGATTTTTATCGGGAACTTCTGGGGCGGGACTCGGCGCCGGAGCGCGCGGAGGAGTGGTTTGCCATTCCGGAAGCTGCGCTCTGCACGGCGGTAAACGGCAAGGTTTTTGAAGACCGGCTGGGGCGTTTTACCAAGATTCGGGAGGCGCTTATGGCCTATTACCCGGAGGAAGTTTGGAGAAAAAAACTGGCGGAGAGTCTGGCACGGGCGGCTCAGGCAGGGCAGTACAATTACGCCCGCGCCATGAAGCGGGGGGAGCGTATTACGGCGGAGATCTGCCTGACGGAATTTGTGAAGGAAGCCATGCAGATCGTCTATCTTTTGAACAAAAAATACGCTCCTTTTTATAAGTGGATGCATAGGGGGCTGAGAGAACTTTCTGTATGTGGGGAAGTCGGCGATATGTTATCCCTGCTCTATCAGGTGCCGGACCCTGCCGAGGCATGGGAAGGAGCGGGCCCTGCGGACTTTCTGTATCAGATAAATACAGGGGATGGCAGAGTGGTTGTCATTGAGGCCGTGTGTAACGTTTTGGTGCAGACGTTAAATGAAATGGGCATTTCCAGGGTGCAGGATAATTTTTTGCAGCGGCATGTGGGGGAGGTGCTGGGGAGTAGCCTTTTTAAATAAGCCGCATTAAAACTTGCATATTTTAGAGAAATGAGTAAAATAAAAGAGTATATGTTATAAAGTATCTGGCAAAGGAGCGATCCCCATATGTCGGGGTATGAATTGGCAGGAAGGAGATTCAGGACAGAGTCGGAGTACAAGGCGGCCAAGCGTGACCTGAAGCTCATTGAGGAGATTAAGACAAATATTCATATGGAACAGCCGGGAGAGGTGATATCCCTGTGCGATGCGCTTGCGGAAGGACAGTACCGCTTTGAGAGCGCTATCGGGAATGAGTTTGACGACAAGATCTATGAGCTGGCGGAGAAATATAAAGCGCAGGGGTACACGAAAAACAGCAGGCTTCCCGAAGGGAAAAGGGCGCGTAAAAAGGCGCAGAAGAAACAGGCACAGACGTCCGGTGGAAAGACAAAGCAGGCTGCCACAAAAAAGAATCGTAAGGACAAACCGCAGGCATCGTTGGAAGATTACGATGCCGATATGCAGAAGGCGATTCTGGAAGAAGTAGGGAAGAGGGAAAAACGCCGTAAGCTTCTGGTGGTGCTTTGCAGTGTGATTGCCGTAGGGTGTTTCGGCTATTTTGGCGTGTATTCCTATTTTGCGGACAGAACCCAGATGGATTATGAGCAGCTTGCCTCTCTGAAAGGCAGTTCCAGCCTTGCAGGGACAGGAACGCCAACCCCGTTGACGATTCACTATACCGAAGAGGAGGATGTGGAGCTGACTGTGCTGCCGGAGTACGAGACTCTCTACAATAAAAATAAAAAACTGATCGGATGGTTGAAAATCGACGATACCGTGATAGATTATCCGGTGATGCAGACAGCCAATAACGAGTATTATCTGGATCACAATTTTAATCAGGAGTATGACAAAAACGGCAGTCTTTTTATGGATGCTGCCTGTGATGTGGTGCATAGGAATACAAATTTAATTATATATGGGCATCATATGAAGTCCGGTAAAATGTTCGGAAATCTGAACAGCTACAGCAGCAAGGAATACTGTGAGAAGCATTCCACTATCCGCTTCGATACGATCTATGAGAAGGGACTCTATCAGGTGATGTATGTGTTCCGTTCCCGGATCTATAATGAGGACGAAGTGGTATTTAAATATTACCAGTTTTTTGACGCGGCGTCGGAGAAAGAGTTTCAGTCCAATATGCAGGAGATGGCGGCCCTGTCACTATATGACACGGGAGTAACAGCATCTTTTGGGGATGAACTTTTAACACTCTCTACCTGTGACAGTTCCGAGCCGGACGGCCGTTTTGTGGTGGTGGCGAAGCGGATACAGTAAGCTGGCGGCATATTGGTGTATTGTGGGGGCAATTAGGTTGCCCCCTTTTTTTTATATATTATTTTTCTTTTGCCCACAGGGTATCGTTAGGAGCGTCTCGCTCCGAGTTTGAGACAATTTATTGACTAGTGTAATAAAAAATGCTAATATGTGTAATAATAAATGCAAAACGAATCAATGCAGAGGAGGAAATTTTAAAAACCTTGAAGAGATACACAGAGAATGGCTGCCAAAGTTTTTGAAGGAATTGGAAGAAGCGAGAGCAGAGGGATAGGAAAGAATAATGAGAATTGCAACTTATTATAGACTGGAAGATTTATATGGTAAGTATGGCGGATATATCAGCACAAAAGAATTGCTGAGTGAAGGATTTTCCAATCGTCAGATAGCAGTTTTGACAGATGAGAATTATCTTGAGAAAGTATGTCATGGCTGTTATTGGATGCCGCGATGCGGGCATAAAAAGCCAGATGATTATAAATGTATTGAAGTGTGTTTGAGTGATCCGCGGGCGGTGATAGCCATGAAAAGTGCATGTTATTATCAGGGGATTATCAAATCGGAGCCGGATGTCTTGGCAGTTGCTACGGAGCGCACAGACCGCAGTGTGATTAAAATGAAATTCCCAGTAGAAAGGCACTATTTTTCGAGCGGTTATTTTCAACATGGAATAGAAAGGATAGAGACGAAATTTGGAAAATATAATATTTACAATATTGAACGAAGCATTTGCGATATGGTGCGTTTGAAAGATAAGACTGTAATAGAAATTCTTGATTGCATGAAAGAGCAAACGGCGCAATATAAACGAGTTTTAGGATACGGTAAGTTACTGGAAGAGAAAAAATTTACACAAGGAGAAAATTGATATGGGTACATTTGCGATGTTGTTTCATAAGGCGGGAACGGGGATACCGGATGAAAAGATGGAAGAATTCAAAGAGCGCATCGAAAAATTATTTCAAATGGGCGGAATGATGGAAGTAGAACAGGTGCAATTATGCGGTAAAAAGGCTGTGACGATTAAAAAAGCTTCTATGCATGATTACGGAATGAATTTCCATTATAACTATTTTGAAGATGATTGCTGGGAAAATGCGGGGTTTAGTTTGAAAAGAGGACATGTGTGGAGCGAAAAGATTGGCTGGCGTGAGTTCCATCGGACTGTCGTTGCGGCATATGTTTTGGAGAGTTTGTATATAGACGGACCGGCGGTGGCGATGGTAAACGGAGATGTGGTAACCTCACAGGTGTATATCGGCTGGATCAATTATTTGTTTCAAATGCAATATCCTAAGAAGAATAGCAATCCGTGGCATTTGTTTGAAGCTTTGCACAATCAAATTGATATGGATTTAGAAGAGGTTGATTGGGGAGCTTTTGCTCAGGATTTATATGATTTTATTGGCTATTATGAGATTCGGGCTGTTTTGAAGGGGACAGAGACTTTAGAAAAAGAATTTGACAGACGACCAGAAAATGAGAGCGGGGATGAGAAAGATGACAGGTTGAATTTCTTTGATTTTGCTAAGAGATTAAAAATAGCAGTGAATCAATTTCATAAGAAGAACGGACATGATGAGGAGGGACAGCTTTCTCTTATAGTGGAAATGCTGCGTTCTTATTATGAGCAGGATGGTATGTGGATTGATGTTAGTAAGAAATACGAAGACGAGAATCTGGAAGCAATTTGTTTTTTTGCAGCTCTGACAGATGCGCCGGCATATGTGTTTCAAGTTGTTTCTGAGGTATATGAGGTTGACTTTTGGGAATTATGGGAAAGGGTTAAGGATGTGGCAAAAAGGAAGGAAATGTTGTATCAGATGGAAATTCCGCAGGAAATCATATCTATTTCTACCATGAATTTTTTCAAGGTTACATCAGATGATATGATTTTATTTTGGGGTGATGATGAGAATATCAGGTTTTCGCAGGAGTTAAAGAATTGGTTTGATGAGCTGAGAAGCCGGTTTGATATGCTGATGGATTCCGAGTATGTCATAGAGAACCCGCTGTATTGGATTTTGGAGTTGATGGAATACGCAGATGAAAATTATTATCGGATATATACTTTCTCAGAGTTTTTTAGTGAGACAATGGAGCATTTAAATGACAGGCGTTTTTGGGCATTGTGGAAAATTTATGATGAAATGTTACACAATCCCGTGATGGAGGAGGCGGGAAGCGTAATCTTTGTGCCAGAAGGACCGGAATATGAACATGTCGGGTTGCATTATTTGGGTACACCGCCACGCCGTCGGTTAAAGTCGTGTTGGGATATGATAAAAAAGGAAGAGAAAAATAATAAGGCAAGAGTAACTTTTCGGCGGTATATGGCATTGCTTGAGAATAGAAAATTGCGAAAAGAGATATTTGGATTTTAGGATAAAAGTAAAAACGATAATTTTCTGATGGAACTGAAAGAATGTTTCAAACGTATTTATGGGGCTCTACAAATCTGTTTAACTCAAAACAGGAAGTTATTGACATCATTTTGGCAATTCGTTAAAATAAATCTATCAAAGAAATTCTAACAGATGTGCGTTCTGCACGTTCAAGACAGTTTCTGTCGGATTTTCTCTTTGAAACACAACAGAAAACGGCAGGAAAGCGGATGGGCGGGCACAGTCTGCGGCATATCCTATCCTGCCACCATAAGGGAGGAGAGCATATGCCAAAACAAAGACAAAAGAAGAAACATGGAAACGGGAAACCAAACCGACAGCAGAAACAGAAACAGAATCAAAAGCAGATGCGGTTGGATGTGAAGGACAGACTGTTCCGGTATCTGTTTGAGAAAGACAGGGAGGCGCTTCTTGACCTGTACAATGCGCTGAACGGGACGGCTTATCAGGATTCGTCACAGCTTGAGATCGTGACGATCGAGAGCGCAGTCTATGTGGTGATGAAAAACGACCTGGCCTATATCCTGTCCGGCACGTTAAGCATGTACGAGCACCAAAGCACTTACAGCCCGAACCTACCTGTCCGGTTTCTGATCTATCTGGCGCAGGAGTACCAGACGGTGATCGAGAAGGCGAAGAAGAGTCTTTACGGAACCGGGCAGATTACACTGCCGACGCCGCAGTGCATTGTCTTTTATAACGGTGTGAAAGAGATGCCGGAGGAACATATCTTAAAGCTTTCGGATGCTTTTGAGAATAAAGAGGTAAGGGCGGACGTGGAGCTGACAGTGCGGATGCTTAACATTAACTACGGGCATAACAAACAGCTGATGGAAAAGTGCAGGGTTTTGGAAGAGTATTCAGCGTTTGTAGCCGCTACGCGGAAGTGCATGTTTGAGGAAAAGGATATACAGACCGCTTTAAACAGTGCTGTGGATGAGTGCATAGAAAAGGGTATTTTAAAAGAATTCCTGCTAAGAAACCGAGCGGAGGTGTTGGGTATGTTGCTGGAAGAGTTTGACGCGGAGAAATATGAGAGAACGATTCGGGAGGAAGGAAGAGAAGAGGGGCTAACAATCGGCATCCGCTGTAGCATTGAAATTTTGCGGGAGTTTCATCAATCGAGGGATGAGACAAAGAAAAAGCTGATCGAGAAGTATGCGATATCGGAGAGCGAGGCGGAGCGGGAGCTCCAGCTATACTGGAAGTAGAAAATGGAAGATGGACTTCTTGTGAGAAAAAAACTTGCATATTCTACAAAAAAGAGTAAAATAAGAATATATGTTACTCGGTCAAATTGTGTCGAAACACCTTTTGAACGGGTATATCTGGTATCCGACGGATGGATGGCCCCTATATGTCGAGATATAAAATATAAAGTAAAAGCTAATCGGATGGTTGAAAATTGACGATATCAATATAGACTGTCCTGTCATTTTATTTGTGAAATAATAGAAAATGTGTAAGGGAATGAGGAGAAAGTACCATGGCAAAGAAGACAGCAGCGAAAAAGCCGGTAACAAAAAAGCCTAGGAGAAGATTAAAGAGAACCGCGAGACGCAGTCTGGCGGCGGTTTTGATGATCACGGCTGTGGTGGTGGCAGCGATCCCTGTGCCGGAGAATGCGGCGGCGACGGATGATTATGGTATTTCTGCGCTCGCAGATGATTCGCTTGACGTGCATGAGTCGGGGAAATATTTGGAGGGCTATGACAGCGCTGGTAATAAGACCTTTGAACCCTATGGATACAAGCCCGAAGACGTAGATGATCTGCCATTGGGCGTCAAGGATTTTGATTTGAGTACATATGCGGGTAAAACGGATACAGAGCTGGTGGATGAACTCAAGAAAAATAATGGCCTTTACGCTTCTTTAAAAGTGGCAAATCCTGAGGGCAGCACCTATACCTTGGAATGGGAATTTATGTATTATGAGGTGAGAAATCCAAGAGGCGGTGCGACAGCAGGAGCAATCTGTAAATATAATACGGTATATTATGACGAGCCTGTATTGAGTTTGTTTCCCAATACAGAGTATTTTACAACGAATGCCTCTGAACTTGCGGACTATTATGCGGGAAGATTAGAAGCGAATGCCACAAAGAAAGGCAGTCAGGGGCAGACGTTTACTGGTTATGGGATCAAGGATGATACTAATACAGTTACGCAGATCATGGATAATGACCCTACTAAGGGTGAGAAAATCTATTCTTATACACAATATGAGAATAATAATAACGCGGTGTTGGAAGAGTTCCTTAAAAAATATCCGAGCATTAATACGAGATATATAGATGTCAAAGCGGAATATGATAAGTATAAGGCGGATAAGGCGGCATGGGAGGCAGATAAAAACAATACCGGTAATTATGAAGATGACCATCCTAAGCCGGATGATTTTGTGGTTATGCCGGCAACGGATTTGGATCAGCCGGATCAGTGGAAATATTTTTGCGCGCATAATTTGGAAGTGGGAACTGGAGATACATATACGCTGGTTCCGGCCAAGGATAACCGCCCCGGCGGAAAGCAGGGCGATATTTATCTTGCGAAGGGAACGGCAGGTAACGCGGGTGAAGAGGGAAGTAAGAGCAATAACGATAGATATGGCTTCTTGGTGTTAAAAACAGCTAAATACCAGATGTGCGCCATTGCAGATAAAGCCTTTTACGGAACCGAGAACGTGAAAAACATTACGATTCCCGAACAGATTGGGTTTATCGGCGACGATGCTTTCGCGGGTTCCAAGCTGGAAGGCGTATCGTTTGCGAACGTGACCGCGATTGGCAACAGAGCCTTTAAGGGCTGCGTTGTTTTGAAGGTGGCGGAGCTGGATCTGACGGTAGAACGGGTCGGAAACGAATGTTTCAGCGGGACTAAAATTGAGAAGGTAAAATTCGGAAGCGGTTTGAAACGAATCGGTTACGGCGCTTTTTACGGATGTAACAGTCTGGGCAGCGTTGTGTTTGAGGATAAAGGGTCAGACGTGACCATAGACGGTTATGCCTTTTATAACTGCTCCGAGCTGACAGCAGTCTCCATGAAAGGAGCGAATATTGTTAAAATCGACGACGGCGCTTTCGCAACAGACGCTGGTTCGCGGCCTATGGGCTTTACCTTGTCTGATCGTTTGAGCGGTCCGGACAGCCTTGGCAACTATTTGTTTGCGGGACGTTCCAACTTGGAATATGTGGTATTTCCCGGAAACTATGCAAACAGCACGGTGACTCAGACGAAGATACCGCCCGCCATCTTTCACGGGTGTATCAACCTGAAATACGTGACCTTCCCTACGGAAGGCAATCCGACGGCCTGCGGGTTTGTAGAATATGATTCTAAGATTTTATTTGCCGATGTTATTAACAAGGATTTTTATGTGGAAGGACCGGAACTGAACAGCAGCAACAGACCGGCATACCCGCGCAGGGATACATGGGATGCGATTACGGCGGTATCTACCACTGTGCCCTATCTGTATCATCAGGGTGAGGGCGCAAACAGAAAGGATTTCTGGGAGATCAGCGACGGGTTCTATCTGCTTTCTATTAATGGAACGGAAGGGATTTTAACCTCCTGTACTTTAAAGCCTAATGCGGATGTAACCAAATGGAACGGAGTTCTTGACATTCCGAAGAAGGTAGGCGATACGCCGGTTAAGGGAATCGGAGAGAACTGCTTTACCGATTCCGACTTAAACTCAGCAGTTGTTTCCATAAGGATACCGGACGATTCTATTGAGACGATTGCGGCCGGTGTGTTCAAAGGCGGTACGGATGGGAAAACGGACTGGTTAAAATTAAAGGATGTTTATATCGGTAATTCGGTAAAAGAGATTGGCGCCAGCGCCTTTGAGGGATGTACAGCGTTAAATGACATTTTCCTGAATTCCCCGAAGGTGGCCCACAGTGAATTTAAACTCGGTGATAATGCGTTTAAGACCGGAAGTAACGGCTTGACGATTCACGGAGACATCGCAACGGATTACAGCCCCTATACTTGGGCTATGGGCGGTACTCAGGCTTCTTGTATTAGATCGGATGGACTGAGGGCCTGCTATAAGAGTCTGGTGCCTTCTTATCTGACCGTGATATACGATAACAATACGCAGCTTGCTACATTGATGGATTATCCAAAAGAAAAGGATATCAGTAAAATTTTGGATGAGGCCTATAAGTTTGATATTATGGCTGGTCCGGATGGTTCGTTCGAAACTCCGTATAAAGATTATGTGGAGATGAGAAAGGCTCAGTCTTATGCAACTTGGAGAGGAGAGGAAAACAATTTCCGCAGGGATGCCTTTAAGAAAGCATGGATAGAAGCGACTACAGATGCGGAGAGAGAGGCGGTCTATGAGTCTGACAATTACGGCCCGTGGGTGAATGATGACTTTGTCAGTGATTCGACAACATGGGGAACAGCGGCTCCGACGCCGGGCGGCGGCGGAACGTCAGGTGGCGGAGACAGCGGCGCTATAAATAAGATAGCCGATTTCTTTTTCGAACCGATTGTGGCATATGCAGCCGAGCAGGTATATGCGTATTATGATCCGGCAGGTCCCAGAGGGGGAAAATATGAAATCGGCGTTACCGATCCGACAGATGATGAATTACGTCTGCTTGATAACGTGCGCAATATAGTAGTGCCGGAGGGCGTTGATTCTATTGATGTGTACAGCTATGTTTATGGCGTGAAGGATTCAGCCGGAAACAGGACTGGCAGAGAGAACAATCAAATAAGTCGTGAGCGATATTTCGGCAGTGCAAAACAGGGCGACTCGTGGGATATGTATACCAGTTCTACAGGTCAGGAGGAATCTGATCCTACAAAGGTAGTTCCCGGCTTATTCAGCGGCGATTATAACGACGGGCTGGGCGAGGATAGCGGCGAGAGGTTCAGACGAGGTAATGATCAGATTACTTCTGTTGTTTTGAACAGCGTTACTTATCTGCCGGATTATGCCTTTGACAGCTGTGAGAATCTGCTTTCGGTGGATTTGGGGGCTAAATGCAGTGATATTGGCGTTGCGCCGTTCCGCGGCTGTTATGAGATGGAGACGGTGGGAGACAACGAGTGGTATACCACGACCAACGGTATTATTTATTCGAAGAATACGGACGGTTCGTTGACGATCGAGGAGTGCCTGTCTGCGAGAGGAAGAAAGGTCGATAAGGTCGGTCCTCCTATTGTCAGCGTGGGAACCGGAGACAGCGGCGATAGTAACCTTAAGAGCGTCAGCGCAATCAAACCGGGAGCATTTGAGGACTGCGATGATTTGACAGAGATTAACTTTGGCAGTAATAATACAGCAGGCTTGCAGGTGATTCCTGACGATTGCTTTAAAAACAGCGATGTCTTACAAACAGTGGTTCTTCCGATTACGGTGAACGATATTGGGCCGGGCGCTTTTGTGGGAGCAAAGAATCTGCGCGAACTCACCATATATGGCTCTGAGGTGAAGATTTCCGGCAGTGCATTTAATGAAGATAAAGTGCAGACAACTGTGAATGCTCCAGAAGATTCGGCAGTAGTAAGATACGTGAAAGAGTATGGGAGTCAGTATAAACTCAGTATGTCCGATAAGCCTTTTGGTAAACAGTGGAAGGTTACCTTCTACGACGCCAACTATAAGGTGATTGAGGATCTGGTGGATGGACTGGGAAGTCCCATCAATAATCCGCAGTATGTAACGAACGGAGAGTCAATACCGGCCATTCCGGCAGATCCGGTGTTGGAAAATTGGACTTTTGAAAATTGGATACGCATGGATGGTAAGGCATTGAGAGAGCCAATTACCGAGGATACCATTTTCTATGCAAAGGGTCATTATGATGGCGGCGCGCCGGTTGATGGCAAGTATACAGTAGAATTTATTGATGGTGTGGACGGTTCTCAGGTGGCCGGCAGAGGTTCTGATCCTACGGACGGCAAGTATTATGTAGAAGCGGGTAAGACTTTCACAGATATGAAATGGCCGGAGCCGACTCATCCGACTCATGCCGGATTTGAAGCGTCAGGATTCATATTTACCAGCAAAGTGTCTGGTGCTGCGGAAGCGTGGACGACAGCAACGAACGTAAATGAAAATATGACGGTTATTGCGCTGTATAAGGCTTCTGGTAACAACGGCCCTACCAGCGGCGGTTCTACAAATACGTCAGGCAACACCACAAGCAGCGGCACCACCAGCGGCGGTACGACGAGCACGAGCAGCAGCAGCACAAGCAGCAGTTCCAGCAGCAACAAGAGCAGCTCCAGCAGCTCTTCCGGCAGCTCCACCAGTACCACATCCACAACGAATTCAAGTGCTGCGGGAATGTACACGGTATTTGTGGAGAACGGATATGGTTCCGGAAGTTACGCGCCGGGCACGATGGTTATCGTTACGGCGGCACAGCCTGCGGCAGGTATGAGATTTGACAAGTGGACCACGGAGTCGAACGGTGTAACGCTCGTGAGTGTGAGCCTGCCGGCGACCACGTTCCAGATGCCTGCCAACAATGTGTCAATTAAGGCAAATTTTGTAGCGGATACCACGCCTCGTGCAACGGCGGCACCGGGCACCGGAAACAGCGGCGGTACGGGCAACGGTACTACGAATGATAATGGCAATACCAGAGTGGATATTGAAAAACCGGGTATCTCCAACAGAGATCTGGCGACGGCGAATGTGAACGGTTCTACGGATAACTTTATTGTGAAGATTTCCGAGACCGATGAGGCGACCCGCGCAGTGGCGGCGGCCCTCACAAACAAGTACGGCACTTTGGACAATATCCTGTATTATGCGATGGATATTACGTTGTGGGATTCCACCGGAACCACACAGATTTCGGATACGACGGGACTCTCTGTGGATATTACGATCCCGATTCCGGATTCGCTGGTGGCTTACGGCGGTAACAACATGGCGGGTGCGGTTGTTAACGGTGATCAGTTAGAGAGCCTGAATGAGAACTTTACAACCATTAACGGTGTACCTTGTATCCGGTTCCGGGCAACCCACTTCTCGCCTTATACGATTTATGTGGATACCGGCAATCTGGTTGAGGGTATGCTGGATACGACGCCTAAGACCGGTGATCCGATTCATCCGAAGTGGTTCTTATCGCTCGGGTTGGCTTGTCTGTCCATGATTTTGTTCTTGAAGCGGGATAAGAGGAAGCCAGTTAAAGTAAAGAAAGCGTAGGGGATTGATAGCCCAAGGGGGAATCCTATGGGGAAAAGGTTGAGAAAACTGATCGGCACGCTGTTCTTGGTGACAGCGATTGCCGTGACACAGATTCCTGTATCAGATGTGGAGGCGGAGGATTCCTCCGCCGCATCTGATTTTCAGATGGATGGAACTACATTAGTGAAATACAACGGCACGGCGGAGGACGTGTCTCTTTCCAATCAGGTCAAAAGGATAGAAGCGGAAGCCTTTGCGGGCAATGATTCTGTGCGCCGCGTTACGTTGAGTGACGGGGTGGAGAGCATTGGCGCGAGGGCTTTTTCCGAATGCTCCAATCTGGAGAGCATCAATGTGCCGGACAGTGTGGAAGTGATTGAGAACGCGGCATTTTCCGGCTGTGCTTCGCTAAAGGACGTGACCATAGGTACCGGCCTTAAGAGTCTGGGCAACGGCGCCTTTGCGGGAAATTACAGTCTTGCGTCTGTAGCGATTGATGAGGGCAACGAGAATTTTGTCTGTGAGGACGGTGCGATCTACAACAAAAAGGGCAAGGACGTGCTTTATCAGGTACTGGCAGGCCGCCCGGCGGATTCTTACGAGATGTCTTCTTTGGTGGAGCAGATCAAACCGTATGCCTTTTGGGGTGATTACAATTTACAGAATGTGAGCATCAGCAGCAATGCAGCAGAAATTCCCGGCTATGCCTTTTCCAATTGTAAAAATTTAAAAACGGTGGATGTGCCGTATTCCGTGAAGAGCATTGACATGAAAGCCTTTGAGGACTGCGTGAGAATGCGGGATATCACCATTCCCAGCTCTGTCAATTCCATTCACAGCACGGCTTTTGACGGCTGTACGAAGCTTACCATTCATGCGGACGAGGGTTCTTATGCCAAGAGCTTTGCGGACTCTTTGGTCTTAGAGGACATTGATGTGTCTGAATATGAGGAGGCGCCTATTCCGATGGATGCCAGTGAGGAAAATCTGGAGGCGGAGCCTGAACAGGTTTTGGGGCCTGTGGATTATTACCATGAGGTAACCCATATGAATGCCATGGAAGAGGAAGAAGATCCCAACGTGAAGGCCAAATCCCGTGTGATCGGGCAGGAGGTCTATGTGTTGGTAGACAATGCGAAGGCGACAGTGAATGTGGGCGGTACGGGGGAAACCTTGGGCGGCGAGCCGGTGGTGGAAGAACCCGATCTGGATACGGTTCCCGGTCTTGCGGGATCGGAGGATGTAAAAGGCGGTTCTTTCCCCAAATATACCTTGGTGAACGGGGATACCATAGCGGCGCAGGCTTATTATAATGACGCTGAGGAATCGCGCGCGATTCCTGACGGCATTCGGAAAATCGGTGAATTCGCCTATGCGAGAGCGGGGCTCACTTCCGCGCGGATTCCGGACGGGGTGGAGGAGATCGGCTATGCAGCGTTCTACCATTGTGATAATCTGGCTGAGGTGACGATCCCAGACAGCGTGAAAGAGATCGGTGTTTCTGCCTTCGACAAGACGCCATGGATTGAGCAATGGAAAGGAAACGCGGGAGAAGGGAGCGCTTTTTTGATCGTGGGAGACGGGATTTTGCTTGCCTACAGGGGACAGGGCGGCAATGTGACCATTCCTGACTCCGTAAAGACGATCGGCGCGGAAGCGTTTAAAGGAAAGACTACTATTAACAGTGTGCAGATTCCGGGCAGTGTCTCCGTGATCGGGGAGGGCGCTTTTGAGGATTGTCTGCATTTGAATGAGATTACGATAGGAAACGGTGTGCGGCAGATTCGCGACAGAGCCTTTGCGGGCTGCCCGATACAGAAAGTGATCGTGCCTGCATCGGTGGAGGAGATCGGCCTTCGGGCCTTTGATAATGCCGAGATCAGGGAGGGTGTGGTGGTCTTCGAAGGAGATACGCTCCCGGCCCGCTCCTATGAGAACGCGGCAACCAAGCTGTACCGCGATACTTATCGGGGGCCGGTCTTTACGGGAACGCGCACCTATGTGATCCCGAAGGGTATCACAGATTTGTCAGGGACTTGCCTGTCCTCGGTGGGCAGTGAGTTTATCGGTGTGATCTGCCGGAAAGGCAGCGCGGCGGATGAGGAAGAGGATGTGCCGGAAGACGGTGCGGAAGGGGCAGCCGGAGGGAATGCTGCGGACGCTTCTTCGCAGGAACAGTCTGCGCAAACGGATGGCCAGGAGTCTGCGGATGGAGTGCAAGACAAGGCGCAGGAGACCACCGAGGAAGAGGACAGCGTGTTGACGATCCTGTTCAGACGGGGCGGCGGTCCTGTGGCGGGAGAGTCCATTTCCTACGGTGATAGGCAATATACGCTGGAGCAGGGGAATCCCTTTCTCTTTGCGGATGAGGAATCGCAGGCGGGTTCCGGCATCACCGTGAACAACAACAGTTATTCCATACCGCAGGATGTGACGGCGGTTATGGAAGGCGATGAGGGCAGTTATCGGATTGATATTGCGGACAGCGAGGATGCGATGGCGAAGATCGGCGATGTGTATAAGTCGATTTACGGAAACAAGCTGCCCCATTCCCTGCACGCATATGAGATCAATATGACGGATACCCGGAACAGTGTGCCGATTACGGGGCTTGGCAAGCAGCGGGTAGAGATTACCATGCCGCTTCCGAGCGGTGTGCTGCCGAATAACCTCCATGTGGTGTGTCTGGATGAGGACGGGCAGTTAGAGGAGGTTGACAGCCGTATCGTATCGGTGAACGGAAAGGATGCGGTGGCGTTTCAGGCGGCTCATTTTTCCGACTACGGTATCTATAATTACGGCTCTTCCGGAATGGCGGTTGCGGATGTGAAGGACGGGCAGGCTGTGTTTGTCTCCCTTGGGCAAAAGGACGCTTCTCCGGATACCGGCGATTACAGCATCCATCCCAAATATTTCTTATGTGCAGGGCTGCTCTTTGCGTCGATGGCGATGTTTTTCTATCGGAAGACCACATGGGCGAGGTGGAGGAGAAAGCTGCGCAGGATAGGGAACAGAAAATAAAAACATGGATGTAGGGCATTCACTCTGAGGGTGGGTGCTCTTTTTTTGCTTTTAATCCCAAAACTTTTTCGAATCAATAAGTTTTTGGAATGAAATCCAAAAAGTATTGATAATCTTAAAGTTTTGGGATTGTAATCTAAAAAAGGAATTATGCGGGAAAAATATAGTTGCTGAAAAAATTTAGATAATCTATAATGTAAATATGTTTGCAATAAATTTCTTATTTTATCAATTGTTTGCATCAATGCAAGAGGGGTAGATTATTATGGGCAGGTTGATTATAAATGAGCTTGGACCAATAAGAAGATGTGAATTGGATTGTTCTCGTTTTATTACATTAACAGGACCTCAGGCATCCGGAAAAAGTACAATCGCTAAAGCTGTTTATTTTTTTAGAACAATAAAAGATGATATTTTAAATTTGGCAAGTGCACAGGCAATAAATGCTATTTCTTTAGATGGTATAGAGGATGAATTTGACGTAGTACATGGCACTACGCTAAGAAAAGGGTTGGAAAATTTTCTGCGCGAAAAGTTCTTGCGTACGTTTGGCTCTTCATGGGGAATGTCAAATGAAATGTTTATAGAATATCATTTTACGGATAGTTGTTTTGTGAAAATTTCTCTTAAGGATGAAACGAGGTTTGATTCACCAAATTATATATGGATCACGCTAAGCGAGGATTTAAAGAAGTTTTTAAAGGAGAAAGATCATTATTTTACATCCACTCCGCTAGGTGTACCAGAAGATGAAATAAAAAAATTTAAAGCAGAATTATATAAATTATTTGACGACAGATGTTATGTTGTCTATATTCCTGCCGGACGAAGTATGATGACGTTGCTATCGCAACAATTTGGATATATTTATGCAACGATGGGAGATGTACAGAAACGTTCTTTAGATAGCTGTACAAGAGATTATTTAGAGCGGATTTTGCGCCTGAAATCAGAATTCTCGTCTGGATTACAGGGGTTGGTAAACGGTGGTTTCGGAAAAAAAATTTTATCTACGGAACTTATAGACCAGGCACTGGATCTGGTCAAGAAAATACTCAAAGGGGTATATCGATATAACGATGGAGAAGAGCAGATTGTCCTTGAAAATGGTAAATACGTAAAAATCAATTTTTCATCTTCAGGACAACAGGAAAGCGTTTGGATTTTAAATTTACTCTTTTATTATTTATTACAGCCGTATCCTGTTTTATTTATTATTGAAGAACCGGAATCCCATTTATTCCCGGAAGCTCAAAAATATATGACGGAGTTGATTGCGCTGGTGTATAATTGCAAACATTCAATTTTGCTTACCACACACAGTCCTTATGTTCTCGGCACGTTGAACAATTTGCTGTATGCAAAGATGTGTTCAGCAGAAAAGAATGATTGTGTTAAAGAGATTATTCCTGCTTCTGTCAGACTTAACTATGAAGAATTTGATTCATGGTTTGTTCAAAATGGAATAGCCGAAAATTGTATGGATTCAGAGATTCATATGATTCAGAATGAAAGAATTGATGGGATATCGAAGGTAATCAACCAGGAATTTGATGAGCTTTTGGAATTACAAAATACGAATGAGAAAGGTATCGATCAATAATGCCACTGCAAAAATTTGAATCAATATGTGATAAATATGCCTTACAAATCGTTTCAAGAGACAGGGGAAATCCACAGTACCATCGAGCAAACAATCAAGATAAGTCTTATGTGACGCACTATAAAATTGACGGTGTGGTATTAAAGGCAGGCAATAAATGTGATTTTCTGTTAATGAACGAAGAAAAGAGAATCGCATATTTGATTGAACTGAAAGGTTCTGATTTGGTAGAAGCAGCACAACAGCTGGCGGCAACAGAAGCTGCTTTGAGACAGGAACTTCGCGGTTATAATTTGCAATATCGTATTGTTGCAAATAAGTGTAAGACGCAGGAAATTTACTCATCCGCTTACAGAAAGTATCAGATTCGATGGAAAGGAAGATTGATACAAAAAACGGGATACATTGAGGAAAGTATATAATCAATATCTATATGGCGCATAAAACGACTCCCGGCATAATATATATCTAAAGCCGGGAGTTTTTTTATGTACGATGGACAGGGTAAAGAGACAGCTTGGGTGCAGTGACAGAATACAGTATGATGTGGTGACACAGGAGATTTGTGTGGCGGTTCTTGATACGGGGATCTGTGATCATCCTGATTTCGAAGACCGCGTGATTGCTTTTTCTGATTTTGTAAACGATAGACAGGGGGCTTACGATGACAGCGGTCACGGGACCCATGTGGCCGGGTGCATCGGCGGAAGCGGACGGCTTTCAGGCGGGCGGTTTTCAGGAATTTCGCCTACCTGTAGATTTTGCGTGGGAAAGGTACTTGACGAGAAGGGGGAGGGCAGTATTGAGAGCATGTACTACGGCCTTCTCTGGGTTTTGGAAAACCGCCTGCGCTATCATATCCGGGTACTGAATATCTCTGTCGGCATTGGGGAGAGCGGAGACCGGGATCGCATGGAAGAACTTGCAGGACTTTTGGATACGGTTTGTGACCAGGGCGTTGTGGTGATCTGCGCCGCAGGAAATAAAGGCCCGGACGAAGGATCGCTGTCTCCGCTGGGGGAAAGCAGGCGGGTCATCACCGTGGGATGTCATGAAGGCGGTTATTTCGGGGCAAGAAAAGATTTGTGTGAAAATTATTCCGGGCGTGGCAGGGATGATTTGTCCTACAGAAAGCCGGATGTTGTCGCGCCGGGCACAGATATCATGTCCTGCAATGTAAAGTGTTTCCGGGACAGGAAAGGGGGCTACAGAGACGCTTATATCAGAAAAAGCGGCACATCCATGGCCACCCCAATCGTCTCCGGCGCAGCGGCCCTTTTTCTACAGAAATTTCCCTATGCGAACAGTGAACAGGTAAAGCGGCAGATGATTTTTACCGCAAAAGATCTGGGGGAAGCTGGGAGTAAGCAGGGCTGGGGAATGCTTGACATAGAAAAAATGTGCAGATATTATTGACAGAATCGCGCATATTGTATACAATTATACTTGTACAAGGATTTACTGACCCGCTGCGGCTTTAAAGGCTGACGTAAACGAACCGGCTATGGCTGTCTGCGGGAATCTATGTGTGCAGAAGTGTGGAGAAGATGACAAACTACGATAAGAAATATGATACGGACGACAAGTATTCCCTGCGGGGACGGGTATTCCAAAAGCTCCGGGAGGACATTTTAAGCGGCAAGTACAAAGAGCATGAGGAATTGAAAGAGGTGGCCATCGGCGAGGAGCTCGGTGTGAGCCGAACCCCGGTCAGAGAGGCGTTCCGTCAGCTGGAGCTGGAAGGTCTGATCAGAATTGTTCCCAACAAGGGCGCTTATGTGACGGGAATTACAGCGAAGGATGTGAAGGACATCTATATGATCCGTTCCCTTCTTGAGGGCTTGTGCGCCCGGCTTGCCACAGAAAAGATTACGAAGGAACAGATGGAGGAGATGGAGGAAAATATCTATCTCGCGGATTTCCATGAGGAAAAGGGACATTTGGATCAGATTGCGGAGCTTGACAACAAGTTTCACGATATTCTTTATGAGGCTTGCGGCTCCAAGCTGTTAGAACATACCCTGAGGGATTTCCACAGATATGTTCTGCGTGTCCGCCAGAAAACTTTGGCGACCAACACCAGAGGACGAGCTTCCAATGAGGAGCACAGGCAGATTATGGAAGCCATTAAGGCGGGGGATGCTTCGCTTGCGGAAAAACTGGCGAACCAGCATATGATCAACGCCTACGACAATATGGTGAAGAATGGCCTACAGGAAATTTACGGGGAAAATACGGAAGAAAATAAGTAAAAACGGAAAAACAGCGCGGCGTGCGCGATGGGAAAGGTGAATCGGCTACATGGAAAAAATTAAAATGACAACCCCTCTGGTAGAAATGGACGGGGACGAAATGACCAGAATTCTCTGGAAGATGATTAAGGAGGAACTGCTCCTTCCTTATATTGACCTGAAGACAGAGTATTATGATCTTGGGCTGGAACACCGGAATGCGACGGACGACCAGGTCACGATAGATTCCGCTGAGGCTGCGAAGAAGTACGGAGTAGCGGTGAAATGTGCGACAATCACCCCCAATGCGGCCAGAATGACGGAGTACAATCTGAAGGAAATGTGGAAGAGTCCTAACGGCACCATCCGTGCCGCCTTGGATGGCACGGTATTTCGGGCGCCTATCATTGTCAAGGGGATCGAGCCCTGTGTGAAGAATTGGGAAAAGCCGATTACTCTGGCGAGACATGCCTACGGGGATGTCTATAAAAATACAGAGATCAAAGTGCCCGGCGCCGGGAAGGCGGAGCTGGTGTTTACAGCGGCGGACGGAACGGAGATTCGGGAGACGATCCATACCTTTACAGGCCCCGGTATCTTGCAGGGTATTCATAACACGGATCAGTCAATTGCAAGTTTTGCAAAATCCTGCTTTAATTATGCGCTTGACACGAAACAGGATCTCTGGTTTGCCACCAAAGATACGATTTCCAAAAAGTATGACCACAACTTTAAGGATATTTTTCAGGATATTTTTGACGCGGAGTACAAGGAGCGGTTTGAGAGGGCGGGCATCGAATATTTCTATACGCTGATCGACGACGCGGTGGCCCGTGTGATGAAGGCAAAGGGCGGTTTTATCTGGGCCTGCAAGAACTATGACGGCGATGTGATGAGCGATATGGTATCTTCGGCCTTCGGTTCTCTTGCCATGATGACCTCCGTCTTGGTTTCGCCTGACGGTGTTTATGAGTATGAAGCCGCCCACGGCACGGTACAGCGGCATTATTACAAGCATTTGAAAGGAGAGGAAACCTCCACGAACTCGGTGGCAACGATCTATGCTTGGACGGGTGCGCTCAGAAAGAGGGGAGAACTGGACAAAAATCAGGATCTGGTAGATTTTGCGGACAGGCTGGAAAAGGCGACGGTGCAGACGATTGAGTCAGGAAAGATGACGAAGGATCTGGCGTTGATCACTTCCCTGAAAGATGTGACGGTATTAAACAGCGAAGAATTTATTAAGGCGATCAGGGAAACTTTTGACAGCCTTGCATAAATCGAGTGTATGCACACTCGATTAGGTCATGCGGTTACGGATGCGGGAGCTGCCTCTTACTCGGAGAGTAGCTCCCATTTTTCCATGAGATCGGCCAGTTTTTCGTCGATCTCTTCCTTTTCTTTGTTGAGTTCCTGAAGTTTTGCCACATCGGTGCAGATCTCCGGGGAGGCCATAAGGGCTTCGATCTCGGTATTGCGGGCCTCAAGCGTTTCAATTTCAGATTCGCATTTTTTCAGGTCGTTTTCCCGCTTGCGCTGGGCGGCCTGCTGTTCCTTTTGTGTTTTCCAATCCTGTTTTGCGTCGGCGGCAGGGATGGTTCCTTCTTCCGGTCCGGTGTTTCCCTGCCAGGGGCGGGTCTGGGTGGAAGAGGAGGCGGCTGCGTCGATTTTGGTAAGCTGTTCGTCCTTTTTTTCTAAATAGTAATCATAATTTCCCAGATAGCTGGTAAGCGTCCTACGGTTCAGATCCAGAATCCGGTGGGCGGTTTTGTTGATAAAATAACGGTCGTGGGAAACATAAAGCACGGTCCCTGTATAGGCGTTCAGGGCGTCCTCCAAAATCTCCTTGGACGTAATGTCCAGATGGTTTGTGGGCTCGTCCAAAATCAGGAAGTTGGCCTCGGAGAGCATGAGCTTCGCAAGGGAGAGTCGTCCCCGTTCCCCGCCGCTTAATGTCTTTATGACCTTGAAAACGTCCTCTCCGGTAAAGAGAAAGGCTGCCAGTGTGTTTCTGATTTCCGTATTATTTAAATTCGGGTAGTCGTCGGATATTTCTTGAAACAGTGTCTTTTCGGGATGAAGCACATGGTGTTCCTGATCGTAGTAGCCGATGGCAACATTGGCGCCAAGACGTATGGTGCCGCTGTCCGGGGGAAGCAGCTCGTTGATGATTTTCAGGATGGTGGTTTTTCCCGTGCCGTTGTCTCCGATAATGGCGACGTGTTCTCCCTTTTTCAGCTCGAAGGACAGCCCCTCGAAGAGGGAGAGCGGGCCGAAGGCTTTGGAGAGTCCCTCAACATGCAGTACGTCGTTTCCGCTCTGGAATTTCGGTTCCAGTTTCAGGTGCATGTCCGCCCGTACTTCAGTGGGTTTTTCCAGCACTTCGATTTTCCCCAGCATTTTTTCACGACTTTCCGCACGTTTGATGGATTTTTCCCGGTTAAAGGATTTTAATTTTTCGATGACCGCCTCCTGATGCTTGATTTCCTGCTGCTGTTTCATGTAGGCGTGATAGGCGGCGGTGCGAAGCATTTCCTTACCGGCGGCGTAGGCCGAGTAATTGCCGGAAAAGACGGTGGCCTTGGTGTTGTCAAGCTCGATCACCTTTGTTGCGATCCGGTCTAGAAAATAGCGGTCGTGAGAGACTACGATCACAGCCCCTTTGTAGTTTTGCAGATAGGTTTCCAGCCATGCGATAGACGAAAGATCCAGATGGTTCGTGGGCTCGTCGAGAATAATCAGGTTCGGTTTTAAGAGGAGCAGTTTTCCCAGCGCCACACGGGTTTTTTGTCCGCCGGAGAGGGTGGAAACCGGTTTGTCAAAATCCTGTTCGGAAAAGCCGAGCCCCTTTAAGACGCCGGTCAGTTCGCTCTTGTAAGCATAGCCGTTTGCAGTCTCGTAAGCATGGGTCAGGGAAGCGTAAGTATCCATGAGTTTCGATAAACGCTCTCCGGTGGCGGATTTCATCTGTAATTCTACCGTGTGCATCTGCTGTTCCATGTCGAGGATATCCTGTTTTACATGGAGAAGTTCCTGATAGATTGTATTTTCTCCGGACACTGCTTCCTGCTGGGAGAGATAGCCTATAGTTTTATCTTTGGCGAAGGTCACCAGTCCCTCATCCGCAGACAGTTCTCCCATAATGATGCGCAGAAGTGTGGTCTTTCCCGCACCGTTGATGCCTACGATGGCGGCTTTTTCATAATCCTCTATATGAAAAGATACATTTTTTAATATGGGAATCTCATGGAAGGATTTTCCTATGTTGCTTACGGATAATATCATGATCGTTACCTGTCCTTTATGCTGTGTTTTAAGTGGTCGTTCTGCATGGTCGACTGTTATCAGTTTACAGATTGAAATGGCCTGTGTCAATTGATTGACAAGAATTTCACAAAGGGGTATAGTTATACACGAAAGCAGTACGCGGACGGAGGATTGGTTGTGGAGGAAAAGGAAATTTCACAGGCTGTGATCGGTCGTCTTCCCAGATATCTGCGGTATCTGGGGGAGCTTAAGGATGAGGGAATCGAGAGGATTTCTTCGCAGGAGCTTTCGGATATCATGCAGACGACGGCCTCACAGATCAGACAGGATTTGAATACCTTCGGCGGTTTCGGCCAGCAGGGATATGGCTATAATGTGAGCTATCTCTATGACGAAATCAGAAAAATACTCGGGATCGACAAGGAGCATCGGTTGGTTATTATTGGGGCTGGCCATCTGGGGCAGGCGCTTGTCAATTATACGAATTTTGAGCGGCGTGGTTTTATGTTCCGGGGTATTTTTGACTGTGATCCGGGGATCTGCGGGAAGGTAATACGGGGCATCCGCGTGCGTCATATGGAGGAAATGGCTGATTTTATCAGGGAAAACGATATTGATATCGCCGTACTTACCATACCGAAGACCTCTGCGGTTGAGGTCGCTAAAAAACTGGCGGACTGCGGAATTAAAGGTATATGGAATTTTGCCCATGTGGATCTGCCGGTTCCCAAACAGATTCAGGTGGAAAATGTACATCTTTCGGATAGTTTGATGAAGCTGTCCTATAATCTCTCTTCTTCACAGGAGGAGGGCGCGGCGGACGGAAAGGTTGACAGCAATGGCCAGAACAGATGAGACATTTAAATCGGCGCTGATCGGGAAAAAGATCCCGATTTTGACGCTTGATAACAAATGGCATAAACTTTTTACCCAGTCGGAGTTCACCCCGGAGTTAAAGGGCCTGGAAAAAACGCTGAACGATCTCTTAAAACGGCAGGCAAAACTTAACTCCGAGATGAAAGAGATCAAGAAGCTGAAAAAGAAGCTGATGGATGAGGTGGTGATCCTTGCCGACGAGATGGGGGAGCGGCCCACCAAGAAGCAGGATAAGGATATGGCGGATCACAAACGCCTGATTGAAGAATGCAATGAGAAAATGGACGCCTACGAGGAGGAGCTGGTGGAACTGCCCAGACAGATCAATCAGGTGAACAACCAGCTCATGCTCATTACGATGGACGTCTGTTATAAGAAGCTGCAATGCAGCACGAAGGAACTGGAAGAGATTGATGAGTGGATCAGTGGGATCAGGCGGGAACTGAAAAAGAAAGTGGTTCGCAAGAAGGAAAAGGAAGCCGTTATCAATAAGCTCTACGCCTACATGCACGATATCTTCGGGGCGGAGGTACTCGAGCTTTTCGATATGGAGTACGACCCGGAGGAAAAGTACCGCAAAAAGGAAACGGAAGCGCAGGAGGCTGCAGACAGTGAGGCAGAGCCTGCTAATGAGGAGACACAGACGCCGGAGTCTTAGGGCTTTGGCGTTTTTTTGGCAGATTTTCATGAGCTGAATAAGATAGAGTAAGGGGAGAGCAATATGTTGGAGCGATACCAGAGAGTATATGCAGCGGTGGATCTTTCGGCGGTCCACTGGAATATGGAACGGATGTATGAAAAACTTTCGCCGGGAACAAAGATGATCGGTGTGATCAAGACAGACGGATACGGTCATGGAGCCGTACCTATCGGCAGGGAGCTAGAGACGCTTCCCTATGTGTTTGGCTATGCCACGGCGACTGCGGAAGAAGCTGTTTGCCTGCGAAAGGCGGGGCTTAAAAAACCGATTCTCATATTGGGGTATACCTTCCCTTACTGCTATGAAGAACTGGTCAAACAGGAGATCCGTCCCGCTGTTTTCAGAAGGGATATGCTGGAGGAATTGGATGCCTGTGCCGGGAAGCTTGGGAAAAAGGCATTGATACATGTGAAAGTGGACACGGGCATGTCCCGGATCGGAATACGGCCCGACGAAGAGGGGCTTGCCTTTATGGAGCGGGCTTTTCAGATGCCGCACATTGTTGTGGAGGGCGCTTTTACCCACTTCGCCAGGGCAGATGAGGTAGATAAGGGACCGGCCAGGGAACAGCTTTCGCAGTTTACCGAATTCCTTGAAAAGGCAGAGCGGCTTGTGGGAAGAGAGATTCCCGTGAAGCACTGTTCCAACAGTGCGGGAATTCTCACCATGCCGGAGGCCAATCTCTCTGTGGTGCGGGCGGGTATTACGATGTACGGTTTGTCTCCCTCCGAGGAAGTGACAAAGGACAGTCTTTCTCTCCGTCCCGTCCTTTCACTGAAAAGCAGTCTGGTTTTTATCAAGGAGGTGGAGGCCGGAACGCCTGTAAGCTACGGGGGGACCTATGTGACCACAAAGCGGACGCGGATCGCCACTGTGCCTGTGGGATATGGGGACGGTTATCCGAGAAGTCTGTCAAACAAGGGGTATGTATTGATCCGTGGGAAACGGGCGCGGATTCTCGGCAGGGTGTGCATGGATCAGTTTATGGTAGATGTTTCAGATATCCCGGAGACACGGGAAGGCGATCAGGTGACGTTGATCGGAAGAGACGGTACGGAAGAGATCACCATGGAAATGCTGGGAGCGCTTTCCGGCCGGTTTAACTACGAACTGGCCTGCGATCTCGGAAAGCGGATTCCTCGGGTATATTGGAAAGAAGGCGAGGTTGTCGGCACGACAGATGACGGCGCGGGAATTTCCTAGGACGGCAAAAACAGTTCATTATCCTGAATACGACCGAAGAAGGACGGCAATACTATTGCCGGAAACAGAAAACTAAGGCAGCTTTTAAGTGAAAGATCAAAGGAAGTGTAGGGTAATGAGAAGAGGAGATATTTATTATGCAGATCTGCGCCCCGTGGTGGGCTCTGAGCAGGGCGGGGTACGTCCGGTGCTTATCATACAGAATGACGTGGGGAACAGACACAGCCCGACGGTGATTTGCGCGGCAATCACCTCGAAGATGAACAAGGCGAAGCTTCCCACGCATATCGAGTTAAGCGCGGGAAAGTATGATATGGTAAAGGATTCGGTTATTTTGTTGGAGCAGCTGCGCACGATAGACAAACAGCGCCTGAAGGACAGGGTCTGCCATCTGGATTCTGATATTATGCGGGCGGTAAACGAGGGCCTGATGATCAGTCTGGAACTGGGTACATAGGATAAGAGGGTGGATTTGACACGTAGGACAATACTTGATATGATATCAAGGTCGAAAGGCCATCTATTTTATTCATAAAGAAGGAGAAAAGTAAATACTATGGAAGAGGTCGGCTCTGGCAGTAGCAGCATCCTTTGGTTCGTGTTCATGCTGGTTCTGGAAATGATCTTTTATGGTTTCAGCACAGCGATGCAAAGCCGCAGGGGAACGGAGAAAGAAGAGGGCAGTACGGGCGGCGAGGAGCCGGAGGAGCAGACGGAAAGACAGAAAAAGAAGCAGGAAAGACTTGCCTATATGGTGGAAAAACATGCCGCCTATGCCACGGCGACACAACTGGGCGTGGTGACCATTAATCTCCTGTTGGGTGCGTTTATCCTGTACCGCTTAAACAGATATTTTTCGTTTTTGGTATCCGATCAGGTGCACGTTCATTTCGGGACGCTTCCTGTATTTCATCTGCGGGCGTTGGCGATAGCGGTGTCTGTGGTTGTGACCGTGTTTCTGTTGTACATAATTATGACCGTGGGCGTGATGGTGCCTAAAAAGGCGGCGGCAAGACACCCGGACGAGTGGCTTCGCGCGCTGGTGACACCTTTCTATTTTTATGTGCGGATCGTGTCGCCCTTCAGCAGTCTGGTTTTTGTGACCTCAAAGATGGTTTTGCATCTGTTCGGTGTGCGGGATGCGGACGATCACGAGGATGTGACGGAGGAAGAAATTTTGTCCATGGTGAGCGTAGGCCATGAGCAGGGGATTCTTCATGCCAACGAGGCGGAGATGATCACCAATATCTTTGAGTACGGCGACAAGGAAGCCAAGGATATTATGATCAACAGAAATAATCTGATCGCCATTGATGGCACTATGACGCTGCAGGAGGCGGCGGCCTTTATCGTGGAAGCGCACAACAGCCGGTTCCCGGTATATGATGAAACCATCGACCACATCATCGGCATTCTGCATTTGAAAGATGTCATGCGCATGCAGATGAATGAAAAAATGCGGAACCGTCCCATCGGAAAGATCAAGGGGCTTTTGCGTGAGCCGCGGTTTATCACGGAGAAGCGCAAAATCAACGATCTCTTGCAGGTGATGCAGAAAGAAAAAATCCAGATGGTGATCGTGATTGACGAGTACGGGCAGACAGCCGGTCTTGTAGCGCTGGAAGATATTTTGGAGGAGATCGTCGGCAACATTCAGGATGAGTATGACGAGGACGCCACCTACATCAAGGAAAACGGAACGGACCGTTATGTGATTCAGGGTATGATGCCGCTTGAAGAGTTGGAGGAAAAGTTACAGATTTCTTTTGAGGACGAACCCTTTGATACCGTGAACGGTTTCGTGATTTCCAGGCTCGAACATATTCCGGAAGAGGGGGAGGATTTTGAGTTTGATTACGGAGGCTACACCTTCCGCATTATGGAGGTAAAGGATCATATGATCCAGACGGTGTCCGCAAGACGTGCGGAGGCGGGGACATAATCTGCCGCGGGCAGGTTTCAGAAAAAATACAAAATACAGGACAGAAAACAGGGAAAGGATGAAGAGAGATGTCAGGACATTCAAAATTTGCGAATATTAAACACAAGAAGGAAAAGAACGACGCAGCGAAGGGAAAGATTTTCACCATTATCGGCAGGGAAATTGCAGTGGCGGTAAAGGAGGGCGGTCCTGATCCCGCGAACAATTTTAAACTGGCCCAGGTGATCGCCAAGGCCAAGGCAAACAACATGCCGAACGATACCATAGACCGGGGGATTAAGAAAGCTGCCGGCGAGGGCGGAAATGTGGATTACAAATATGTCACCTACGAGGGGTACGGGCCAAACGGGGTTGCCATTATTGTGGACGCGCTGACGGACAATACCAACCGTACTGCGGCCAATGTCAGGAGCGCTTTCACAAAGGGAAACGGAAGTATCGGCACGCAGGGATGCGTCTCCTTCATGTTCGATAAGAAGGGGCTGATCATCATTGACAGGGAAGAGTGCAGCATGAGTGCGGACGATCTGATGATGATGGCTTTGGACGCGGGGGCAGAAGACTTCTCGGAGGAGGAGGACAGCTATGAGGTTTATACGGACCCGGATCAGTGGAGCGCAGTGGACGAGGCGTTAAAGGAGGCGGGCGTTACCCCGATTTCCTCCGAGGTGACGATGATTCCGCAGACATGGGTGGAACTGACTGACGAGGGCGCAATCAAAAGCCTGCAAAGAACGTTAGATCTTTTGGAAGAGGACGACGATGTACAGGCAGTGTACCATAATTGGGATGAGTGATGGAGGCCAAAATGTACAAGAAAGAGACAATCTGTATCCAGTCGGGCTGGCAGCCTAAGAGCGGGGAGCCCCGCGTGCTTCCGATCTACCAGAGCACAACCTTTAAGTATGAGAATTCAGAGCAGATGGGACGGCTTTTTGATCTGGAGGAAAGCGGCTATTTTTATTCCAGACTACAGAACCCTACGAACGACTGTGTGGCGGCTAAGATATGCGAATTGGAGGGCGGTGTGGCGGCCATGCTTACCTCTTCGGGACAGGCGGCCAATTATTACGCTGTCTTCAATATCTGTGAGGCGGGGGATCATGTGATTATGAGCTCCACGGTTTACGGCGGCAGTTTTAATCTGCTCACCTGTACCATGAAGAAGATGGGAATTTCCTGCACAGTGGTGGACCCGGACGCGCCTGTAGAAGAGCTGGAAAAGGCGTTTCAGGATAATACGAAGTGCGTGTTTGCGGAGACCATAGCAAACCCGGCGCTGGTGGTGCTTGACATCGAGAAGTTTGCCGCGCTGGCCCATGCCCATCAGGTGCCGCTCATTGTGGACAATACCTTTGCCACGCCGATCAACTGTAATCCTTTTGCGTGGGGGGCCGATATTGTGACCCACTCCACCACGAAATATATGGACGGACATGCTATGGCCGTGGGCGGCTGTATCGTGGATTCCGGCAATTTTGACTGGTCCGCCTATCCGGATAAGTTCCCGGGGCTGTGCACGCCGGACGACTCCTATCACGGCATTGTTTACACGGAAAAGTTCGGAAAGGCTGCCTATATCACGAAGGCGACCAGCCAGCTGATGCGGGATCTGGGGTCGATTCAGTCGCCGCAGAATGCCTTCCTTCTCAACGTGGGGCTTGAGACGCTGCCCCTGCGGATGGAGAGGCACTGCTATAATGCGCAGAAATGTGCGGAGTTTTTGGAGAGCCACGAGAAGGTGGCCTGGGTGAATTACCCGGGTCTGCCCGGGAATCGATATTATGAGACGGCAAAGAAATATATGCCAAACGGCACCTGCGGCGTTATTTCCTTCGGCTTAAAGGGCGGCAGGGAAGCGGCGGCAAAGATGATGGATCAGCTGAAGCTGGCGGCCATTGTCACCCATGTGGCGGACGCAAGGACAAGTGTGCTGCACCCTGCCAGTCATACCCACAGACAGATGAACGACGAACAGCTTAAGGAAGCGGGCGTTGCGCCTGAAATGGTCCGGCTCTCTGTTGGGCTTGAACATATCGACGATATTATTGCGGATCTCGCGCAGGCCCTCGCAGCCCTGTGAGAACCACTTCTAAGGTGCAGAAGAGAAGGACGAAATTATGACTTACCGAAAAAATTGGTTTGACTATCTGCTTTGGGCGGTTTACGCGGGACTTTGCGTGATGCTTCTTGCCTATGTGGGAAACAGTCTGTATGCTTTCCATATTGGGGAGTCTTTGGCTGCGCTTGGCACCTTTCTGCCGTTTCCTGTGCTTTTATGTCTCTATCCGGCGATTCGGCAGTCCGGTCAGGCAGTACGGAAAAAATATCAGTTTTCCGGCCACTTTTGTGCAATCACAGAATCGCTTGTGGTTTCTGTCGCCTTTGTTTTCGGCACGCTTTTGAGAATCAGGAACGGCCTTGTCATGGCCTCCATCCATGAATCGGGGTACACATTCCAGTCAGGCGATTATTATGAACTGGCTAAGGTCAGAACCGGCGGGGGCGGTTTTTCTTTTCCTCACGGAATAGACGATCTGTTTGTGAATTGTCTGCGCGTTGTTCTGTCTTTTTTGGGAAACAGCGTGTCGGCAGCCTGCCTGTTTCAGGTGTTTTTGCAAGTGGCGGCAATGGTCTTTGCCTATCTGGCAGTAAGGAAGGCGGCAGGGCGGTTTGCGGCTTGCACCGTGCTTCTTACGTTGGCGTTTTCTGATTCCTTCAACCGTGATGTGGGCGTGATTGCGCCGAAATGTCTCCTGACGGTGTTGTTTCTTTTGGGACTTTATCTGGTCATTTCTTTTGTGAAGGCGTCGCTTGCAGGGCGGCTTGTTTACGGCGGCCTGCCGGGCGCGTTTCTTCTGGGCGCGTTTTTGGGATTTTTGTGTTATCTGGAAGCGGGCTGCGCCGTCCTTTTTCTGTTCCTAGCAGGGTTGTTTACCGGAAAGCCGGTTGCAGGCAAAGGGAACATGCATCCGGCAGGGAGACTGTTGATTGTGATTGCAGGCGGGCTCGCAGGATTTTTCGGCGCTATCGCGGAGGATGCCTCCTTAAGCGGCGTTGTCTTTTATCAGGGACTACAGTGGTGGGCGGACACCTTTTTCTCTCCGGATATGGGGAGAATGAGGCTGTTAGAGGTGATCTTTTGTCATGATTATCTGCTCTTTGAGGCGCTCCTTTTGATGGCGTCCTTTGTGGTGTTCGAATTTATAAAGAAAGGACGGGAGCAGGATTTTTCCCTGTGGTTTTTGCCCTGCATTCTGGTAACGCCAGCCTTTTTGATGGATTTCAGTGTGGCCGGTTTTGGTACCATCGTGCTGTTTTTCTGGAGCGCGATGGCAGGTTTGGGCATGAAAAATGCGATATTCGGAGGACAGGCGGAGTTTGTGCGGGAGAAGATCGAGGAGATCAATGCCTCGGTGAAGACAGAGGATTTGGAGGCGCCTGCACAGGAGAAATCCCGTTTTATCGAAAACCCGCTGCCGCTGCCCAAAAAGCATGTGAAACGCACAATGGATTACGATTACGAGATCGCGGAAGAGGATATGCACTATGATGTGGAAACCGCGGCGGAAGACGATTTTGAAGAATAGGGCGGTATAGAATCAAAAATAGGAGCGATACTATGAGGGAACCGAAAAATCGGTTCTCTTTTTCTATTTTAGGAGGTGTCGCTATGGGAAACAATAAAAACAGTAAGAACAAGGAAGAAAACGAGAGGGAAAAAAAGAGGGAGAATGAAAAACAAAAGGACGAGCGGATTGAAAAAGTGGGACAGGTGACGCTCGATGAAAACGCCCAAAATCACAAGATTCATCTGCTCACTATCATAGGGGAAATTGAGGGACATGACAATTTGAGCGGAAACGCGAAGACCACCAAGTATGAGCATATTCTGCCGCAGCTTGCGGCGATCGAGGACAGCGGCGAAGTGGACGGGGTTTTAATTCTGTTAAATACCATGGGCGGTGATGTGGAGGCCGGTCTTGCCATCGCGGAAATGATCGCTTCCCTGAGCAAACCGACGGTGTCCCTGGTGCTTGGCGGGAGCCATTCCATTGGTGTGCCCATTGCCGTGAGTACAGATTACTCCTATATCGTGCCGACGGGAACGATGGTGATTCATCCGGTGCGGTTAAGCGGCATGGTGATCGGCGTCCAACAGACCTTCGATTATTTTAAGCAGATTCAAAACCGCATTACGGGATTTGTCTGCGATCATTGCAGCGTACCGAAACCTCGGTTTGAAGAGCTGATGATGGAGACGGGAATGCTGACAAAGGATGTGGGGACAGTGCTTGTGGGACGTGAGGCAGTGGAGGAAGGCATCATCTGTGAGGTGGGCGGTATCAGTGACGCCATCGGAAAACTTCATGATATGGTAGGCAAGAAAATGCCGGATACAAAATAAGGGATGACAAGCCAAAATGAAAATGCTATACTAAAATAGAAAAATTTTGGATAGGTTTTGGGAGGCAGTCATGGCGGCTCAGAGTAAGAGGGGGGCATCCGCGAACAAAAAGAATACGAACAGAGGCAGAAAAAGCACCGGAAGCACCCGGACAAGATCTCAGGCCGGCAGACAGAGTCCGCCTATGGACCCGGGAATCAGAAATGAGATATTGCTGATTGTGCTGGCGGCCCTCGCCCTTATTTTATTTCTGTGCAACTTTGGTGTGGTCGGCAGGTTCGGCGGTCTGGTCAGCAATGTGATGTTCGGGCTCTTCGGACTGCTCGCCTATGTGGCGCCCCTCATTATTTTTTTGATGATTGCTTTCGGCATGTTGAATGTGGGAAACAGGATCGCTGCAAGGAAGCTGGTGGCAGGCATAGTCTTTTGCCTTCTGCTCGGCATGATCTTTGAACTTTTTAACACCAACCCCGCGGAGGCGGAGGAATATCAGATTGTGGAGATCTATGGCCGCTGTAGCGAGGGGCACAAAGGCGGCGGCGTGATTGCGGGTTCTTTGGCCTATCTGTCCTGCAAATTCCTTGGCATGGTGGGAACCGTGCTGTTGATTCTCGTGCTCGGCATTATCTGTCTGGTGATTGTCACAGAGAAGTCCTTTATCGGGGGCGTAGCGGCTAGCGGAAGAAAAGTGTACGAGCGTTCCGTGGAGGATGCGGCTTACCGCAGGGAACGGGCGGCGAAGCGCAGGGAAGCCGTCACGGAGAAACGGAAACAGGAGGAAGAAAAGCGCAGAATGCGGGAGGAGGAGCTGGAAAATGAGAAACTCCTGCGCATGGACAAAAAGGTATCGGGCGTGATGCTGGACACGGCCCTTGGCAGGGAGCCGGAGAAAACAGCGGATGAGAAGAAAGTGCGGGATGATATCCACGAAATCACCGTGAATTTTGAGGAGGATGTGCCGGAGGAAGAGCCGGTGAGAGAACGTCACTCCTACCATTACATAGAACAGGAATCCGATGAGCTGAGTGAAATCCATATGGAGGAAGAACCGGAGGACGAGGAGCAGGAAGAGGGGAGCTTCGCCGAAAAGCCTCTGGAATCCTATCAACCGCAGATGGGGAACCGGATGGCGGTTTCTTCAAACAGGGAGCGGCCTGCGGCGGTGAGCGCTCCTGCAAAGCAATCCGTCAGTGAGACACGGACGGCGGGACGCGCGAAACCGGAACGCTACCGGTTCCCCTCCGTTGATCTTCTTGACAAGCGGCAGTCGAAGAAGGGAAAGGACCCGGACAAGGAGCTGCGGGAGACGGCAGCACAGTTGGAACAGATCCTTCGGAATTTTGGCGTGAAGGTCTCCGTCACCCAGTACAGCAGGGGCCCTTCCGTGACCCGTTACGAGCTCCAGCCCGAGCAGGGCGTCAAGGTCAGCAAGATCGTGGGGCTTGCGGACGATATCAAGCTGAATCTGGCAGCTACGGATATCCGTATCGAGGCGCCCATTCCGGGCAAGGCGGCGGTGGGCATTGAAGTGCCGAATAAGGAGAATACGGCGGTGCCTTTCCGGGATCTGGTGGAGTCTCCGGAATTTACGAAATTTCCGGCCAACCTGATCTTTACGGTGGGAAAGGACATCGGCGGCAAGACGGTGTATGCGGATATCGCGAAGATGCCACATCTCTTGATTGCGGGCGCGACGGGTTCCGGTAAATCCGTCTGTATCAATACGATTATCATGGGTATTTTGTATAAGGCGCACCCGGATGATGTAAAGATGATCATGATCGACCCGAAGGTGGTGGAACTGAGCGTTTACAACGGGATTCCCCATCTGCTGATCCCGGTGGTGACAGACCCGAAGAAGGCGGCGGCGGCCCTGCACTGGGGCGTGGCGGAAATGACCGAGCGCTATAAGAAGTTTGCGGATCTCAATGTGCGCGATCTCAAGGGATACAACAAAAAAGTGGAAGGAATGAAAACTACTGATCCTGACGCGCCGGAAAAGCTGCCCCAGATTTTGATTATTGTGGATGAGCTGGCCGATCTGATGATGGTGTCGCCGGGAGAGGTGGAGGAGTCCATCTGCCGTCTGGCACAGCTGGCGAGAGCCTGCGGCATCCACTTAATCATAGCCACCCAGCGGCCTTCCGTGGATGTGATCACGGGCCTGATCAAGGCGAATATGCCGAGCCGTGTGGCCTTTGCCGTGTCAAGCGGTGTGGATTCCCGTACCATTCTGGATATGGTGGGGGCGGAAAAACTTCTGGGGAAGGGCGATATGCTTTTTTACCCCCAGGGCTATCCGAAGCCGGCCCGCATTCAGGGCCCCTTTGTCTCGGACGACGAGGTTTCCCGTGTGGTGGAATTTTTAAAGGACTATGCGCCTGAAGGGGGCGCCGACGAGGCGGTGGAGGAGAAGATCAACAGCATTGCCGTAGAAAGCGGCCAGACTGGCACAGGCGTTTCGGGAGACGGAGGAGACTCCGGGTACGACGAGTATTTTGTGGAGGCGGGACGTTTCATTATTGAGAAGGATAAGGCTTCCATCGGCATGTTACAGCGTATGTTTAAGATCGGTTTTAATCGCGCGGCCCGCATTATGGACCAGCTGTGCGACGCCGGGGTCGTGGGCGAGGAGGAGGGCACAAAGCCCAGACGTATCCTCATGAGCGCGGCGGAGTTTGAAGCGATGATGGGAGGCGAGTGAAAAGAACTTCTAAAACTCAGCAGCAAAGGCTGCTTCGTTAAGAAGATCTATGTTTCACTCAAGAGAATGCCGAAGAACGGGCATTCTCCGCATGAATTGAGAGGTAAACAGTATGAAGACAGATATCGAGATCGCGCAGGCGGCGGAATTACTTCCGATCAGGTCGGTGGCAAAGCATATCGGCATTGCGCCGGATGAGCTGGAAGTCTACGGAAAATATAAGGCGAAACTCTCCGAGGAGTATATTGATAAAATAAAAAGAAATCCGCAGGGAAAGTTGATTCTGGTGACGGCGATTAATCCCACGCCTGCGGGGGAGGGAAAGACCACCACGACGGTGGGGCTCGGGCAGGCATTTGACAAGCTCGGCAAAAAGGCGGTCATTACCCTCAGGGAACCGTCCCTCGGCCCCTGCTTTGGTATCAAGGGCGGCGCCGCAGGAGGCGGTTACGC
This sequence comes from Lachnospiraceae bacterium UBA7202, assembly GCA_002490705.1. GTDB lineage: Bacteria > Bacillota > Clostridia > Lachnospirales > Lachnospiraceae > UBA3282. Next base: position 47,309 of record DKUO01000002.1, read on the forward strand.
CCAGGTGGTGCCGATGGAGGATTTGAACCTGCACTTTACCGGGGATTTCCATGCGATCACCTCCGCCAACAATCTGCTGGCTGCTCTGTTAGACAATCATATCCAACAGGGGAATCTGCTGCGCATCGACCCGAGACAGATTGTCTGGAAGCGGTGTCTTGATATGAATGACAGAGCCCTTCGGAATATTGTGATCGGTATGGGCGGCAAGGCCAACGGCATGGTGCGGGAGGATCATTTCGTGATCACTGTTGCCTCGGAGATCATGGCGATTCTCTGTCTCGCCTCTGATTTCAGGGATTTGAAGGAGCGGCTTTCCCGTATCATTGTGGCCTATGACTACAGCGGCAATCCCGTAACGGCCAAAGATTTGCAGGCCGTTGGCGCCATGGCGGCCCTTTTAAAGGACGCGATGAAGCCGAATTTGATCCAGACTCTGGAGCACACGCCTGCGCTGGTGCACGGCGGCCCGTTTGCCAACATTGCCCACGGCTGTAATTCGGTGATGGCTACGAAGGCGGCGCTTCATATGGCGGATTATGTGATCACGGAGGCAGGCTTCGGCGCGGATCTTGGCGCGGAGAAATTCTTTGATATCAAGTGCCGGATGGCCGACTTAAAGCCCGATGCGGTCGTTTTGGTTGCCACCATAAGGGCGCTCAAATATAACGGCGGCGTGGCCAAGGAGGATCTTTCCAGAAAGGATATGGGCGCGCTGCAGGCCGGGATTGTGAATCTGGAAAAACATATTGATAATATCCATTTGTACGGCGTCCCCATTGTGGTGACATTGAATGCTTTCTCGTCAGATACGCCGGAGGAAATTGCTTACGTGCAGCGTTTTTGTGAGGACAGGGACTGTGAATTTGCCATTTCCGAAGTTTGGGAGAAAGGCGGGGAGGGCGGCATCTGTCTTGCGCAGAAGGTGCTCGACACGCTGGAATCCAAAGAAAGTCTCTTTGAGCCTCTCTATGAGGACAGCCTGTCCCTGACGGAAAAAATTCATGCGGTTGCGTGTCAGATTTACGGAGCAGGCGGCGTGACCTACACCGCGGCGGCGAAACGGCAGCTGGAAAAGCTGGAGAGGGACGGTTTCGGCAAATTTCCTGTCTGCATTGCAAAGACCCAGTATTCGCTTTCGGACGATCCCAAGCTCTTAGGACGCCCTGTGGGCTTTGAAATGCATGTGAAGGAGGCTTATGTGTCTGCGGGAGCCGGTTTTGTGGTGGTGCTGACAGGCGATGTGATGACCATGCCGGGTCTGCCGAAAACGCCTGCCGCATACAAGATTGATGTGGATGACGACGGGAAGATTATTGGGCTGTTTTAACATATGGGAAGGAGAACAAACAATGCCGCAAATCATAGATGGAAAAGTCATTTCGGCACAGATTAAGGATGAGGTAAGGGAAAAGGTTTCGCAGTTAAAAGCGCAGGGAAAAAGCGTCTGTCTTGCCGTGATTCAGGTGGGAAATGACCCGGCTTCCAGCGTTTATGTGGGAAACAAAAAGAAAGCCTGCGCCTATGTGGGGATTGAATCTTTGTCCTACGAGCTTGCGGAGGAGACCACCCAGGAAGAACTGCTTTCCCTGATTTGGGAATTAAATGAAAAAAAGGAAGTAAACGGTATTCTGGTGCAGCTTCCGCTGCCCGGACATATTGATGAAAATGAGGTGATCCGCGCGATAGACCCCAAAAAGGATGTGGACGGATTCCATCCTCAGAGCGTGGGAGCGCTCTGCATCGGACAGCCCGGGTTTGTCTCCTGTACGCCTGCCGGCATCATTGAGCTGCTCAAAAGATCGGGCGTGGAGATAGCGGGAAAAGAATGCGTGGTGATCGGCAGGAGCAATATCGTCGGAAAACCGATGGCGCTTTTACTCCTTCGGGAAAACGGTACGGTGACGGTGGCCCATTCCAGAACGAAAAATTTAAAGGAAGTGGCAAAGCGCGCTGACATTTTGGTTGTGGCGGTGGGTAAGCCGAAAATGATTACAAGAGACTATGTAAAAGAGGGCGCAGTCGTGATTGACGTGGGCATTCACCGGAACGAAAATAACAAGCTCTGCGGCGATGTGGACTTTGAGGATGTCTCACCTGTGTGCAGTGCGATTACCCCGGTGCCCGGCGGCGTCGGCCCCATGACGATCGCCATGCTGATGTATAACTGTGCAAATTCCGTGTCTTTGCAGTAAGGGGACCGGAAAACCAGAGAAGGGAATGGCCTATGAAATGTCCCCATTGCGGACATGAAATGCCGGAAGGATATCTGATCTGCGACAAATGCGGGGAAGAGATCCAGATCGTTCCGGATTTCGAGCCGGAAATAGAAAACAGCATAACGGAAACGCTTTCCACGCTGATCTCTTCGCAGGAAGAGACGGAAGAGGAGCCGGATGCGGAAAAAGAGTCCGATACAGAAATAGAGCCGGAGACGTCAGCTCCTGACGGTGATAAGAGAGGGCGGGGCGTACACATTGTTCTGGCATTTGTGATTCTGCTTGTGGTGGGGTTCATTTCTTATGCCCTCTATGCCTATCACATCCAAACGGCGGAATATCAGATACACAGGGCGGAGAACTATGCGCAGAAGGGCGACTATGAGCAGGCCATCGCCTGTCTGGAGACAGCCTATGCCGCTTATCCAGAGGAGGCAAGGATTCTTTTCCTTGAGGCGGATTATTACTATCTGCAAAAACAGGACACAGCAGCCCTTTCTGCACTGATGCGGATCATAGACAAGGAGAACGCGAGCCGGTATTCCGAGACGGACGTGGAGGAGGCCTACGGCAAGATTATAACCATCTATGCCAATCAAGAGGCCTACGGCCAGATCAATGACCTTCTGCGGGACTGTCAGAATGAACGGATCGTCAGCATGTTTCAGAGTTATCTCGCCATGGAGCCGGAGTTCAGCTATGTGGAGGGAAACTATGCGGAAGTAATTCCCCTGAAGCTCAGCTCCAATACATCGGGAACCATCTATTATACGATGGACGGAACCAAACCGGACAAGAACAGTTCCATCTACACGGCGCCTCTGTTCTTAGAGACGGGAGCGTATACGGTCAGCGCCTTTTTTGTGAACGATTACGGGATTGAAAGCGACGTTGTCACAAAAACCTATGTGATTAATCTGGCCGTGCCCAATGCGCCGGAAGTAGAGCTTTACAGCGGGGAGTATTCGGAGGCCATGATGATTTCCGCGGAAGCGGCGGAGGGATGTAAAATTTTCTATACCACGGACGAGTCGGAGCCGACGGCGGACAGCGTACCTTACACGGGGCCGATTCCCATGCCGCTTGGGACAACGCTTTTTAAGTTTGTAAATATCAGCAGCGAGGGGATTGCCAGCGAGGTGACCACCCGTACATATACTTTGAAACTGTGGGGCGCGATCGCCACGGACACGGCGGTAGCCAATCTGGTTAATCGGTTGGTGGAAACCGGATATTTGGAAGACGCGACAGGAAAAAATACCAGACAAACAGGTACACTGAGTTATCAGTTCAGCTCGGTGCTCCGGGTGGGCGGCTACGATTATTACACCATAAACGAGTATTACGATGACGGCACGGGAATGTTGAGCCGTACCGACAAGGTATTTCTTGTGCAGGCATATACAGGCGAGGCGGCACAACTGGCGTATGACGAGAATGGGGATTTTGTGGCAAATCCGATCTGAGACTTGCAAAAGAGGGAAAGATTGACTATGCTATATATGGCATACAAATAAAACAAAAGGAGTGTTGAAATGTACAGAATTATAAAAGCAGAAGAACTTGCGGCGAACATCTATCTGATGGATGTGGAAGCGCCCCGTGTGGCGCATTCCTGTCAGCCGGGACAGTTTGTGATAGTCAGAATGGATGAGGATGGGGAACGTATTCCGCTGACCATCTGCGATTACGATAGGGAAAAGGGGACGATCACCATTGTGTTCCAGGTAGTCGGCGCGGCTACGGAGATGATGCGCCATCTGAAGACGGGAGACAGCTTCCATGACTTTGTCGGGCCACTCGGATGTCCTTCCGAGTTTGTGCATGAGGAGGAAACGTCCCTGAAAAATAAAAAAATACTTTTTGTTGCCGGAGGACTCGGCACGGCGCCGGTATATCCCCAGGTGAAATGGCTGCATGAGAGAGGGATTGAAGCGGACGTCATTGTGGGAGCAAAGACGAAGGCTCTGCTCATTATGGAGGAGGAAATGAAGGCGGTGGCCGGAAACCTCTATATTACCACAGACGACGGCTCCTACGGCAGAAGCGGTATGGTGACCAAGGTAATCGAGGATCTGATTGAGTCCGAGGGGAAATCTTACGATGTATGTGTGGCGATCGGCCCTATGATTATGATGAAATTTGTGTGCCTGACCACGAAAAAATACGATCTGCCTACCGTCGTCAGCATGAATCCGATTATGGTGGACGGAACCGGTATGTGCGGCGCCTGCCGCCTGACTGTGGACGGAGAGGTGAAGTTTGCCTGTGTGGACGGCCCGGAGTTTGACGGTCATAAGGTGGATTTTGATCAGGCCATGAAGCGTCAGCAGATGTATAAGACCAAAGAGGGAAGAGATTACCTGAAAGCCAAGGAGGGCAGCACCCATCATGGCGGGTGCGGAAACTGCGGGGAGTAAACGATTGAAAATTACGCGCAAAATGCAGCGCAGAAATGAGGAAAATAATGGAGACAGATGTATTGAAGAAGGTTCCTGTGAGAGAACAGGACGCAAAAGTACGCGCGACAAACTTTGAGGAAGTGTGTCTCGGCTACGACAAAGAGGAGGCAATGTGTGAGGCGACCCGTTGTATCAACTGTAAGAATGCGCAGTGTATCAAGGGATGTCCCGTTGCGATCAATATACCCGGATTTATTGAGAAAGTAAAGGAGGGCGATATCGCCGCTGCCTATCAGATTATCAGCGAATCTTCCGCACTTCCTGCTGTCTGCGGTCGTGTGTGCCCGCAGGAGAGCCAGTGTGAGGGGAAATGTATCCGCGGCATCAAGGGCGAGCCGATTTCGATCGGTAAGCTGGAGCGTTTTGTGGCGGATTGGGCCAGAGAAAACGGCGTAAAACCGGAAGGCGCGCCGGAAAAGAAAAATAAAAAGGTGGCTGTCATCGGTTCCGGCCCGGCGGGATTAACCTGTGCGGGAGATCTGGCGAAGATGGGCTATGAGGTGACCATTTTCGAGGCCCTGCACGAGCCCGGCGGCGTGCTTGTTTACGGCATCCCGGAGTTTCGTCTTCCCAAGGAGGCTGTGGTTGCCAAAGAGATCGAGAATGTGAAGAGCCTTGGCGTTAAGATAGAAACCAATGTAGTTGTGGGAAAATCCGTCACTATCGATGAGCTGATGGAGGAGGAAGGGTTTGACGCGGTATTTATCGGCTCCGGCGCAGGACTTCCCAAATTCATGGGGATTCCCGGCGAGCAGGCGCTTGGCGTGTTCTCCGCAAACGAGTATCTGACGCGAAGCAACCTGATGAAATCTTTCGATGAGAATTCCAATACGCCCATTATGCGCGGTAAGAAGGTGGCTGTCGTGGGCGGCGGAAACGTAGCCATGGATGCGGCGAGAACGGCCCTTCGTCTCGGGGCGGAGGTGCATATTGTGTACCGCAGAAGCGAGGAGGAGCTTCCTGCCCGTGTGGAGGAGGTGCATCACGCGAAGGAGGAGGGTATCATTTTTGATCTTCTGACCAATCCCACGGAAATTCTGGCCGATGAAAACGGCTGGGTGTCCGGCATCAAATGTGTGCGTATGGAGCTGGGGGAACCGGATGCTTCCGGCAGACGCCGTCCTGTGGTGATCGAGGGTTCGGAGTTTCTGATGGAGGTGGACACGGTCATCATGTCCCTCGGCACATCCCCCAATCCGCTGATTTCGTCCACCACAAAGGGGCTTGAGGTGAATAAACACAAGTGCATTGTGGCCGAGGAGGATTTCGGCGCTACCACAAAGAAGGGCGTCTACGCGGGCGGCGACGCCGTGACGGGCGCGGCTACCGTAATCCTTGCCATGGGCGCGGGCAAGGCTGCCGCGAAGGGCATTGACGAGTATCTAAGGGGATGAGGCGAACGAAATGAATCTGACAGAACCGGATAAGGATAATAAACTAACCAAAATTCTTTTGGCTGTCATCGCTGTCCTCCTCATTATTATTTTAATTTTGCTCACCATTGTGGCTGGCCGCAGGGATCGCAGCATGGAAGCGGACAGCGATTTGCAGCAGAGTATTACGGATTACGCTAAGCAGCAGCTGGAAGCGGAGGGACAGTCCCTCCCGGAAGAGGCGCCTGCCGCGCCGGAGGAAAAGCCGGAGGCGCAGGAAGAGAAGCCGGAAGAAGAGGACGGGGACAAGGAAGAGGAAGAACCGGCAGAACCAGCTCCGGCGGATGAAGATAAAACGGCGGTTGTCATTGATATTGAGGATGAAAACGACGAGGCTTACACGAAAGAATTTATCCTGAAGGAGGCCTATCCGTATTTCGCAGACAACAATCAGGACGCGATCTGGGATCTGGCGCATTTAAAGCGCTACGTCAAGTTATCCAAAGAGCTGGAGGAAACCGGAGAATATTATTATCAGGGCGATGTGGACGGAGACGGGAAACCACACGGAACAGGCCTTGCGATTTATGAGAAAAACAGCTACTACTTCGGGCAGTGGAACCATGGGGAAAGAAGCGGAACGGGAACCTGGTACCGCTACTATATCAGCCAGCGGAACAAGGAGAACGCTATGGGCGTCTATATGTCCCACAGCTATGCCGGCGAGTGGAAAGACAATCTGCCAAACGGGCAGGGCGCGGAGCACTATGACGTGGATATTTCCAAGCTGGAACCGACAAGGAAGATCATGATACAGAATGTGGTCGGGAATTTTACCGATGGTCTCTATGACGGGGAAATGTATGCGAACACAACAGACTATATCGGCAATGTACAGGAGTGGGACGGTATCGCCAAAAACGGCGTGTTTACGCTGTGGCGGGATATGAGCGCCATCGGGGAATGCTCCGTCTGGCGCTACCGGGAAGACCGGAACGTCTGTCTGGATATTGATAAGTCGGAAAATAAGAACCAAGGAATCAGGGAACTGATAAAATAGCGATAGGAGGACTCTGTTATGCCTCGATATCAAAGCAGTGCGTCAAAGGCGGAAGATAACCGTTCCTCGGCTTACACGCTTTTAGCTGTTGGCGGAATCGGTTTTATTGTGGTCGGGTTGATTTTCTGTAACGTGATACCGCTTTATCAGAATGCGGGCATCAGCAAGTATCTGGTCTGCGGCGTTATGGGCGCGATGTTTGTTCTTTTTATCGTTTTCGGCTTTGTGTCCATGCGGGATTCCAAGCTGCTTTTGAACAAGGCTAAATCAGAGACCTCCCTGCGTTCCGAGATCTCCAAATGGTGTCAGGAGAATCTGGACCGTGCCGCCGTAGACGCTCTGGTACAGGCGGAAGAGGCGGAGGAGGAACTGACGGAGGAGGAAATGTACTACAGGCGTACGGAGAAGATGCGCTCCGCCATAGAGGACAAGTTCATGAATCTGGACGAGGCTTTTGTGGATGACTTTGTGGATGCGTATTATCAGGAACTTTATGAAGATTACATTGATAACAGTCGGTAAAATAAAGGAAAAATTTTTTCGCGAGGCGGTAAGCGAGTATGAGAAACGTCTGAGCCGTTATTGTAAGCTGCGGATCGAGGAGACGGCGGATGAGAAAACGCCGGAGCAGGCTTCCGCAGTACAGCGGGAACAAATTTTGCAAAAGGAAGGGGAGCGGATCGACAGGCTGATACCGGAGGAAGCCTATGTCGTCACCCTTGAGATTGAGGGGCGTAAGCTGACGTCAGAGCGTTTCGCCGGGGAAATCGAGCGGCTTTGTGTAAACGGCACAAGTCATATCGTCTTTGTGATCGGCGGTTCCCTCGGTCTTCATCATACGATTAAGGAACGGGCTGACTTGGCTCTCAGCTTTTCCGATATGACTTTCCCGCACCAGTTGATGCGGGTTGTTTTGTTGGAGCAGATTTATCGGGCGTATCGGATTATCAACGGGGAACCTTATCATAAATGATCCGGCAAAATCATATAGTGTACCATGAGAAGAGAGAAGAGACGACAACCGTTTACGCCGTTTGTAAAGTCAAGGGAACTGATCGTGGAATCTTTAAAGCTGCCGAAAGATACCATGCTGGGGGCAGCGATTGTTACGGTGACGGGGAACCGCGAGGCGTTTATCGAAAATTATAAGGGGATTTTGGAGTACACGACAGAGTCCATCGTTTTGCAGGGAAAAAATGCAAAAATCTGTTTTGAGGGAAGTTCCCTGTCCATCGACTACTATACCAATGAAGACATGAAAATAAGCGGAAAGATTGATGCGCTTCGGTATATTTGAGCGGACAGGGGAGAGTACATGCTTCATTGGATACAGTATTTGAGGGGATATGTGGTTATTAAGGTGTGGGGCTATTCTGTGGAACGCCTGCTTAACCTTCTCGGAAACCATGATATTTTGGTGTGGGATATTGAGGATCACGGCAGCTATCACACCATGCATATCAGCATAGACGGGTTCTTTGCACTAAAACCGCTGCTCAAAAAAACCGGGACGCGGGCGGCTGTTGTGGGGAAATACGGCCTGCCTTTTTTTGTATCAAAAATGATGCGCCGCAAGCTCTTTGTGGCAGGGCTTGTCTGCTGTATTTTGTTTTGGTGTCTGGCTTCCCGCTTTATCTGGGATATTCGGATTGAGGGAAACTATGCTCTGACAGAAGACGTGCTGATGGATTACCTAGAGGAGCACGGCGTGCACACCACTATGAAAAAGAGCGCTCTTGATATCGAGACTTTAGAACAGGGCCTTCGGGAAGACTATGATCTGATCACATGGACCTCCGCCCAGCTTAAGGGGACTACACTGGTGATCCATATCAAAGAGAACGATATGCCGGTCTATGATGACAGGGAGGAGACCGCCGGGCGGGGCATGGATCTGGTGGCCGCAAAAGACGGCGTTGTGACTTATATGATTACCAGAAGCGGCGTGCCCTGTGTCGCCTGCGGGGACAGCGTGAAGAAGGGAGACATTCTTGTGAGCGGGGCGGTTCCCGTCTACAATGAGGATACCACGGTGCGCAAATATCAATATGTGGAGGCGGATGCGGATATTACGCTGCGCTACGGGCAGAATATTTCACTGGAAGAATCCATAGCTTACGACGAGAAATGCTATACGGGAGAGAGCATTGAAATCCCCCTTCTCGGATCAGGGGAAAAACAGATATCCCTGCGGCCCTTTGGCATTCCGTATCAATTTTATGACAGCAGCGAGGAAAAAAAGCAGATCAAATTGCTGGATCATCTGTATCTGCCACTGTATTACGGCAAACGAACGGTGCAGGAATATGAAATTACCCCTAAAATGCACACGGATGAAGAGATGAAAGCGCTGCTACAGGAGCAGTGGCGTAAAATTATCTCAACTTTAGGTGAAAAAGGGGTACAAATTGTCGAAAAAAATGTTACAATAAAAAAGAATGATAAAAAATGGGTGTTGCATGCCCATATGCAGCTTGAGGAGCCGGCGGTGAAGCTTGTACCTACCGCCACGGAACCTGTCGATTCTCCGGAACCGGAAGACGGGACAGAACAGTGACAGGCTGTGATACAAAGAGGCGGGAATGGAAACGTTTACAGTCAGTATTGATGTGCCGGTAGAGCACATGCAAAATCTTTTCGGGGAGTTCGACTCTCATATTAAGCGGATTGAGGAAGATCTGGAGGTCATGATTGTGGACCGGGACGGTGCAGTCCGCATATCCGGGGAGCGGGAGGCGGCTGACCGGGCGGCAAGGATTGTAAACGAACTTTTAGCATTGTCAAAAAGGGGAAATATTTTGGAGGAACAAAGTGTTGATTATGCCATAGAGCTTGGCCGGGAGCAGAAGGAGGACATGCTTCTTGCCATGGACAGCGATTGTATCTGCCACACGGTAAACGGCAAGCCGATTAAGCCAAAGACGCTGGGACAGAAACAGTATGTGGACGCCATGCGGAACAATATGATCGTTTTCGGCGTGGGGCCTGCCGGCACGGGAAAAACGTATCTGGCTATGGCCATGGCGGTGACCGCATTCAAAAATGACGAAGTGGGACGCATTATCCTGACGAGACCTGCGATAGAGGCGGGAGAGAAGCTGGGATTTTTGCCGGGGGATCTGCAAAGCAAGGTGGACCCTTATCTGCGGCCTCTTTATGACGCGCTCTATCAGATTATGGGAGCGGAGAGCTTTGCCCGCAATATGGAGAAGGGCCTGATTGAGGTTGCGCCTTTGGCCTATATGCGGGGCAGAACCTTGGACAATGCCTATATCATTCTGGATGAGGCGCAGAACACCACGCCGGCCCAGATGAAAATGTTTTTGACGAGAATCGGTTTCGGCTCAAAGGTAGTGGTTACCGGCGACGCCTCCCAGAAAGATTTGGCCCCCGATATGAAATCGGGACTTGACGTGGCGGTAAAGGTGCTCTCAAAGATTCAGGATATTGCCTTTTGTAATCTGACAAGCAAGGATGTGGTAAGACACCCTCTGGTGCAGAAGATTGTAAAGGCCTATGACGATTACGAAGCAAAAGAGAAACGGCGCAGTGAACAAAAAACAGGAAACAGGAATTACAGGCGTGGAAAATAATAATAACAATCAAAAAAACAGCAATATCATAAAGAGAATCATCGTTTTTATGATCATGTTTGCCATGGCGGGATTGATTGTCTGGCTGGGCAGCGTACTCTATCAGTGCGAGACGGATCATATGATCCGAAATGTGGTGATGGGCCTGGCGGGGACGGGCATTGTCATTTTTTCCTTTACGATGGGTGAGATCAACGGTTTTTTTGTTTACCGGAACGAGGGTCGTTACGGACGGTTTGCCCTCACCTATCTGATTACCCTTGCCGCTGCGGTGCTTTTCCCGTTTCTGCCGGTGACAGGATGGCCGTTCCTCGTACTCTTCGTCATGCTGGGCGTATTTTCCAACGGGATGACGGGACTCGCAGCGGGGAGTCTCTGCCTTCTGTTTGCCGTAAATTTTGCCGGCTGCGATTATGCGGTTTTCTGGCTGTATTTTATCAGCGGCATGGCCGGCATTTTGGTTTTCTCGGTACTGGATGAAGAGTTTAAGGTGGGCATTCCGGCGATCATTTCCCTGCTGGTATTGGCCCTGAGCCTTACCGCCAACGTGATTCTCTTTGCCAATGAAAAACTTTCCGTGGTCCAATTTTTGATACCCGGCGTCAATCTGATGAGCTGCTGTATTTTGCTGCTGGTGTGCCTTAAGATGGTCAGCTCTACGGTGATTCACAGGTATCGGGACAAATATATGGAAATCAACGATCCCGAGTGTCCGCTGCTTGTGCAGCTCAAGGAGCTTTCCAAGGAAGAATACTATCACGCGATCCACACGGCCTATCTGGGCGATAAGGTGGCCAGAAATCTGGGAATCGACGATGCGGCGGTGAAAGCCTGCGGCTATTATCACAGAATCGGAAAACTGAAAGGGGAAAATACGTGGGATAACGTCTCGGAAATCTGTGACAAGTATCATTTTCCACCGAAGACGAAACAGATTTTAAAGGAGTATGTGGACCCGGATACCAAGATTGTTTCCAAGGAAACCATTGTGGTACTGTTCGCAGACTGCATCGTGTCCTCGATCCTGTATTTATTTGAAAAAGACCCGAAAGCGGAGCTGAATTATGAACAGCTGATTGACACCGTGTTCAAGAAAAAGTTTGAGACGGACGAACTTTGGGAAAATGAACTTTCCCTGGCACAGCTTCGCAAGATGAAGAAAATATTTATTCAGGAGAAACTATACTATGACTTCCTACGTTGAGCATGAGGGGACAAGCAGCTTTTCTTTTGATGAAAAGGAGCTCCTTTCCCGCGTGATGGAAGCGGTTCTCGACGCCGAGGACTGCCCCTACGAGGCCACGGTGAACCTTCTGGTCACAGACGGCGCGGGAATCAGGGAATACAATAAAAACTATCGGGATACGGACGCGGAGACGGATGTGTTGTCGTTTCCCAATTTGGATTTTGAAACGCCGGGCGATTTTTCAGCGGCGGAAACCTGCGAGGCCGACTGCTTTGACCCGGACAGCGGAGAGCTGGTTCTGGGGGATATTATTCTAAACGGAGATAGGGTAAAATCCCAGGCCGCGGAATACGGACACAGCGAGCTTCGTGAATTTGCCTTTCTTCTGGCCCACAGCCTTTTTCATCTGTGCGGTTACGACCATATGGAGAAGGCGGAAGCGGATGTGATGGAAGAAAAGCAGGAGGCGCTGCTTTCAGGGCTCGGCATCACGCGTGATTAAGTTTATCAATACTGAGGATAACAATGAGTATACAATGGATGGTTAAAAATCTGAAAAACAGGATCATTCTTTCAGCCGGCATTTTGTCCTATCTGATCCTTCTTTTTATGCGGATTCCACTCTCCCGGTTTATCGGGGAGGCCGGCGTCGGGCTCTTTGCGCCTGCCTTTGAATTGTTTCTGCTGGCTTCGTTAATCGTATCCTACAGCATGTCCCACGCTATGTCCGGCATTATCAGATACCGGGTAAAAAGAGAGCGTTACCGGAATGCGGGCAAGGTTTTCCGGACGGCCTTTTTTATGAATTTGGTTATAGGCGCAGTGATGGCGTTATTTGTGTTGGTTTTTTCTTCCTGGATTGCGGAGGTTCTTGTTCTGGAGCGTTTATGCCGCATGGCGGTTCTGGCGGCGGCGCCCTGTATCCTTTTCTCCGCCCTGATCGGCGCTTTACGGGGATATTTTAACGGTTACGGACTCGGTGTACTCACGGCGCATTCTCAGTATCTTGAGAAAATTGCCATGCTGGCGGGGGCGCTTCTTGCCGGCAGGGCGTTTTACGGATACGGACAGAAAGTGGCGGCGCTGTTACAGACGGAGGCGCACGCCTATGCCTTTGGCGCGCTGGGTGCGATGCTGGGAATCATGGCTTCGCAGATCGTTACCCTGCTGCATCTGTTGGCCCTCTATATCATCTATGCGGGAACGCTGCGGGGGCGTCTGGGTCAGGATAACAGCAGACGGGCTGAGACCCGGTTTGAGATTCAGCGGATGCTGCTCGGAAACATGATTCCGCTGGCGGCTACCGCGGTGCTTTCCAATCTGTTTATGTTTTTGGACCAGCGTTTTTTCGGTTATTGTATGAATGTGACGGAGCAGGGCGCGGCGCGGACGGCACAGTGGGGATGTTATTACGGCAAATTTGCGGCCCTGATCGGGATGGGTGCGGCAATTTCCGCTCTCTCCGTACATGGCTTGACCGGAAAGATAAGCGGCGCCTACGAGCGGGAGGAATATCGCGGTATGCGTGAGAGATTGGGCAGGGCAGTGCGCAATGCGTCCATGGTTTCGTTTCCAACGGCCATTTATCTTGCCGTTTTGGCAAAGCCCATATCGGAGTGCTATTATGGCCGTCCGACGGCACAGATTACGGTTCTTTCCGGGTGGCTGCAGAAGGGGGCGGCGATCATTGTCCTGTTTACGTTCTGTTTCCTGTTCGGACAGCTGTTACATAAAATGCGAATGGGGAAGGAGCTCTTTCTTACGGCGTTTCTCTCCTTTGTGGTACATGTCGCGGTGGCCTATCTGATGGTACAGCGCCTGCGGATGGGTGCGGATGGCTTGTTTGCCTCGCTGCTCTTTTTGTTCGGAATTTATATGGCACTTTCCTATTTCTTTTTAAACAGGCGCGTCAAGTACAGGCCGGACTGGTTTCCGGGGATCGTTTTCCCCTGTGCGGCCGCTGCTGTTTCCGGGTTGGTGGTGTATCTGTTAAATCTGGTGCTTCTGGAGACGGTAGGAGCGGTTTTCACAATTTTGATTTCACTGGTTGTTGGACTGTTTTTGTATATTTTCTTCCTCATGATTCTCCGGGTTCTCGGAGAGGCGGATCTACAGGAAATGCCGCTTGGGTTTCTATTTATTGTACTGGGTAGAAATATAGGCGTTTTGTGAGAAAACTGCATAAAAAAATAAAATAGGCTGATACTATGACAAGAGAGGTTTAAAACGGCATGAAACTTGTAAAACGTATCAGTCTTTTTATGGCATTATCCACCGTCATGCTTGGGCTTGGCGGCTGGGGTGCGCTGAAAGTGGAAGATTTTTTCTATCCCAACCGATATCATCGGGGAACGGAAGGCCATAGTGAGCAGGTCCATGATGAAAAAAGAGAAGAAGAGGAGGAGCCGGAGCAGGTCATCGAGACGGCGGCAGCGGATATTCCCGTCGTGACAGCGGATACGCGGTATCTGGTGGAGCTGGTGGATCTGAATCAGGGGACGGTTACAGAGTCTGAGGAAGCGGTCCCGGTCATGTATATTGGCCTGAACAGGGAAGAGCTCTTAGAGGCCATCTCCGCTTATGACAAAAATCCACCGCTGATGGAGCAGGAGAAGGGGTTTGAAACCATTGAGCTGACGTCCTTTTCCAAAGACCGGGTGGTGGTTTGCAAATACTACAAGGAGAAGGAACCGGAAGGATTTTATCTGATGGTGGCGGATCACTTTATTGTGGTCTACGAAGAAGACCGGAGTACAATCTATATGAATACGGATATTTTGCTGGATTTGCTGCCCGATTCCCTACAGAGGGAGATCATGGAGGGGAAGTACGTGGCAAGTGAGGAGGAACTGTATTTGTTTTTGGAATCCTATTCCAGTTAACGGTACAAAGGCGGCATTTTCCGCATAGATTTGAAAAGGAGCAATGGATATGGGCAGACAGGTTGCGGTGATCGGCGGCGGTGCGGCAGGGATGACGGCGGCGATCCACGCGGCGGGCGGCGGCGCGTCGGTGACGATCTACGAGAAAAACGACAGAGTGGGGAAAAAGATTCTCGCCACGGGAAACGGCAGATGCAATTTTTCCAATGAAACCATGGGCACACGATTTTTTCGCGGAAGCGGGACGGCGCTTGTGGACAACGTTCTTTCCCGGTTTGATGTGGCCGCGGCAAAAGAATTTTTTTCTTCTCTCGGCATGAGGGTGAAAGACCGGGATGGCTATCTCTATCCGGCCAGCGATCAGGCTTCTACGGTGCTCGATCTTCTGCGCTATGAATTGGCAAGAAGAGGCGTTTCGGTACATACGGGAGAGGCGGTCAAAGCCCTTTCCTACAACGGAAAAAGAGAAAAATTTCGGGTAAGCGCGCAAGGGCAGGACATATCTTATGACGCGGTGATTCTTGCCTGCGGCGGCTGTGCCGCGCCGAATACGGGGTCAGACGGGGATGGATACCGTCTGGCAAAACAATTCGGACACCGGATCGTTACGCCGGTGCCTGCACTGGTGGCTCTTCGCTGTCGGGAGACGTTTTACAGACAGGTGGCGGGCGTCCGGTGCGACGCAGGGCTTACGCTCTGTGTGGCGCAGAAGCAAGTCTACAGGGAGAGAGGTGAGCTACAGCTTACGGATTATGGAATCTCCGGTATTCCCACCTTTCAGCTCAGCGGCCTTGCAGCCCGTGCTCTGCAGGAGAAAAAACCAGTCACGGTACAGATTTCCTTCCTTCCGGATCTTGACAGGGAAGCCGGTAACGCCTTTTTTAGGTCCCGCTTACAGGAACACGGAGAGGATACAATGGAAGTGTTTCTGACCGGAATAGTCAACAAGAAAATTAACCAATTACTGTTACGACTTGCCAATATACAGGAGACAGCGAAAGCGAAGGATGTTCCAAACGAAGCATTGCAAAGGCTGCAAAAGCTGTACTGCTGTCTGGAGACAGAGATCGCAGGCACAAACGGTTTCGAGAAAGCACAGGTCAGCGCAGGGGGTGTGGATTGCAGCGAGGTGACGGACAACCTGATGTCAAAACGGCAAGGGGGCCTGTATTTTGCCGGGGAGATTCTGGATATTGACGGGCTCTGCGGCGGCTATAACCTGCAATGGGCGTGGAGCAGCGGCGCTGTGGCCGGAAGGGCGGCGGCTTGCAGGCAGACAGACGAAAGAGATTGAAACATAGGAGTTTACCATCATATGATTCGGATTAACCAAATAAAACTGCCTCCGAATTGTCAAAACGAGGAGGAAACACTTCAAAAAAGGGCGGCAAAACTGCTGCGGGTGGAGCCCGCCGCGATCCGCGCCCTCTTCATCATGAAAAAGTCCATCGACGCCAGAAAAAAGCCTGAAATTTATATGGTATACACGGTAGATGTGAAGGTGGATGAGGAGCAAAAGGTTCTAAAAAAATGCGGACAAAAAAACGGGCAAATTCAACTTGTGGAAGAAAAAACATATGAATTTCCGAAAATCCTGCCCGCAGAATCCAGACCGGTGATCGTCGGGACAGGGCCTGCGGGGCTTTTTTGCGGTTACATGCTGGCGAAGGCGGGATATCGTCCCATTCTGCTGGAGAGAGGCAGGGAGGTACATAGGCGGCTTGCAGATGTGGGGCGGTTTTGGCGCGATGGGATTCTGGATCCGGTCTCCAACGTCCAGTTCGGGGAAGGCGGCGCAGGCACTTTCTCAGACGGAAAACTGACCACAACAGTCAAGGACCCGAAAGGCAGGATGCGCGAGGCGCTGCGCATTTTTGTGGAGGCCGGTGCGCCGAAAGAAATTTTGTATGAGGCAAAACCTCATTTGGGCACGGATATTCTGACCGATGTGGTGGTGAATCTGCGAAAAGAAATAGAAGCAAACGGCGGGGAAGTGCGCTTTGAAGCGCAGATGACAGGACTGCTCATGGAAAACGGCCATGTCACCGGCGTGGAGGTGAACGGTACGCCCCTTATGAGCGGCGCGGTGGTTCTGGCTATCGGCCACAGCGCAAGAGATACCTTTCAGATGCTTTCCGGTTTGGACATTCCCATGGAAGCAAAGGCTTTTGCGGTAGGACTTCGCATGGAGCATCCGCGGGAAATGATCGACCGCCTGCAATACGGTGCAAGCGCCCGGTCTCTGCCTGCCGCTTCCTACAGCGTGACGGCAAAAACCGCTTCCGGCAGAGGCGTCTATTCTTTCTGTATGTGTCCGGGCGGCTATGTGGTGAACGCTTCCTCCGAACCGGGAAGGACGGCGGTAAACGGCATGAGCTACAGCGGACGTGACGGTGCAAACAGCAACAGCGCCATGATCGTCACCGTATCTCCGGCAGATTATGAGGCATACGGCGGGGAGGGGCCGCTTGCCGGTATTGCCTTTCAGCGGCGTCTGGAGGAGCGGGCTTTTCAGATCGGGAAAGGCGCGGTGCCGGTGGAACGTTACGGGGATTTTCGCAGCTTTGTTGCCGGTGCGGACGGCGGCGCAGGTGCCATGGCAGCCGGGGGAGGCAGCCTGTCGGCGCGCTACCCGGATTTTGCGCCGGCCATCAAGGGCAGCTGGCGGTTCGCGCCGGTTCACGAGATCCTGCCGGACTTTTTAAACAGGGCGCTGGTGGAAGGTGTTGACTTGATTGGTCAAAGGATGAAGGGCTTTCATGACGGGGACGCCTTCCTGTCCGGCGTGGAGAGCAGGACCTCCTCCCCGGTTAGAATTTTGCGTGACGAGACGGGACAGTCTGAAATCCGCGGGCTTTTTCCCTGCGGGGAGGGCGCGGGGTATGCGGGCGGCATTACCTCGGCTGCCATGGACGGCATTCTGATTGCGGAGAAGGTTGCATCCTTAAACGGTAATGTGGTAAGATAATGTGATTAAGCGAGTAAAATGACAGGCGAAAGAGACGGAAAGAAGATGGCGAATGTAAACAGAGAAGCCCTGATGGCGGATAAAAAGAGAGTGGTAGTGAAGATCGGTTCCTCCTCCTTACAGCACAAGGAGACGGGCGATCTGGATTATACAAAACTGGACGTGTTAGTGCGGGAGCTTTGCAATCTGAAGAATAGAGGGATGGACGTGGTGTTGGTTACCTCCGGCGCGATTGCCGTCGGACAGAAGGCAATTTTGCCGCAGCGGGCAAAGGAGGAGGACAATCCCATCGCTGTGAAACAGGCCTGCGCCGCGGTGGGCCAAGCTAGGCTGATGATGATTTATCAGAAAATATTTGCCGAGTACAATCAAGAGGCGGCCCAGATTCTGATGACGAAGAATACCATCGTGGACAATCTGAATCGTTACAATGCGAGAAATACCTTTGAAGAGCTGTTTAAGCTGGGCGTGATCCCGATTGTGAATGAGAACGATACCATAGCGACTTATGAAATCGAGATCGGTGACAACGATACCCTTTCTGCGATTGTAGCCTCCCTGGTGGAGGCGGACTCGTTGATTCTGCTCTCCGATATTGACGGTCTTTACACCGATGATCCGAGAACCAACCCCAATGCCGAATACATAGAGGTTGTGACGGAACTGACAGACGAACTGATGGAGATGGGAAAAGGTTCCACCGGGAGCAGTGTGGGAACCGGCGGCATGATGACCAAAATGCAGGCCGCAAAAATTGCCTGCAGCACCGGTGTGGATATGGTCATTGCCAACAGTAAGGATATTAAGGTGATTCACCGTATTTTGAGCGGGCAGAATATCGGGACGCTCTTTCTTTCCCATAAGGACGAAAAGTTTGATTTGCCGCTTTATGTGCAGCAAATGCATGCGCATTAAACGGCATTCTCCGCACAGAAATCATCACATAAGGAAAAGGACTGTATGAACGTAGAAGAAATGACGGCAAGAATCAACGAGCTGTATCATAAATCCCAGAAAGAGGGACTCTCTCCTGAGGAGAAGGAGGAGCAGGCGGCCCTGCGGCAGGCTTACGTGGCAAACGTGCGGGCAAATCTGAAAGGACAGCTTGACAATATCTCCATCGTGGAAAAGGACGGCAGTATCACGGATTTAGGAAAAAAACATGGGAATAAGTAAAAAGGAAATCCGTCTGGAAGCCCTGAAAAGGCGGGACAGTCTGACGGCAGAGCAGAGAAAAGCCTACAGCCGCAGGATTATAGATCGTCTGACGGGTCTGCCCTGTTATCAGGAGGCGGACGCCATTCTCACCTATATCAGCTTTCGCAGTGAGGTAGACACTTTTCCCCTGCTGGAACGGGCCTTTGCGGATGGAAAAGCGGTGTTTGCGCCGAAGGTTTGTGGAAAAGAAATGGATTTTTACAGAATATTTTCCGTGGAAGACCTGACAGAGGGCTATCAGGGGATTTTAGAACCCGGAAACAGCCTTTCCTTTATGCGCGCGAAGGAGGAGGGAAAACCGGGTCTACAGCAGAACTTAATTTGTATGCCGGGCGCGGCGTTTGACAGGGCGCGCCACAGAATCGGCTACGGCGGCGGGTTTTATGACAGATATTTGTGCAGACTTTTTCGGGAAGGAAAGAACGCGGAAACAGCGGCCTGTCCGCAAGCGGCGTTTACGACCGCCGCGCTGGCGTTTGATTGTCAGATTTTCGGGAAAATTCCGTGGGAAGCGCACGATATCTGTCCTGAGCAGATTGTGACGGAGACGGAACTGTTTTGATTTTAACTAAGAGAAAGGCGGAAAGGAAGACCGATGATGGAAACGAAACTGACCGATAGGGAAATCAATGAATATTTGACTAACCTTGGCAGACAGGCGCAGGCTGCAAAAACGGCTTTGCAAAGTCTTGGCACAGATCAAAAAAATCAGGCTCTTGGGCGGGCGGCTAAGGCTCTTGTACAGGAGACTGACAGGATTCTTTCCGCCAATGAAAAGGATTATGTGCGCGCCAGGGAAAACGGGATGGCGGAGGGACTTTTGGACCGCCTGAAGCTGACAGATAAAAGAATAGAGGCTATGGCGGAGGGCCTTGAACAGATTGCCGGTCTGACCGATCCGGTAGGGGAGGTTATGGAGACTTTTGACCGCCCAAACGGCCTCCATATCAAGAAAGTACGGGTTCCCATGGGCGTAATCGGAATCATTTATGAGGCCAGACCCAATGTGACGGCGGATGCCTTCGGACTCTGTTTTAAGACAGGAAACGCGGTGATTTTAAAGGGAGGAAAGGACGCCTTTTACTCCAATCAGGCCATCACAAATGTGATTCGGGATGCGCTGGCTGTGGAGGGTATCGACAGAAACGCCGTTTTGTTGATCGAAAATAACGACCGGGCCGTGACAAAGGCTTTTATGAAGTTGAAAGAATATGTGGATGTGCTGATCCCCAGAGGCGGGGCAGGGCTGATCCGGTCGGTTGTGGAAAACAGCACGATACCTGTCATTGAGACAGGCACCGGAAACTGTCATATTTACATCGACGAGACGGCTGATCCGGAAAAAGCGGTTCCCATCGTCATCAATGCCAAGACCCAGAGGATCGGAGTATGTAATGCCTGTGAGTCCCTGCTTGTGCACCGAAAGATTGCAAACAGGATTCTTCCCGTTCTGGGAAAGGCGCTCTTAGAAAAGCAGGTGGAGATTCGGGGGGACGAGATCGTGCGGTCGCAGATTCCGCAGGCGGCTGCCGTGACCGAGGAAGACTACGGAAAAGAGTATCTGGATCTGATTCTCTCCGTAAAAACTGTGGATTCTCTGGAGGAGGCGATCGCTCATATCAACAAATACAATACAGGCCATTCCGACGCCATACTGACACAGGATCAGGAAAGCGCCAAGAAATTTTTGCGGGAGGTGGATGCGGCCTGCGTGTATGTGAACGCGTCCACCCGGTTTACGGACGGTTTCGAGTTTGGTTTTGGGGCGGAGATCGGCATCAGTACCCAGAAGCTTCATGCGAGAGGCCCTATGGGATTAAAGGAACTGACCTCATACAAATATCAGATTACCGGAGACGGACAGGTGCGGCCATAGGCGGGCTTGATGCCGTATGACGTAGAATAATTGTGGGACGTTTTTGACATTTTTGTATTTTTGTATGTTTTTTTGCAATTTTTGTATTTTTTTTGCTTTCAAATTATTTCTGTTTATGTTATAATGAAAAACACCATTTGACCGTCCCTGTAAGGACTTGGGAAAACGGTCAAGACCAACGATTTTGGGCGATCTTATTTTGCCAAAAATCGTAGGGGGGGGGGTAAAATTCAGATACTGAAGGGATAGGAGAAGGGAAGATGAAACAACAGAAAAAATTAGGTATTATGGCACAGCTGGTGATGCTCTGCGTGCTTCCTATGGTGATCATGGTTGCCTGCATCACGGTCTATGCCATCAACACAATGAGAGCTATGGTGCATGACACCACCATGGAAGGGCTGCAAAATCTCTGCCAGAGTGTGTATGCCGCTTATGACGCACTGGATTCCGGCTCTTACCGGATGGAGGGAGATACCCTCTTTAAGGGTGACTATAATATTTCGGAAAACGGGGATATCATTGACAGTTTCGTGGAGGGAAGCAACGCGGATGTGACGATTTTCTACGGCGATACCAGACGTGCGACCTCCCTTCGCGATAAGGATACCGGGGAGCGTATTCTCGGAACGAAGGCTTCCGACGCGGTAATCCAGACCGTTTTGAATGAAAAGAAAACCTATGAGACAGACAACGTTACCATCAACGGCGAGACATATTATGCGTTCTATATGCCGGCGCTTGATGCCAGCGGAAACTGCGTAGGTATGGTGTTTGCCGGGCAGCCGGCTACCGAGGCTACAGCCAAGATCAATCAGAGTTCCCTTATGATTCTGGGAATCGCCATTTTGATTCTCCTGATCGCGCTGATAGTCTGCGTGAAGATCGCAAGCGCCATCGCGAAAGTGGTGGTACAGACGGAAGGCCTGCTTTCTTCTCTTGCGGAGGGAGATCTGAACCTGACCGTAAACGAAAGAATTTTGAAAAGAACCGATGAGATCGGTAAAATGGGACATGCCGTTCAGTGTCTGTTAGAGGAGTTGCAGAATATCATCGGCGATATCAAGAAAAATACCGAAACCCTGAAAAAGCAGGGCAACGATCTGGAATCCATGGCCTCTCAGACTTCTTCTACAGCTGATGAGATCAGCAGTGCCGTTGAGGATGTGTCCAAGGGTGCTGTGTCCATGGCGGAGGAGATTGAGAACGCTACCGGACAGGTTGCCAGAATGGGCGCTATTATTGAGAAGATTGTGGCCAGTGTTTCCGAGCTGAATGATCTCTCCGATCAGATGCATGTGGCGGATGTGGAATCGGCAGCGATTATCAACGAGCTGAGCGAATCCAACGATAAGACCACGGATGCGATCAAGAAGATCGAGGAATCTGTGCGCACCACCAACGAGTCCGTAACCCGGATTCAGGAAGCGGTTAATCTGATTGCTTCCATTGCCAGCGAGACAAGTCTGCTTGCTCTGAATGCGAGTATTGAGGCGGCGAGAGCCGGTGAAGCGGGCAGAGGCTTTGCGGTTGTGGCTACGCAGATTTCCAAGCTCTCCGAGGATTCTGCACAGTCTACAAAGACCATTGAGGAAATTATCCATCAGTTGACAGTGGATTCCGAGGCTTCCGTTCAGATTATGAAGGAAGTAAATGAAACTATCGGTGAACAGCAGCAGAAGTTGATACAGACCAAGGAGAAATTTGGCGATGTGAGCAACGGCATCGAGAACTCCAGAAAAGAATCTAACATGATCAGTGATCAGGCGCAGGATTGTGACAGCGAGAGAGCAAGGATTGTGGATGTAATTCAGAATCTGTCTGCGGTATCACAGCAGAATGCGGCATCCACGCAGCAGACAAACGCGTCTATGGAAGAGTTGAACGCTACCATCAACCTGTTGGCGGAGGCTGCGGGTGAGCTGAAAGAAATGTCCCTGAAATTGGAAGAGGACGTGGCTTTCTTCAAAATGTAATGAATTAGATTGGCTTGACAACTATAGTCAATTATAAACAAGGAGATCTGTATTTCAGGTCTCCTTGTTCTTTTGCTCTTGACAGGGCAGTAACATTTATATTAAAATATGAACAAATAAACATATGTTAATCTGAAAGGCGAAAGGGGTGAAGCGGTGGAAGAAACATATACAGAGAAAGCGGTGGGTAATCTGGCAGAGCTGTTTAAAATATTCGGCGACGCTACCCGGATCAAAATTCTGTACGCTATGCTGGATGCGGAGCTGTGTGTCAATGACATTGCCGGACGTCTGCAAATGAGTCAGTCCTCCGTCAGCCATCAGCTGAGAATTTTAAAGACCTCGAAGCTGGTGAAAAGCAGAAGAGAGGGAAAATCCATTTTTTACTCTTTGGACGACGAGCACGTGCGCTTTATTCTCAGTATGGGGATGGAACACATTATGGAAGGAGAAGAAAAATGACAAAAACTTACAAAATCGAAGTAGACTGTGCGAACTGCGCGGAGAAGATGCAGGAGGCAGCCAGCAAGACGGAGGGCGTTTTGGCGGCTACGGTGAGCTTTATGACGCAGAAAATGAAGGTGGAGTTCGCTGAGGGTGCGGATGAGAAGAGCGTGATGAAACAGGTGTTGAAGGCCTGCCGAAAGGTGGAGCCGGATTGCGAGATTACCTTCTAAAAAAAAGAAAAGGTTGACGAAAAGGCCGGAAATTATTACTATGTTTTAATAGAGGTTTTATGATTTCTTTTACATGCGGAGGATATCTGTTTTGACAAAATGCAAGCAATTTGGCATCTGCCTGTTTCTCATGTTCCTTCTCACAGCCTGCGGACAGGATGAGGCACTAAATGCCTATCAGGAAGACATGAATACTTTTTTCAGCCGGGCGGCTGAGTACAATGAAAAGATGAACGCCATCGATCAGAATTCGGACACAAAAACGGTGGAGCTTTTGGGTTATCTGGATGCCTTCGCGGAAGATATCGAATGGATGGCCGGACTGGAGGTGCCGGCACAGTTTTCGGTGGTGGAAAGTCTGGCCGATGAAGCGGACGAGAATATGAAAGAGGCAGTGGCCTTATTTCACACTGCATATGAGGGAGAAGCCTTTGACGCGGCTTCCGAACAGGCGGCCCGAGAATATTATGAGAGGACTAATGTCCGGCTCCAATATATTATAACGATTCTCCACGGAGAGATCCCGGAGGGAGAGGGTGTTACCTACACAGAGGAAAATTCCCTTTTGGGAGGCGGTTATCTGAACAAGGATGAGGGGTCGGCAGATGAATAAACAGGAATTTCAGGCATTGATAAAAGAACATCCGGTTTTTCTGGACGGGGCGACCGGCTCTAATCTGCAAAAGAGAGGGATGCCGGCTGGAGTCTGCCCGGAGCAGTGGATTTTAGAGCACAGGGAAATCATGATTGCACTACAGAGAGAGTTTATCGAAGCCGGCAGTCAGATTGTCTATGCTCCCACCTTTACGGCCAATCGCATCAAGCTGAAAGAATATGGGCTGGAAGGGCAAATTGCACAGATCAATCATGATCTGGTGGCACTCTCCAAAGAAGCGGTAGGCGGAGCGGCCTATGTTGCCGGAGACCTGACTATGACGGGAGAACAGCTTTCTCCTATGGGAACGCTTGACTTTGAGGAGCTGGTGGAGGTCTATAAAGAGCAGATCCGATATTTGGTGCAGGCAGGCGCGGATCTTTTGGTGATAGAGACAATGATGAGCCTGCAGGAGACCAGGGCTGCGGTGATCGCCGCCAAGGAGACCTGTGATCTGGCCGTGATGGCAACTCTCACCTTTGAGGCGGACGGCAGGACGCTCTTTGGCACCGACGCGGCTACGGCGGCAATCGTGCTGGAAAGCCTCGGCGTGGCGGCAGTGGGAACGAACTGTTCTACCGGGCCGGATAAAATGGTGGAGACGGTGCGCCGCATGGCGGAAGTGACTACTATTCCCATTATCGCAAAGCCCAATGCGGGACTGCCTTCCCTGGATGGAACGGGAAACACGGTTTACGATATGGAAGCCGGAGAGTTTGGCCGTCATATGCAGGATATCGTGAGGGCGGGTGCTTCCATCGTCGGCGGCTGCTGCGGCACCACCCCTGACTATATACGGGCGTTAAAAGCATCCGTGGGGGATATGCCGGTTATCCAAAGGAGCAAGCCCGAAAAACGGTTTTTGACGAGCGAACGGCAGACCATCGCTTTCGGCCTTGAGGACAATTTTATTATCGTCGGCGAGCGCATCAATCCCACCGGGAAAAAGAAGCTGCAGGCAGCTCTCCGGGAAGGTTCCATGGAGCTTGTGACAGAGTACGCAGAATCTCAGGAAGCCTGCGGTGCGGGCGTGCTGGATATCAATATGGGGATGAGCGGCATTGATGAGAAAGCCACAATGCTAAAGGCATTAGAGACCGTGAGCGGCGTCACAAGTCTGCCGTTGTCCATCGATTCCAGCCATGTGGAAGTTTTGGAGGCGGCCCTTCGCCGATATCCGGGCCGTGCGCTGATCAATTCCATTTCTTACGAGAAGGAGAAGGTGGATGCCCTGCTTCCCATAGCGAAGAAATACGGGGCTATGTTTATTCTCCTCCCGCTGTCCGACGAGGGACTGCCAAAGGATATTCAGGAAAAAATCAGCATTATTGAGGCTGTTTCCAAGCGGGCTTATGCGCTTGGCATGTCAAAGGAAGATATCGTGGTGGACGGTTTGGTGGCAACTGTGGGCGCCAACAAAAACGCGGCCATAGAAACCCTCGAGACGATCCGCTACTGCAAGGAGAACGGGTTCGCGACGATCTGCGGCCTCTCCAATATATCGTTTGGCCTGCCGGAACGGAGTTTTGTGAACGCGGCTTTTCTCACCATGGCTATCAGAGAAGGATTAACCATGGCTATCGCCAATCCCTCTCAGGAGCTTTTGATGAGCTGCGCCTTTGCCTCCGATTTGCTCTTAAACAAAGGAAACGCGGATATCCGCTATATCCGGTTCATGGATGCGGTGCGAAAGAAGCGGGAAGCGCTGGGGGAGACGGCGACAAAGGAGACGGGCGTCCATGTAAACAGCCCGGCAAAGGAAAGCACGCCTCTTTCCCCCACAGACAGGCTCTATGCCGACGTCCTGAAGGGAAAACGGGACAGTATTATAGAAGATACCAAAAAAGCGCTTGATCAGGGGACAGAGGCGAAGGTTCTTCTGGACGAGACGCTTCTTCCGGCCATCAATGAGGTGGGGGAGCTGTTTGACAAGGGCAAGTATTTCCTGCCTCAGCTGATTGCCAGCGCGGAGGCTATGAAAGCGTCCATTGAGTACATGGAGCCCATTCTTTTACAGGCGAACACAGGCGCCGATATGCCTACTGTAGTGATTGCGACTGTGGAGGGCGATATCCACGATATCGGGAAAAATCTGGTGGCGCTGATGCTGAAAAACTATGGTTTTCATGTCATAGACCTGGGCAAGGATGTGCCCAAGGAAAAGATCATCGAGGCGGCCAGAGAACACAACGCGCAGGTGATTGCGCTCTCTGCGCTGATGACCACCACCATGCAGCAGATGCGGCATGTGATCGATTATGCAAAAAGCAAACAGGTGGACGCCAAGATTATTGTGGGCGGCGCGGTTATCACCCAGGAGTACGCGGATGAGATCGGCGCTGACGGCTATTCCAAGGATGCGGCGGATGCGGTGAAACTGACAAAAAGAATTTTAAATATAAAATAATAGATCGGCTATTAGATTGGATAATGACATGGAGGTAACTATGATAGGTGCAGATGCAATCGTAAAATGTCTGGAAGCGGAGGGCGTCGAGTATGTGTTCGGGTATCCGGGAGTGGCTATTTGTCCCTTTTACAACAGTATTTTAGAGTCCGATATCCAGACGATTCTGATCCGGACAGAGCAGAATGCGGCTCACGCGGCCAGCGGACTGGCACGGGTTTCGGGAAAAGTGGGCGTGTGCGCGGTGACCTCCGGTCCCGGCGCCACCAACCTGATTACGGGAATCGCCACCGCCTTTGCGGACAGCATTCCCCTTGTCTGCATTACCGGTCAGGTAAACAGCGAGCTTTTGGGCTCCGATGTGTTTCAGGAGGCGGATATTACAGGGGCGGTGGAGTCCTTTGTCAAATACAGCTATCTGGTGAAGGACGCGGCGGATATCCCGCAAATTTTCAAGGAGGCATTTCATCTGGCGTCCACCGGGCGAAAAGGCCCTGTGCTGATTGATATTCCCATCGACGTGCAGAATGCGCCTGTCGGCAAGTTTAAATATCCGGACGAGGTGAACATGCGCACCTACAAACCTACCGTAAAGGGAAATATGGCACAAATTAAAAAAGTCATAAAAGAGCTCGTCAAAGCGAAACGGCCTCTCATCTGTGCCGGCGGCGGCGTACTCTTAAGCGGGGCGGAGGGGGCTCTCCGCGCCTTCTCGGAGAAGCACCGGATTCCGGTGGTTTCCACCATGATGGGAATCGGCGCCATGCCCACCGAACATCCGATGTACTACGGTATGGTGGGAAATAACGGGAAGCCCTATGCGAACCGGGCCATGAACGAGTCTGACCTTCTTCTGATGGTTGGCGCGCGTGTGGCTGACAGAGCAGTCAATCAGCCTGACGTCATCACGGAGAACAAGGTGCTCGTCCATATCGACGTAGATCCGGCGGAAATCGGTAAAAATGTGGGACCGGCGATTCCGTTAGTGGGAGACGCCAGACATATTTTTGAGGATATGGAGACGGAGGATTTTTCCTGCGATTCCAAGGAGTGGCTGCGTACACTGAATACTTATCGTGATACCATGCAGCCTGTGCGCAAACCGAATCCGGACTATGTAGATCCGGCGGCCTTTCTCACACAGCTGTCCGAGGCTATGGACGAGGATGCGGTCTATGTGGCGGATGTGGGGCAGAACCAGATTTGGTCCTGCGGATACCACATCGTCAAGAAGGGGCGCTTTCTTACCACCGGCGGCATGGGCACCATGGGATATTCCATTCCGGCGGCCATGGGCGCAAAGCTGGCGGACAGAAAACGGCAGGTGGTAGCGGTATGCGGCGACGGTTCCTTCCAGATGTCCATGATGGAGCTCGCCACCATGCGGCAGTTTGACGTGCCCGTTAAAATTATTGTTCTCAAAAATAATTATCTCGGTATGGTCCGGCAGTACCAGCATTTCACCTACAAGGACAATTATTCCGTGGTGGATCTGTCGGGGAGCCCGGACCTGTCCAAGCTCTCGGAGGCGTTCGGTCTGCGGTTTATGCGGCTTTCCAACATGGAGGGCGCACAGGAAACCATCCGCGCCTTTTTGGAGAAGGACGAGTCGGTGCTTTTGGAGTGTCTGATTGATCCCATGGATCTGGTTTAATATGAATGGAGATTGATATGAAAAAAATATATTCCGTATTAGTTGAAAACAGATCGGGCGTGCTCTGTAAAGTGGCGGGCCTGTTTTCCAGAAGATGCTTTAATATCGAATCCCTTGCAGTGGGGGAGACGGAGGATACCACCGTATCCCGCATGACTGTGGTAAGCAGCGGCGATGAGCGGACGATCGAGCAGATCGAGAAGCAGCTCAATAAAAAAATCGACGTGATCAAGGTAAAAACCTTTGATGAGCCCGCCAGCGTGAGCCGTGAGCTGATGCTGATGAAAGTAAAATATAACAAAAATAACCGGCGTGATATCATGGAAACCTGTAATATCATGCACGCAGATATTGTAGATATGTCAAAAAATTTGTTTATCATCCAGATCTGTGACGTGCCGGAACGCATCCGGCTGTTTATCAGCATGATGAAGGGCGTCAGCATCGTGGAGCTGGCCCGGACCGGCACATTGGCGCTGCAAAAATGTATCGAGGCGGAGGAGCAGGGTTGAGGAGGCTTCCTTTCGACGTGCAGTTGACTTTTTCCGCTTAAGTTGCTACAATGATTGACAGTGTTTATGCCGAAGGAAAGGTGTGATGGTATGCAGAAAAAGGTGTTTCAGTTATTGGTTGACAATACGTCCGGCGTCCTGAGCCGCATTGCGGGCCTGTTTTCCAGACGCGGTTACAATATCGACAGCATCACCGCAGGCGTGACGGCGGATCCGCGGTACACCCGCATTACGATTGTCACCTCCGGGGATGATGAGATTCTGGAACAGATTGAAAAACAGGTGGCCAAGCTTGTGGATGTGCGGGATATCAAAGAGTTGAAGCCCGGCGAGAGCGTGTACCGCGAGCTTGCTCTGATTAAAGTGCGGGTGCAGTCAGCCAGGGACCGTATCGATATTTTTGCTGTGGCGAACGCCTACCGTGCCGATCCCGTGGATGTATCCCCCGGCAGTATTACCATTGAACTGATTGGAGATCAGGATAAGATTGATGCTTTTCTTGCCGTTCTGGACGGTTATGAGATTCTGGAACTGGCCAGAACCGGTATCGCCGGCTTAAGCCGCGGCATCGAGAATGTCACCTATCTTTAATCCGGTTACCATACAACAAATCATTTTTTAGAGGAGGAAATGAAAAATGGCAAAAATTTTCTATCAGGAAGACTGTAATTTATCTCTCTTGGACGGCAAGACAATCGCAATCATCGGTTACGGCAGTCAGGGACATGCACATGCCCTGAATGCGAAGGAGTCTGGCTGTCACGTGATTATCGGCCTCTACGAGGGTTCTAAGTCCTGGGCAAAGGCAGAGGCGCAGGGATTCGAGGTATACACGGCGGCTGAGGCTGCAAAAAAAGCGGATATCATCATGATCCTGATCAACGATGAACTGCAGGCAGCTATGTATAAGAAAGACATTGAGCCCAACCTTGAGGCGGGCAATATGCTGATGTTTGCGCATGGCTTTAACATTCACTTCGGTTGTATCGTACCGCCCAAGGATGTGGATGTAACCATGATCGCTCCCAAAGGACCTGGTCATACCGTGAGAAGCGAGTATCAGGCGGGCAAGGGCGTTCCCTGTCTGGTAGCCGTTCATCAGGATGCTACCGGCAAGGCACAGGATATGGCTCTCGCTTATGCACTGGCAATCGGCGGCGCGCGGGCAGGCGTTTTGGAGACTACCTTCAGAACCGAGACCGAGACAGACCTCTTCGGCGAGCAGGCAGTTCTCTGCGGCGGCGTATGCGCTCTGATGCAGGCTGGTTTTGAGACCCTCGTTGAGGCTGGCTATGATCCGAGAAACGCATACTTTGAGTGCATCCATGAGATGAA
>DKUO01000002.1:77660-137604 GCA_002490705.1 Lachnospiraceae bacterium UBA7202
ACGGCTGAGTACGGCGATTACATCACCGGCCCCAAGATCATCACCGAAGAGACAAAGAAGACGATGAAGAAGATTCTCTCCGATATTCAGGACGGCACTTTTGCAAAGGACTTCCTGCTTGACATGTCTTCCGCAGGCGGTCAGGTGCACTTCAAAGCCATGAGAAAGCTGGCTTCCGAGCATCCTTCCGAGGTTGTTGGTGAGGAGATCAGAAAGCTTTACAGCTGGAACGGCGAGGACAAACTGATCAACAACTAATTCGTTGGTTTTCGTATATGTTATGAGTGGAGAAACCTTACCGATTTTCAAACAGGACAACGAAAATTGGTAAGGTTTTTCTTGATAAGAAGTAAGAGAGGACAGACAGGAGTATGAAGACAAAGGTTTTTATTGACGGAAGTGAAGGGACCACCGGACTGCGGATCAACGAGCGGTTTCAGGGACGTGAGGATATTGAACTGCTGCACATCAACCCGGAGCTCAGAAAAGATCCGAATGAGAGGAAACGGCTGATAAACGCATCGGATATTACGTTTCTGTGTCTGCCGGACGAGGCGGCACGGGAATCCGTTTCACTTGTGGAAAATGAAGATGTGGTAATTATCGACGCCTCCACGGCACACCGGACGAGAGAGGGGTGGGCATACGGGTTCCCGGAACTGTCCAAGGCGCATAAGGCCGCCATTGAAAAAGGAAAGCGGATTGCCGTTCCCGGCTGTTATGCCACCGGTTTTATCTCTCTTGTCTATCCGCTCATTGCAGGGGGCATTCTTTCGGAAGATTACCCGGTAAGCAGCTTTGCCCTCTCAGGCTACAGCGGAGCCGGTAAAAAAACCATTGCCGCCTATGAAAGCAAAGAGCGGCCGGCGGAATTTTCGGCGGGAAGGGAATATGCGCTGACCCAGCAGCACAAGCACCTGAAAGAAATGCAAAAAATCACAGGGCTTGCGCGCACGCCTTTGTTTTCCCCGATTATTGACGACTATTACAGCGGCATGGTTGTCTCCGTGCCCTTTTATGCGGATATGCTGGCAAAAAGACAGACGCCGGAGTCATTGCTTGCCTATTATGCGGAATACTACGAGAACCAACGGTTTATCTGGGTGAGCGCCGCGGACGATGAGACTGCCACCAGCGGATTCCTTTCAGGAAACGGCCTGTCTGGCTGGGACGGCTTAAAGATTTATGTGACCGGAAACGAGGAACGCATCGTCGTCTCCTCCCAGTTTGATAATCTGGGCAAAGGTGCTTCCGGCGCGGCCATCCAATGTATGAACCTTGTTCTCGGATGCGACGAGACAAAAGGACTTAATTTGAATCTTGGATAGAGAAAGCAGAGGCATTCCGCCGGTCAACCGGCCGGGGTGCCTTTCTCGTTAGCGGCTTTTACGGTTATGCGATCATTCTTTAGAATTAATTAAGAAATGACTGCGGTTTCTGTTTAGATTCTTCGGTTATGCTAGAACAGTGCACTGTGAATGAAAGAATTGAGGGGATGACAATGGACTATCATATTTTAATTGTTGAGGACGACAAGGATATCCGGGAGGGAATAGAGATTTACCTGAAAAATCAAGGGTATACGGTCTATCAGGCCGCGGATGGAGTGGAGGGCCTTGCGGTCATGAAAAAGGAAACCATCCATCTGGCCATTGTGGATGTGATGATGCCGAGAATGGACGGTATTTCCATGGTAATGCGGATGCGGGAGGAAAACTACGACTTTCCTGTCATCATGCTCTCGGCAAAGTCGGAGGAAGTGGACAAGATCATGGGACTCAATATGGGGGCTGACGACTATGTGACAAAGCCCTTTACGACCATGGAGCTTCTTGCACGGGTGAATTCGCATTTGAGACGGTATGGACGCTATTTGGAAATGAAGGATGGCAAAGGCGCGGAGAAGGAGCGGGTGTACATAGCCGGCGGCCTGGAGGTGCATGAGGACACGGTGGAGGTATTTCTGGACGGCAATCCTGTGAAACTGACTCCGACGGAATTTAAAATCCTTTTGCTTCTGATCAAGAGTCCGGGACGGGTGTTCTCGGCGGAGGAGATTTATGAGAGGGTCTGGAACGAACAGGCCATCAATACAGATACAATCATGGTGCATGTGAGAAAAATCCGGGAAAAGATCGAGATCAATCCCCGGGAACCAAAATATCTAAAGGTGGTGTGGGGCGTTGGGTACAAAATTGAAAAACAGGGATCATAAAAATACAGGCTTAAAGAACAAGACAGGCGGGCTTTTTGCGGCCATCCTGCTGATTTTTGCGGCCGAGGCAGTCTTTTTATCGCAGTATCCGGTTTTTCAGGAGCGCGCAGCCACAGAAGAACCGGATATTCTTTCCGGCAGCGAATTTTTGCATGAAATCTATCAGGCAAATATCGTGCTCTATAAACAGCTACAGGAGCAGACGGCAGGGCAGGGACTGTCCTATCAGACAGTTTACCTGTCGGCGTCGCAGGCCGCGGCTGAAAATGTGAACGAATACTTTGATTTCGGGGACGCCACGCCGCTTTCCTATGCGGGAGATACGTTGGACAATCTTCTTGCGGAATGGGAGCTTACCTTTCAGGAAGGGCTCGCCCTACAGACGGACTACTATATCGCCGCCTGCGACAATCAGGAGTTTCTCGCCAATACGGACCGCGATCTGACCGCGCTGGGGGAAGCGGATGAGGACGAAGCCTTGCGCACAGAGTATCCGTATTATATTAAGATGTATTTTAATGAGGACGGCATCCTTTCCCATGTGTGGGCGCGGAGTGGTGATCCAGACGGTCTGTTAAAGAGCGTACAGCGGGTAATGCAGAGCCGCTATCTGGAACGGAGCCTGTATGAGAGCCTGTCCTATTCCGCCTACGGCGGCGTGGACTGGGAGGATGCGATCACTTACGGCAATGAAGACGGCCTTCGGCAGACGCGTCTGCATGTGACGAACCTGCCCAAAAACTGTGTGATCTGCTATGCCATCACGGAGGCGCAACTGGCCCAGATCAAGGCTTCTTCGCCCCTGTTTCCCTCGGCCCAGACGGCAGGGAACTATTACAACAGCGGCATTCAGCAGTTCTTTGCCGTGATTTTGGTGCTTTTGGGGATTGCGGCGCTGCTTTTGCCTCTGTGGAAGGGATATCATCTGCATGAACGCATTCTTCTGCCTCTGCATATGGAGAGCGCGGTCATCCTGTTATTTACCGCGTTCCTTGTCCTGGGAGAATTGGCCGCAGGCATGGTGCGGTGTACGATGTCAGATCAATGGGCTTTCAGCCTGTCCTATGCGATACAAAGTGTCCTGCCGGCACTTCCCGCACCTATCGCGGACGGGATCGTCTTCGTGCTCAATCTGTTATTTCTGACGGCGGCCTTTTCGCTGTGGTATGCGCTGGTTACTGTTTTCTGTCAGGTATATGTGCTGGGATGGCGGACTTATTTTCGGAAGCGATGGCTGGGCCTGCGGATTTACCGCTGCCTTCGCATTGCCATCCGCAGGAAAAAGATGCGGTTTATCAGGGAAATGCAGCATCGGGACCCGGAAGAAGATATCCGTGCTCCACTGTTAAAGCTGTTAGCAGTCAATTATCTGATCCTTGCCTTCTTTAGTCTCTTTTGGATTTTCGGCATTTTTCTGTTGGCTGTTTATTCGGTTTTTCTCTATGTCTGCCTGAAAAAATATATTGGCTTTATCCAGGAAAAATACGCCTGTATGCTCTGTTCGGTGCGTTCGATCGCGGACGGCAATCTTCAGACGGCTTTTACGGACGATTGGGGTATGTTTGAATCCTGTAAAGGCGAACTGAACCGGATACAGACCGGTTTTTCCAACGCGGTGGAGGAGGAGGTCAAGAGCCAGCGTATGCGCACGGAGCTGATTACCAACGTCTCCCATGATTTGAAGACGCCGCTCACCGCCATCATCACCTATATCGACCTTTTGCGGGAGGAGGGCGTGACGGACGAGCAGCGGGCGGAATACCTGAAAGTATTGGAGCGAAAATCCCTCCGCCTGAAAGCGTTGATAGAAGATCTCTTTGAGGTGAGCAAGGCAAACAGCGGCAACGTAACCTTTCAAAAGGAGAAGGTGGATATCGGCAATCTGGTGCGGCAGGTCTATCTGGAATACGAGGACAGGGCGAAGGAGGCGGATTTACTTTTTCGTTTTGCAGTTCCCGATCAAAAGCTGTATCTTATGCTGGATGGGGAGAAAACCTATCGAATCTTTGATAACCTGTTTATCAATATCATTAAGTACGCCATGCCGCAGACAAGAGTCTATGTAACGATATACAAAAGCGGAGATGAGATCTGTATCGAGTTAAAAAATATTTCCGGTTCGGAACTCAATGTAGCGCCAGAGAGTCTGACGGAGCGGTTTGTCCGCGGCGACAGCGCCAGAAGCACCGAGGGAAGCGGGCTTGGCCTTGCCATCGCCAGAAGTTTTGTGGAATTACAGGGCGGCAGGATGGAAATTTCGGTGGACGGAGACCTGTTTAAGGTTACCCTTTTTTGGAAAGAATGACGGGACGCCGAATCCCTTCTTAAAATAAAAAGATTGAATTTTAAAAAGAGACATATTATAATGCTTGTTTAGAATATAATGTATGGTGCAAAATATCCGGCATCATACATCATTCCGGTAAAGGACTGTGTAAACGGAAAATTTTTTTGCGCAGAAATGAGGAAAATCGTGAAAAGAAAAGAAAACGCAGTAAAAAGAGCTGCTGCTGTCTTGCGTACTGTCATGATACCGATGCTTTTGCTTGGCTGGCAGGGCGCATGTATGAATGTTCAGGCAGCTGAGGAAGCACCGGTACAAACGGAAATTATAGCAGAAGAACTTCCACCGGAAGAAGCGGTACAGAATGCAGAAGAAACAGCCGCAGCGCAGCCGGAGGGCACAGCGGAAGAGGCTGTGTTACAGCCGGAAGATGCTGCCCTCAGTGAGACGCCGGCTGATGCGGAAGCGGCACAGGTACAGCCGGAAAACGCAGAGGATGCTGTCCTGACCCAGCCCGAGGCCGCAGAGGAAGTTCTGCCGCCCCTGTCCGTGACCATGGTGGGCGATTCGGTTCTGTTGGGAGCTTCCCCCTCTATTCTGGCAGTACAGCCAGATTATGTGATTGATGCGAAGGTCGGCAGACAGCTTGTGCAGTCCGGCTCTGTCCTCGACTCTCTGGAAGCGCAGGGCCTGTTAAGGCAGACCGTTGTCATGGAACTTGGGACAAACGGTGCGTTCAGTGTGGAAAAAGGGCAGGAATTGATTAACCGGCTGGGAAGCGGCAGGACAATCTATTGGGTTACTGTCTACGGAAGGGAACTTGGCTGGCAGGAAGAGTCCAATGCGACGATCCGTCAGCTTGCCGCACAAAACGAGAACGTGCATATCATAGATTGGTCGCAGGCTGTCTCCGGACACCCGGAATGGCTTTGCGGGGACGGGATCCACTTAAGCGCCGCAGGGCGGGACGCCTATGCCAACATTGTTTTGGGAGGGCTTCAACAATTTCCTGAATTATGATATAATGGGCGTTAGTGAGTGAGAAAGCCGAAGGAGGAAACAGCAGTATGGGAATGACAATGACGCAGAAAATTCTGGCGGCCCACGCCGGTCTGGATAAAGTGGAGGCAGGACAGCTGATTGAGGCTGATTTGGATTTGGTGCTCGGCAACGATATCACCAGTCCCGTGGCGATTCACGAAATGGAAAAAATGAAGGTAGACGGCGTATTTGACAAGGACAAGATTGCGCTGGTGCCGGATCACTTTGTACCCAACAAGGATATCAAGTCTGCGGAGCACTGCAAATGTGTCCGTGAGTTTGCCAGAAAAAATGAGATTACCAACTACTTTGAGGTGGGACAGATGGGTATCGAACATGCCCTCCTGCCGGAGCAGGGTCTGACGGTGGCAGGCGATGTGATTATCGGTGCGGATTCCCATACCTGTACGTACGGAGCCCTCGGCGCTTTTTCCACAGGCGTTGGCAGCACGGATATGGCGGCCGGCATGGCTACCGGCAAGGCATGGTTTAAAGTCCCCTCGGCTATCAAGTTTAATCTGACGGGGAAGCCTGCCGAGTGGGTCAGCGGCAAGGACGTGATTCTGCATATCATCGGCATGATCGGCGTGGACGGCGCACTCTACAAATCCATGGAATTTGTGGGCGACGGCATCAAAAATCTATCCATGGACGACCGTTTTACCATTGCCAACATGGCGATTGAGGCCGGCGGCAAAAACGGTATTTTCCCGGTGGACGAGCTTGCCGAAGCCTATATGAAAGAGCACTCACAGAGGACATATCAAATTTATCAAGCAGATGCGGATGCGGTGTACGACGAGGAATACACCATCGACCTTGGGGCGCTTAAGCCCACCATTGCCTTTCCCCATCTGCCGGAAAACACAAAGACCATCGATGAGATCAAGGAGGATATTGCCATCGACCAGGTGGTGATTGGCTCCTGTACCAATGGCAGACTGGATGATTTGCGAATCGCTGCCAAGGTGTTAAAAGGGAAACATGTGGCGGAGGGAATGCGCTGTATCGTGATCCCCGCTACCCAGAAAATCTACTTACAGGCTATGGAGGAGGGGCTTCTCAAGACCTTTATCGAGGCGGGCGCCATTGTCAGTACCCCCACCTGCGGTCCGTGCCTTGGCGGCTACATGGGTATTCTTGCGGAAGGGGAGCGCTGTGTATCGACCACGAACCGTAACTTTGTGGGCCGCATGGGACATGTCAATTCGGAAATCTATCTGGCAAGCCCCGCCGTGGCGGCGGCAAGCGCAGTGACAGGGAAGATTTCCTGTCCAAGCCAGCTGGCCTGACTGAAAGGGAGCAGACAGATCTATGGGACAGATTGCGAACCAAATGGTTCTACAACTGCTTATGCGGTTATCAGAAAAAGCAAACAAAAAGAACAGAAAAAAGGACAGAGATCAGATAGAAAGGGACACGGAACATGAAAGCAGCAAAAGGAACAGTGTTTAAATACGGTGACAATGTGGACACGGATGTGATCATTCCCGCGCGCTACCTGAATTCCTCCGATCCGGCGGAGCTGGCAACGCATTGCATGGAGGATATCGACAAGACCTTTATCGAGAAGGTACAGAAGGGCGATATTATTGTGGCAACGAAAAATTTCGGCTGCGGTTCCTCGAGGGAACATGCGCCCATTGCCATCAAGGCTGCCGGCGTTAGCTGCGTGATCGCAGAGACTTTTGCAAGAATTTTTTACCGCAATGCCATCAATATCGGGCTTCCCATCGTGGAGTGCCCGGAGGCGGCAGAGGCAATTGAAGCGGGAGACACCGTGGAGGTGGATTTTGACTCAGGCGTGATTACGGATGTGACAAAAGGGACTGCCTATCAGGGACAGGCTTTCCCGGAGTTCATGCAGAGAATCATTGACGCGGAGGGACTAGTCAACTATATTAATACCACGCAGAGCCATAAATGAGCAAACGAAAGCTGTGAAGGGGAATAAACTATGATTTACAGGGTCGGCGACGGTGATAATCCCGCCTATGATTATAGTAGTCAATTAAAACCCGCCAAAAATACCGAGGGGCAGGAAAAGTTCAGTCTTGACCGGCAAAAGGAACAGACTGCCCCGGAGAAAAAGGAAGAAAAAGGCGAGGATAAAAAACTTCACGAAAAGCCCGGCGTGGATATCCGAAAGCAGGGCGTCAGACTGGAGCTTTCCGGTAAGGGGACACAGGGAAACGAGGCTGAGGAGAAGGCCGTTCAAAGAGAAGAAGCGGCAGACGCCCGGTCCGGTTCCCTCGTTTCTTTTTTCAAAAGCCTGTTACAGTCCGTCCGGGATTTTCTTTATCAAATCTGGAATGAACCTTCTACGGAGACCGTGATCTCCGAGGATGTGACGCCGGAAGAGGCGGAACGCTACACGCAGGAATACTATAAGATTAAGGGAATTGACCCGCAGGAACAGGAGGCCGAGCGGGATGAAAAAATCCGTAAGCAGCTCCGTTCCGGGAATTTGGAGCAGGTGATCAGTCTGTTGACAGACGACGGACGGCGCACCATGGCAAAAAATTCCACGCTCTTAACGTATTATGACAAAAGCGGGAGGCTGACCCAATTAAACGCCTCCGACAGAGAGCGGATTTTACATGGCGACCGCCATGTGAGAGAACTATAATACTACGGCATTTTTACCGTTTCTTTTTCCACAGTAGAGGTTGTAGTCGGCGCGGGTGATCGTGTCCTCCACAGCCTCTTTGTTGTTGTGAAGCGCAATGCCGAGGGTCAGAGAGCAGTGAATCCATTTTTCATTCAGATCAAACACGCGGTTCGCCACATTTCTGCGGATATTTTCCGCAATGCGAAACGAGCTTTCCTCCGAGGCGTTATTCAGCAAAATCAAAATTTCCTCTCCACCCCAGCGGCAGACATAGCCGTGTTCTTTTACCTGTTCGGTGGTAATCCTGGCAACACCCTTTAAAACCACATCGCCGAAATCATGTCCGTAGGTATCGTTTACTTTCTTGAAATCATCAATATCACACATAATCAATGCAAAATTGGAATCGGTCTCCACCGCCTGTGAAAGGAACACGTCCATACTGCGGCGGTTGTAGAGGCCTGTCAGCGGATCTGTGCTGGCAAGTTTGTCTAAAATGGCGTTCTGGTGTTTGAGCTGGTTGCTGGACAGCTTAATCTCAAAAATGAATACCAGAGAAAAGATAATCAAAAAGGAAAATGCACAGAGCGCGTTAAACACGTAGAGTGCCAGTTCCAGAGCAACATTGTCTAAAGGAACGACCGGTTCACCGAAAAAGGAAATAAATTTACAGATCAGGAAAGCGGCGGCGGCACAGACTGCCGATATGGTGGCTATGGTAAATTTACGCCGGTTGATATCCAGCGTATAACAAATATAGAAACCAACCGGAATAATGGCGATAATATACTGTGCAAATCCGAACCGCCAGCCGACACAGATCGAAGCGGCAAAGGAGTGCAGAAGAACCTCCATGTAGGTGATGAAATAGATCGCGAGATAGTGTTCGCGTTCGCCCCGCATCAGCCAGAAGCAGAAGGCATAGGTGAGCACACTGAAAATATTAAAATAAAACATCGGCATCACACGGAAAATCAGAAAAACGATAAGCAAAAGAACATGCACGGATGCGATAGAGCCGATCAGGGCATGAAATTTCAGGCGGTTTGTAATCTGCATTTTCCCGCTCAGAATCTTTTTAATGTTGTCGATGCCTTTCTTAAGGCGGAGTTTCCGTTTTTTCATAGCAATCCGATCTGTGTTAAGGGTTTTCATACATAATTAATCTATTTTATTATAATGCAAAATGATTCATTTGTAAATCTCTAAGTCGTATTTTGTGAAAACACTTGTTCGATTACACAATATCTGGTATACTGGTATTCATGGATAGAGAAACGTTTGAAAGAGCAAAACTAAAGGTGCTGTTAAAGCAGAACGATCCGCACGGTTTCGGGACCTTGCAGGAAAAGTCCGTGCACGCGGTGATGAAGCTGGCTTATGAACCCGACGAGGATTACCACGAGGTGCCGGTGGAGGGCTATATTGCGGATATTTACCGGGACGGACGCATCATAGAGATCCAGAACGGTAATTTCGGAAAGCTCCGGCCCAAGCTTGCGGCTTTTCTGCCGTTGTATCCCGTCACGGTAGTTTTTCCGATTCCCCACTTTAAATGGCTGATCTGGATGGACGAGGAGAGCGGGGAGCTCTCTGAAAAGCATAAATCTCCGGTGACAGGGAGCGCCTACCACGCATTTCCGGAGCTGTATAAAATCAAACCCTTTTTGAAGGACCCGAATCTCTCTTTTTCTTTTCCGCTCATTGATATGGACGAATACCGTCTGTTAAACGGATGGAGCCGCAACAAAAAGCGGGGCTCCTCCCGCTATGACCGGATGCCGGTCTCCCTTTTCGATGAGATCCGGGTGGAACGGATAGAAGATTTCATGCAGTTTGTCCCGATTGATCTGGCAGAGCCCTTCACGATTACGGATTTTGCGAAGGC
Source organism: Lachnospiraceae bacterium UBA7202 (assembly GCA_002490705.1). Taxonomy (GTDB): domain Bacteria; phylum Bacillota; class Clostridia; order Lachnospirales; family Lachnospiraceae; genus UBA3282. Next base: position 87,700 of record DKUO01000002.1, read on the forward strand.
GGCGGGCTTAAGGCGGGAACTGGCGGCGGAGACCGTACCCTTACTTCTGTATCTGGATATCCTTCAAAGAGAGGGAAAACGGGGAAGGGAGTATCTGTACCGGGTGGCAGAGTGACCGGCCCCTATGGGCGGCGGCACATGATCTTGTATTTATCCTTTGCAAAAATACTAAATGTATGATATGCTACGCATAGCAATGAGCAGTGCGCAGACGTAAGATGAAAAAATGACAGCTTGCTGACAATTTTTTCAGGTTGCGGATGCATAGGGCGAATGCCCGTGAGCGAGGAAAACCGGAGGTTTTTCGAGCAACACTGCGAAAGAAATGAGGAAATTATGGCTAAAAAAGAACCAAACACATACGACGCCTCCAGTATCACAGTTCTGGAAGGCCTGGAAGCTGTGCGGGTACGGCCCGGCATGTACATCGGCAGCGTTTCCACCAAGGGGTTAAACCACCTGATCTATGAGATCATGGATAATGCGGTGGACGAGCATCTGGCAGGCTTTTGCAGCACGATTCGGGTGACCCTTGAGGCGGACGGCTCCGCCACCGTATCGGACAACGGGCGGGGCATCCCCGTGGGAATGCACGAGAAAGGCATCAGCGCGGAGCGGCTGGTATTCACCACCCTCCACGCAGGCGGTAAATTTGACAACGACGCCTATAAGACTAGCGGCGGACTGCACGGTGTGGGTTCTTCGGTGGTCAACGCGCTGTCGGCCTATCTTCATGTAACCGTTAAGACCGGAGGCCAGATCTATGAGGATCATTATGAGAGGGGCATTCCCACGCTGGAATTAAAGGACGGTCTGCTTCCCTCCGTGGGAAAGACCCGGGAATCCGGCACCACCATCAACTTCCTGCCGGACGACACGATTTTTGACAAGACCCGGTTTAAGGAAGACGAGGTGAAGAGCCGCCTTCATGAGACTGCGTATCTGAATCCGGAGCTTACCATTATCTATGAGGATAAGAGAGGCCCTGAACCGGAGCATATCGAGTACCATGAGCCGGAGGGCATCATCGGTTTTATCAAGGATATGAACAAGAGCCGTGAGACGATCCACGACGTGATTTACTTTAAGGGAGAAGCGGAGGGCATCACCGTGGAATGCGCGTTCCAGTATGTGAACGAGTTCCATGAGAATGTGCTTGGTTTTTGTAACAATATTTACAACGCCGAGGGGGGCACCCACCTTACCGGCTTTAAAACCATGTTCACCAACGTGATTAACACTTACGCCAGAGGGCTTAACATCTTAAAGGAAAAGGATGTGAACTTCACCGGGGCGGATGTGCGAAACGGTATGACGGCGGTTATTTCCATCAAGCATCCCGATCCCCGTTTTGAGGGACAGACCAAGACCAAGCTGGACAATCAGGATGCGGCCAAGGTGGTCAGCAAGGTGACGGGCGACGAGATCGTCCGCTATTTCGACCGAAATCTGGACACGCTGAAAAGTATCATCGGCTGTGCGGAGAAGGCCGCCAAAATCAGAAAGACAGAGGAGAAAGCAAAGACGAACCTTCTGACCAAGCAGAAGTTTTCCTTTGACTCCAACGGGAAGTTAGCCAACTGCGAGTCCAAGGACGCCTCCAAGTGCGAGATCTTTATCGTGGAGGGAGATTCCGCCGGCGGCAGTGCAAAAACGGCCAGAAACCGCATGTATCAGGCGATTCTTCCCATCCGAGGAAAGATCCTGAACGTGGAGAAGGCCAGCATCGACAAGGTGCTTGCCAACGCCGAGATCAAAACCATGATCAACGCATTCGGCTGCGGCTTTTCAGAAGGCTATGGCAACGACTTTGATATCTCCAAACTGCGCTATGACAAAATTATTATCATGGCAGATGCGGATGTGGACGGCGCGCATATTTCCACGCTGCTGCTCACGTTATTTTACCGCTTCATGCCGGAGTTGATTTATGAGGGGCATGTCTATATTGCCATGCCGCCTCTCTATAAAGCCATGCCGTCGAAGGGGACGGAGGAGTATCTCTACGACGACAAGGCGTTAGAGAAATACCGCAAGAAACACAAAGGCCCTTTTACCTTACAGCGGTACAAAGGTCTTGGTGAAATGGACGCCGAACAGCTGTGGGAGACCACCCTTGATCCCGACACCAGGCTGTTAAAGCTGGTGGAGATCGAGGACGCCCGTATGGCGAGCGAGGTGACGGAAATGCTGATGGGTACGGAAGTGCCTCCCAGAAAAGAATTTATCTACAAAAACGCGCAGGAAGCGGAACTGGACGTATAGCGCGAAAGAGAGAGAATAAAAATGGACGACAGAATTATCAAAACGGAATACTCCGAGGTTATGCAGAAATCCTATATCGATTATGCCATGAGCGTGATTATCGCAAGAGCCCTGCCGGATGCGAGGGACGGCTTAAAACCGGTACAGCGCCGGACGCTCTACGATATGCATGAGCTTGGCATCCGCTACGACAGGCCCTACCGGAAATCGGCCCGTATCGTGGGCGATACCATGGGTAAATACCATCCCCACGGCGACAGCTCCATCTACGAGGCGCTGGTGGTCATGTCTCAGGACTTTAAAAAGGGCCTGCCGCTGATCGACGGCCACGGCAACTTCGGCAATATCGAGGGAGACGGTGCGGCGGCCATGCGTTACACGGAGGCCCGTCTGGAACAGATTACGCAGGAGGCTTTTCTGGCGGATCTGGACAAGGACGTGGTGGATTTCATTCCCAATTTTGACGAGACAGAAAAAGAGCCGAGCGTGCTTCCCGTAAAGATTCCCAATCTTCTGATCAATGGTTCGGAGGGAATTGCCGTGGGTATGGCGACCAACATTCCGCCCCACAATCTGGCGGAGGTGATCGACGCCACAAAGGCTTATATGCTTGACGAAGCTATTACCACAAGAGAGCTGATGCGTTACGTCAAGGGCCCAGATTTTCCCACCGGCGGCATTGTCATCAACCAGGACGAGCTTCTGGAAATCTATGAAACCGGCATGGGGAAAATTAAACTGCGGGGCAAAGTGGAGGTGGAAAAGGCCAAGGGCGGCAGGACGAACCTGGTAATCACCGAGATCCCCTACACCATGATCGGCGCAAATATCGGCAAATTCCTCATGGACGTGGCAGCCCTTGCGGAGACCAAAAAAACGCAGGATATCGTGGATATCACCAACCAGTCCTCCAAGGAGGGCATCCGCATTGTCATCGAGCTGCGAAAAGACGCGGACGTAGAGAACTTTAAAAACCTGCTTTACAAAAAGACCCGTCTGGAAGACACCTTCGGCGTCAATATGCTGGCGATCTCCGACGGCCGCCCGGAGACCATGGGATTAAAGGAAATCATCCGGGAGAGCGTGAATTTCCAGTACGAGGTGGCCGCGAGAAAATATAAGAATCTGTTGGAAAAGGAACTGGAACGGAAAGAGATTCAGGAGGGCCTGATCAAGGCTTGCAACGTGATTGACCTGATTATCGAGATTCTGCGGGGTTCCAAGGACCGGGCCATGGCTAAGGCATGTCTGGTGGAGGGAAAGACCGACGGCATCAAATTTAAGTCCAAGGAATCCAAGGTGATGGCGGCCCAGCTTATGTTTTCCGAGAAGCAGGCTAACGCCATTCTGGAAATGCGTCTCTATAAGTTGATCGGTCTGGAGATCGAGGCCCTCATCAATGAGCATGAGGACACCATGGCAAACATCTACCGCTACGAGGATATTCTGGCGCGTAGGGATTCCATGGCCCAGGTGATCATCAACGAGCTGGATGAAATCAAGGAAAAGTATAAGCGGAAGAGAAGAACCCAGATCACCAATGCCGAGGAAGCCGTATACGTGGAAAAACAGGTGGAGGAAATGGATATCGTCTTCCTGATGGACCGCTTCGGTTATGCGAAAACCGTCGATATGGCAACCTACGAGCGAAACAAGGAAGCCGCCGACGCGGAGAACCGTTTTGCTTTCGTCTGCAAGAACACGGGCAAGGTATGCCTCTTTACTAATACTGGACAGCTCCACACTGTAAAGGCCATGGATCTGCCCTTCGGGAAATTCCGGGACAAAGGCGTCCCTATCGACAATGTGAGCAACTACGATTCCGCGAAGGAAACCATCGTTTACGCGGCCAGCCAGAGCGACTTAAATCTCTACCGCGTGATCTTTGCCACGAAACAGGCGATGTTAAAGGTGGTTGACGGCGGTGAATTTGACGTGGCGAAACGCACCGTAGCCGCCACCAAACTGGCGGACGGCGACGAGGTGGTGAGCGTGACGGCATTCAAGGAGCAGAGAAATATTATTTTACAGACGAAAGCCGGCTATTTCCTGCGTTTTGCGGTGGAAGAGATTCCGGAGAAAAAGAAGGGCGCCATCGGGGTTCGCGGAATGAAGCTGTCAGGCTCCGATGAAGTGGAAGCCGTTTACTATTCCCAGAATGCGGTGGAGCAGTCCATCGAGTACGGCGACAAGGAGCTTTCGTTAAATAAAATTAAGCTGGGACATCGCGACAGCAAGGGAGTGAAAATCAGAATATGAGAGTGATAGCGGGAACGGCAAGAAGCCTGCGTTTAAAGGCCCCGGAGGGGATGGATACCAGACCTACCACGGACCGGATCAAAGAGACCCTGTTTAATATGTTGCAGCCCTATCTGGGCGGCGCCCTGTTTGTGGATCTGTTCAGCGGGAGCGGCGGCATCGGTATCGAAGCGTTAAGCCGGGGCGCAAGACACGCTTACTTTGTGGAAAGTGACAAGAAAGCACTGTCCTGTATTCTGGAAAATCTGCAATTCACCCGTCTGGAGGATCAGGCGACGGTGTTAAAAACCGACGTGTTTTCCGCTCTTTACGGGATTCACGAGAAGGAAGCGGATATTGTTTTTATGGATCCGCCCTATGACTGCGGCCATGAACGGCGGACACTGTCCCTTTTGAGGGAGCTTCCGTGGGTGACGGAAAATACGCTGATTGTGATCGAAACCTCCCTACAGCCGGATCTGACATGGCTGGATGAGCTGGGGTTTTCTCTGGAAAAGGAGAAGCGGTACAAGACGAATTGTCATATTTTTTGTCGAAAGAAGGAATAAATAGCGTTTTTTTCCAAAAAAAATCAAAAAAAGGGAAGACATTTCGACAAAAGTGTTTTAATATGGTATCATGAGTTTTGTGATGAGATCGGTTTTGCAGTTTTTGACTGGCAATGCGAGGGCTTTCTATGAGGGCAGCGATTTATCCGGGAAGTTTTGACCCGGTGACCTATGGTCATTTGGACATCATCAGACGCGCTTCTGCAATTTTTGACGAATTGACGGTAAGCGTCTTGAACAATAAAACAAAGACTCCATTGTTTTCTGTGGAGGAACGTGTTAAAATGTTAGAGGAAGCGACCGCGGATCTACCGAATGTGACGATAGATTCTTTTAGTGGTCTGCTTGTCGATTATGCCGCGAGGAAGGATATCCATGTGGCAGTCAGGGGTTTGCGCGCGATCACGGATTTTGAATATGAGCTGCAAATCGCCCAGACGAACCGTAAATTTTCCGATGGGAAACTGGATACGGTGTTTTTGACGACCAGTCTTGAATACGCATACTTAAGTTCTACTACAGTTAAGGAAATAGCCAGTTTTAACGGCGATATCTCAGAGTGCGTGCCCGATTTTGTGGGGCGGATGATCTATGAAAAATATGGCTATAAGAGATAGGAGCAAGCATGAGCAGTAGAATCGAACAACTGATTGACGAGATTGAAGATTACATTGACGGATGTAAATTCCAGCCCTTGTCCAAGACCAATATCATTGTAAATAAAGAGGAAATTGACGAACTTCTGCGTGAGCTTCGCATGAAAACGCCGGATGAAATCAAGCGCTACCAGAAGATTATTTCCAACAAGGAAGCGATCTTAAACGACGCCAGATCCAAGGCGGAGGCGTTGATCAAGGACGCGACGGTACAGACCACGGAGCTGATCAACGAGCACGAGATCATGCAGCAGGCATACGCGCAGGCCAACGAAGTGGTGCGTATGGCGACGAAACAGGCGCAGGATATTCTGAATAACGCTACGATGGAAGCCAACGGTGTGCGGACGTCCGCTATGCAGTATCTCGACGAAATGCTTTCCAATCTGGAAAACGCAATGACCGCCACGCTTGCGACCACAACGGAGCACTATGAAAGCTTTTATAATACGATAAGCGGTTACAATGAAGTGGTGAAGGCAAACCGTGCGGAACTGCGTCCCGTAGAGGTGGAGAAAATGCTTAAGGAGGCGGAGGGCGAGACAGAGCCCGAGCCGAGTCAGGAATTAAACCTGATGTAGCTGCATAAACCGCAGAAGACTGCGGATTGAAAAGGGATGTGGAGCCGGTTTCCAAAAGAAGCCGGCTTGTTCTTTTCCTTTTTGGCAGAATTTTCTAACGGAACAGGAGACCTATGAATATCCATTTCAGGCATTTATGTTACAAACAAATACTTCTCGCACTGTTTTTATGTCTTGTGCCCGCAACAACTTTGTCTGCGCAGGAGGAAATGCCCCCGTCCGAAAGCGAACCGGCGGGAGCGGAGATTCAGGAGCTGCCCGTGGAAAAATTGGTGATCGTTCTCGATCCGGGGCATGGCGGCATGAATGACGAGGGGAAACCGGAGGGCGGCGTATATGACGGCTTCGTTGAGAAGGAAATGAATCTGATTGTGGCTGAGGCCATGAAGGCGGAGCTGGAAAAATACGAGGATGTGACCGTCTACCTGACGAGAACGGGAGATCAGCGTCTGTCTCTGGAAGAGCGGGTGAACTTTGCCAAGAGCGTGGACGCGGACTTTCTGTTCTGCCTGCACTTTAACCTCTCCAAAGATCACAACACTCTTTTTGGCACGGAGTGCTGGGTTTCGGCGTTCGGCAGATATTACAGCGAGGGCTACGCCTTTGCCGACATTGAAATGGATGCTCTGGAAAAGCTGGGCCTTTACTCCCGCGGCATTAAGACCAGGCTCAACGACGAGGGCGCCGACTACTACGGCATTATCCGGCATTCCGTGGAACAGGACCTTCCCTGCGTGCTGATCGAACATTGTCATATGGACCACGAGAACGACCGTCCTTTTTGTGAGGGAAGGGAGCAGTGGGAGGCGTTCGGCCGTCTGGACGCCACCTCCGCGGCCAAATATTTTCACCTGAAATCCGATGTGCTGGGGGTGGATTACAGCGATTACCAGACCCTTGACGTGCCGGTTCCCACAGGCGTCATGCGGCCGGACACAACGGAGCCCGATGTCTGCATGATCGAAGTGACGAATCAGGAAATGGAGACCGGAGAGATCACGGTGGCGCTTTCTGCCACAGATTATGACAGCGGCATGCTGTACTATGATTACAGCTATGACGGCGGAGAGACGTTTGCCCCCAGACTGGCATGGGGAGACAAGACGCAGGATACCATCATCTTCACGATCCAGGTGCCGCCCCACATTATCCCCCAGATCGTCGTGCGGGGCTATAACGGCTACGACCTCTTTACGGAGAGCAATCTGGTCTCCCTTCCTTCCATGGATTACAAGACGGAGGAGGAGATCGCCGCTGAACTCGCCGAAAAGGAGCAGGCAGAAGCCGCCGCAAAAGCGGCCAAAGAGGCCGAGGCCGCAGAGGAAGAGCGAAAACGGGAGGCCGCCAAAGGCCATACCGATACCGTGGAAGTGCGCCGGACGCCGGAGGCAGAGGCGAAGCCGGAGCCGGAAAAAGAAGAGCCCTCCGTCAGCTATTTTCTGACCGTCTGCCTGGTCTGCGCGCTGTCCGTGATCGGCATGACGTTAGCCATGGTTCTTTTGCTGAAGAGCCGAAAACGCAGAAAAAGGAAGCGGCGGCGAAAGCGCAGATAAGAAGCCGCTGAGTCATGATACTGTTAGAAACAGATAACAGACCGCCGTTAAGCCCGTCTGTATCAGTTTATGTAACAGATAGGGACGGATGGACAAATCGGTGCCGCGGATCATGCTGTAGGTTTGGGCAATACAGGAAAAGCCTCCGAAGGGCAGTAAAATCAATACCAGATAGGGATGGGCATTGCCGCAGCCGGCGACGCCACTTGTGATTTCCAACAGGCACTGATACAGGTGCGCAAGGATGGGCGGCAGATGGGGAAAGGGCACAAACATGATGTTTAACAGATTAAAAAAAACCATATAGCCCCCAAGCCTGCCGATGCCCGAAAGACCGGATAGGATGGAGGAGTCGATGGCCGAAAGGAGCCCCTCCGGCGCATGATTTTCCGCTTCTGGCGGTTCGACGAAAGCTGCCTTCCCCCGATTGACCCGCATCAGAACCATGCCGTAAACCAGAGGTATGCCATACATCAGGAGAAAGGGCAGCAAGGGCCGTTGCAGAGAGAGCGTGGACACCACGAAGCTCAAAAAATAAATCGGACCGATGTTATTGCAGAAGGACAGCAGGCTTTCCGCCTCTGTTCGGGAAATCCGCCCTCCTCGCCGCAGCTGTCCGGCGATCCGCGCGCCCATGGGAAATCCGCACAGAAATCCCATAAGCAGCGTGTAAGAGCCGTTCGGCGTTGTGCCGTAGAAAAAATGCAGGATGGGATGCAGCAGACGCACGAACCGGGCGGTCAGGTTCATGGAAATCATAATCCCCGAGAGAATCATAAAGGGCAGAAGCGTGGGAATCATTTTACGAAACCACAAAATCAGCCCTGTGGAAGCATATTGCAGGGAAAGCGCCGGATAGCGGAGGAGAAGAACGGTCAAATAGAGCGCAAGGCCCATGTAGAGAAGGGAAAGGGCATTTTGATACAGGCGCTGCATGTTTTTCGGTACGGACAACATGGCAAAATTCTCCCGGTGCGTTTGTACATATATATACGGAAAGGATTGAGATCATGACAGAAGCGATCATTTTTGATTTGGACGGTTCCATGGTAGACTCCATGTGGATCTGGCGGGATATTGATATTGAATATCTGGGGAAATTCGGCATTTCCCTGCCGAAGAACCTGCAATCCTGCATTGAGGGAATGAGTTTTTCCGAGACGGCGGCTTATTTTAAGGAACGCTTTCAGCTGCCCTGCACGTTGGATGAGATCAAGGCGGACTGGAACCGCATGGCAAAGGATAAATACACCTATGAAGTGCCGATCAAGGAAGGCGTACCTGAGCTTCTGGAATACTGTAAGGAAAGCGGCATCAAACTGGGAATTGCCACCAGCAATTCCAGAGAGCTTGTGGAGGCGCTTGTAAGCGCCCATCACTATACTTCCTATTTTGACTGTATTATGACTGCCTGCGACGTATCCATAGGAAAGCCTGCGCCGGACATTTATCTGGCTGTGGCAAAGGCGCTTTGCGTATCTCCCGAAAACTGCCTTGTGTTTGAGGATATCATTCCCGGCATTCAGGCAGGACTGTCTGCGGGCATGAAGGTCTGTGCCGTCTACGACAAGTATTCGGAGCATCAGGACGAGGAAAAACACAGGATGGCGGATTATTATACCTATCATTTTAGAGAGCTTGTAGAAGAGGGAATTATCGTTGGGCCAAAAGAGGCCAGGGCAGGGATTTTGGCTGAATGTTAAGCGGGGGAATAAAAATGGGATTTTTGCCGGTTACCAAGCAGGAGATGGAAGAACAGGGAATCAGACAGCCGGACTTTGTCTATGTGATAGGGGATGCCTATGTAGACCATCCCTCCTTTGGCCACGCCATCATCAGCCGGGTTTTGCAGGCCCACGGATACAGTGTGTGCATCATTTCCCAGCCGGACTGGAAGGAAGAAGAAAGTATTGCTGTTTTCGGGAAACCCCGGCTTGCCTTTCTGGTATCCGGCGGCAATATGGATTCCATGGTGAACCACTATTTTGTATCGAAAAAGCATCGTCCGACGGACGCCTACACACCCGGCGGCGAGACCGGGAAACGGCCGGACCGGGCCGTCACGGTTTACGGGAACCTGATCCGCAAGCGTTTTAAAGACGTGCCGGTGATCATCGGCGGCATTGAGGCCAGTCTGCGCCGTATGGCCCATTACGATTACTGGTCAGACAGTTTCAAGCGCTCCGTTCTTTTGGACAGTCAGGCCGACCTTCTCTCTTACGGTATGGGGGAAAAATCCATGGTGCAGATCGCGGAGGCTTTAGATCACGGCATTGCCGTCCGGGATATCACCTTCGTACCGGGAACTGTCTACCGGACAAAGGACATAAGCGGCATTTACGACGGTATTACGCTGCCCGCCTACGAGGATATGAAGACAGCCCCGGAAAAATATGCGGACAGCTTTCAGATCCAGTACAACAACACCGATCCTTTCAACGGAAAAGCCCTGATCGAGCCTTACCCGAACGGCGTTTATGTGGTGCAGAACCCGCCCCAGCCGCCCCTTTCCACGCAGGAAATGGACGATATCTATGATCTTCCTTACATGCGGACTTATCACCCCTCCTATGAGGAAAAGGGAGGCGTTCCGGCAATCTCGGAGATCAAATTTTCCCTGACCAGCAACCGGGGCTGCTTTGGCGGCTGTAATTTCTGTGCCCTCACGTTCCATCAGGGACGGATCGTACAGACCAGAAGCCACGAATCCCTGATTCGGGAAGCGGAAGCTATGATTCGGGAAAAAGATTTTAAGGGTTACATCCACGATGTGGGCGGCCCGACGGCCAATTTCAGGCATCCCTCTTGTAAAAAACAGATGACGCAGGGCGTCTGTAAGAACAGACAATGCCTTTTCCCCAAACCCTGCCCCAATCTGGAGGCTGACCACTCGGACTACCTCGCCCTTCTCAGGAAACTCCGGGCGCTCCCCGGCGTCAAGAAAGCGTTTATCCGCTCCGGCATCCGGTTCGACTACCTGATGGCTGATCCGGACGATACCTTTTTCAGGGAATTGGTGGAGCATCACATCAGCGGACAGCTCAAGGTTGCGCCGGAGCATATTTGTGACGCGGTGTTAGAAAAGCTCGGCAAGCCCCAAAAGGAGGTTTACGAGCGCTTTGTAAGGAAATACCATAAACTCAACGAACAGTTAGGGAAAAAACAGTTTCTTGTCCCCTATCTGATGTCCTCCCATCCCGGCTCCACCCTGAAAGAGGCCATTGCGCTTGCGGAGTATCTGCGGGATCTGGGCTATATGCCGGAGCAGGTACAGGATTTCTATCCAACGCCCTCCACCGTATCCACGGTGATGTACTATACGGGGATCGACCCGCGAAACGGCAAAGAGGTGTACGTCTGCCGCAACCCCCATGAAAAGGCTATGCAGAGGGCATTGATCCAGTACCGGAACCCCAAAAACTATGAGCTGGTGCGGGAAGCCCTCCTAAAAGGCGGACGGGAAGACCTGATCGGGTTCGACAAAAAATGCCTGATCAGACCTCGGCAGACGGCGCAGACGGTTCCCAACGGGAAGCGAGGCGCGGGCATCGGTTCAGCCGGCGGAAGCGATAGAACGGGCCGCAAGGCGGATGGCCGAAAAGTCAAGAAGAAAACGATCCGTAACGTGCACAAAAAGAAGGGACAAAAATAACAACGCATCAGAAAGGAACATCCATACCATGAACATCGCCATTATCACGGGAGCCTCCTCCGGCATGGGCCGGGAGTTTGCCATCCAATTAGACCAAAGCCTTGGCAAAACAGATGAAATCTGGCTGCTTGCGCGCAATAAGAAAGCGCTTGAGGGGCTTAGCGAATCTCTGCGGATCAAAACAAGGGTCATCGCCATTGATTTGACAAAAGAACAGTCGTTACAGCAGTTTGAGGAGGTGCTTGCCATCCGAAATCCCAGGATCACGGTACTGGTCAACTGCGCCGGAATCGGCATCCACAGGCCCTTTGAAAGACAAAACCGTGAGGAGATAGAAGCCATGGTGCAGCTCAACATTGTGGCCCTGACCCGCATGAGCATGATCTGCCTTCCCTATATGAAAAAGGGGAGCAAATTGATCCAGTTCTCCTCGGGAGCGGCCTTTGTCCCCCAAAAGGCATTTGCGGTCTACGCCGCCTCCAAGTCCTATGTGTACTCCTTAAGCCGGGCATTGGGGCAGGAGCTGAAAGGAAAAGGCATCACTGTGACGGCGGTCTGCCCGGGGCCGGTAAACACCCCTTTCCTCACCCACGCCTACGATAACCCTTCCAAAATCGGCCTGTTGAAAAAACTTACCATGGCAAAAACTTCCTGCGTGGTGAGAAAAGCCATCGAGGACTGTAAAAGCGGGAGAGGCGTCTCTGTCTGCGGACTGCCCGTCAAATTGTTATATTTGTCGACACAGGGAATCACAAACATACTTTTGCGGTGTTTCCGCTCCTAAGCCAGTCTTGACGGGAAATCCCACGACTGATATAATCGTCGCAGTAAAACAAATCCATCGAAAGAAGAAGAGGGATCGCATGAAACAACTTCTTGTGCCCAAGGGCGCTTACGGCTATCTGGAAAATCGGAGAAAATACACGGCCTGCCGAACCGTGTTTTTCTTTTTGATCTGTATCGGTCTGTATATCATGGGCATTGTGAGTACCGGTTCCAACAGGAACCTGCTCACAATCGCAGCTGTTTTGGGGTGTCTTCCCGCCTGCAAGAGCGCGGTGAACTTCATCATTTTTATGAGGGCGAAGGGCTGCAGCGGTGCGCTGCACCAAAAGCTGTCGGCCTATGACGAAAAACTGGAAACGTTTTACGATCTCTATTTTACCTCCTATCAAAAAAATTACCCCATAAGCCACATGGCCTTAAAGGGCGGTATGCTCTGCGGCATCACGGAATCTCCCGCCTGTGGCTGCGATGAGGCCAAAAAACATTTGGAGCAGATGCTTTCTCAGGAGGGCATTAAGAATGTGGTGGTTAATATCTTCTCTCAGGAGGAACCCTATATTGACCGACTAGGTCGGTTACTGGATATGAAGGAAGAAGATCATAAAAACAGGGAGGACATTGTGAATCTGCTGTATGCAGTTTCTCTCTAAACGCTATGTACCAGATCACTATCACGGCAAAAGAGGAAGGACAGCGCTTCGACAAATATCTGCACCGGATTCTGCCGGAGGCCGGCACAGGTTTCCTCTATAAAATGCTTCGCAAAAAAAATATCACCTTAAACGACAGAAAGGCCGACGGCAGCGAGAAGATTACGGAAGGGGACTGTGTCAAAATTTTCTTTGCACAGGATACCCTTGATCGATTTATGGGAAAGCAGTCCGCAGAGAGCAGGGCGGCTCTTAGTCCGGGAACAAAAGAAGAGTCCGTCTGTCCGCAATACAATAAGGCGTACCGGCAGCTCTCAGAAATTCAGATTATTTATGAAAACGATCACGTTTTGCTTGCCGATAAGCCCGCCGGTATCCTGTCCCAAAAGGCGGCCGGGGCAGATATTTCCCTAAACGAATGGCTGATCGGCTATCTTCTTGCAAAAGGAGAGCTGTCCGAACCGGCGCTTCCCCTCTTCAAACCCTCTGTCTGCAACCGCCTTGACCGCAACACCAGCGGCATCGTACTCTGCGCCAAATCCCTCAAGGGCGCCCAGACGCTGGGGCGGCTTTTGAAGGAGAGAACTCTTCACAAATATTATCAGCTTTATGTGAAGGGCCGCATAGAGGAGGAATGCCTGATCGAGGGATATCTGGTTAAGGATGAAAAGCGCAACAAAGTGACGGTCAGGCCGGCCCCCGGTTCTACGGATCAGGCTTACATTCAGACAAAATATAAACCGCTTAGGATAGAAACAGATAAGACACTGCTGGAGGTGGAGCTGATCACCGGGAAGTCCCACCAGATCAGAGCCCATTTGGCAAGCATCGGCCACCCGCTTTTGGGGGACTATAAATACGGCGACAGGGCGTGGAATGAAATCTATCGTCAAAAATACGGGGTGCAGTCGCAACTTTTACATGCTTATAAAATGGTTTTCCCGCCCCTTGAACCGCCCTTTGCGGATGTCAGCGGACGTACCTTTTTCTGCGAACTGCCGGAGATCTTTGCACGCGTTTCATCATAAACTGCTCTGACACGGAGGTAACAATGGCGACATGGAACTCCCGCGGACTCCGCGGCTCCACTCTGGAGGATTTGATTAACCGAACCAACGAAAAATATCTGGAACATGGGCTGGCGCTGATCCAGAAAGTGCCCACGCCCATTACCCCCATCAATATTGATAAGGAAAGCCGTCATATCACGCTGGCCTATTTTGACCAGAAAAGCACGGTGGACTATATCGGGGCGGTACAGGGAATTCCCGTCTGTTTTGACGCAAAGGAGTGCGCGGCAGACACCTTTTCCCTGCAAAACATCCATGAGCATCAGGTGGAGTTCATGGGACAGTTCGAGAAACAGAAGGGGATCGCCTTTTTCCTGATCTATTACTCCCACAAAGATATCTTTTATTATCTGCCCTACGAAATGCTTCGTTTTTTCTGGGATCGGGCAAAAGCAGGCGGCCGAAAGAGTTTTCGCTATGAAGAGCTGAATCCCGAATATGTACTGCCGAAAAAGCATGGGATTCTGGTGCCTTATCTGGATATGATTCAGAAAGATCTGGAAGACCGGGCGGAATAGGAGATTGACAAACCATTCAAAGTGGGGTATAGTGTAGAGAGTTTAATTTGGTAGCGAATTAGCACGGTATTACTTTAAATCATTAAAGTATCAACTGCCATCCATCCTAATTATGGATGAATGAAAAAAGAAAGGCATAGACATGATATGAGCAAAAAGTTAGTACATACACCGGAGGGCGTGCGCGATATCTACGGAGAGGAAAAAGCAAAGAAGACCATTGTGGAACGTCTGCTGCATGAAAAGATAACGGCTTACGGCTACCGGGACATCCAGACGCCCACCTTTGAGTTTTTCGACGTATTCTCAAAGGAGGTGGGGACGACCCCTTCCAGAGAGCTGTATAAGTTTTTTGACAAAGAGGGAAACACACTGGTTTTAAGGCCGGATTTTACCCCCTCTATCGCCAGATGCGCGGCAAAATACTTTATGGATGAGGATGTGCCGATCCGTTTCTGCTATCAGGGAAATACCTTCACAAACACCTCGAATCTGCAAGGGAAGCTGAAGGAGGTGACCCAGATGGGCGCGGAGCTGATCGGAGACGATTCCGTGCAGGCGGATGCGGAAATGATCGCCATGACCATCGAGGCGCTCTACCATGCGGGGCTGTCCGACTTCCAGATCAGCATCGGCAATCTGGAATACTTTAAGGGAATCTGCGCCGAGGCCGGTCTTGACGAGGAGACGGAGTTAGAGCTTCGGGAATGTATTTCCGGCAAGAATTATTTCGGTGCGGAGGAGCTTCTTGAACGGACCCGCGTGGGAAAGAAGGAGCAGGAGCTTTTACTCAAGGTAAGCGATCTTTTCGGAAGCGTGCAGATCCTCGAAGAGGCAAAAAAGGCGGTTTCCAATAAGCGTTCCCGTCATGCCATCGAACGGCTTGAAAAGGTGTATCGGACGCTTGTGGATTACGGGGTGGAAAAATATATTTCCTTTGACCTCGGTATGCTCAGTAAGTATAATTATTATACGGGTATTATTTTTAAGGGCTACACCTACGGCGTAGGCGACGCCATCGTGAAGGGCGGACGTTACGACCATCTGCTGTCCCGTTTCGGCAAGGAGGCCGCCGCCATCGGGTTCGTGATCGTGGTGGATGATCTTCTCGCGGCGATGGGACGGCAGGATGTTGTGATATCGGGCGTGGAAACTCCTGTGAAGCTGTATTATACAGAGGAAAATTTTAAGGAGAAGCTGCGGGACGCAAAGAGAATGCGGTCTGCCGGAAAGAAGGTGGAGCTGTTACATGAGTGAAGAAAAATACCTGACATTCGCCCTCGGGAAAGGGCGGCTTGCCAATAAAACCATGGATCTTTTTGAAAAAATCGGCATCACCTGCGAGGAAATGAAAGACAAGGATTCCCGCAAGCTGATTTTTGTCAACGAAGACCTGAAATTAAAATTTTTCCTTGCAAAGGGCCCGGATGTGCCGACCTACGTGGAATACGGGGCGGCGGATATCGGCGTTGTCGGCAAGGATACGATCATGGAGGAAAACAGACGGGTTTACGAGGTGCTTGACCTTGGCTATGGGAAATGCCGGATGTGCGTCTGCGGGCCGGGGAGCGCGAAGGAGCTGTTACAGCACCATGAAATGATCCGGGTGGCCAGCAAATACCCCAATATTGCCAAGGACTATTTCTACAACAAAAAGCATCAGACGGTGGACATTATCAAGCTCAACGGTTCCGTAGAGCTGGGGCCCATTGTGAAGCTTGCCGACGTGATTGTGGATATCGTGGAGACCGGTTCGACCTTAAAGGAAAACGGGCTGGAAGTTCTTGAGGAAATCTGTCCGCTGTCCGCACGGATGATCGTCAATCAGGTCAGTATGCAGATGGAGCCGGAGCGGATTAAAAAACTGATTATGGAGCTTCGGGCGCATTTGTGATACCGGTTTTGCCTGAGATTTTATTTAAACCCACAATAAAGCAAAGGGGAATGAAAATGGAAGAGAACACCAACAACAGGGAAGGAAATCATATTATGAAAGAGTGGAAGGGAATTATCATTGCCTTGATTGCAGGGGCGTGCGCCATAGCCTGCGTCACCATCTTTTCACAGAACATCGTAAACTACAAGAAAACTTCCGGCAGCGGCGGCCTCACGGCAACAGGCTCCGCCAACTGCGATTTTGAGTCGGACTTAATTGTCTGGCGCGGCAGCTTTTCCAGCGAGGGGCTCACTGCGCAGGAGGCATACCGCACCATTAAGAAAGACGCCGACCAGATCAAAAAATATCTGGTGGACAACGGCGTGTCGGAGGATGAGATGGTATTCAGCTCCGTCACCATCAATGAACGCTGGGAGTCGGAATATAACGAAGAGGGCGACAGAATCAGGGATTATCTGGCCGGTTACAGCCTCTATCAGGACGTTTCCATCACTTCCACAGATATTGATAAAATCGAGAACATTTCCAGAGATATCTCCGGCCTGATCGAGTCCGGCGTGCAATTTGCCTCGGAGGAACCGGAATACTACTATACCAAACTTGACGAATTAAAATTGCAGCTGATCGAGGAGGCAACACAGAACGCCAAAGCAAGAATCGACCTGATGGCACAGGGTACAGGCGCAGTCACCGGAGAGCTGTTAAGCGCCAATCTGGGCGTATTCCAGATCACCGCGCAGAACAGCAACACGGAGTACAGTTACGGCGGCTACTTTGACACCAGTTCCCGCAACAAGACCGCGTCCATCACGGTGAAGCTGAATTACGCGGTGAACTGAGTTTTCATATGATATAGAATGGAGAAGACAGAATAATGAAGACAGTCCGACTGACAAAAGATACCCAGAGGGACATTCTCGACAATCTTTTAAAAAGAAGTCCCAACAATTATGGGCAGTATGAGAAAGTGGTTGCGGATATCATCGCAAATGTCCGCGAAAAAGGCGATCAGGCAATATTTGACTATACAAGTCAATTTGATAAATGGGATTGTAATGCAGATAATATCCGTGTAACTGAGGCGGAAATACAGGAAGCGGTAGAACAGGCGGACGCCGCCTTCTTAGAAGTGATGAAAAAATCCGCATCCAATATCGAGGATTTTCACCGCAAACAGCTGAGAAACAGCTGGATCGACACCAGAGCGGACGGCTCTATTCTGGGACAGCGCATTTTGCCGATCGCCGTCTCAGGCGTCTATGTGCCGGGCGGCAAGGCAGCTTATCCCAGCAGTGTGCTGATGAATGTGATCCCCGCAAAGGTGGCCGGCGTCGGACGGATTATCATGACCACGCCTGCCGGCGCGGATGGCAAAGTAAATCCCGGCACGCTGGCGGCGGCAAAAATCGCGGGTGTGGACGAAATTTATAAAGTGGGCGGCGCTCAGGCCATTGCCGCTATGGCTTTCGGCACAGAGAGTATTCCGAGAGTAGATAAGATCACCGGCCCCGGCAATATCTTTGTGGCGCTGGCTAAAAAGGCCTGCTTCGGCTATGTCAGTATCGACTCTATCGCCGGCCCCAGTGAGATCCTTGTGATTGCGGATGAGAGCGCCAATCCCCGCTATGTGGCGGCGGATCTGTTGTCCCAGGCAGAACACGACGAGCTGGCAAGCGCTATCCTGATTACCACCAGCGAAAGCCTTGCAAATCAGGTATCCGAACAGATTGAGCGCTTCTTAAAGGAACTGTCCAGAGCGGAGATTATCCGGAAATCGCTGGACAATTACGGTTACATCCTGCTTGCGGATTCCATGGACAGCGCCGTGGATGCGGCCAATGCCATCGCCTCGGAGCACTTGGAAATTTTAACCAAAGACCCCTATCAGGTAATGACAAAGATACGAAACGCGGGAGCCATTTTCCTCGGAGAATACTCCTCAGAGCCTCTGGGAGACTACTTTGCAGGCCCCAATCATATTCTGCCCACTAACGGTACGGCACGGTTTTTCTCACCCTTAAATGTGGATGATTTTATGAAAAAGACAAGCCTGATCTCGTATTCAAAAGAGGCGCTTGAACAGGCGCATAAAGATATCGAGCTTTTTGCTGAAAAAGAAGGACTGACGGCCCACGCCAATTCCATCCGGGTGCGATTCAGCGTGTGAGAAGTCCTTCTAAAGCTCACACCGAAAGGAGAACAATATGGGAAGGACAGCAACAATAGAGCGGAACACAAAGGAAACGAAAATAAAAGCAACTCTAAATTTAGACGGAACAGGGATGAGTGAAATCTCTACCGGCATCGGCTTTTTTGACCACATGCTGGAAGGGTTCTCCAAGCATGGTTTCTTTGATTTGACTATGAAAGTCAATGGCGATTTACAGGTGGACGGACACCACAGCGTGGAGGACGCAGGCATCGTGCTCGGCACGGCCATCAAAGAAGCGCTGGGAGATAAGGCAGGTATTAAGCGCTACGGTTCTTTTCTATTGCCGATGGACGACGCGCTCTGTCTCTGCGCCGTAGATCTCTGCGGAAGACCTTATTTTTCCTATGACTGTGAATTTGACACGGAGCGGGTTGGCGAATTTGACACGGCGCTTTCGCGGGAGTTCTTTTATGCGGTCAGTTACAGCGCCGGCATGAATCTGCACCTGAAAATGATAAGCGGCTTAAACGCCCATCACATGATCGAGGCCATGTTTAAGGCTTTTGGCAAGGCGCTGGACGAGGCGGTGACAAAAGATCAGAGAGTGCAGGGCGTGTTGAGCACCAAAGGAGCACTTTAAAGAGAAAGGGAATACGGACAGTATGACATACAAAAAATTTATACCCTGTATTTATTTATATAAAGGCGACGCGGTAAAGGGATTTTCAGACAGCACCATCATCGACACAAACCCGGTATCCCTGGCCAGATTTTACAGTGACAACAATGCGGACGAACTGATTGTCTACGACATGTCCGAGGGTGATACGGCCCATGAGGAAGCTCTCGATATCATCAAGGCCATCTGCAGCGAGGCGGAGATTCCCGTGATCGGCGCCGGTAATGTGAAACGCATGGAGGATATCAAAAAGCTGCTCTATGCGGGCTGTAAGAAGGCGGCGCTCAACTATTCCAAGCCCGGCAATATTGAGATCACGGCGGAGGTGTCCAAAAAATTCGGAAAAGACAAGATTGCTGCCTGCGTGACGGAGACCGACAGCATTACGAGAAACGAGGCACTGATTGAGGAATTCATCGGCGAGATCATTCTGGTGAAGGAGACCTGCCTGAAAGAGGCCATTGCGGTTTCCCGGTTTCCCATGATTGCCTCCGTGCCGGAGGTTTCCCTTGACAAAATTCTGGAACTCTTGGGAAATGACAACATTTGCGGCATATCCGGCTACGCCATCAATGAGAATGCCAAGGAACTGCTGGCGATCAAGGCGCTTTGCCAGAACAACGATATCACGGTAAACACGTTTGAACCGGCGATCCCGTGGGAAGAGTTTAAGTTAAACAGCGACGGTCACGTGACGGTGGTGGTACAGGACTATAAAACCGACGAGGTATTGATGGTGGCATACATGAACGAGGAAGCCTACAATACCACCCTGAAAACAGGCAAAATGACCTATTACAGCAGAAGCCGGGGAGAACTGTGGGTCAAAGGCGAAACCAGCGGCCATTTCCAGTATGTGAAATCCCTGACGGCCGATTGCGACAAGGACACCATTCTGGCCAAGGTTTCCCAGATCGGCGCGGCCTGCCATACGGGTTCCCACTCCTGCTTTTTTAACGAGATCATGTCGAAAGAATATGAGGAGACAAACCCGCTTAAGGTATTTGAGCAGGTGTTTGATGTGATCAAGGACAGAAAAATCCATCCGAAGGACGGTTCCTATACGAATTACCTGTTTGAAAAGGGCATTGACAAAATACTGAAAAAGCTGGGAGAAGAGGCAACGGAAATCGTCATTGCCGCCAAGAATCCGAACGCCAACGAGATCAAATATGAAATTTCGGATTTTCTGTACCATATGATGGTGTTGATGGCGGAAAAAAACATCACATGGGAAGAGATCACCACAGAGCTGGCGCAAAGATAACGTACCCTTCGGGGTACGTTCTTTTTTTCCCTTATTTTTCATACAATGCAATGAGATATCGGAAAGGAATCGAAAAAGTATGGAAAAGAAGGTAACGCCGGAAAAGAAAATGGAATTGGCCCGGTTTATCCGGGAAGAAAATATGGGAAATCGGTTGAAACTCAGACAGCGGGAGAGCATTCTCTACGGAAAGGACGCCCCGCTTCCTCTTTTCGAAAGAGGACAGCTTACAGAACCGAATGCACTTTCTGGCAGCAACACGCCCACAGGGGAAACGGGAATGCCAGAGGGCGCTACAGGCAGTTTTAAATACCGCATGGCCCTCGCCGTCCTCCTGTTCGTCGCCTATCTGCTCTGCGATACAAAGGGCAGTTCTATTTTATCCTACAGCACGGACGATGTCTATCAGATGATCGTGGCGGACAGTTTTCATCTCTATGACGGCGGCGAAAACGCGATGATGGAGGAACTGGCGGAATTGTTTGAGTGACCGGTGTTCTTCTTTGACTTTACACCGCAAGTTCGATATACTTAAAATACTGATCGAAAAAGCAGAGGATACGTGTCATGAAAAAACTGGCGTTAAGCGACGAAATTCTGATGCAGGTGGAAAAACCCGCCCGCTATATCGGAAACGAGGTCAATTCTGTGATAAAGGACAAGGCGAAGATTGCGGTCCGTTTTGCCATGTGCTTTCCCGATGTCTATGAGATCGGCATGTCCCACCTCGGAATTCAGATTTTATACAGTATGTTAAACGATTGGAAGGACGTGTGGTGCGAGCGCGTCTATTCGCCGTGGGTGGATTTAGACCGCATTATGCGGGAAAAATCCATTCCGCTCTTTGGTCTGGAATCCCAGGAACCGGTGCGGGATATGGACTTTCTCGGCATTACCATCCAATACGAAATGTGTTACACCAATATTTTGCAGATATTAGAGCTGTCTCAGATTCCGCTTTTGGCAAAGGACAGGGGAGAAGATATGCCCATAGTGATCGGCGGCGGCCCCTGTGCCTACAACCCGGAACCCATTGCGGATTTTTTTGACCTGTTCTATATCGGCGAAGGGGAGACACAGTACCGGCCCCTCCTTGACTGGTATCTGGAAAACAAACGCCTGGGCGGCAACCGGGAAGATTTTTTACACGGCGCGGCAAAAATCCCCGGTATCTATGTGCCGAAATTCTATGAGGAGCTTTATCATGAGGACGGGACCATTCTTGGCCGAAGGAAGCTCTATGAGGATATTCCCGACGTCATTTTAAAAGAAATCGCCACCGATGTGACGGATACTCCCTATCCTATGAAGCCCGTCGTTCCCTTTATCAAGGTCACCCAGGACCGGGTGACGTTAGAGATCCAGCGGGGCTGCATCCGGGGCTGCCGGTTTTGTCAGGCGGGACAGCTTTACCGCCCGGTCAGGGAACGGGATGTGGACAAGCTGAAGGAATATGCGGTAGAAATGTTGAGAAATACGGGCCACGAGGAGATTTCCTTAAGCTCCTTAAGCTCCAGCGATTATTCCAAATTGGATGAGCTTCTGGATTTTTTACTTGCAGACTGCGGGCGGAAGCACACCAATATTTCCCTGCCGTCCCTGCGGATTGACGCCTTTTCCCTTGACGTGATGGGAAAGGTGCAGGATGTGAAAAAAAGCAGCCTGACCTTTGCGCCGGAGGCGGGCAGCCAGCGGCTTCGGAACGTGATCAACAAGGGGCTGACGGAAGAAGATATCTTAAAGGGCGCGACGCTGGCTTTCGAGGGCGGCTGGACGAGAGTAAAACTTTACTTTATGCTGGGCCTTCCCACAGAGACAGAAGAAGATATTCTCGGCATCGGTGAGCTCTCCAACAAGATTGCGGCGGCCTTTTTTGAGGCCGTGCCAAAGGACAAGCGGGTAAACGGCAAGGTGCAGATCGTCACCAGCACCTCTTTCTTTATCCCCAAGCCCTTCACGCCGTTCCAGTGGGCTCCCATGTGTACCGCGGAGGAATTTCTCGACAAGGCGCACCTAACCAGGCAGGGCATTATGAGCCAGCTCAACCAAAGAAGCATCAAATATAACTGGCACGAGGCGGATGTGAGCGTTTTAGAAGGGGTCTTAGCTAGAGGGGACAGGAGGGTCGCCGGGGTGATCAAACGGGCCTATGAAAAGGGCTGTATCTTCGATGCCTGGAGCGAGTATTTCCACAATGAACTGTGGATGGAAAGTTTTCAGGAATGTAACGTGGATATCGGCTTTTACACCACGAGGGCGAGGGCTGACGACGAAATTTTCCCATGGGATTTTCTGGACTGCGGCGTAAAAAAGGAATTTTTGCTGCGGGAATGGAAGAAAGCGCAGGAAGAAACGGTAAGCCCCAACTGCCAGAAACAGTGTCAGGGCTGCGGAGCAAACCGGTTCGGGGTGGGGATCTGTTATGCAGACAGAGCATGAGATGTGAAGGAGGTATTTCCTTGACTGAGAAAAAACTTGTGATTCATTCGCAAAAATATACAGGCGAATCCAAAGTGATATCCATGAGACTTCCCATGGATATGTTGACAGAGATAGACCGTGTCGCCACAAAGACAGGGCGGCCACGCAATGAAATTATGCAGCTTTGTCTGGAATTTGCATTGGAAAATATGACCATTGAGCCATAAAAACGGGCGTCCTTTTTCTAAAAGCAGAGTAGCAGGAGCGGGTATGAAGCAGAAGATTATGGAAAACAGTCTTGTAGATATCATCAAATACGACGGGGACAATGAAGCGCTGGTGTGGAAGCATCCGGCGGAGGATTTTAAGCTGGGAACACAGCTGATCGTCCGCGAAAATCAGGAAGCGGTCTTTTTTAAGGACGGCGGCGTTCTGGATACCTTCGCGGCGGGACGGCACACGCTGGAAACGCAGGAGCTGCCCCTTCTGGATCAATTTTTCCGGCTTCCCTCGGATGCGGATCAGATCTTTCATTCAGAAATTTATTATATCAATCTGGCAACGCAGATGGGCATTAAGTGGGGTACAGATTCCAAAATCCGCCTGTTTGACCCGCTTTCGGGACTGCCTCTTGAAATCGGCGCCTGCGGCGAATTTAATATCCGTGTCAGCAGCGGAAGAAAGCTCCTGCTCCGCGTGGCAGGCGCCTCCTCCGGTTTCGGCCCCAACCAGCTGTTTGGCGAGGAAGGGGAAAAGGGATACTTTCGCTCCCTGATCATCACCCAGGTGAAAGCCAATCTTGCCGGAATCATCAAGGAAGAAAGCATCCCCATTTTGGAAATCGACGCCGCGCTTCTGCGGCTTTCAGAGCTTTTACGGCAAAGGATAAACGCTGCATTGGAGGAGTACGGGCTGGAGATCACGGATTTCTTTATCAACCGTATTCTCACCCCCGATGAGGACCCTAATTACCGCCGCCTGAAAGACCAGTACGCCGAACAGTATCTTCTAGTCCGTCAGGAGGAGATCAGGCGCAGGGAAGCGGAAGCGGCCGCAGAGCGCAAGGCCGTGGAGGCGCAGACACAGGCAAACCTAAAGCTGATCGAGGCGCAGGGCAATGCGGAAGCCCTGAAGTTAAAGGCGGAGGCGGAGGCCGCCGAAATGCAGATGAAGGGCTATACCTACCAACAGGAGACCGATCGTCTGATCGGTCTGGAGGCCGCGAAAAACGGCCATGGGAAGAAGATAAGGAGGCACCGGAAATGTCCGTTCTGACATGTAAAATGTGCGGCGGCGATCTGAATCCCGCTGACGGCATGACCACTGCCCGATGCCCCTATTGCGGGACGAACCAGACGATTCCGCGGCTTGGCAGCGAAAAGCGCATCCGGCTCTATGACCGTGCGAATCATTTCCGCCGCCGCAACGACTATGATATGGCCATGGAGCTTTATGAAGAAATCCTGAATGAAGACCAGACAGACAGTGAGGCCTATTGGTCCCTTGTCCTGTGCCGGTACGGGATCGAGTATGTGGAGGACCAGACGGCCCACAAACGGATTCCCACAATCAACCGGACGCAGAATACTTCCATTCTGGCGGACGAGGATTACAGGGCGGCCCTCCGCTATGCGGACGCCGCTTCGGCAAAACTTTACGAGGAAGAAGCGGCGCAGATCGACGCCATCCAGCAGGGTATCCTGCAAGTATCGCAGAAAGAGGCGCCTTACGATATTTTCATCTGCTACAAGGAGGCTGACGACAGAGGAGCGCGCACAAGGGACAGTGTGCTTGCTGACGAAGTGTATTACCATCTGAGCCGGGAAGGCTACCGGGTCTTTTTCTCCCGGATCACACTGCAAGGTAAGCTCGGCGAAGCGTATGAGCCCTATATCTTTGCGGCGCTCCGTTCCGCGAAAGTCATGATTGTGATCGGAACCGATCCACGAAACTTCCAGTCCGTATGGGTGCGGAATGAATGGAGCCGTTATCTCTCCTTCATCCGAAAGGGAGAGGAAAAGGTTCTGATTCCGGCCTACCGGGATATGGACCCCTATGACCTGCCGAAAGAATTTTCCCACTTACAGGCCCTTAATATGGCGCAGCTTGGTTTTATGCAGGATTTGCTGCACGGCATTGGAAAAATCATCCAAAGAGACACAGCGGCAGACAGGAAACCCTATGGATGGAAGAGAGGCGCCGCCCTCGGATTCATTCTGGCGGCCGCGGTGCTCCTGATCAGCGGTGTGGGAATTTATCAGCGCCTGAAACTGAATCAGGAAAGGAAATCAGCCAATACGGTACAAACGGGCGGAAAAGAAGGGACGCCGGCATTTTCCGGCTCTCAAAATTCTCCGCAGGAAGCGCAGGCACCTGTGTTGCAGGGAATCCTTGCGGAATTTGTTACCCGCGCGTACCAGATTCCGGCAAAGGATGTGACCGAAATCCAGCTTGCCAAAATCCAACAGCTCACGGTCACACGCGAGTTTGATATCTGGCATGTGGGTTACAGCTATGAAGCGCCGGGAGAACCTGTCTTTCCGGTTACCGAGTCCGGTGAACTGTTTGAAAATAGCGTCGATGGGATGACATGGATTGATTTTTCTTCGGATGCCGCACTTGACTTAAAGGGTCTTGTCCTGTTTTCCGGGTTGAAGCGGCTGGATGTATGCGGGACGCTTTCCTCTTCGGATGTAAGGGGCCTGCCGCTCACAAGCGTCAGCGCCTATTTTGACGATCCGACGCAGGCTGCGTCCATATTGGAAAACCCGGGAGCGATCAAAGAGCTGGGATTTAACGCCGGCGTGGAAAATCTAAAAGGGATCCAGCAATTTGAGAATCTGGAAACCCTGTATGTGGATGATTCGGAAAT
The DNA here is from genome assembly GCA_002490705.1 of Lachnospiraceae bacterium UBA7202. Lineage (GTDB taxonomy): Bacteria > Bacillota > Clostridia > Lachnospirales > Lachnospiraceae > UBA3282. The sequence continues at coordinate 113,526 of DKUO01000002.1, forward strand.
CGACAATATAGACCCCCTGATCACCCTAAAGCACCTGAAAAATCTGACGCTCTATTGTGAAGAAACCCTGACGGACTTTGCCGTGATCGGCAAGCTTCCTGAACTGGAAACGCTGAGGCTGGAAGCCTACGGTTTAAGATCAACCGATTTTATCCGGAATCTAACGCACCTGAAACAGCTGGAAATCACAGGCAGCCAATTACATATGCTGTCCGGCCTTGAAAATTGCGACGCGCTGGAAACCCTTTCCATTTCATACTGCGAGGAGTTAAAAAACCTGACTGCGTTGGAAACGCTTACCGGCTTACAGGAGCTTTGCCTGGATTTGCCCTACGACTGTCAGGAACCGGATCTGCAAAACTTGACCTCCCTAAAGAAGCTGTCTCTTTCAGGTGCCCGGGACTGCTCCTATATCGAAAACCTGAGCTCACTGACAGAACTTCATTTAAACGGCTGTTCTCTGCCGGAAACCTTTGACCCTGCAAAGCTTACTTCCTTGAACACGCTGTCCCTTACTTTTCCGTACCATGAGCAGGAACTTGCCGCAGTCGAGAAGTTTCCGTCGTTAGAGCGGATTGACCTACAGGGACTTGAGGTTTATGAAGATATATCCGGTATTTTCAATATACCGCATTTGCGGGAACTAAACCTGAGCGACGTAGATTGCGAGATTGATTTTGACGCCGTAAACGAAAATCCTTCTCTTGAAATCCTTCATCTGGACAATATCTATTTGTTTGAGAATATAGAAATATACCGGGACGGCCCTTTTACGGGAATCGACTATGACGAAGTTGCATTGGAGGAGCACACGGCGTTTTTCCGCAAATTTCCGTCTCTCAGGGAGCTGTATCTGCGCGGAAACGGGCTGACGGACCTTTCCTTTGCAAAAGACCTCCCTGCACTTGAGGTTCTGGATATCTCCGACAATTATATTACCAGGCTTTCCCCGCTTGCCGGGCTTCCCTCCTTAAAAAAGGTAATCTGTACAGACAATCCGCTGGAAAGCAAAGAGGGGCTCGGGGATTCCGTGCTGGTGATCGACCGTTCCTTCACAGAATAGAACAAATACATAAGCCGGTCTGCCAGACAGCGATTTCCCGGCGGAAAGGAATACCCAATGAAAGTAAGAATCAAATTCGCCAAATACGGCGTTATGAAATTTATCGGCCATCTGGACACCATGCGCTTTTTCCAGAAAGCGATCAGGCGGGCCGGGATCGATGTAAAATACTCGGAAGGGTTCAGTCCCCACCAGATCATGTCCTTTGCCTCGCCGCTCGGCGTAGGCGTGGAAAGCTATGGGGAATACATGGACATCGAGGTTCTTTCCATGACGTCCGCAGAGGAGATCAAACGGGCGCTGAATCAGGTCATGGTAGATGGCGTGGAAATTTTATCCGTCACCCTTTTGCCTGACCATGCCAAAAACGCCATGGCAAGCGTTTCGGCCGCCTCCTACCGGCTGCATATGAAGGAGGGCCGTTTCCCAGTTGACAATCTGAAAGCATGTATTCAGGCATTTTATGGACAGGAGACGATTCCTTACGCCAAGGAGACCAAAAAAAGTGTAAAAGAGCTTGACTTAAAGCAGGGTATTTATGAAATAGAAGGCGATGCGGACGGAACCATCCGTATGCTTGTCAATGCCAGCAGCAGCGGCAATATCAAGCCCGCCATGGTTTTTGAAAAGTTCTGCCAGTTTGCCGGACTGGATATTCCGCTGTCAGCCTGTCAGGTGACGCGCTTGGAAACCTATACCGATCTGGCAGGAGAGGGGGAGGCGCACCGGTTTGTGCCGCTTTCCGAAGCTGGGTGATACTTATGAGATTTTTCGGTTAAACTTTTAGGGAACTTTTTTCAAAAAACACTTGACCTTCCCCTTAATGGAAGCCCTATTCTTATGGTGTCAGGGGAAATTTCGGACAGTCTGTCCACTGAAAAAGAGGATACCATAAGAAGCGGGGCGCTTGGAAAAGGAAGGGGGAATACTGAATCATGAAGATCAACGAAGTGGAACAGCAGGTCGGCGTTACCAAGAAAAACATTCGTTTTTATGAACAGCAGGGGCTCCTGCATCCAAAACGAAACAAGGAAAACGGCTATCGGGAGTATGACGAGGCGGATGTGGAGTGCCTGAAGAAGATTAAACTTCTGCGCAAACTCTCCCTGCCCATCGAGGAGATCAGAAAAATCCAGAGCGGAGAACTGCTTCTCACCGACTCCCTGCGGCGGCAGATCATTGTATTGGAGCGGGAAAGAACGAATCTTACGGAAACCTCCGCATTGTGTCACATGATGTTGGAGGATAACAGCCTCTACCAGACCCTTTCTCCTGACAAATATCTGGAAAGGATGATAGAAATGGAAGAAAAAGGCACTAAATTTAAAAATGTATCTGAGGATACAATCAGAAAAAAGCGCGGTTCCATCCTTGCGGCTGTGGTCTTTATTTTACTTATGTTTGCACTGGTTGGCATGCTTGTCTGGACCTACACGCAGGATCCGATCCCGAATCTGCTTTTCGGATTATTCATGCTGGTGCCTATTGTGACTGTATGCGCCGTGATCATCGCACTGATCCAGCGCATCAAAGAATTAGAAGGAGGAGAAGAAGATGCTGCTAGTAAATATTGACTATATTACCGGAAAAGAACTGGAACCATTGGGGATTGTGAAGGGCAGTGTTGTACAGACACGAAACTTCGGCAGAGATTTTATGGCCGGAATCAAAACGCTGGTCGGAGGAGAGGTAAAGGAATACACGGAAATGCTGAATCAGGCGAGACAGATCGCCGTAAAACGTATGGTGGATGAAGCGGAAGCTCTGGGCGCCGACGCCATCGTCAATGTGCGATACGCTTCTTCGTCATTAATGCAGGGTGCTGCGGAGGTGATCGCCTACGGTACTGCCGTAAAATATAAGAATCCCTAATTTGCATTCCCGACGTTGTGTGTGCTACAATGGACGCAAAGGAAAGAAAGCCATGACAACGCACAAGGGTACTATTCTGATCACAAGGCATAACGATAAACTCCTTGCCTTACTGATACAGGACAATCAAATATTGGCAGCACAGGTCATAAAATCGACCGAATATGCGGTTGGCAATATTTATGTCGGTAAAATACAAAGCATTTCACAAAATATAGGTGCCGCCTTCCTTGATCTTGGAGGCGGCTATCTCACGTTTCTGCCCCTTGCGGAAGCGCAGACGGCACAGCTTGCAAACCGTAAACCGGACGGTTCTCTGAAAGTGGGAGACGAGCTTCTGGTACAGATTGCAAGGGAACCCATGAAGACAAAGCTGGCCGGCGTGACGACCAAACTTTCCCTTTCCGGACAGTATGCCGTGGTTTCCGTGAAGGGAAAAAAACAGGCTTTAGGCGGCGTTCAGGTCTCCTCCAAACTGGATACCAAAACTCAGGCCCGTTTTCGGGAAACGGAAGCCCTTGCCGAACTTGCAGGCCGCTTTCACCTGATTGTCCGTACAAACGCCGGCGCCCTTGCCGGGATAGAACCGCTGGTTGCGGAAGCACAGAAGCTTTCAGACACGCTGGAGCGGATTCTGGAGACCGGCCCCTCGCGCACCTGCTACAGCTGCCTGTACCGGAGAGAACCTGATTATATCACCTTTATCGAGAATACCTACCGTTCGGAATACGACGAAGTGGTCACGGACCTGCCGGAGGTCTACGATACCCTGTCGGCTTTTTGCGGGGAGCGAGCCATTGCCCTGCGCCGATACGAGGACAATCTGCTTCCACTTTACAAGCTTTACAGTGTGGAGGCGCGTCTGGAAGAGTTGACCGCCAAAAAGGTCTGGCTGAAATCCGGCGGCTATCTGGTGATTGAACCTACGGAGGCCTTGATCTCCATTGACGTCAACACCGGAAAATACGAGTCCGGCAAAGAAAAAGAGGAAACCTTCTACCGCATCAACCGGGAGGCCGCCAAAATGATTGCCCTGCATCTGCGCGCCAGAAACCTGTCCGGCATCATTCTGGTGGATTTTATCAATCTGAAAGACAAACAGCAGGAACAATCCATTTTGGAATATATGCGGGAACTCTTAAAGCAGGACCCCGTTCCCGCGAGGGCGCTTGATATAACGGGGCTTGGCCTGATGGAGCTGACAAGGAAAAAAATCGCTCCCAGCCTTGCGGAGCAGCTGAGGAAAGGATAAGGATATTATGAAGCTTTTACATATGGAAAAGGTGAAGGACGGCAAGTATCTGAAAAATTACGAGCTGGTCTATGAAAATAAAGCCGGACGGGAGAAACGGTACGAAATTGTCAGCAGAAGCGAGATCCCCGGACCTGATGCCATCGGGAAACGGGTCAGCGGCATATCCATCGTAGCCTGGCATGAAGGCAAGATGCTCTTACTGCGGGAATTTCGTATGGGAGTCAACCGCTTCGTCTACAACCTCTGCGCCGGTATGCTGAATGAAGGGGAATCTCTGGAAGAATGTATCCAAAGAGAGCTCTACGAGGAGACCGGACTTTCCGTCAAAAAAATCCACAGTATTCTGCCGCCGTCCTTTGCCGCAGTGGCCTTTTCCGATGTGAAAACACAGATCGCTTTCGTGGAGGCGGAGGGGAATTTTGAGGACCACACCTCCGAAAACGAACAGATTACCGCGGATTTCTATACGAGAGAAGAGGTACAGGAACTGTTGGAGACCGAGGAGTTCAGTTCCCGTGCGCAACTTGCCGCTTACTTTTTTGCAAGAAATCCGTCATTTTCAAATTGACGCTGATTTTTGTTGACTATTATAGTCAATATTGATATAAAACAACCTCTCTGCATACATGCAGCCATACATTATTTTGTTTCAAGAAAGGAACCGCCTGTACAAATATGAAATTACGAAAAAAATCTCTTTTTTTATCCCTGATTGCGCTGTGCATCCTGATGCTGGCCGATCAATACACCAAGTTTCTCGCGATTTCCCACTTAAAGGGACAGGAGCCTTTTGTCCTGATCGAAAAGGTGTTGGAGTTTTCTTATCTGGAAAACACCGGGGCGGCATTCAGCTCATTTGAGGGAAGACAGGCTTTTCTTATCATATTGACTTCTTTAGTCATTTTTATTCTGATCTGGAAGTATATGACACTGCCTGATGCGCGGCGTTTTCTGCCGATACGGCTCTGTTTGCTGCTGATTCTGAGCGGTGCAGGGGGAAACTTGCTTGACCGGATGACCAGAAACTATGTGGTAGACTTCATTTATTTTGTCCCGATTAACTTTCCGAAGTTCAATGTGGCGGACATCTATATCACCTGCGGGGTAGCCCTCTTAGCGATCCTCCTGTTTTTCCACTGCACAGAGGAGGAGTTTGACCAGTTATTCTCCCTGCCCGGTAAAAGACCGTGAACAGCCGCAAACCGGAATTTATGTCCCTAAAAAATTGGTTGACAAACACCGGAAAACCCGTTACAATATCTAAGTATGCCGCATAACGAGGTAGAAGTGTGCCCAATCGGCACCACCACAGTTAGCGAGTAAATGGGCGTAAGTCCATGAATAGGAGGTGTGCAGGTATGTACGCAATCATTGCAACAGGCGGAAAACAGTACAAGGTATCCGAGGGCGACGAGATCAGAGTGGAAAAGCTCGACGTCGAAGTCGGTTCTACTGTTACCTTTGATCAGGTGATCGCTGTCAGCGACAAGGAGCTTAAAGTTGCAGGCGACGTGGCCGGCGCTACCGTGACAGGAACCGTTACGGATCAGGGCAAGGCTAGAAAAGTCATCGTCTACAAGTACAAGAGAAAGACCGGTTATCATAAGAAAAACGGCCACAGACAGCTTTATACCCAGATCAAGATTGACAAGATCAACGCATAATGACCGAAGTCAAAGTGTATAAAACTAAATCAGGAGAATATATGAAATTTACCTGTGACGGCCATGCGGGATACGCAGATTACGGAAAAGATATCGTCTGTGCGGCGATTTCCATTCTGGTGATTAACACGGTGAACTCCCTTGAGGAGATCACGAAAGAGGCAGTGCAGGTCGAAGCCGACGAGAAGGCGGGCAGAATCAGTTGTACTTTTTTGAGACAGCCCTTAAAAGAAACCTCCGCCGCGCTCATGGATTCCCTGATGCTCGGACTGGGCCAAATCGAGGCGCAGTATGGGAAACAGCATTGTAAATTGACATTTGAGGAGGTGTAATACCATGTTGAATATGAACCTTCAATTTTTCGCACACAAAAAGGGTGTCGGTTCCACCAAGAACGGTCGTGATTCCGAATCCAAGAGATTAGGCGCGAAAAGGGCTGACGGACAGTTCGTCAAAGCAGGAAACATCTTATACAGACAGCGCGGGACCAAGATTCATCCCGGCGTCAACGTCGGCAGAGGCGGGGACGACACACTGTTTGCGCTGGTGGACGGCGTTCTTCGTTTCGAGAGAAAAGGAAGAGACAGGAAGCAGGCTTCCGTTTATCCTGTAGAGAAGTAAGAACCTTAAGACGGGCTCCGAACATCCATATGTTTGGAGCTTTTCCTTTTTTATAAAAATGAAGCTTGGAAGGACTGTTATGTTTGCAGATCGCGCGAAGATTTACGTAAAAAGCGGGAAAGGCGGAGACGGCCACGTCTCCTTCCGCAGAGAAAAATATGTGCCCAACGGCGGCCCTGACGGCGGAGACGGCGGAAACGGCGGCAGCGTCTACTTTGAAGTGGACGAGGGCTTAAACACCCTGACGGAGTTTCGGCATATCCGCAAATACTGCGCCAAAAACGGCGAGGAGGGCGGTAAGAAAAACTGTGCCGGCAAAAACGGCGAGGATATCGTGATCAAGGTGCCGGAAGGCACAGTGATCAGAGAAGCGGAAAGCGGCAAGGTAATCACTGATATGTCCGGGGACAACAGGCGGTTTCTTCTGTTAAAGGGCGGACGAGGCGGAAGCGGAAACCAGCACTATGCCACCAGTACCATGCAGGCGCCCAAGTATGCCCAGCCCGGCCAGCCGGCCAAGGAGCTGGAGCTGCTTCTGGAACTCAAGGTCATCGCCGACGTAGGGCTCGTGGGCTTTCCCAATGTGGGAAAATCCACCTTTTTGGCAAAGGTGACAAACGCAAGGCCCAAAATTGCAAACTACCATTTTACCACCCTGAATCCCAATCTGGGGGTGGTAGATCTGGAAGATGCGAAAGGCTTTGTAATCGCAGATATTCCCGGTTTGATTGAGGGCGCGTCCGAGGGCGTAGGGCTCGGACATGAATTTCTGCGCCATATTGAGCGCACCAGACTGATTGTGCATATTGTGGACGCCGCTTCTACGGAAGGCCGTGATCCCATTCAGGACATCTATGCCATCAATAAAGAACTGTCCGCCTATGAAAAATCACTTGCCGAGCGGCCACAGATCATCGCCGCCAACAAGATTGACATGATCTACGAGAAGGACAGCGACCCTGTGGAGGCCATACGGGCCGAATTTGAGCCGAAGGGCATTCCTGTCTACGGTATCTCGGCAGTCAGCGGCAAGGGCGTCAGGGAGCTTCTCTACGCCATTAACAACCGTCTTGAGACGCTTGGCAGCAAACCGTTGACCTTTGAGCAGGAATTCTTCCCGGAGTTTCATTTCGATATCGGGAACGAGCCCTTTACGGTGGTCTACGACGAAGCGGCAGACGAGTATGTGGTGGAGGGGCCCCGCATCGAAAAAATGCTTTCCTACACCAATCTGGAATCTGAGAAGGGCTTTAAATTTTTTCAGGATTTTTTGCGGGAACAGGGGATTTTGCAACAGCTTGAGGAGCTTGGAATCGAGGAGGGCAGCACCGTCAGAATGTATGGGCTTGCCTTTGATTATTATAAGTAGCGCAATAGGAGGTATACATGGAACTGACCAGCAAACAGAGAGCCTATTTAAAAAGTCTGGCTAACGGTCTCGATCCCATTTTTCAATTGGGAAAGGCGAGCCTCACACCGGAGTTTACAGCTTCCATCGGCGACGCCTTCAACACGAGGGAGCTTCTAAAGATCGCCGTTTTAAAAAATTGTGCGGATGATCCGAAGCAGCTTGCTGAGATTGTGGCGGAGCGGACCCATTCCACCGTCGTACAAGTGATCGGCAAAAAGATCATCCTCTATAAACCGGACAAGAAGAATCCTAAGATTATACTGCCAAAGGCATAGAAGGGGACCGCGGATGAAAAAAATCGGCATCATGGGCGGCACTTTTAATCCCATTCACAACGGCCATCTGGCAATCGCACAGGCTGCAAAGGACCAGTTTGCACTGGAAAAAGTGCTGTTTATGCCAAGCGGCGTTCCCTACATGAAAAATCTACAGGAGGTTCTGCCCGCTTCTGTCAGGTGCGAAATGACGGCCCTCGCCATCAGGGGGATTCCCTATTTTGAGGTGTCTGATATGGAGGCTGTCACGGAGGGAAACACCTATACCTACCAGACACTGGAAACATTAAAGTCCCTGCATCCCGACACGAATTATTATTTCATTTTGGGCGCAGACAGTCTCTATGCGATAGAAACATGGAAAAACCCGAAGCAGATTTTCAAAAGCTGTACCATAGTGGCGGCGGTGAGAGAGCAGACGCCGGAAAAGCTTCAGGCACAGATCCGGTATCTGCGGGAAAAATACCAGGCTTCCGTGGAAATGCTGGAATTTTCCGGTATCGACATTTCCTCCACCCGGATTCGCGACATGCTGCAACAAGGAGCGTCTGTACATGACCTAGTGCCAAAAGAGGTGGCGGCTTATATTGCAGAGAATCATCTGTTTCGTGAATGACAGGAAATACTATCCTAAATCTGTTTCAAAGGGGGCATACTGATATGAGCGGTAAAAATATGGAAAACTCGGATATTGCCAATATACGGAAAGAGATGGAAACCGTTTTGTCCTCCAAGCGTTACGCCCATACGCTGGGAGTTGCCTACACGGCGGCCGCCCTTGCAATGGCCCACGGGGAGCCTATGGAAGATGCCATGATCGCGGGCCTGTTACACGACTGTGCCAAGTCCATGCACGGCTCGGAGCTGGTGGCTATCTGCGAGAAAGCCCGTCTCAACGTAACGGCAGTGGAGAGAAGCAACCCTACAGCGCTTCTCCACGCAAAGGCCGGGGCCTATCTGGCGCAGCATAAGTACGGCGTAAATAATGACAACATCTTAAACGCCATCCGTTATCATACCACGGGACGCCCGGATATGAGCAGATTGGAGAAGATTCTCTATATTGCGGATTATATCGAACCGAACCGGAAACAGCTGGCAGAGCTTGACATGATCCGCAGAATTGCGTTTCAGGATCTGGACTGGACCATGGAAAAAATACTGGCAAACACCCTCTCTTATCTGCGTACCACAGACGGGCAGCTGGACGATATGACGGTCAAAACGTACAATTATTACAAACGTGTGGAAACATAGAAAAAATAGAAAGGCTAGACACAATATGGAAACAAAGGAAATTGCGTTAATGGCGGTAAATGCGCTGGAAGACAAAAAGGCGGAGGATATTCGGATCATTGATATCAGCCGGATTTCAACCATCGCGGATTATTTTATCATTGCAGACGGCAGTAATAAGAGTCAGATACAGGCCATGGCTGACAATGTATCCGAGGTTCTGGGAAGAGCGGGCGTTACTGTCAGGCAGATCGAGGGATACCAGAACGCGAACTGGATTTTGATGGACTTTCAGGATATCATCATCCACATTTTTGACCGTGAGAACCGATTATTTTACGATCTGGAACGGATCTGGCGGGACGGCGTCCTGATCGAAAAAGAGGCTCTCCAATAGAAGAGCCTCTTTTTGACTAAGCCTTGTTCGATTCTGCCGTGCCATTTGTATACATATAGAATGTGATGATATACAGACCGGCGATACCCACCAGAGCATAAATAATTCTCGAAAACCATGACATGTTACCAAAGATAAATGCCACAAGGTCAAAGCTGAAAAAGCCGATCAAACCCCAGTTGATAGCGCCGATAATAGCAATCGTCAGGGCAAGGCAGTCCAATGCTTTATTTCTCATTTTCCTTCCCCCCTCATAAAAGACATCAACCCCTGTATGAAAAAAGAGAGACTGACTGTTAACCGTAATTGCAAAGAAGCGGCAATTACGATTACTATGTAGTATGTCTGAAAGCATTGATGCTATGTAAGAGAAATCGGTTAAAAATTTTCCAGAACATTTGTTTTTCTTTTGGTGTAGAAATTCTTTTGCAATATTATATCTGTTTTTTAACAACAGGAATCCACACTTCAAATTTGGCATTTTGCGGGTCGGGATTCAGATAAACCTCCACATCCGGGGCGTCCCCATATTCATACCCGGACGTCGGCAGCCATTCTGTTACAATACGCCTTTCAAGTTCCTGAATGGAAATATTCGTACCTTCTCCCGGAAAAATGGCCCAGGTAGCCGCCGGCACGGTATATTCCTCAAAATTCGCTTTTTCCTGTGTACTCGGCACGGCAATATAGTATCTCCAGCTTTCCGTATCGTTGCAGGCGCTGACGCCGAGCACGCCCATGGGCGGCGCGTCCATCATGGCTGCCAGCTTCTGCAAAGTGCCATCCATGGATACTTCCTGCCATTTAGAGGGAATCGTCATAAAATTTTGTTCAATCTCTTTTTGCAGCGGCACTGACACACCGACAATGCGAAAGGCTTCCTTTGTTTCTATCCGATAGTTCATTTCCTCCACTCCTTTGACAATTATTTTAAAAGAAACAGGCGGAAAAGATTTCACAGAAACACCCTCGCTTTTGACGGCAGAGGGAGCAATTCCATGCACGGACTGAAAGGCTCTGTTAAACGCAGTGGGAGAGTGATACCCGTATTTTGCCGCTATATCAATAATTTTCACATCCTTCCCCTGCAAATCAACGGCAGCAAGCGACATTTTCCTCCTTCGGATATACTCTGACAACGAAACGCCTGCCATATAAGTAAACATTCTCTGGAAATGGTAGGAAGAACAGCAGGCAATGCGTCCGAGCTGCTCATAGTCGATCTCATCCGTCAGGTGTTCCTCCATATAGCCGATCGCTTCATTTAATTTTTCAATCCATTCCATACTTTACATCCTCCTGATAGTGATAGTATATATGAAGCTTTTGCCTTTTTCCTCTCATTTTCTGCACAAAAAAGAGAGCATACACAATCTTTAGGTATGCCCTCCGTCCTTTCATTCAATCGCTATTTATAGAGACGAAATACGCCGAACACTTTACCTAAAATCTGACAGTCATCCACGATGATAGGATCCATAGAATCATTCTCCGGCTGAAGGCGGACATGCCCGTTTTCTTTATAAAAAGTCTTAACCGTAGCGGAATCATCAATCAGCGCCACCACCGTATCGCCGTTATCCGCCGTCTGGCAGCTTTTGACAAAAATCTGGTCTCCGCTGTAAATTCCCACATTGATCATGGAATCCCCCTTCACCTTAAGGACAAAGGACTCGCCGTTTGGCACCATATCGGCGGGAACGGGAAAGTAGCTTTCGATATTTTCCTCCGCAAGAATCGGCTGTCCGGCTGCAACCTGCCCGATCACAGGCAGGGAAACCATTTCCGTGCGCACCATCTGAAAATTATCATCGCAAATCTCAATCGCGCGGGGCTTCGTGGGATCACGCCTGATATAGCCGTTCTTCTCCAGGGTCTCCAGATGAGAGTGAACAGAGGAAGTGGACTTCAGATTCACCGCTTCACAGATCTCGCGGACCGCCGGCGGATAACCCTTATTTAAAATCTCATCCTTAATATAATCTAATATCTGCTGCTGTTTTACCGTGATCTTTCCATGCGCCATACCCAAATCCTTATCCTTTCCTGAAATGCGGTCATTCATGCAATTTCTTCAATATTTACAATGAGTTACAAGTCTAACCTACTAACGCTTTCCTACTTTCTTTATTCAATGATAACACAGCACATCGCAAAAAGCAAACATATATTCAGAAAATTTGTTCGATTTTTTTGTCAAAAAGTATTGACAGGCGAAAATACGTTCGATATAATGCAGGTATAAAGAACATCCGTTCGCAACATTTGTTCTGTTTTTCATTCAGAGAGGAGTTGACGAGACATGACACAGAGACGCAGAAGACCACAGGATATCAGAAGCGAGAGACGTATCCGCAATAACCGCATTCGCAGAAGACGGGAAATGAGAAAAAATTTCCTTTTGTTTGTGATGACACTCTGCCTGATCGTCACTACCTCCGTTGCCGTCAGCTCTTTCCGCTCCAACGCAAAGAGCGACGCCTCCAAAGAAACGTATAAATATTATAAGAGTATCGTCGTATCAGACAGCGACACACTCTGGTCTATCGCTGAAACCTATATGGATGAAGAGCATTATGAGTCGGTCTATGAATACATCCGGGAAGTTATGCGGATTAACAGCCTGACCAATGATGCGATCTATGCGGACGCACATTTGATTGTGCCTTATTATGCCGCCGCTGCTACAATGCCGTAACTTAATTGTAATATTATAAAGTTATATTTCCCCTGCTATGAAAGGACCCGTTAAAATATGAAACGTGAACTCGGAATTGCCCGTTGCGGGCTGGCTTGCTGTTTATGCTCTGAAAACGATACATGCAGCGGTTGCAGCTCTGACGCGTGTTTGGATAAAGAATGGTGTGAAAACAGGAGCTGTTCTATCTCTAAAGCGATCAGTCATTGTTACCAATGCCCTGAATCATGTCAGAAAGGATTACTGGCACAAATCAAGCCCTATGGGTTTACTCTTTTTGTGAAACGATATGGGGTGGAAAAACTGCTGGACTGTCTGGAGCGAAATGAGCAAAAAGGCGTTGTGTATCACCGAGAAGGATTCCACGGAGATTACGACGATTTTGAAGATGTGGAAGAGCTGATTGCTTTTATTCTTGCAGGAGAAAAATAACTATCATAACACAACTAAAAGAGCAATTATAAATGATCCGTTGAAAAGGCTAACCCTTATGGGCTATAATAATTTTTAACGGATTATTTTATTTTGTTCTTAAGGAGAAATATGATCTGATGAAGCATACAAATATACTTATTTCTGCTTTGACGCTATCTGTCTTACTGTCCGGCTGCACTTCCGAGAGTGCGGCAGCTTCTCAACCCGAACCGACTGTGACCAGCTCTTTCATTTCTCAGCCGGAACCGGCTGTGACCAGCACATTGACGTCTCAGACAGAAACCTTGCCTGTTCAGACAAAAGAAGAGCCAGCCCAAGCTATCGTTTATCCTGATTGGGCCGCCTATTTTGGTGAGCTAAACAGCGCTGCGGTTGTCCTTGACCCTGCCGAAAATACGTGCCTGATTTACAATGAAGCTTTAGCGGATACACGTCGTTCCCCCTGTTCCACCTTCAAAATTATCTCTTCACTGGCGGGACTGGAAAGCGGCGTCATTGTTCCCGATCAATCCACCCGTTCCTGGAGCGGTGAGGTTTTCTGGAAGGACGACTGGAATCAGGATATGGACTTTGCTAACGCCTTTCGTACCTCATGTGTCTGGTATTACCGACAGGTGATTGACGATATAGGCCCTGATACCATGCAGGATACTTTGGATTCGCTTCATTATGGGAACTGTGATATAACCGACTGGGAAGGTCACCTGAATAACAATAATCAGAATCCCGCTTTAACCGGTTTTTGGATCGAATCTTCGTTGAAAATTTCTCCCCGGGAACAAGCGGCGGTCATGGAGCGAATTTTCGGCCCTTCCTCCGAGTATTCTCCAACCATACTGGATGCGTTGGAAGAGGTCATGTTCCTCTCGCCGGAAAGTGAGGACGGCTGTGCCATTTATGGGAAAACGGGCATGGGAAAATCAAACGGCGTCGTGGTGGACGCCTGGTATACCGGCTTTGCAGACGTAGGACGGCGCATCTATTTTTGCGTTTATCTGGGTGAGACAGAAGAACAAAACGTTTCCAGTACGCTTGCAAGGAAAATTACTGTTTCTCTGATAAAAGAAAGCTTTATTGATCATGATTCCTAATACTTCTCTGGAGAAAACATGAGAAAGAAAATTAAGCTTTGAGGTAAATAAAGGTGACAAAAGAATTATTTTATCAAGCAGTATTGAAATTTGTACTTGGTGTGGCTATTATAGAAGTTTTAATATTTTTGCCTGCCGGAACATTTCATTATTGGAACGCATGGCTATTCATGGGGATACTATTTATACCGATGTTTTTTGCAGGAATTGTGATGATGTGGAAGAATCCGGAATTATTAAAAAAACGTTTAAATACAAAAGAGCAACAGGCGGAACAAAGCCTTGTGATAAAACTTAGTGGTTTGATGTTTGTTTTTGGATTTGTGATAGCGGGATTAAATTTTCGGTTTAAATGGGTTATGATACCTAATTGGATTTCGTGGACAGCGGCTGCTGTATTTTTATTTTCTTATGCGCTTTATGCGGAGGTGTTAAGAGAAAACACATACTTATCGCGGACTGTAGAAATTCAGCAAGGGCAAAGGGTAATTGATACAGGATTATATGGCATTGTCCGCCATCCCATGTACAGTGTAACTATTATTATGTTCCTTTCTATGCCGTTGGTGCTTGGTTCCATTCTCTCTTTTGCTGTTTTTCTTGCTTATCCTGTCATTATTGCAAAGAGAATTAGAAACGAAGAAACAGCGCTTGAAAAAGGATTGGAAGGATATGCTGAATATAAAAAGAAAGTAAAATACAAAATAATTCCTTTTGTGTGGTAATACAGCGACAATATCCCATTATTGGATAAGACAGGAGATTTCTCATGAAAATCGACCGCATGATCGGCATCTTGTCGATTCTTTTACAAAAAGAAAAGGTTACCGCGCCCTATCTTGCGGAAAAGTTTGAGGTTTCCCGCCGCACGATCAACCGGGACATTGAAGCGCTCTGTATGGCCGGAATTCCGTTAGTGACTGAGCCGGGACAAAACGGCGGTGTCTCCATTATGGAAGGGTATACCATAGACCGCACACTGTTTACCTCCTCGGATATGCAGGCGATTCTTGCAGGGCTGCGGGGACTTGACAGTATCAGCGGCACCAATCGTTACCAGCAGCTTATGGAGAAGCTTTCCGTGGGTACATCCAATCTGTTGGCCGGAGATACCCATATTTTGATTGATTTGTCTTCCTGGTATAAATCTGCCTTATCCCCGAAAATCGAACTCATACACAATGCCATAGTAACCGAACAGCAGATTACCTTCACTTACTATTCACCAAAGGGGGAGTCCGCGCGAACCGTGGAGCCCTATGACCTTATTTTTCAGTGGGCAAGCTGGTATCTTTGGGGATGGTGTGAGAAAAGCGAGGATTTCCGCCTTTTTAAACTGATGCGAATGACGAACTTATCTTTGGATGCACCCTTTGAGAAACGCGCCGTTTCTGTTCCCGATCTAAGTCCGCGGCATATCTTTCCGCCACAGTTTACCGTCAAGGCAAAGATTCACCCGGCCTATAAATGGCGGTTGGTGGAAGAGTTCGGTCCGGAAAGTTTTCAAACCCTGCCGGACGGCATGCTGCTTTTTACCACGGAATTTTCCGATTCAAACAGCGTAATCGGATGGATCGCCTCTTTTGGCGAAGGCGCCGAACTTTTAGAACCGCAAGAACTGCGGGAGGAAGTGTTTCGTTTTGGGGAGGGTATTTGTCAAAAATATCGTCCCGCTTCCGAATCATGACATACAGTTGTCATGGTTGCTCTGCTATGATGGATTCATCAAATCAAATTTTCCGCTGTAAAATGCCCTGACGCTTTGTTTAAACGGCATGATAATACAGGCAGGGAACACAAAGAAAGGATGAATCAAACTATGGAATACGAAATCGTAACACTGGAAGAAAAAATTGCCGTTGGCGTATCGGCAAGGACAAACAATACGTCGCCCGACATGGGCGCCGTCATAGGCGGTCTGTGGAACCGTTTCTATAACGAAGGCGTCTATGCTTCCATACCGAAAAAGGAAAATGCGAAGGCACTCGGTATCTACACCGACTATGCCGGAGATGAGAAGGCGGATTACACCGTGTTTGTGGCTTGTGAAACCGCCGCAGAACCGGAGGAAGACAGCTTTGCCGTCTGCCGCATTCCCGCCGGACACTACGCCAAATTCATTGTGCGCGGGGATATGGTGCAGGCAGTGGCAAATGCCTGGCAGGAGATCTGGCGAATGGATCTGCCAAGAGCCTTTCGGTGCGACTTTGAGGAATACCAAAACGACGATATGGGCAACAACGCGGAAATCCATATCTACATTGGTCTGAAGGAGGACTGAATATGGCGTTCGACTACAAAAAGGAATATAAGGAGTTTTATCTTCCCAAAAACAAACCGGCGCTTATCACCGTGCCGCCCATGAACTTTATTGCCGTTCGCGGAAAAGGGAATCCCAATGAGGAGGGCGGCGCCTACAAGCAATCCATCGGCCTTCTCTACGGAATCGCCTTCACGATTAAAATGAGCAAAATGGGCGATCATCGGATCGACGGCTATTTTGACTATGTTGTGCCTCCGCTTGAAGGATTGTGGTGGCAGGAGGGTGCAAACGGCATTGACTATTCCAGAAAAGAGGACTTTGCATGGATTTCCATGATCCGTCTGCCGGAATTCGTGACAGAAAGTGAATTTGCATGGGCAGTAGCGGAAGCCTCCGAAAAGAAAAAGTCTGATTTTTCTCAAGTGGAGTTTTTGAACTATGACGAGGGGCTGTGCGTACAATGTATGCATATCGGCCCTTATGACGATGAACCCGCCACCATAGAAGCCATGGACACCTTTGCCAAAGAGCAGGGATTTTCCCCTGATATGGATGGCCCGCGCCGCCATCATGAGATTTATCTGAGCGACGTAAGAAAATGCAAGCCGGAAAACCTGAAAACGGTCATTCGGCATCCGATAAAAGAACCGTAAGAAATAGGAGAGAAGAGGGCGTCATGCACTTTGTTACTGCAAAAGGAATCTTATCCTCAAAAAACGGCATGAATTTATATCGGGGCTGTTCCCACGGCTGTATTTACTGTGATTCCAGAAGCAGATGCTACCACATGGAACATGCCTTTGAAGACATAGAGGTAAAGGAAAACGCCATAGAACTGTTAGCCTACGCCCTTACACATAAGCGGAAAAAGTGCATGATCGGCACAGGCTCCATGACAGATCCCTACATCCCGCTGGAAAAGGAGCTGGGAACTGTCAGGAAAGCCTTGCAGCTGATTGATCAGCACGGATTCGGCTTCACCTGCATTACCAAGTCAGACCTCATTCTGCGGGATATCGACCTGTTACAACGGATCAATGAAAAGACAAAGTGTGTGGTGCAGATGACGCTGACTACCTATGACGAAGCATTGTGCAAAAAGCTGGAGCCCCATGTATGTACGACAAAAGAACGGTTTGCCGTTTTGCAAAAGCTGCATGAGCGCGGTATCCCTACGGTGGTATGGCTTTCCCCTATTTTACCTTTCATCAACGACACGGAAGAAAATATTTCTGGCATACTGGATTTGTGCAGACAGGCGCATGTCTTCGGCGTCATTTGCTTCGGCATGGGCCTGACGCTGCGGGAGGGAAACCGGGAATACTTTTACAGCCAGTTAGACAGGTTGTTTCCCCATCTGAAAGAGCAGTACATCCGGACCTATGGCAGTCAATACATCATCGACAGCCCGAACAGCGCCCGCCTGATGCGGTTGTTTCATCAACAGTGCCAAAAAAACGGCATTCTCCATGATAATGACCAGATCTTTCAATATTTACAGACTTTTGAGCAAAAAGAAGATATACCCTTTCAACAATTAAGTATTTGGGATTCGGATGTGGGAACAGATTGAATTTTGTATGTTTCCGTGGTATCATGTTTCATTATAATAAGGGGAACAGCTCAGAAAGAACGCTGTGCCTCGCTGCAAATTACTGCAACAAGAAAGGGGACAGGTCAATGAAAAAGATCGCGGTTACTTATGAAAGCGGAAACGTATTCCCGCATTTCGGGCATACCGAACAGTTTAAGGTTTATGATGTAGAAAATGGTAACGTTACCGGTTCAGAGATTGTGGACACCAACGGAAACGGCCACGGCGCGCTTGCCGGCATGTTGTCATCCCTACAGGTAGACACATTGATTTGCGGGGGAATCGGCGCCGGCGCACAGACCGCCCTTGCAGAAGCAGGCATCCGTCTTTACGGCGGGGTATCCGGCAGTGCGGACGAAGCGGTGGCACAGCTGCTTGCGGGCACGCTTAGCTTTAATCCGGACGTTCACTGCGACCATCACGGAGAGGGACATTCCCATGAGGGCGGCCATCATTGCGGGGAAGATAAGCACGGCTGTGGGGGAAACGGCGGCGGATGCCACTAGCCTTTCGGATAAATTTGCCCTCAAATCAAATCGGTTATTTTATCGGCAAAATATAACGCATTTTTCTGACGCAAAAATGTAGATATATTTTGCCGATAGTGATATAATAATTCCGATAAGACATTTGTGAGAGGTCAAATCCTATGGAATATATAAACGCCAAAACAGCAGCCGAAAAATGGAATGTATCCGAGAGAAGTGTACGCAAGTATTGTTCTGAGGGTAAAATTCCCGGAACAATACTTGACGGCAAAACATGGAAAATTCCTTTTGACGCCATAAAGCCTGAAAGAAAGAAAAGAACGGGAAAAGTCACAAAAGATTTACTGACAAGGTTAAAGCTGGAAAAAGAATCTGAAATTTCCGGCGGCATCTATCATAAGGTTCAAATTGAACTCACATACAATTCCAATCATATAGAAGGCAGTAAACTTACCCACGATCAAACAAGATATATTTTTGAGACAAACACAATCGGCATACAAGATGAAACGTTGAATGTGGATGATATTGTTGAGACATCGAATCACTTTAGATGTATTGATCAGGTAATAGAATCTGCTAAGTATCAGTTAAGCGAGTCCTTTATCAAACAACTGCATGGCATACTAAAATCAGGGACTTCTGACAGCAGAAAAGCATGGTTTGCCGTCGGCAGTTATAAACGTTTTGAAAATGAGGTGGGCGGAAAGTCAACTACGAAGCCTGATGCCGTTTCAAAAGAGATAAAAAAACTGCTGAAGACATACAATCAAGACAAAACAAAAACATTATCCGAAATCATTGCGTTTCATTATGAATTTGAAAAGATACATCCCTTTCAGGATGGAAACGGACGTATCGGCAGACTGATTATGTTTAAGGAATGTCTGCGAAACGGCATTACACCGTTTATTATTTATGATGATCTTAAGGCATTTTATTATCGTGGATTAAACGAGTGGGAAAATGAGCCGGGGTATTTGATGGATACCTGTCTGACGGCCCAGGACCGATTTAAAGTATATATGGATTACTTTGGGTTAGAATATAATGATTAAATTGGTGAATGGTAAGGCCCAATCAACTATGAAACAAATACACATTTATTTCATAGTTGGTTAAGTTTCGAAAAAAATTTACGGTAATCATATGGTTTATCACTCATTCACAGCCCCTCGACGCCAAGATCCTCAAACGTGGCTTCCATCGGCACAGACATATGTACCAAATTGGTAATCAGTCCCAGCCCATCCGGTGTCACATAAAAACAAGACTTCATATCACGGTGTAATTCCTCCAACGTAGCATACCGTTCATGTCGTTCCCACTGATCCAGCACATTCTGCATCAGTGATTCACTTCCTGCTTCCTCATCGTTCTCCCCTTCTCCCAAAAGACAGTGAAGTGCGTCTGTTTCAAGCAATGACACTGGCGTCCAATTTTCACCAATCACATCCTGTAGTCCCAGGACTTCACCGGTTTTCATATTGATGGTTATTCCTGTCTCAAATTCATTCGGATGATTCGCAGCGCGGTAATCGTTATACTCAAAAATGCGCATGGAAAAATAAGTTTCATCCTGCCGTGTAATGATATAATTTCTGGCAATTTCTGTGTACATATGTTCTCTCGGTTTCAACAGGCTTCCTTCCTCATCATAACCATACGAATAAAAGAACGCGTTCCTGAGTTCTTCATTAATCTGCTTTTCCAGCGTTTTATCGTCCAAATGAATCTGCGGATATTCTATGATAATATCAATGTCCATTCTGTCATCATAATAGCTATAAAGATAGGGCCAAACATATGAATAAGTCCTTGCATATCCTTCCGTTGCAGGCATTTCTTTCTGAAAATCGCGTTCTATTGGTCCGTTTCCGGAATGATAATGTATGTCCGACGCTATATTCTGATCCTTGGATATTTGTGTCGAATAAACATAATTTTCCCGCATCTTCGTTGCAAAATCAGAATCTTTGTCCAATCGATCCACTTCGCCAGCGTTCTCTAGTAAAATCGGCTCATAATCACCCTGAAACGTGTACCACCCGCTTTCCGCGTCATAGGAACCGTAAATTCCTTCCTCCCACCACTCATTTTCTCCTTCCAGCAGAATATCACAGGAATAACTGGTGTTATAAGACCATATCTTTCCAAAATATGCCTGATAGGTTCCCTCAACATCATAAGTCCGAAACCCTTCCTGTATATATAGCGCCATCTGCCGATAGGCGTCTGCCTGCTCGAAAGGTGTTTCCGCCGGTTCGTATTGCCCACAGCCTGCCGCCAAAACACAGCATAAAACTAAAACCAGACAGGAGATAAGCCTAATATATGGTATTTTTTTCATCACCCGTTTTCCTCTAAAACCTCATTTTTCCCTCAAATTGATCGCCCTCGCGGCCTTCCTCCGGTTCTGATCCTTGATCGCCGCATAGTGCTTTCTGGTCGTCCCCACGTCCGAGTGTCCAAGGACGTCCGCCACCAGATAAATATCCTCCGTTTCCTGATAGAGAGTCGTGCCAAAGGTGGAACGAAGCTTATGGGGCGTTATCTTTTTTTGAGGGACAAATTCTCTCGCATACTTTTCCACCAGATTTTCCACCGCATGGACACTGATCCTTTTTTTCTGTAGGGAGAAAAACAGCGCGTTTTCTTCTCCGGGAAGGGCCTGCGGCGCAATCTGTGCCCGTGGGCCTTCTATGTAATCCAAAAGGGCCTTCTCCACCTCTTCTCCGAAATATAAAATCGCCTCGTTTCCGCCTTTTCTGATAATGCGGATGCTGTTTTCCCGGAAATTGACGTCGCTTAAATCTAAGCCCACGCATTCCGACACCCGGATACCCGTGCCCAGAAACAGGGTGACAATGGCAATATCCCGCACCTTTGTCTTTAAGAAAAAGTCTTTTTTCTTACCGGTAAGCTCCTTTTCATAGTTGTCCAGACTGTCCAGAAAAATAGCCACCTCGTCGGGTTCCAGATGAATGATGGCCTTCTCGTGAATTTTCGGCATGTCCACCTGCATGGCCACGTTCTTGGAAAGCAGATCTTTTTTAAAAAAATAATCAAACATACTGCGCAGGGACGACATTTTTCTTGCAATGCTGTTAGCTCCGTTTTTCTGCTCCCCGTTTTCTGATTCATAATATTTCAGGTATTCCTGATATTCTTCGATATCAAGGGCCGTCAGACTGTCCAGATCGTTCAGCGTGATTTCCCGCATGGTCTTCTCTGTAAGCGCCGGATTCTTCTCTATCAGAAAGCGCAGGAAAACCTGAAAATCATAGGCATAGGAAATCCTCGTCTTCGCGCTTGATTTCTGTTCAATCGCCCGGAAATAATCCCGCGCATAGGGCGGCAGCTCCTCCAGCAGTCCGCGAAGCTGTAAAATGTATTCGGTTTCCCTTTTTTCATGGTAAGTACGATTTTTCCCCGCCATCTTATTTTTCTCCGTTTTCCTATTGTTTGACGGCCTTTCTTTTCCTGCCTTATGAAAACGCATGTTATTTTTCTTTTTCCCAACCATCCAAACCGCTGTCCAAAATCGCCGTAAACATGCGCTCCTTGACGCCAGGCGCTTCCAGATTAATCTGCTGTACCAGATTTTTTACTGTCTCCCGCTTGGTATGCCCGTCCGCCGGACAGGGGCTTTTCACCACAGGAACGTTATTTTTCCGCACGAACCCGATCACATCCGCCTCGTTCATATAAATCAGGGGCCGGACCACCGTGATTTGTGTGCGATCCAGATAGGTCACCGGCCTGAAGGTGTGAAACCTTCCCTCATAAATCAGGGACATCATCATCGTTTCCACCACGTCGTCCTTGTGATGCGCATAGGCCACTTTGTTACAGCCCGCCGCCTTCATGGCGTCGTTTAACGCGCCCTTTCGCATTTTCGCGCACAGGGAGCAGGGATTGGATTCCCGTCTGTCTTCAAATATGATTTTACCAATATCCGTTTTGACTATATGATACTCCACATCCAGCTCCTGACACAGGCTTTCGATCCCGGACAGATCCAGATTGCCGAATCCCAGATCTACCGTCACCGCGGTAAGCGTAAACGGCTGGGGATAAAAACGCCGCAGTCCCTGTAGGGCATAGAGAAGCGTCAGACTGTCCTTGCCCCCGGAAATCCCGACAGCAATCCGGTCACCCGCCTCAATCATATGAAAATCATCCACAGCCTTTCTTGTGAGGCTTAACACCTGTTGCAGTTTCATGTTCGTGCTTTATGCATAACCTTTCGCCTATTTTTTTATATTCTACAGGGGATTGGTATTGTCTACCCAACGTCAAATTGCTATAATATGATTATATCATTTCCTGTCTGACATGGGAATTGATAAATAGGATTAAAGAGGATTTATCATGAAATTCAAATTTGATAAAAAATACTTATACTGGGGATTGACGGGCTTTCTGGCTCTTGCGGGCGCCATCCTCTTCTATTATATTCTATTCCACCGCTCCAATTTCATGGGAGGCATTGACAGATTCATTACCATCGCCATGCCGATTATCGACGGTTTTGTGCTGGCGTATCTGTTTACGCCCATTTTGAATATGCTTGAGAAGAAACTGATAAAACCGCTCTGCAAAAAGGCCGGAATCGCTATGACGCCCAAAGTAAAAAGCCGCATCCGGGCCGGCTCCATCCTCGCCACGCTGGCGGTTGTTCTTCTTGTGGTTTACGAGCTGTTTGCCCTGATCATTCCGGAAGTTGTCCGGAGTATCCAGAGTATTATTTTCCAGTTTCCTATTTACGTCAACAACCTCTCCGACTGGGCGCTTCTTCTGCTGAAGGACAATCCCGAGCTGGAGGCCACCGTGGACGCGTTGATCGACCAGTATTCCGCAAAGGCAATGGAGTTTGTAAACACCAATCTCCTGCCCCATGTCAACGAGCTTTTAAAAACCGTTTCCCTAAGCGTAATCGGCGTGTTTAAAGCGCTCTGGAATCTTGTGATCGGCTTTATCATATCCATCTATCTGCTGGGAAGCAAGGAAAAATTTGCAGGACAGGCGAAAAAAATCGTCTATGCCGTGTTTGACCGCAAGGCCGGGAACGAACTGGTATCAAATTTCCGTTTCATTCACAGTACCTTTATCGGTTTTATCGGCGGCAAGATCATAGACTCCATTATCATCGGCATCATCTGCTTTGTCTGCACAAGCATTATCGGCACGCCTTATTCCATTCTGGTAAGCGTGATTATCGGTGTAACCAATGTAATTCCCTTTTTCGGCCCATGGATCGGCGGCATTCCCAGCGCCCTCCTTGTGCTGATGGTTGATCCCAAACAGGCGCTTTATTTCGGCATCCTGATTATCTTTATCCAGCAGTTTGACGGCAATATCCTTGGGCCGAAAATCCTCGGCGATTCCACCGGGCTTTCCAGCTTCTGGGTGATCTTTTCGATCACCATTTTCGGCGGCTTCTTCGGCGTTCTCGGCATGATTGTGGGCGTGCCTATCTTTGCCGTGTTCTATGCAGGCGTGAAATCCCTTGTGAACCGGCATTTGCAAAAGAGAAATCTGCCCACGGATCTTGGACCTTATATGACGGTCGGCCAGATCGAGGAATCCATGGCCTTTACCGAATATGTACCGCCTGTCAAAAAAAAGGGAAGCAGCAGACAGGTCCCGAAGCAGACAGGCACCGACAATGACAAACCCCAAAAATAGCTTTTAGATAATATGAAGTGACCCC
>DKUO01000023.1 GCA_002490705.1 Lachnospiraceae bacterium UBA7202
TATTATTCGGTGTAATAGTTATGAAAATGCAGGCAGTCTACTCCATCGCCGTAGCGACGCACCCAAGCCTCCCCGAGCAGCGCAAGGCATGGCTCTCCCTGAGGAATCTCGTAGTAGCGGAACTGTATCTGCTTTTTCTTTTTTGTCCCGGTATTCATCGTTACATCCCTTTTCCTTCCACGACCGCCGCACTCCCTTATACTCCGATTATTCCTATTGTACACTAAATTTCGTTATTTTGCAATGTGAAGCGTCGACGAACCTTTTTCCTAACTGCCTTTTTCCGCCCTGTCTTTACACGAACGAATCCCCCGACGGTGGAGCGCCGGGGGATTCGTTCTTATTATATATACAAACTAAGGGATATAGGTGTAAGCTTACTCGACGTCCTGTAGGGCCGCGAAATCCGTCTCGCCCGTACGGACCTTAATGACTTTATCCACATTGTAGACAAAGATCTTGCCGTCCCCGATATGGCCGGTATAAAGCGCCTTCTTGGCCGCTTCCACCACCGAGTCTACAGGGATTTTGCTGACTACCACTTCCACCTTCACTTTCGGCAGAAGGGTCGCATCCATCTCTACGCCGCGGTACTTTTCTCCAGCGCCCTTCTGGATGCCGCATCCCATGACCTGCGTCACCGTCATGCCGGTTACGCCCAGATCGTTCATTGCCTTGCGCAGTTTATCATATCTGGACAGCTTCGCAATGATTGCCACTTTATACATACCTGTAGCTGACGCCATGGGTACCTGTGCCACCTTCACTGCCGCATCCTTTTGCGCCTGAGAAGCCGCATCGTAATCCTCTACGCCAAGGCTGGTGTTTTCGTTCACATCCATAACCATAGCACCTGATACATCCATAATACTGAAACCCGAATAAGCGGAAGCCAAACCGTGTTCTGTGGTATCCAAGCCCACAATCTCCTCCTCCTGAGAAGCCCGCAGACCCACCGTCGCCTTAATCACCAGGAACACAATCGTAATCGTCACAAGCGTCCATGCCGCCACGGAGGCAAATCCGATCAGCTGCAAGCCAAGAAGCTTAAAACCGCCGCCGTAAAATAATCCTGTAAGCTCCGTTCCCGAAGCATCCGCAATCGAATATCCCGGCGCGGTATTGGTTGCGAAAAATCCCACAGAAATGGTTCCCCAGATACCGTTCATCATATGTACCGCCACAGCACCCACCGGATCGTCAACCCGCAGCTTGTAATCCAACAGCCAAACAGCAAACACCACTAACAGTCCCGCTACCGCACCGATCACAATGGCGCCGAAAGCATCCGTCACATCACAGGGTGCGGTGATTGCCACAAGCCCTGCGAGAGAAGCGTTCAGGCACATGGAAACATCCGGCTTCCCATATTTGATCCAGGTAAAAATCATACACACTACGGTCGCCACCGCAGGCGAGATCGTTGTGGTCACAAAGATCGAACCGAGCTGTTCCACGCTGGTTGCCGCTGCGCCGTTAAATCCGTACCAGCCGAGCCAGAGAATGAACACGCCAAGCGCGCCAAGCGGAATGCTGTGTCCCGGAAATGCGTTTACCTTCGTAATCTTTCCGTCCTTATCCGTGTTGAACTTACCGATACGGGGGCCTAATATCTTCGCGCCCACCAAAGCGGAAATACCGCCTACCATATGGATCGCGCAAGAGCCCGCAAAATCGTGAAACCCAATCTGTGCCAGCCAGCCGCCGCCCCAGATCCAGTGGGCTTCGATGGGATAAATCAACGCCGAGATCACACCGGAGTAAATACAATAGCTCAAAAACTTTGTCCGCTCCGCCATCGCCCCGGAAACGATTGTCGCCGTAGTCGCGCAGAATACCAGATTGAATACGAAGTTAGACCAGTCAAAGCTCTCGTAATCCGTAAAGATATCAAATCCCGGCTTACCGATCAGACCCATCAGGTCTTCTCCCAGAAAAAGACCAAATCCAATCAGGATGAACATCACCGTGCCGATACAGAAATCCATCAGATTCTTCATAATGATGTTTCCCGCATTCTTCGCTCTGGTAAAACCTGTCTCCACCATCGCAAAACCCGCCTGCATCCAAAAGACCAATGCCGCGCCGATCAGAAACCAAACGCCGAATATCTGACCGTTTACAACCTCCATCAATTCTTCCATAACCTTTTCCTCCTCACTAAAGCATAAAAAGAAAGCGCCCTGAGTTTCCTCAAAGCGCCTTTGCTTTTATGCTTTGCATTGTAGCACCGTCACAACACTATGTCAAGCATTTTTTGTATTTTTGTATAAATGTATTTTTGTATACCAAGTTATTCCCCGAAAATCCTTATGCAGACCGCCGTTTTCCGAACTCCATCTGCGCAAAAATAACCGCGGCAAAAACCAACACACAGCCGAGAATTTCCCTGCCGCTCATAGTTTCATGCAAAAGAAGCATTCCCGCCAACACGGAAAACACCGATTCCAGACTCATGAGCAGCGAGGCAATAGACGGATTAATCCCGTTTTGACCTACAATCTGTAACGTATAGCCCACGCCGCAGGACATAATGCCCGCGTACAAAATCGGGATCCACACATCGATGCCCCCCAGAGACCGCAGCCACGCCGCAGCCCCCATCCGGGGCATTTCCACACCAAGCATCGGGATCATCCCCCACACACCGCAGACAAAAAACTGGATGCAGGACATCCGCACTCCGTCCACCAGCGGGGAAAAGTGGTCTACCACCATAATATGTACCGAAAAGCAGACTGCGCACAAAAGCACCAGCCCGTCACTGAACTGTAGGGAAAGGCCGTCTGTCAGGCAGAGGAAATATAGCCCGATTACCGCCACCAAAATACCGACCCAGACATTCCACCGGCACTTTTTCCCGAAAAAGATTCCAAGCACCGGCACCAGAAGAATATAACACGCCGTCAGGAATCCCGCCTTCCCCGCCGTTGTGCCGTAATACATGCCCATCTGCTGAAAGGTGCTGGCTACAAACAGCACCAGCCCGCACAGGGCGCCGCCCACCGACAGCCTGCGTCTGTCCTGCTTCGACTGCGGTTTTTTATGGCCCGTTACCTTATCTAAAAACGGGATCACCGGCAGGAGTACCAACCCTCCCAGAAACGAGCGGATGCAGTTAAAAGTATACGGCCCCGCCGACGCACCGCCCTGTCTTTGCGCCACAAAGGCTACGCCCCAGACAAGAGCCGTGAGAAGCAGGAACATGGAATTGCGGGCTTTTAAATTTATCGTTGGATTTTTCATTGCCAAAACAGTTTACCTCCTCTTTTATGTTTTTGTCAACGGCGAAGCGAAAAAGCCGTAACCATTCGTCACAGCTTTTTCTTAAATACCAAGTGCCTTACTCCCTCCACCACCGTCTCCCCGTCAGGCGCGAGCCCCAGCTTCCCGCAAAGTTTTACAGACCTCTCGTTTCCCGGCCGCACAAGCGCCTGTATCTCCTTCATTTCCAACGTCTCCCGGGCATACTCTAAGATCCCCTCGCACACCTCAAGGGCGTAACCCTGGCCCTGCCACGGCACACCGATCACAAAGCCAAGCTCCGGCAGATCATATCCCTCCCGCCAGCTGATCCCTGCCCTGCCGATTACCTCTCCGCTCGCTTTCTCCAAAACCGTCCACATGCCGTAACCGTAAAAAGCATACACCTTCTCAATATAGCTTTCGATACAGGCAATTTCCTCATCCTTATCCTCGCAAAGCGCTTCCATATAGGCTGTAACGGAAGGCTCCTCATAAATCCGGTAAAAGCGATCCGCATCTTCCACAACGGTTTCCCGCACAAGCAGACGTTCCGTCTCCAAAATCTCCCACGGCAGGCCGGCCAGCCGCCTGTATATCCTATCAAGCGGCGCAAAATCCAGCTCCTCCAATTTTTCCACCGCGTAAAGCGCTCCCGGAAAGGATTCATCGCGGTTGTCTTCGCCCAGACAGGGCAGCACATAAAAGCCCTTTCTGTGCAAATCAATATATACTTCCACCTGATCTGTAACATATAAAGGCTGTTCCCATGCCGGATCACATATCTTTTTTAACATACAAGCCGCCCTCCCGGTCTCACCATAAACCCCTGTCGTCCACGGCAACATTTTGACTTGCGCAAATTTCTATGGTATTTTGTATAGTAGAATTTAAGTTTACTATCAATCTTGCATTTAGGAAAGGAATTTTTATATGGCCAATCAAAATCCAATTGTAACTTTTACCATGGCAAACGGCGATGTGATCAAAGCGGAATTGTATCCCGATATCGCGCCGATTTCCGTCAACAACTTTATCAGCCTTATCAATGCGAAATTCTATGACGGTTTGATCTTCCACCGTGTTATCAAGGGCTTTATGATTCAGGGCGGCGACCCGGAGGGCACAGGAATGGGCGGCCCCGGTTACTCCATCAAAGGGGAATTTCGCCAAAACGGCGTTGACAACGACTTAAAGCACACCGCCGGCGTACTCTCTATGGCAAGAAGTATGCACCCCAATTCCGCAGGCAGCCAGTTCTTCATCATGCACAAGACAAGCCCCCACTTGGACGGCGCTTATGCGGCGTTTGGAAAAGTGATAGAAGGTATGGATGTGGTCGATAAGATTGCGGAGACGGCTACCAACTATGAGGACAGACCGTTGGAAGACCAGATCATGCAGACGGTTACCGTCGATACGTTTGGGGTGGAGTATTCGGAACCGGAGAAACTTTAAAAGCTTCCAAAACCGAATAACCTATCCACACAGACAGAGACAGGCGGGATTTCTCCCGCCTGTTCCATATCATTCTCATTCTGATTCACCAAACAAAATCTGCATATAATCTCTTTTTTCCATTATAACCCTGATCACTTCCATATAACCGTCGTGCACACGATAAAACGCCTTATACTTTTTAAAATTAATTGCATAAAAACCCGTAAAAAGTCCTCTGTATACAACAGGTATGCCGGAAAACGGAAATGGTTTTTTTGAAACCTCATACACCTCATCCCATACTTGCAGCTGAACAAATACCCGCATTCAGTTCACACATCAGTTGAATCATTGCCTCAGCTTTCTGAAAGTTTTCTTCATCCTTCATATCACGAATGCTGTATGCTCCATGCCCTTTCCGCTCAAAACATATTCAATCAAAAACTTTACATCAATTTTACAATGCCAAGATATTACATTTGATTTTCGGTCGGTATGATATAGCTGTAAACTGCAAAACACAAAAAAGCAAAGGAGAACGATTGAAATGAAAACGTCAAAAAAAAATTTAGCATTCGGCATTGTAAGCCTGTTAATGTTGTCTGCATTAACAGGGTGCGGAAATCAGGCTCAGGCCGCGGGCGGCCCGGCGGCCTTCGACACAGCAAGGGAAATCAACGTGCTCACCCGCGAAGACGGCTCGGGTACACGCGGCGCATTCATAGAGCTGTTCGGAATCGAGCAGAAAAATGATGCTGGCGAAAAGGTGGACTATACGACGGATACCGCCGCCGTCACAAACTCCACTTCTGTCATGATGACAACGGTCGCCGGAGATTTGTACTCCATCGGATATATCTCTTTAGGCTCTATGAACGATACCGTAAAGGCGGTTCAGATTGACGGTTGCGAGGCAACGGTCGAAAACATCAAAAACAATACATACAAGATTGCCCGCCCTTTTAACATTGCGACAAAAGAGGGATTGAGCGACGCAGCTCAGGATTTTATTGACTTCATTATGAGCGCGGACGGTCAGGCGACGATTGAAGAAAACGGATATATTTCCGTATCGGACGCAGAAAGCTACAGTGGAAAAATGGATTCGGGAAAGATTGTGATCGCGGGTTCCAGCTCCGTCACCCCGGTTATGGAAAAGCTGAAAGAAGCCTATCTTGCAAAAAACCCGGGCGTTACGATTGAGATCCAGCAAAGCGATTCTTCCACCGGCATGTCCGACACAATAGACGGAACCTGCGATATCGGCATGGCTTCCCGCGAATTGAAGGATTCGGAAACAGAAAAAGGACTGACCGCTACCGTAATCGCAATGGACGGCATCACCGTAATCGTAAATAACGACTGTCCCGTAAACAATCTGACAAGCGAACAGGTGAAGGATATTTTTATGGGTAACGCCGTTACCTGGGGGGAAATATCACAATAAGGAGTCTTCTTATGACATATATAAAAGAAAAAGGAATGAAGCTGCTCTTTTTCGGAGCAGCTCTCGTCTCCATAGCGGCAGTCATTCTGATCTGCGTATTCCTGCTTGCAAGCGGCATTCCGGCCATAAGAGAAGTCGGCCTTTTTAAGTTTTTGCTGGGCACAAGGTGGAAGCCCGCAAACAATCTTTATGGAATTTTACCTATGATCGTCGGTTCGCTCTATGTGACCGGCGGGGCATTGTTGCTTGGCGTACCGATCGGCATATTGACGGCGGTATTTCTAGCAAGATTTGCTCCCAAAAATATTTATACGCCCTTGAAATCCGCCGTCAATCTGATGGCCGGGATTCCATCGGTCGTGTACGGTTTCTTCGGGCTGGTCGTCCTAGTGCCTTTTATACGGGAAACCTTCGGCGGACGCGGCATGAGTGTGCTGACGGCTTCTCTCTTATTGGGACTGATGATTTTACCCACCATAATCAGTGTTTCGGAAACCTCCATCCGGGCCGTCCCGGAAAGCTACTATGAGGGCGGGCTTGCCCTCGGGGCTTCCCACGAAAAAAGCGTCTTTTTTACCGTGCTTCCCGCCGCGAAAAGCGGTATCTTCGCAGGCGTCGTATTGGGAATCGGACGGGCAGTCGGGGAAACCATGGCGGTTATGATGGTCGCAGGAAATCAGGCTGTCATCCCGTCCAGTGTGCTTTCCGGCGTTCGGACACTGACCACAAACATTGTACTCGAAATGGGATATTCTACGGATTTACACCGGGAAATGTTAATCGGCACAGCTGTCGTCCTATTTGTCTTTATCCTTATGATCAATTTATCCCTTTCTCTGTTTAAAAGGAGGGTGAAATAGATGACCGGCTATCTGAAACGGAAATGGCGCGCATACAGGCATGACCCTAAATCCTTTTTTCTTTTTCTTTCCGTGTGCCTTGCGGCATTGATTACCATGCTTGCACTTGTTTTTATCATCGCCTATATCCTGATCAAGGGGATTCCCAATATCACGCCGGAATTATTTGACAGCAGCTATACAACGGAAAATGTATCCCTGCTTCCGGCACTGATCAACACCCTGTTTATCACACTGCTTTCCCTGCTGTTTGCCGTTCCCGTAGGGATCGGCGCTGCCATTTATCTGACGGAATATGCAAGGCGGGGAAACAAGCTGATTTCTGTTGTAGGCATCACCGCGGAAACATTGTCCGGGATTCCGTCCATCGTTTATGGATTGTTCGGTTCTCTGTTCTTTGTAAAATATCTTGGTTTGGGGTTGTCCTTGTTATCCGGGGCTCTGACCTTAAGCATTATGATCCTGCCGCTTATCATGCGGACAACGGAGGAAGCCCTGCGCAGTGTCCCCGACAGTTATCGTGAGGGCAGCTTTGGGCTTGGGGCAGGGAAACTGCGAACCGTATTCTCCATTGTCCTGCCCTGCGCTGTTCCGGGTATTTTATCCGGGGTTATTCTCGGAATCGGGCGTATCGTCGGGGAATCGGCGGCGCTGATCTTTACTGCCGGAACCGTTGCTGAAATCGCGACAAGCATTTTTTCTTCGGCAAGGACCTTATCCGTCCATATGTATTCCATTTCGGGCGAAGGACTGTACCTCAAGCAAACTTACGCAACTGCGGTTGTATTATTGGTCGTCGTCATTTTGATAAACGGACTTTCCGGGTTCGTTGCAAAAAAGCTGGGAGGTAGAAATACAGATGGATAAAGTCACGGTTGAGGGTTTGGATTTATTCTATGGAAACTTTCAAGCCCTGAAAAACATAAATGTAGCGTTTAAAGAGCATGAAATTACCGCTCTGATCGGCCCGTCGGGCTGCGGGAAATCGACCTTGCTGAAAACCCTGAACCGCATGAACGATTTGGTGGAGGGCTGCCGCATCAAAGGAAATGTCCGTTTAGACGGTGAGAACATTTATGGGGATATGGATATCAACCTGCTCCGCAAACGCGTGGGAATGGTCTTTCAAAAACCGAACCCGTTCCCCATGAGCATTTATGACAATATCGCCTTTGGCCCAAGGACACATGGGATCCGTTCCAAAGCGGCACTGGATGAAATTGTGGAGCGTTCCCTGAAAGGGGCGGCAATTTGGGATGAGGTAAAAGACAGGTTGAAAAAGTCCGCGCTCGGCATGTCGGGCGGCCAGCAGCAACGGCTCTGCATCGCCCGCGCTTTGGCAGTAGAGCCGGAGGTTTTACTGATGGACGAACCGACCAGCGCGCTTGACCCCATTTCGACGGCAAAAGTAGAGGAGCTTGCCGAAGAACTGAAAAAAGACTATACCATTATCATTGTGACACACAATATGCAGCAGGCACTTCGGATTTCCGACAGGACAGCGTTTTTCCTGCTCGGGGAAATGGTGGAATTGGGAAAAACCGAAAAACTGTTCTCCGTGCCGCAGGACAAACGGACGGAGGACTATATTACAGGGAGGTTTGGCTAATGCGTCTTATTTTTGATGAACAGTTGGATTTATTAAATAAAGAACTGATTACCATGGGGGCTTTTTGCGAAAATGCGATTGCTCTGTCCGCAAAAGCTCTGACAGAGGGAAATCCCGCACTTGCAAAGACAGTTCCCGATCTCTCTGCGCAAATAGACCACAAGGAACGCGAAATTGAATCTATGTGTCTAAAGCTGCTTTTACAAAGGCAGCCAGTGGCAAAGGATTTAAGAGTTGTCTCGTCCGCGTTGAAAATGGTGACAGACATGGCGAGAATCGGAGATCAATCCGCAGATATTGCTGAAATTATCACATTGGCCAATATCCGCGCGGACGACGATACGCAAATCATTCACGATATGTCGGTTGCTGTTATCAAAATGGTAACGGACAGCATCGACGCCTTTGTCAAAAAGGATATGCAGATGGCAAAAGCGGTAATCGCATATGATGATGTTGTGGACTCTTTTTTCGATGAAGTCAAGGAAATGCTGATTGCACTCCTCGGCAAACCCGAGGCAGACGGCGAATACGCAATTGATCTGTTGATGATTGCAAAATACTTTGAACGTATCGGAGATCATGCGGTGAACATCGCACAATGGGTTCTGTTCTCGATTACGGGAAACAAAGAGGGATAAGGGCCCAATCATTGATGAGATATGGGTAATATGCTATGATTGAATTCGAAATATTGCCGCAAAAAAGGAGCATACTACTATGATTTATTGTGTTGAGGACGACAGTTCCATTCGTGATCTGATGATATACACATTAAATTCTGCCGGATTTGAAGCCAAAGGTTTTGACAACGGCGACCGTCTTTTTGACGCTTTACAGACAGAAAAACCGCAGCTTATCATGCTGGATATCATGCTTCCCGGCGAAGACGGCCTTTCCATTTTAAAAAGGCTGCGAAGGCAGCCGTCTGCAAAAGATATCCCTGTGATTATGGCAACAGCCAAGGGAACGGAGTACGACAAGGTAACCGGACTGGATCTGGGCGCTGATGATTATCTGTCCAAACCGTTCGGCATGATGGAAATGATTTCCCGCGTCAAGGCGGTACTGCGCCGCGTCAATCCAATAAAAGAAGTAAAAATGCTGAAAATTGGAAAATTGGAATTAAATTCAGAAACATACATTGTACTTGCAAATAAGGAACGAATTCCGTTAACACTAAAAGAATATAAACTGCTCCGTACTTTTATGGAAAACCCCGGACGGGTATTTACGCGCGACCAGCTTCTTGAAATGATATGGGGCACTGATTATATCGGGGAAACCCGAACTGTAGACGTTCACATCGGAACGCTCCGCACAAAATTGGGCGAATATGGGAACTATATTGAAACGGTACGGGGCGTCGGGTATCGAATGGAGGAAAAAGAATGACAAAACGTATTTTTCGGTCAATTTGTCTTGTCGCGTTGACTGTTTTTGTTGCGTCCGTTTTTTTGATCATGGGACTTTTGTATGAATATTTTTCTGATGCCATGCAGGCGCAGTTAAAAATGCAGACCGATCTTGCCGCACAAGGCGTTACCAATGAGGGAATTTCCTATTTTCATGATCTCAAAGTAACAAATTACCGGATCTCATTGATTGATATGAACGGCAATGTTCTTTACGACAGCGCCTCTGACATTGCGAAGATGGGAAATCATTTGGAGCGGGAAGAGATCCAGCAGGCAATCATAAAAGGCTACGGGGAGAGCAGGCGCTATTCCGCAACCTTAACAGAACGATCTTTGTACTGCGCACAGAAGCTTGATGACGGTACGATTCTGCGGCTCTCCATATCACAGCGCTCCATTTTCACACTTCTGCTGGGAATGGTACAGCCCGTCTGCATCGTTTTTCTCATCGCATTGGTTTTGTCGATTGTTTTGGCCAAACAGGTTTCCCAGAAAATTGTAAAGCCGATCAATGAAATTGACCTTGACAATCCGCTGTCAAACGAGGAATACGATGAGCTTTCCCCTTTTCTGCGGCGCATTGACAGCCAGCAGAAGCAGATGCGCGCGCAAAAGGCGGAGCTTGCGCAAAAGAGCGACGAGCTGGACACGATTATAGGAAGCATGAACGAGGGCATGATTCTGCTGAATTCTAAAGGGAAAATTATCAGTATCAATTCCGCCGCGAAAAAACTATTGGACGCAGGAAATGATTGTATCGGCTCGGATATGCTGTCTTTATGCCGCAACCTTGAACTACAGGATGTCCTTGCCAAAGCCCTGCACGGAGAGCAAGGCCAAAACAGCATTAAGCTGCATGGAGAAAGCTATCAAATTGACGCCGATCCGATTGTTTCTGAAAATATTGTGAAAGGGACTGCCCTTTTCCTTTTCAACGTAACGGAAAAAGAAAAAGCGGAACAGATCCGCCGCGAATTTACCGCGAATGTCTCCCATGAATTGAAAACGCCCCTTCATTCCATTTCCGGTTATGCGGAGCTTTTGAAAAACGATATGGTAAAGGAAGCGGACAAAATCCCCTTTGCCGGGAAGATTTATGAGGAAGCCGGGCGTATGATACAGCTTGTGGAAGATATTATCAGCCTTTCACACCTTGATGAAGGCGCCGGAGACATGCAGTGGGAAAATACCGACCTATATACCTTGGCGGATAAGGCGGTACAGAGCTTAGAGCCTCAGGCAAACGCCGCATGCGTTACCTTGGCGCTTTCCGGTGTCCCTGCTGTCATTAACGGTATACCCCAGCTTCTATACAGTATCGTATATAATCTCTGTGACAATGCGATTAAGTATAATCACGAAAACGGGAGCGTAATGGTGACGATAGAAAACGAAAATAACAAGGTAGTCTTATCCGTGCAGGATACCGGCATCGGGATCGCACCTGAACATCAGGAGCGGATTTTTGAACGGTTTTACCGTGTGGATAAAAGCCATTCCAAGGCAGTCGGCGGAACAGGGCTTGGGCTTTCCATCGTAAAACACGCCGCTAAGATCCATAATGCCAAAATAGAGATAAAAAGCCTTGTAGGAAAAGGCTCGACCGTGATTGTAACATTCCCTAAATAGGCGGGAATCCTTGCCGCCCATACTCCGAAGGCGTCATTCCGCACACCTTTTTAAAATAGCGGGTAAAATGCGGCAGACTGTCAAACCCGGCTTGCACGGCCGCCTGTCCTACCGGCATTTTTTCCACCCGCAGCAGATACTTAGATCGCTCCAGTCGGGCATCCAGCAACTCGGATTTGGGCGAGCGGTTAAAAAACAGCTTATAGTAGCTGTAAAACTGGCTCGTTCCCAGATTCGTCAAAGCCGCCATACTTTCCGCATCCCATTTTTTGTCCATATGCGTCAAAATCTCGGTTCTTGCCTTCCTGAACTGCTCAAAGAGATCGGCCTGGAAATCTCTCCCCTTCGGAAAGGTGTGAATCTGTCTGGAAAAAAGAATAAACAGCTGGTGCATCAGTTTGTCAATCTCTTCCTGATAATAATCCTGCTTTGTCACACTTTCCACATAAATCAATTTGAACAGCGTATTCATGGCGTCGGGATATAGCGGATAGACAATTTTGTTGACGGGAAGGTCGTACGCCGTCAGAAAGCTGTCATCATCGCAGGTAAAATGCACAAAGCTGTTTTTAAAACGTTCAACTGCCTGATAAATCTGCGGCTCTCCCGGCGTATACAGCATACATGCCCCTTCCTTTGTCATTTGCATTCTGCCGCCCGTCTGCACTTTCATCGGCGTCATGAAATAGAGAAAGAGATAATCCCCGCTGCCCTCGGGGCGGTTGATCAAATCGCAGTCCGGGTTGGATCGGTTATAATCGCAGTAGCCTGTATGAAACATCGGAAACCTCCTTTTCCCCATCATAGCCCAATATCGGAAGAAAAGTCAAATATGGCGCAAGAAAAGATATGGTTATTTTTATTCCTTTTGTTACAATAAACATACAACCTTATTGAGATTGTACAACTATATCGTATGCTGAAAGAAAGGAACGAAATATGAAAAAAGCGCAAGTTATCATCGACAAAGAGTACATCGTAAGTGAAATCGACAAAAGGGTTTATGGATCTTTTATCGAGCATCTGGGACGGGCAGTCTACGAGGGCATCTATCAGCCCGAAAGTCCTTTCGCGGATGAGCAGGGGTTCCGCAAAGATACGCTGGAACTGGTAAAAGAATGTAACGTCCCCATTGTGCGCTATCCGGGCGGTAATTTTGTGTCCGGCTACCGCTGGGAGGACGGTGTTGGCCCGAAGGATAAAAGGCCCGCTCAGGTCGACCTCGCATGGCAGGTTGTGGAGTCCAATCAATTCGGCCTCAATGAGTTTGCCGACTGGTCAAAGAAAGCCGGCAGTGATATTATGATGGCTGTCAATCTGGGAACCAGAGGTCTGCAGGAGGCAAAGGAACTGCTGGAATACTGTAACTTTAAAGGCGGCACCCTGATGAGCGATCTGCGCAGATCCCACGGTTATGAACAGCCCCACGCCATCAAGACCTGGTGTCTGGGCAATGAAATGGACGGACCGTGGCAGACCGGCCACAAGACCGCTGTGGAATACGCCAGAATTGCCAACGAGACCGGAAAAGCCATGAAAATCTTAGACCCCACAATCGAACTGGTGGCCTGCGGCAGCTCCAATTCCCATATGCCAACGTTCGGCGAGTGGGAGGCAACCGTGTTGGACGAATGCTACGATACCGTTGATTATGTCTCCATGCATCAATATTACGGCAATCGGGATAATGATTCCGCAAACTTCCTTGCAAGCAGCGTGGATCTGGATCAGTTTATCTCCACGGTGATCTCCATCTGCGATTACATCAAAGGCAAACATCATGGCAAGAAGAATATCAATATCTCTCTGGATGAGTGGAATGTGTGGTTCCATTCCGAGGAAGCGGACAAACAACTCGAAAAATGGGTACAAAAGCCCCACCAACTGGAGGACATCTATAATTTTGAAGACGCTCTGTTAGTGGGAAGTATGCTGATCACGATTCTGCGCCATGCAGACCGGGTAAAAATCGGCTGTCTCGCACAGCTCGTAAACGTAATCGCGCCGATTATGACCTCCGACACGGGCGCATGGAGACAGACCATCTTCTATCCTTATATGCACGCGGCTACCCTCGGACAGGGAACTGTATTAAACACCATTGTGAAATCCCCTGTATATGAGGCAAAGCAGTATGGCGAGGCCCCCTATCTTGACTGTGTTGTGATAGAGAACCCAGAAAAAGAAGAGTTGGTCGTCTTTGCCGTCAACAAGGATTTGGACGAGGATATGGAAGTAACCATAGATCTGCGCCAGTATACAGACTATCGGGTACAGGAACATATCGTCATGCACAACGAGGACTTGAAGGCGGTAAACACGGAGTCGGACCCGAACCGTGTCAGTCCGCAGGCAGGCGGAAACGCCAAGGTGGACAACGGCACATTACAGGCAGTCTTCCTTAAAAAGAGCTGGAACGTAATCCGCCTGTCCAAATAGTATGGGTTTCGTTCATAAATTGTTCATATTTAATTTTAAAAAACTTCATTTTAGAATCATGATTTAGACATTTCTGCTCCGTATACTAAAACCATAAGATACAGCAAGGCAAAGCTGATAACAAGTTAGCCGATTAATTTAAAAACTTTTTCATAATAAATGCCAAGTAAGGGAAACTTTACTT
The DNA here is from genome assembly GCA_002490705.1 of Lachnospiraceae bacterium UBA7202. GTDB lineage: Bacteria > Bacillota > Clostridia > Lachnospirales > Lachnospiraceae > UBA3282. The sequence goes on from DKUO01000023.1 coordinate 14,270, forward strand.
GGCATCCTCCCTTTTCCGGGGTTTTTACGCATTATCCATGTATACAATTTCCCCTTGCCAGATATTTGTTCATATGGTATACTTGAATACCGTAAGAATCTTTACCATGTGAAAAAAAGTGTTCCATAGCCGTCGACGTAGACATTTGGTTCGGATGTCTGCGCCTTTTTTCCTTATAGGCTATGGTTGGAACGCACATGCAAGCAGTGAGGAGGAAAGGTATTATGGTAGAAATGATCACAAAGGTGAACGGCGCCATCAACGGATTCGTATGGGGCATCCCCATGTTGGTGCTGCTCGTCGGTACGGGCATTCTGATGACGGTCCTTACCAAATTTTTCCAGCTGTCTCATATTGGGCATTGGTTTAAAAATACCATCGGCGGTATTTTTCATGACAAACATATCACCAAACACACGGACAAGGAAGATCAGTCCATCTCTCAGTTCCAGTCCCTGTGTACGGCTCTGGCGGCCACCATCGGAACCGGTAATATCGTAGGTGTGGCAAGCGCCCTGATCGCGGGCGGCCCCGGCGCTATTTTTTGGATGTGGATCGTAGCTTTTTTCGGCATGATGACCAACTATTCCGAAAATGTGCTGGGCATCTACTATCGACGTAAAAATGAACGGAACGAGTGGTCCGGCGGCGCAATGTACTATTTGAAGGACGGGCTCGGCTCTTACAAAGGTTTTAAACAGATTGGCGCGATACTGGCCGTCCTGTTCTCCATCTTCTGTGTCATGGCCTCTTTCGGTATCGGCAACATGAGTCAGATCAACTCTATCTCCGGTAACATGAAATCCGCTTTCGGTATCCCCACCTATGTAACCGGTATTGCGCTGTTGATTTTGGCAGCTCTTGTTATCGTGGGCGGTCTGAAACGTATTGCATCCGTCACGGAGAAACTGGTGCCATTTATGGCTATCCTCTATGTGGCGGGCGCACTGGTCATCTTCTTTATGAATATTGACCAATGCGGCGCTATTTTCTCCGCAATTTTTAGGGGCGCGTTCGGGCTCCGCGCGGTGGGTGGCGGCATCGTCGGCTCCGGCGTCAAGCTGGCTCTCACATGGGGTATGAAGCGCGGCGTGTTCTCCAATGAGGCCGGCCTTGGTTCCTCCGTTATGGTACACTCCAGCTCTAATGTAAAAGAGCCTGTCCGTCAGGGCATGTGGGGTATCTTCGAGGTGTTCGCGGATACTATGATCGTCTGCACGCTGACCGCCTTTGTGGTACTCTCCTCCGGTCTAGTTGATCTGGAAACCGGCGCGGTGTTGAGCTCCTCCGAGGGTTCCGCTCTGGTAGGCGAGGCTTTTGCCACCAGATTCGGCAGCGCAGGCCCTATGTTTATTGCCATCGCGATCCTGTTATTTGCATTTTCCACCGTGCTCGGCTGGAGCCACTATGGCTCTAAGGCATGGGAGTACCTCTTTGGCACAAAATCCATGATCGCCTACAAAATTGTTTTTGTGCTGATGATCTATGTGGGGGCCACCATGAATCTGGGACTTGCCTGGGATCTCTCCGATACATTCAACGGCCTGATGGCGATTCCCAACCTGATCGGCGTCTTAAGCCTGTCGCCCATTGTCATGAAGATCACCAAAAACTATGTGGCGCGGGTTCTCAAGAAAGAAGAGATACAGCCTATGCTCTCCGCTTTCCCGGATATCGAGGAAACCCACGCGGAGGAATTGAAGGAATTATATAAATAAAAAAAGCAGATTTTGATATAACAAAAAATCCCGGTAAGCTTTCACAGCTGACCGGGATTTTTTATTTCGTATCTCTAATACAATTTACGCCTTACCATCAGAACCGAGCACATTCTTAATCTTGTGTGCAACCATATCCTTAACGGCCTGTCTTGCGGGCTTCAGATACTGGCGGGGATCAAAGTGATCAGGATGCTCCGCAAAGTACTTACGGATATTACCTGTCATAGCCAGACGGATATCGGAGTCAATGTTGATCTTACATACAGCAAGCTCCGCCGCCTTACGCAACTGCTCCTCCGGAATACCTACTGCATCGGGCATATTTCCACCGTACTGGTTTACCATCTTTACGAACTCCTGCGGCACGGAAGAAGAACCGTGAAGCACGATCGGGAAACCGGGCAGTCTCTTGATGCACTCCTCCAACACGTCGAAGCGAAGCGGAGGGGGAACCAGAATGCCGTCGGCATTTCTCGTGCACTGTGCGGCAGTAAACTTGTATGCGCCGTGGGAAGTACCGATTGCAATCGCGAGGGAATCACAGCCTGTCTTGTCAACAAACTCCTCAACCTCCTCAGGACGGGTGTAGGACTCCTTACCGGCCTCCACGGAAACCTCATCCTCAACGCCTGCCAGTGTGCCAAGCTCTGCCTCAACCACTACGCCGTTCGCATGTGCATACTCAACTACCTGCTTGGTCAGCGCAATGTTATCCTCAAAAGATTTGGAGGAAGCATCGATCATAACGGAGGTAAATCCGCCGTCGATACAGGATTTACAAAGCTCAAAGGTATCGCCGTGATCAAGGTGCAGAGCAATCGGGATCTCCGGATTCTCCGCTACAGCCGCCTCAACCAGCTTCACCAGATAGGTGTGGTTCGCGTATGCGCGCGCACCCTTGGAAACCTGCAGGATAACGGGGCTCTTCAGCTCACCGGCAGCCTCGGTAATACCCTGAACGATCTCCATGTTGTTCACGTTGAAGGCACCGACTGCATAGCCGCCGTTATAAGCCTTCTTAAACATTTCGGTTGTTGTTACTAATGCCATAATGTTTACTTCCTTTCTATTAGAATTTTTTATTACTTTCCATCATCTGGAATCCAATTTTTATTTTAACAGCCAGTCCTGAGAAAGTCAACAACTCTGCGGCGTCTGTGCCTTATCATTCCGGTTCCTTCGGAACTCTGATTTCCAGCGCCTGATGCCAGCTTTCGATCTCCACCGCAAGATGTTCTCCGCCGAATTCCCCGTCCAGTGTCCATGCTACCGGCTCCTCTGATTCCACTTTCAACTTCTCAGTGGTAAAAGTATAAATATGCTCCGACTTCACGCGCTTATCCACCAGAGCGCGGATAATATTATTAATTTCGAGCGGATTCGTCGGCTTGCGGATCAGCGTCACCTCAAAAAGGCCGTCATCCAACGCCACATTCTGTCCCGTGATTCCCCGGAAACCCCCGACCGAATGGGAATTGGTAATCATGCCATAGAGAAATTCTCCCTCGATCACGCTCTCCTTACAGGTAATCTTCAACGGGTAAGAGCGCACAGAAGGCAGGCGTTTCACTCCTTCTATCAGATAAGCCGCATGTCCGAGTACGTTTTTCGTGTCCTGGGGCGTCCCGTAAGACACATCCGTAAAAATGCCAAACGCGGCCACATAGATGAATATGCTATGGTTAAATTTCCCCACATCGCAGGCAAAATTCCTTCCATTCACTACCACATCCGCGGCCCGCAGCATATTTTTGGGAATGCCCAGACTGTTGGCAAAGTCGTTTGTGCTGCCGGCCGGCACATATCCCACGGGAAGTCTCTGTTTTGACTTCATCATGCCCGAGACAACCTCATCTAACGTTCCGTCACCGCCGCTGCATACGACAATTTCGTAGCCGTCCCTTCTCTCCTGCACAGCCTTGACAGCATCGCCTGCCGCCTGCGTCGGATAGGCTGTCACTTCATAACCTGCCTTTACAAACGTATCAATGATATCCAGAAGATTACTTCTGATCTGCGCTTTTCCCGCTCTCGGATTATAAACAAAGAGCATCTGTTTTGCCATAGCCAAGCCTCCCATTATAATCGAGCAGGAATACCTTCCTGCTCGCCGCGCGGCCCGTGCGCCGCTTTAGCGGCATATTTCCTCTGCACGGGCCTGCGCATAAAAACAGCTGCCCAGAACACGACCCTGAGCAGCCTGCAATTATGCCTTATCAAATGTCAATCCTGTCGCGCCTATCCTACTTGGTGGTCAGGAATTTTTCGATCTGTGCAACCGCAGTCTCCTCATCCGTTCCGTCCGCAGTCACTACTACCTCTGCACCGCTCTCCAGTCCCATGCTCATCATACCCATGATACTCTTCGCGTTTACCTTTTTGTTGTCAGAACCAAGGTAGATGGTGCTCTCAAACTGGCTTGCTACCTGCACCAGCATAGCCACCGGGCGCGCCTCGAGCCCTGTCTCCAGTTTGATCTGGATTGACTTCTGAATCATAATATTTTCCTCCTCTTTTTATGATCTGATTTTGTCAGCAATTTCGCTCAGCCTGCGCAATCTATGATTTACCCCGGATTTCCCCACAACCGGCTCCAGATATCCGCCCAGCTCTTTCAGGGCCGCGTCCGGATATTCCAGCCGTACTTCCGCCATCTGCCGCAGATTGTCCGGAAGATTTTCAAAGCCATACCTGTCTCTAATCAGAAGAATATCCTCAATCTGTCTTCCGGCCGCAGTCACCGTTTTGGAAATGTTGGCCGTCTCACAGTTGACTCTCCTGTTGATGGAGTTACGCATCTCTTTCAGGATTCTCATATTTTCCAATTCCATCAAAGATACATGCGCGCCCATCACATTAAGCAGATCCACAATGCCCGCGCCCTCTTTCAGATAAACGACATGGTACTTTTTCCTTCCTATGATCCTTGCCTCAATCTGAAATTCCAAAAGCATCTCCTGTAGCTGCAACGCCTGCGCCTTCTCATCACAGACGAACTCAAGATGATAGCTTTTCTTTGGGTCGCTCATGGAACCCACACACAAAAAAGCGCCACGCAGATAGGCTCTTGCACAACAGGAACTCTTAACCAGAAGTGGATTGACCGTTTGAGTCAGGTCGATCTTACCACTCTCATCCCCGGCAAGGCACAATGCCTGCAACACTCTGCGTTCCTTCTCGTCGTCGGGGATCGCTCTCTGTTTACCCCGCATAACAGTTTCTATATTAAATGTTTTTTTTAATAATGTAAAGCACTTTCTCGCAACTGCATCATTTTCCGTGTCCAGACACAGATGCCGCCCGCCGTCGCAGACTCCGCCGCCGAAAAACAAAAGCGCCGCAAGCTCTGCTAGCTGACAATGTCTGGCCGTGCTCACATGGGCCGCGAGTTCCTCCTTTACACTCCCGGAAAAAGACATAACTCTTCCTCTTATTTTTCCACATCCCGATGATACAGCTTCACGCCATAGGTTCCGTGATCCTTCATTTCCGCATAAAGCGCATTTGCAAGAGTCACGCTCCTGTGCTTCCCGCCGGTACAGCCAATGCCGATCACAAGCTGATGTTTGCCCTCTTTTACATAATTTGGAATCAGAAAATCCAACATGTCCACAAGTTGTTTCAAAAATGTACCTGCCTCAGGAAAACCCATCACATAATCCTGAACCTCTTTGTCGTTTCCCGTCTTATATTTCAATTCATCAATATAGAACGGATTGGGCAGAAACCGCACATCAAAAACCAAATCGGCATCCGCGGGAATTCCCTTTTTGAAACCAAAAGAAAGAATCGTCACCATCAGAGAATTGTATTCCTTGTTTTTGACAAAGATACTGTCAATCTCCTCTTTGAGCTCTCTGGTCAGAAGATGGGACGTATCAATGATATAATCCGCTTTCTCTCGAATCTCCTTTAAGATTTCCCGCTCCCTGTGAATCCCCTCTTCCACCCTGCCCTCAGGGGAAAGCGGGTGCAGTCTCCTTGTCTCCTTATAACGTTTCAGAAGAACGTTGTCATCAGCCTCCAGAAAGAGAATCTCAAAAAGATAGCCATTTTCCTTCAGCTGATCCAAAGTGCTCCTCACACCGCCAAACGCCTGATCTGCGCGCACATCAAGTCCCAGTGCAACCTTGTTGACCTCGCTTGCAGGCGTCGTAATCAACTCCGCAAACTTCTCAATCAACGCCACCGGCAGATTATCCACGCAGTAAAAACCCACATCCTCCAACATTTTCATGGCGGTCCGCTTTCCCGAACCGCTCATTCCCGTTACGATCACAAATCTCATGTTGTTCGTATGCCTCTTTCTTCTGTGCTAAAAATCTCCCAAAAAAACGACCTCCGGTTCCAGTCTGACATGGAACCGATCCCGCACGCGCTCCTGTATCTCCTCGATCACTTCCTTGATATCTGCCGCTGTCGCCCCTCCGGCATTAATCACGAATCCGCAATGCTTCTCTGAAACCTGCGCGCCGCCGATACGATAACCGCGGAGCCCCGCATCCATGATAAGTTTCCCCGCATAATAACCCTCCGGCCTTTTAAAGGTACTGCCCGCGCTCGGATACTCCAACGGCTGCTTGCTCTTCCGCTGTTTCATCAGTTCCTCCATCTTCGCACCGATCTCCTCCTCATTGCCGGGCGTCAGCTTGAGAACGACTCCCAGTACGATAAAAGGTCTGTCTTTGATGATGCTGGTGCGATAGCCAAACTCCATCGTGTCATTATCCAAAGTCAGAATCTGTCCCTCTTTGTCCATCACACGAACCATCTGCACAATCTGTTTCATCTCTCCGCCGTAAGCACCGGCATTCATCACAATAGCGCCACCCACAGTTCCCGGAATTCCCGCCGCAAACTCCAAGCCGCTTAAGCCCTTTTCCTTTGCGACAGTGGCAACCAGCGAAAGCGGCGCACTGGCCCCCACCGCAATGTGATTCTGTTCGACACGGATGCCTCCCATCCGTTTTCCCATTTTCACAATCACGCCCCGGTAGCCCTTATCGCCCACCAGCAGATTGCTTCCGTTTCCCAGGACAAAATAATCCTGCTCTAACCGTCCCAGATAAGAGATAATCTGCGCCAGTTCGTCCTTGGTTTCCACAACGATCATGCACTCTGCCTCGCCGCCCACCCGAAAGGTGGTATACTTACTCATCGGCTCATGAAACAATAATCTCTCCTCAGGAACAATCGTCCTGATATGTTCATACATTGATGCACTCAATTTCTACCCCTGCTCATTTCTTTCTATATTAATATATCCCGAACGTGCCATATAAATTCCAAACCCAATTTCTCACTCTGAGTTTGTTCAGGATTGAGCTTGCTCAGGATTGAGCTTGCTCAGGATTGAGCTTGCTCAGGATTGAGCTTGCTCAATCAGTTATAGGACCAGACGGGCCGCGCCGTAAATCCCCGCGTCATTTCCCAATGTGGCAAGCGCAAAGATCACATTTCTGCTGCCGTGGAAAGTTGTCCTCTCAAAAGCAGGCTTAATATAGTCAAAGAGCACCTCTCCCGCTTTGGAGACGCCGCCGCCAATGACAAAAATTTCAGGATTGATGATACCCGCAACCACACCCAGACCTTTGCCCAGATATTCGCCGAACTGCTTTGCAATCTCTATCGCCAGCTCATCCCCTGCCTTTACTGCGTCAAACACGGTCTTGGCGGACACCTCCCCGTTTCGCAGAACGCTGTCCTTATCACTGGCCTTTAGCGCACGATTGGCCAATCTGGTAATTCCCGTAGCCGAAGCATACTCCTCCAGACAGCCATAATTTCCACAGCCGCAGGCTTCTGTCTCATGATCCTCCACATGAATATGACCGATCTCTCCGCCCGCGCCCGTAGCGCCTGTCATGATCTCGCCGTTTACGATAATACCGCCGCCGACTCCTGTTCCAAGGGTAACCGCCACCAAATTTTTATGGCCCTGTCCACCGCCCTTCCACATTTCTCCGAGCGCCGCCACATTGGCATCATTACCGCCCTCCACCCGCATACCGTCTAAAAGCGCGGTGAGTGTTTCCTTCATGTTCAGCTCCGACCACCCTAAATTGACAGCCTTGTGCACCACGCCGCTTTTTTCTACAGGGCCGGGCACGCCGATACCGACGCCTATTACATCATCCTTTGTAATCGCCTTCTCCGCCATCTTTTCTTTGACGCTGGCCGCAATATCAGGCAAAATATTCTCTCCGTTATTCGCCGTCCTTGTGGGAATCTCCCACTTGTCCAGCACATTGCCATCCTTGTCAAACAGCCCCATTTTAACAGTGGTTCCACCCACGTCTACCCCAAATACATAATTCGCCATGCGATTTCTCTCCTTTTCTTAAAATCAGTCTTCGTCCTCATCACGCCCATGCGCAAGAGAATTCTGCACGCGCTTGTAAAGCTCCTGCGCCGCATTATACCCCATCTTCTTCTGTCTGTGATTGGCAGCGGCAGACTCGCAGATAATCGCCAGATTACGTCCCGGTCTGATCGGAATACTGTGACAGGCAATGCGATTACCCAGATACTCAGTATATTCTTCCTCCAATCCCAGCCTGTCATACTCCTTATCCTTATCCCAGTCCTCAAGGCGGATTACCAGATCAATATTCTGGGTATCTCTGACACTGGACGCACCAAACAGTGCCTTCACATCCACAATGCCAATCCCTCGCAGCTCAATAAAGTGTTTCGTGATATCAGGCGCGGAACCGATCAGCGTATCTTCGCTGACACGCCTGATCTCCACCACATCATCCGTCACCAGACGGTGTCCTCTCTTAATTAATTCCAGCGCCGCCTCGGATTTACCGATACCGCTCTCACCTGTGATCAAAAGGCCCTCACCGTAAACGTCTACCAGCACGCCATGTACGGAAATACAGGGAGCAAGTTTTACGTTCAGCCAGCGGATCACCTCCGCCATACAGGCAGATGTCGCTTTTCTGCTCATCAGGATCGGTACGCCGTACTTCACCGCAACCTCCCTGAAAATTTCGTTCGGATGCAGCTCTCTGCAAAACAGAATGCCCGGCAGCGGATTATTTAAGAGCTTTTCAAAAATCTCCCGCTGTCTCTCCTCGTCCATTCCGTTCATATAGGAATATTCCACAAAGCCGACAATCTGTAGACGCGTCGTCTCAAAATGCTCGAAATATCCCGCCAGCTGCAATGCCGGCCTGTTAATATCCGGTTGCGTTATCTTGATCTTTGAGGTATCAATCTCCGGTGTGAGATTCTCCCACTTAAATTTTTCAATTACCTTTGTCAAACTGATGCTTGCCATAGTTTCCTCCTCACCGCACTTCTTCTCATTGCCACCGTGTATATCTTACCATACAAAAAAGCCGCGCGCAATAAGCGGCGGCTACTGCTTAGTCCGAAAAAAATCGTATATCTGCTTTGCAACGTGCTCCGGGATTTCCTGCACTTCACATAATTTTTCCACCGACGCCTCCTTAATCTCATTGATAGAGCGAAAATGGCGCATCAACGCTTTTCTCCTTGCGGGCCCCACCCCGGGAATCTCGTCAAGGACCGATTTCACCTGCGCTTTGGAACGCAGGGAACGATGATACTCGATGGCAAATCGATGGGCCTCGTCCTGAATTCTGGTCACCAGCTTAAACCCTTCCGAATGCGTGTCAATGGGGATTTCCACATTCTGATAATACAATCCCCTTGTCCGGTGGTTATCATCCTTCACCATGCCGCACACCGGAATATCCAGATGCAGCTCGGAAAGTACCTGTAGGGCGATATTGACTTGTCCTTTGCCGCCGTCCATCAGCAATAAATCGGGAAATTTTGTAAAACTTCCAAACTCGTGATCCACCTGCCGGCGGTCCAAATCTTCCTTCTCCTCCATCCCGTGAAGGAACCGTCTTGTAAGCACCTCCCGCATACAAGCGTAGTCGTCCGGCCCGGAAACCGATTGAATCCGAAACTTTCGGTAATCGCTGCGCTTGGCCTTGCCCTTCTCAAAAACCACCATGGAACCCACATTGGCAAAGCCGCTGATATTCGATATGTCGTAGGCTTCCATACGGCTCACATCTTCCAGATCCAAGAGGGCCGCGATCTCTTTCATCGCGCCGATGGTTCTGCCTTCCTCCCTGCGGATACGCTCCTTATCCTGACTCAAGATAAGCGCTGCATTCTGTGCCGCAAGCTCCACCAGTTTTTCCTTCGCTCCCTTTTTGGGTACGCGTATGTAAACTCTGCCGCCTTTTCTTGCCGTGAGCCACTTCTCCAGAATTTCTATCTCCGCGATCTCCTCCTGTAGCATCAGTTCCTTCGGAATATAGGGCGTCCCCGCATAAAACTGTTTCACAAAATCGAGGAGAATCTGAGCATTGTCACAGTCCTCCACATGGGTCATGTAAAAATGTTCCCTGCCGATCAGTTTTCCACCGCGCACAAAAAACACCTGTACCACAGCCTCGTGTTCCTCCGCCGCCATGGCAATGATATCCTTATCCTCTCCATCGGAATCGGTAATTTTCTGCTTCTGTGCAACGCTCTTTACGCTGTTGTACAGATCCCGATATCCGGCCGCCTCCTCATACTCCATCCTTTCCGACGCTTCTGTCATTTTTTCTTCCAGTTCGCGGAGCATCGGCTTATAATTTCCGTTCAAAAAATCCAGCGCCCGTTCAATCCTCGCCCGATACTCTTCTTTGCTGATATAGCCCTGACAGGGCGCCGCGCATTGTTTAATATGATAATTCAGGCACGGCCGTTCCAGACCCATATCCCGCGGAAGCCGGCGGTTGCAGGTCTTTAGCTGATAAAGCTTATTCATCAGGTCAATGGTATCTTTTACCGCACCCGCAGAAGTATATGGCCCGAAATATTTTGACTTATCCTTTTTCATTTCACGGGAGAGGAGAATCCGCGGATACTCCTCTCCCATCGTCACCTTGATATAAGGATAAGTCTTGTCGTCCTTCAACATGGTGTTGTATTTCGGACTATATTCCTTGATCAGATTATTTTCCAGGACCAGTGCTTCCAGCTCCGAATCCGTCACAATATAATCGAACCGCGCAATCTGCTGCACCATCCTGTCGATCTGCGGGCCGCGGCCTACGATTTTACGAAAGTAAGACCGTACCCGGTTATGCAGATTCACTGCCTTACCCACATAGATGATCGTATCGTTGTCGTCATGCATCATATATACGCCGGGCGAATGAGGCAGTTTCTTTAATTCTTCGTCAACGTTGAACATAGATCTCTATCCTTCGTTCTCACGATTCTGCGAATCCGGCGCCTGTGAAAATAAGCCCCTGTTCACAGGGGGTTCCTGCTGCGCCTGCTGCTTCGGTTTCTCCTGCCCGTCGGGAGCCTGTGGCTTTTCCGGCTCTTTCTGCCCGCCAAAAGGCTGCGGCGCTTTAGGTGCTTCCTGTACCTCATGCGGCTCATTCTGCATCTGAAACCGCGGTTTACTCTCCTGGGGCAGAGGCGCACCCGGCGTCTGAGCCTGTGGTTCGCTCTGCTGTGGCGTACCCGGCGCCTTCTTCACGTCCCCGCTCTTCACATCTTCCTCTTCCACAGGTTCAGGAATCCCCTTCTCCTTGCGGTAAATCTTCATGAACTCCTTACCGGTAATGGTTTCCTTCTCAATCAGGTGAGCCGCCAGTTTATCCATGATCTCACGGTTCTCTTTCAAAAGCTTCTTTGCCTTCTTATAGCTTTCATGGAGTACCTTCATCACTTCGGTGTCGATATCCGCCGCCGTCACATCGGAACAGGTCAGGGAAGCCCTGCCGTCCAAATACTGGCTTTCCACCGTGGCAAGTCCCATCAGACCGAACTTTTTGCTCATACCAAAACGGGTGATCATATTCCGCGCAATACTTGTAGCCTGCTCAATATCATTGGCCGCTCCAGTGGTAACGGTATCAAAGACAATCTCCTCCGCCGCACGTCCGCCCAACAGGCTGACCAATCTGTCGCGAAGCTCCGCCTCCGTATCCAGATACTTCTCCTCCTCCGGCACATGCATAACATAGCCGAGGGCTCCCATGGTACGGGGCACAATCGTAATTTTCTGCACCGGCTCTGAATTCTTTTGCAGCGCGCTCACAAGGGCGTGTCCCACCTCATGGTAGGAGACGATCTTGCGCTCCTCTTTGCTCATCACGCGGTCTTTTTTCTCTTTCCCCACGAGCACCTGTTCCACTGCGTCAAAGAGATCTTTCTGGCTCACGTATTCCCGGCCCATCTTTACTGCATTGATAGCCGCCTCATTAATCATATTAGCCAGATCAGAACCCACTGCACCGGAAGTGGCAAGTGCAATCTCATTCAAATCCACCGAATCATCCATCAGCACATCCTTGGAATGTACTTTCAGGATTTCTACACGACCCTTCAAGTCCGGTTTATCCACAATGATCCGTCTGTCGAAACGTCCCGGACGCAGCAGCGCCTTATCCAAAATTTCCGGCCTGTTTGTAGCCGCCAAAATAATAATACCCTTTCTCCCATCGAAACCGTCCATCTCGGAGAGAAGCTGATTCAAGGTCTGCTCCCGCTCCTCGTTGCCGCCGCCGTACTTCGAATCACGGCTCCTGCCGATGGCATCAATCTCATCTATAAACACGATACAGGGAGCGTTCTTCTCCGCCTCCTTAAAAAGATCACGGACACGGGAGGCGCCCACGCCCACATATAATTCGATAAAATCCGAACCTGACAGGGAAAAGAAGGGCACATGCGCCTCTCCTGCCACCGCCTTTGCAAGGAGCGTCTTACCTGTACCGGGAGGGCCCACCAAAAGCGCGCCCTTGGGAAGTCTTGCGCCAATCTTGGAATACTTGCCGGGATTGTGTAAAAAATCGACCACCTCAACCAGAGACTCCTTCGCTTCATCCTCCCCGGCAACATCCTGAAAGGTAATGCCCGTCTCCTTCTGCACATAGGCCTTAGCCGTACTCTTACCCACACCCATGGGGCCACCCTTGCCACCCATACGTCTAAAGAGCAGGCTTAACAATCCCCACATCAAAAGGACGGGAAGAATATAATACAGCAGGATCGTCATGATCATACCTGAGCTGTCGGAGACTTCTTTGTTCATCTTCACGTCATGCTTAAGCAGTCTGGCCGCCAGCGTGTCATCATCTTCCATCTTGCCCGTGTAATAGCTGCTTATGCCCATACCGTAGGCATAGGAAAATACAGACCCCTTCTGTTGCGCCTTGGGATAGATCGTAATTCGGTCTGCCCCCACCTCAACGCTCTCTATCTCTCCCGCTTCCACCATCTGCACAAACTCATTGTAAGAGATTTCCTGATTGGTAGCTCCCGTCATCATTTTCATAAAAAAGCTGACGCATAGAAGCGTAACAAGGGCAGCGATCACCAGCATGATCAAGCTCTGTTTACGAGGGTCGCTTCCGTTTCCTCCCGGCCCGCCGGGACCTCCCGGTCCACCCGGTCCGCCGTTGCCTGTAGGCCCTCCCGGTCCGGGGCTGCCTCCGTTTTCGTACTGATTTACATTGTCTGCTTTATCTGTATTTGCCATCGAAAAGGCATCCTCTCTTTCTGAATGTTATATACTTGCAAATCCGCGCTTTGTTTTTCTTCTACAGCTACTATATAACTATATAGTAGCAAAAAACAGAAATCAATGAGAAATTTGTGAATTTCTACACACATCTCTAAAAGTATTATAAAGTTTTTCCCCTTTTTTCTCTAATTTTCCTTTTTAGTATAGATTTTCCGCCGGATTTTTCTTATAATAATAAAAGATATGAACACAGGAAAGGGACAGACTATGGCAGTAAAATATGTATTTGTCACAGGAGGCGTCGTATCGGGTCTCGGCAAGGGAATCACGGCGGCATCACTGGGAAGACTTTTGAAGGCGCGCGGCTACAAGGTAACCATGCAGAAATTTGACCCCTATATCAACATTGATCCGGGAACTATGAACCCGATTCAGCACGGCGAAGTGTTTGTCACCGAGGACGGCACCGAAACCGACCTCGATCTCGGCCATTACGAGCGTTTCATTGATGAAAATCTGGACAAAAACTCCAATGTAACCACGGGAAAGGTATATTGGTCCGTTCTGCAAAAGGAACGGCGGGGAGACTATGGCGGCGGAACCGTTCAGGTAATCCCCCATATTACCAACGAGATAAAAAGCCGGTTCTACCGCAATTTTACAGATCAGGAAACCCGCATCGCCATCATCGAGGTGGGCGGTACTGTAGGCGATATTGAAAGCCAGCCCTTTTTGGAATCTATTCGCCAATTCCAGCACGAGGTCGGACGGGAGAACGCAATCTTAATTCATGTTACCCTGATTCCCTATCTGAGCGCTTCGCAGGAATTGAAAACGAAACCCACACAGGCAAGCGTTAAGGACTTACAGGGCATGGGAATCCAGCCCGATATCATTGTCTGCCGCAGCGAACATCCCTTAGATCAGGGCATCAAAGACAAGATCGCACTGTTTTGTAATGTGCCGAACAATCACGTACTGCAAAATCTGGATGTGGAATACATCTATGAGGCTCCTCTCGCCATGGAGGAAGAGCATTTGGCTCAGGTAGCTTGCGAGTGTCTGAATCTGGATTGCCCGGAGCCCGATCTGGCCGACTGGAAGGCTATGGTAGAATCCCTGCGGACTCCCACCGATTCCGTGACCGTTGCCCTTGTCGGCAAATACACGCAGCTTCACGACGCCTACATCAGTGTGGTAGAAGCCCTGAAACACGGCGGTATTTCCCATCACTGTGTAGTAGATATTAAGTGGGTAGACTCCGAAACTGTTACAAAAGAAAACGTGGATTCCATTCTCCATGATGTGAACGGTATTCTAGTGCCCGGCGGCTTCGGTGACCGGGGTATCGATGGCAAGATCGAGGCCATCACTTACGCCAGAGAACATAAAATTCCTTTCCTCGGACTCTGCCTTGGTATGCAGTTGGCCATTGTAGAGTTTGCCAGAAACGTAATCGGCTACAATGATGCCCACAGCATCGAATTAGACCCTTCCACTACCCATCCCGTGATCGCGCTGATGCCCGATCAGAACGGTGTGGAGGACATCGGCGGCACCCTGCGGCTCGGTTCCTATCCCTGTGTGTTGGACAAGACCTCCAAAGCCTATGAACTGTACGGGGAAGAAACCATCCACGAGCGGCACAGACACCGCTATGAGGTCAACAACGACTACCGTGCCGTGCTTACGGAAAAAGGCATGAAACTTTCAGGGCTATCCCCCGACGGGCGTATCGTGGAAATGTGCGAACTTGCAGACCATCCCTTCTTTGTGGCAACGCAGGCGCACCCGGAATTAAAATCCAGACCGAACAGACCACACCCGCTTTTCAAGGGATTTGTGGAGGCTGCATTACATCAGAAAAAATAAAGAAAAGAAGGGCAGATTACTGCCCTTCCTCCAATGCATTCAACTTATCTACAATCGCCTGCACATCCCCCATCGTCACAGTGCCATCACCGAAACTCACAGGCCCACGCAGCGGCATATATCTGGACATAGCTTCATTCATTTCATCCGTGATCGCCTCACTGGCCGCGCTGCCCTCTTCTCCGCTGCCGAAAAGATCTTTCGTTACCAACGTCTTTACAATCTCCCATGCTTTGGGATCTCTTCTGACATCTCCCATGGTAGTATCCGTCGTATAAACGAACGGAATCTTCACGGTGGATTCCACAGTCACTTCTTTCGTCAATCTGATATCTCTCGAAGAACTTCCCGCCATCAGATCAAACGCTCCCGTCTCCACATACCAGTCATGAATCTTTACGCTGTAAAATGCGAAAGCCCTCTTATCCAGCCGGAAAGTAACCGTCTTCGTCTCACCCGGCGCAAGCTCAACCTTTTCAAAACCTTTCAGCTCCTTTACCGGGCGGATCACCGTACTCTCCTTGTCAGCCACATAGAGCTGTACCACTTCCTTACCTGTCACACTTCCGGTGTTTCTGATATCCACGGAAACCTCCATGGTATCCGTGTCCTTCATGGAATCCTTATCCGTCCGCAGGTTGGAATACTCAAAAGTCGTGTAAGAAAGACCGTGTCCGAAGGGGAAAAGCACCTCCATTTTTTTCTTATCATAATAGCGGTATCCCACAAAAATACCCTCGCGGTACTCCACCTTGTCCCTCTCCCCGATATAGAAGAGGTAGGAAGGATTATCTTCCAGCTTCAAAGGAAATGTCTCCGGCAGCTTTGCACTGGGATTCACTTTGCCGAACAGAATATCGCAAACCGCGCCGCCCACTGCCTGACCGCCCAGATATGCCTCCACAATGCCTTTCACCTGATTTACCCAGGGCATCTCCACAGGAGAACCATTGTGCAGCACCACCACAGTGTTCGGTTGTACCTCCGCTACCTTGGCAATCAGCTCGTTCTGACAGTTCGGCATCCGCATATGCGATCTGTCAAAACCCTCCGATTCAAAAGCATCAGGGAGTCCGGCAAAGATAACTGCAACCTTCGCCTTCTTCGCCGCCTCTACCGCCTCCGCAAGCAGTTTTTCATCCGTTCTGTCTTCCTTATCGTCAAAGCCCTGCGCATAGGTAACATTTCCCATATCCTTTACTTCGTCCAACGCCGAAGTGATTTTGTGGCTATTAATATGGGAGCTGCCGCCGCCCTGATACCGGGGCGTCTTTGCATATTTTCCGATAAAAGCAATCTCATCCTTCTCCGACAGCGGAAGCACGCCCTCATTTTTCAGGAGCACAATGGTTTCCTGTGCCACCCTGCGCGCCACTTCATGGTCTTTATCCCGGTCAAAAACCGCCGCTTTATTTCGATTTTCCTCATAGCGGAAAACAATATTTAAAATGCGTGCCACCGCAATATCCAGAACCCTTTCAGGCAATTCGCCGCTCTGCACTGCGCCCACGATCAATTTATCATTGGAACCGCCCGAGGAGGGCATTTCCAGATCCAGACCCGCCTGTAAATCCTTAACGCGGCTGTTGACTGCGCCCCAGTCGCTCATTACATAACCCTCAAAGCCCCATTCGTCCCGCAGAACCTCCGTCAGATACTTGTGGTTCTCCGCTGCGTAAGTGCCGTTGATTTTGTTATAAGAGCACATCACCGTCCACGGTTTTTCTTTTTTTACCGCACCTTCAAAAGCGGCCAGATATATTTCCCGAAGAGTCCGCTCATCAATTTTGGAATCCGAAGACATCCTTCTGGTCTCCTGATTGTTCGCCAAAAAATGTTTGATACTCGTTCCCACGTTTTTACTCTGCACGCCATGGATCAGCGCACCTGCAGCCTCACTGGCCACAAACGGATCCTCGGAGTAATATTCAAAATTCCGCCCGCAAAGAGGAGAGCGTTTGATGTTCACAGCCGGGCCCAAAATGACGCTCACGCCTTCCGCCTGACATTCCTCACCCAACGTTTCGCCCATCTGCGCCAAAAGCTCCCTGTTAAAGGAAGCCGCCGTTCCACAGCCTGCCGGAAAGCATACCGCCTTAATGCTCTCGTTAACCCCAAGATGATCGCCTTCCTGATCCTGTTTCCGCAGTCCATGAGGTCCGTCCGACACCATGCTTGCGGGAATCCCCAAACGCTCCACCGCCTCCGTATGCCAAAAATCCGCACCGGAACACATGGAGGCCTTCTCCTCCAATGTCATCTTTGACACGATCTCCCTGATCTTTTCTGCTGTCATGCTATAACCCTCCATTCGCCGTTCAAAGCAGCCCAGACGCCCTCCCCCATTTCACCGGGCAGTCTCTGCTATATGTTTCAGTGTAACACGGCCCTTTCCTCAAATGCAAGAGAAAGAAGAGCCTGCCCTTATATTCAGACAAACTCTTCCGTCTTCCAAAGTCAATTATCCCTTCCAGCTTATCCTACGTTTCGCTTTCTTCCGTATAACGGTATCTTTGCAGAACCCGCCCGAATCCCAGACAGACCACAACGCCCAGCACGCCGAGAATAAACATCATCATAGACGCGCCCGATCCTTTTCCTCTGCCAAACAAGAAAGGTAACATACTGTCGGCAGGGACCGACGCCATAAGCGGTTCACAGATTTTATCAACCATAAATCCGCCCACGGACAAACCGATAGGAATGGTAAAAAACTGTAGCGTATTTCTACAGGAATACACGCGGCCCTGCATTTCCACCGGGATCGTCGTCCTTACGATCACATCAAGGTTTGCGTTCATTAACGGCACAAGCACCCATCCGATGATCTGACCCACACACCATAAAACCGGCTGCTCGGTAAATGCCAGCAGAAAGTTCTCTGTCCCCAGAGAAAACAACATGGTGAGGTAGATCACACGTATCCTGTTTTTGGGTGCAGGCAATACCGTTACCACCAAACTGCCTACTAACATTGCAATCCCCGCGCAGGAAGTGACAATGCCCAAAACCGCCTCTCCTCCGATTTCCCGAGGCAGTATCAAAGCCGGCAGCACCGCGTCAAAAGCGGACGCCACAAAATTGACGCCGGCCAAAAAAAGAATCAGAATAAGCGCCAGCTCATGCTCCCGCAGACAGACAAGCCCTGCCTTGACGGAATCCGAAAACGATTCCTTATCTTCCTTTCCTTCTTCTTCCATAACGGGAAGTTTCACGCCAAATAGAAGCGCAAAAAATGCGATCAAAAAGGTGGCCAAATCCACATATATAACGATGTCCATTCCTCCGAAAGCAAATAAAGCCGTAGCCAGTATCGGGTTAAGAATTGTCACAAGAGAACCGGAAAAAGATCTCATGCCGCTTGTCTTCTGATAATGCTTTTTCGGCATAATCATGGTCATCGCCACATCGCTCGCAGGCTGTTGTACCGTATTCATCAGCCCATTTACAGCATTCAAAAGATACATATGAACCGGTCTTAACAAATCCGCCTTCAGCAGAAACAGAACAACAACCGTACTGCACGCCGCCAGCGTATCGCACACAAGCATGACCTTCTTTTTATCCCACCTGTCGCTGAGTGCACCCGCAAAAATACTCATCACCACATAGGGTGCATAACTGCACACTGCCAAAAGCGCCGTCTGCAGCGCAGACCCCGTCTTTTCATAAAGCCAGAGAGTAAGCGCAAAACCCGTCATGGCGCTTCCCAGCTGGGAAAGAGACTGTGTACTCCACAGGATCAGAAACGTCTTCAATTCTTTTATTGTCTTTTTCATTTTCGCTTTGCTCCTTTGATTTTTTATTTCAAATCAGGATGCAAAGCCTGAGGACCAAGTCATTTTCCGACTTCCCCTCCATGCAGTGTCCTCAAGCTCTGCACGGAGCGTTTACAATGCACAACATCGCCGTTTTATTCCTTTCTATTTCAGTTTATTTTTATCACCTTCCACGCTTCCACAAGCCTCTGCAACGAGTATCCCGCATTAGCAGGGCTGGTAGAGGGCAGTGAAACGGCCTCCCGTCCATTTACCGGAAATATATACTTTCGGTACAGTTCCTGCGCCTTGCCGCCGTTGGTATAAATTGCCTGTATGTCCGCCTGCGATAAAATCACTGACAGATCGTTCGGTATCACATCGCGGATACTGGCGTCTGAGGAACCCGTAATCTCACAGCTGGCAATCACGTCCCACACCGCCACATGATGCGTCAAAAGCATCTCCCGCTTCTGTTCAATGCTCTCCGGCACCGCACAGTCAAATACCTGCGCCACAACGCGCCAAAAGCGGTTTTGCTTGTGTCCGTAAAAAAAATGCTGCTCCCTCGACTTGACGGAAGGGAAACTGCCCAAGATTAAAATTCTGGAATCCTTGTCATACACAGGCGCTATGGTATGATTTTGTCTTTGTCCGTTCGTATCACATTTCCCCCATAACCTTACCGTACTCTTCCTTCTTCTCCTTCATCACCAGAAGCCCCCGCTCCAGTTCTTCAAACGGCAGCCGATGGGTGATGAACTGCGCCGGTGCAATCCGCCTGTCTCCCAGCCGCTCCAGCACATAATGCCAGTCGTCGTCCCTGCTGTGGGTAAAGGAAGAGTTCCATGTGCCGAACACCGTCAGCTGATTTCGCAATATTTTCCAGTAAGTTTCCTTGGGAAACGTCATATCCGAAGCTGGATTGCCCACCAGCATAACACGGCCTCCGGGGCCGGTCATTCGGACTGCCTGCGCTGCCGTCTCGTTTCTCCCGACACATTCAAAAAACACATCAACGCCCCTGCCATCCGTCCGCGCCGCCAGCCATTCCTCTGCATTCTGCGTCCTGCTGTCGCAAAAGGAGTCCGCAGGCAGGCCGAGTTTATCTGCCATCTGTCTCTGAAATTCTTTGTTGCCGATGGCATAAATGTTCCTGTATCCTGCTTCCCGCAAAAACATCAGCAAAAACAGGCCGATCGTCCCCAGACCACAGACTACCATGCTCTCTCCCTCGGAAGGAGCCGCCTTTCTCATGGCGTGAACCGCCACCGCCATAGGCTCTAACATCGCGGCTTCCCCGTAGGACACTTTCTCTGGCAGTTCAATCAGGTTCTTCTCCGGAACAGACACATATTCGGCAAAGCCGCCGTCCTGACGGGAGCCGAGATACCCGTAGTGCCTGCACATTTCATACTTTCCGGCCTGACATGGACCGCAAGTATAGCACGGAATCAAGGGAAAAATTCCTACCCGCTTCCCTTTCCACGCAGGGTCCACAGTCTCTCCCACTTCCTCCACGACACCTGCAAATTCATGCCCCGGTATGGTCGGGAAATGGTAGGTTCCCGTCTGATAAATGCGTGGTATATCGGAGCCGCAGATTCCCGCCGCTTTTACCTGTACCAGTACCTCTCCCGAGTCCGGTCGTGGGCACGGCAACTCTTCCAACCGAAGATCCCCTATTCCATGCAGTCTGTACGCTTTCATGTTATCTCCATTCCCGCAAATATCTTTCCATCTGTCTGCCATCAGTCAGCCGCGCCTATTTTCTCAATCTGCCGCCGCCAACCCCCGCCTTCTTGTTTCCCGCTCCGACACTTGGCTTCACGATTTGGGCCTGCGCTGCATGCTGGGATCGTTTTCGCGAACCGGTCTGTCCAGAAGCTGCGGAAACTTTTGCTCGAGGAGCTGGTTTAGAAGTTACGGCATGTTTTGCCGGAGGGGGAAGTCCGGAAGCGTCGGCATGTTTTGTCGAAGATACCTCTTGGTGAATCTCCAATGGATTGGGATGCGCTGCCCGCTCCTGATTATACCGGAATCCCCGGACATAATCAGGATCTCCCGTCCTTTCAAACACATCAAATTTACCTCTCTTGGTTTGTACACTACCTCTACTTGCAAGCCCTGCCATTCCCAAAAAAAATTTCAACAGGGAGAGTGTCCACTGCTCATTACGCTCTATCTGCTCCAATTCTGCCCGTTTCTCAGGCAGAGATATCCCCCGTTGCTCTAACTGTTCCAACAAGGCGGTCGCTTCATTATATATGGGGTCCCCCAACTCCATACTTTTTTGGATGTTGCCCCCGATATAAACCTCGGATATCCGTGTAAAATCTACAGCATATGAAAAACCGATCTCTGTGTCATTGCCGTTGTGTGCCCATCTACGGCTCTCAACTACAAACTCTATAGTAGAAGTGCCCTTGCCCTTACTGTCTGTACTGGCTGCCGTTCGATAGGTAAGCCCGCTTACTTCACTTGCCCTCAATACGTAAAAAATGCCGCCACTTAATCCCACTGAAGCAAAATTATTGATATTCTCCTGTATGATTTTGGAGCTTAACCGTCCTTCCGGACGGGTATCTTTTATGAATCGAAAATAACATACATCCCCTGTTCTGTTTCCCGCATCTTTTGTAAAAGTCGCTCTGGACAGGCTCCTTAAAAAATCACTACACAGCAGTCCCCCTCCCGCCAATACAGATGGCAGATTAATCATATTGCTGCCCTGCATAAAAGCCACATGCTCTTTTTGTAAGCAGTCAGTGATCGTCTTTTGACTGATCCTCCTATCTGCGCGCTCTTGCCGAAGGAGGCTCTTTTTTTTCGCCCACCGGCTCTCAAAATTTGTCCGTGGAATCGGCTCCTCCACTACCGCTTGCCTTAACGGCGGCAATGCCGGTTCCACTTGTGTCGTTCTCCTTTTCGGCGGCGGCTGTTGTACTCTCGGTGCTGGCTGTTGCTCTCTCGGCTGCGGCCGCCTGTCCCTTGACGGTTCCTGTAGCACCGGTACTGTCAATCTTTTACCGTTACCCCTTGGTTTCCCGCTCATTGTCTACGCCTCTACTATTTGCCGCCACCGTCGGGCTTACGCAACGGTTCCATTGCCTGTGTAAGCAGCGACGTCAGTTTGGCCATGCCCTCTGACGGCGGCTGCTGGATAGCCCTTGCGTGAATCTTATAGGTTGCCGAACTGTCGGATTCCCTTTTATGGACACTGTCAGAGGAAACATTTCCTGTTATGCTGGCATTTAATCCAAACCACGACTTGAAGTTAACCGTTGAGCCGACATCCATCTTTGTCTCATCGCTTTTCATATCGCTGGTTTTGACTTCCATATCAAAATCCACGGTCACCTCGTCCATCTGGAAGGACGGTATCTGCACCAGTGCCAGCAGCGGCGCATTGATCTGCATATTTTCAACTTCTACGCTTGTCTCCCCATCCTTTTCGCTGATAACGGGACGAGGCACTTCAAACGTAAGGATGTTGGTTTCCTGTTTGGTTTCCTCTTTTTCCTCTTTTTTCTTTTTTTCCCTGTACGCCAGCTTCATCACGGTATCCACATAGGTTGCCGCAAGCTGCTGCTGCACCTTTGCCGCCGCCAGAAACGGCCCTCCGATCAGTGACTCGATGGGAAGTCCTGCAAAAGAAGACGCTACACCATTTCCATCCTTCTTCGGTGTATCCCCGTCTACTACTGTGCCTTCTCCTGTTGCCGTGGTTCCTTCCTGAAGATTGGTATTAGACAGCGCTGCCGCCTGACCGATGTTTGTCAATGCCTGATTGACAATCTCATTTCCCACATTCTTTGCGTCCTCATTCTGTTCTGTCACATTTTGTTCCGTCACATTCTTTTCCGCCATACTCTTTCCCCTTTCACAGTATCTTTGCTATGTTACGTTTACAGTTCCTTTAAATGATTATCCGAAATTTTCGCAATTCCCTCCACGGGCAGGGCATTTTTAAATTGCAAATCCATTTCGTCTATCATCCCGTCATTTGATCCCGACGGCCTGCATTCCGCCATTACCTCACCATCCTGCGCATAAAGTTTCAGTCTCAGCTTTACATCCACAGTCTCTAAACGCATGCTGGTGTTATGTACCAGTGCGGGCATCGGAATATTGCGTATCTCATTTCCGTCATGAAATGACAGATTAAACATAACCGGTTTATAATTTTCATCCTGTTTCTCATATCCCCGTTCAATATAATGCCTTAATGTCTCCTCCTCCAGCGCAGCGTTTACGCTGCTGACGGCGGCGCCTATGCCCTTCAATAAATCTTCTAATAACACTGCCATTTCTTTTCTCCCAACTATCATTTTCTCCGTTGTCCCGTTTATAACAAATTTTATTTCGCAATCCTTACTGCTTTTCGTAACATTCTTCAACAACATTCCACTTACTCTGCCGCGCCGGCTCGCAAGATATGTATTGTCAATCATTATACTTTACACAGCCCTTTTTGTCAATTTTGCCGCCGCTTCCGCCGGCAATATATGGAAAGGGTTTCAGCTTTCTTTCATTGCCAAAAAATCTATGTATAAATCCTCATAAATCCCTACTTTAATCTGTTCGGAAAAAGA
Organism: Lachnospiraceae bacterium UBA7202; assembly: GCA_002490705.1. GTDB lineage: Bacteria > Bacillota > Clostridia > Lachnospirales > Lachnospiraceae > UBA3282. The sequence goes on from DKUO01000023.1 coordinate 37,737, forward strand.
ATGACACAGTATCCTCCTCCCTCCTCACAGTTGCCAAACCCTATTTTCCCGCCATGGGCTAAAATAATCTTGCGCACGATTTCCAGTCCGCGGATATTTTCCGCGTCGCCCTCTTTTTTTCTGCCCTGTAGACGCCGCAGGACTTCCTCGGAATATCCCACGCCGTTATCCTGAAATCGAATATAACATTTTCGTTTTTCTTCCCACAGGGAAATCTTAATTTTCACGGTGTCTGCCTGCCCGCCATGCTTCACGCTGTTATTGATCAGATTGCGGAATGCGCGCACCAAAAGCTGTCTGTCTGCTTTCACAACCATCTGTTCGCCGCTCTCGTCAATCTCCATCTCTATTTCCAGCATTCCCGGCATGGCATCATTTAAAAAGGACACCGCCACAGCTCTGACAATCTCCGCCGGACGCGTCTCCTCCTTTCTCAGCGTCTGCATAGAATATTCCAGTTGGGAGGTGAGGTTCAAATCAGAAATCAGCTCCTTCATAACCACGCTTTGATGGCGGATTACCGACGCCTGCTGTCTGGCCTCCTCCGGCAGTTCCTCTGCATGTTCCAGTGTGTCCGAATACCCCATCACCATGGACAGCGGCGTCCGAATATCATGGGAAATACCCGCAATCCACTCAATGCGCGCCCGCTCTCTCTTCTTTGTAAAACGCCTCGTGAAGATAAACGCCAGCACCACAATCCAAACAAAATTAATGAAAAAGAATACCCAAAACGTTCTCTTCACAAAGTCCATCCATGAAATGGAAAATTCTATATTATATTTCCACATCATTTCTCTCTGCATGCCCACTATCATGATTCGGTCGTCCCAGACACGCATCTGTACCGGATATCCTTTCAAATACCATTTACTCATGCGGGCAATATCCGATTGGGTATATTGATCTTCCAGCTCCTCAGGCTTCCGAATGCTCCATATCACCTGTCCCGTCTGATCCAAAAGCATCGCCCACTGGTCCTGCCGCTCAAATTCCTCCGCCATCTCTCCGTCAAGCTCATATCCGCTTTCCGTAGGCGTCAACGCTTCCATCACTTTTCCTCCCTGAATATAACTGGAGTCCGTATTCACATAGGCCACTGCCGCCGATATCAGAAAAATTATATTTAGTACGCCCGTCAGGAAAACCATTCCGAGAACCGTCAAAACACCATAACCGAAAAAGCGTAATATCTTTTTATAGTTATAGTTTACTTTCTCTTTTCTAAAATCTTTCATACCAATCTATACCCAAGTCCTCTCACCGTCAAAAGATACTGCGGATGAGAAGGATCCTCTTCTATTTTCTCCCTGAGTCTGCGGATGTGAACCACCAGTGTATTTTCATATCCGAAATTTTCCTCCTGCCAGACAGCGTCGCACAAAGCGTCTATGGTCACGATCCGCCCTCTCTCCTGTGCAAGCTTTTGCAGGATAGCATACTCCTTTGCCGTCAGCGCAACTTCCCCTTCCCGGTCATATTCCCCGTTCGCAGCGCCATTCTGATTCTTGTTTTCCGAATCATTCCAATGCACAACGCCGCTCCCCAAATCTACCATACAATTACCCAGCGCTATCTTCTCTTCCTCCTGCACGCCTTTCACCCGGTACACTCTCTTAAGCACCGCCGTCACCCGCAGGATCAGCTCCTCCGGTAAAAAAGGCTTTGTGATATAATCATCCGCGCCCAGTCCCAGCCCCCGCAACCGGCTTTCATCCTCATCCCTTGCCGAGAGGAAAATCACCGGCACTTCCGAGATCTGCCTTAATTTTCTCAAAAGAGAAAAGCCGTCTCCATCCGGAAGCATCACATCCAAAAGAATCAGATGTGGTTCTGTATCAGGAAACAATTTCTCAGCCTCCTTGCAGTTCCCCGCCATAGCCACCTGATGAAATCCGGCGCGCTGTAAAAAGCCATATACCATTTCCCGAAGCGCCCTCTCATCATCCACCAGCAAAATTTTACAGTCATACAAATTCATGCCCGAACTCCTCCCTTATATCAGTATAGTATCCGTCGATCCCCATGAAAAGATTTCTCACCCATTCTTAAGGTAAATGTAATCTTCCCTTCATCCGCGCGTAATCCCCATCCTCTATCCTGTTTATTACAGGCAGATCAGTCCACTGCAAATCCGCCGCAAAGAGCGCTTTTAAGCACAAACAAACAGAAAGGATGAAACACTATGCCAACACAAAATCTGGTAGAAACCCATAATCTCACAAAAGAATACGGCAAGGTCCGCTGTGTCAATTCTGTGAACATGCAGGTGGCTTCCGGCGCGGTCTACGGCTTCCTTGGCCCCAATGGCGCGGGAAAATCCACCACCCTGAAAATGATTCTCGGCTTAGCCAAGCCCACCGCCGGAGACATTACTCTCTTTGACGCGCCCGTGAATGAAAAAAACCGCATCAAACTTTTGAAGCAGACCGGCTCTTTGATCGAGTCCCCCAGCTATTACGGCCATCTGACCGGCGAAGAAAATTTACAGATCATTCAGACATTGAAAGGCTGTTCCGAAAAGGATATCGACAAAGTGCTGAAAATCGTGCGCTTGCACGAAGCGCGGAAGAAACTGGTCAATCACTATTCTCTCGGCATGAAACAGCGTCTCGGCCTTGCCGCGGCTCTGCTTGGCTTTCCCAAGCTCTTAATTCTGGACGAACCGACAAACGGCCTTGATCCGGCCGGAATTCAGGAAATGCGCGAGTTGATCTGCACGCTTCCATCCAAATATGGTATTACCGTTATCGTGTCCTCCCATCTGCTAAGCGAAATCGACCAGATGGCCGATCATGTAGGCATTATCCGCAAGGGCGAGCTGGTCTATCAGAACACGTTGGAGTCTCTGCATTCCCATGCAAAACAGCAGATCGCCCTCCGTGTCAGCCACACAGCCATTGCCCTTGATCTGCTCCGGCAGGATGGCATCACCGCCGCACAGGAGGAAGATTTTCTCCTGCTGCCCATGCTGGAGGACGACAAAATAGCCTTTCTGTGCAGGCAGCTTGTTGCGCAGAATATATCCCTTTACCGCATTGAAAAAAGAGAGAAAAGTCTGGAGGATATTTTCTTATCGTTGACCGGAAAGGAGAGCAGCTTATGATTACTTTACGGGTAGAATTTCAAAAAATAAAGCGAAAAAAGATCGGCCTGACCATGTGTGCCCTGATGAGTATTCAATTCGCATGGCTGTTTTGGGCCACCCGCCGTCCAGATGAAACAGAATTGCTACAGGGCTGGCTTGCCCATTTACAAACCCAGCCCCTGCTGTGCGCTATCATGATGCCCACCGTGATGTCTGTGCTGGCTTCCCGCCTTGCAGATATAGAGCACAAGGGCAATACTTACAAACAGCTGAAAACCTTAAGAACCGCCGGCGCCCTCTACCGCGCGAAGGTATTCTGCGGCTTTCTCTTCATTCTGTCCATGACTGCCGCCGATTTTCTCTTCCTTCTTCTCTTAGGGTACGGCCATGGCTACGCAGGAAACCCCAATCCAAAGGCCTATCTGTCTTCCTTTATTTTACAGATTGCCTGCTGCCTTTCGCTATATCTGCTACAGCTTGATTTGTCCATGCTGTTTTTTAACCAGATGATCCCGATGGTGATCGGTCTGTGCGGTTCTATGCTGGGCGTGATACTGATGTTTCTGAAAACCTATTCCTTCCTGCCCTGGGGCGGTTTTCTCTCCTCCGCCCTTGTGATGATGGACTGGAATCCGGATACCAGAGTCATCAACTATTATTACCGGGATTTCTCCCCCGTGGAGCTTTCGGCTCTGGCTATGGTCGCTGTCTGGATTGTGGTTTTTTATACGGCGGGAAGAATATTATTTACCAGAAAAGAGTCCTGAGAATATGCCGCTTAAAACACAAAAAAATAGAAACGGAGGTAACTATGAAAATCAAGAATCGGAATACATCTTACGGAAAGGCTGTACAGGCAGAACGGCTCAAGTTGAGAAGAAGCCCGGTATGGCTGGCGTTTATCGTGCTGCCTATGATATCCGCCTTCTTTGGCACCTTTAACTATCTGCTCAACATAGAACTCCTGAAAAGCGAATGGTTCAGCCTGTGGACCCAGCATTCTCTCTTTTTATGCTACTTCTTCATGCCCGCGCTGATCGGCACTTACTGCTCCTATTTATGGCGCTTAGAACATACCCACCACAACTGGAACAGCTTTCTGACCGCTCCCATTCCGCTTTCCTCTCTCTATTTCGGAAAGCTGACGCAGGCCGCCTTTATGACGATACTGGGAAATCTGTGGATCTTTTTCCTGTACTATGTCTGCGGCAGGCTTTCGGGGCTTAACAGCCCTTTCCCAAAGGAAGCGGCAGGCTGGTTTTTCTTCGGCACAGTCGGCGCGATAGCGATCTGCTGTGTACAGCTCTTTTTCTCCATGATCATCCGGTCCTTTGCCATTCCGATCGGCATCGCCATGGCCGGCGGCATTTTCGGACTTTTGATCACCAACAAGGGCATGGGGCTTTGCTACCCGTATTCGCTCTACAGTGTGGGTATGCGCGCCAACAATCCGAATTTAGAATTGCATGCGTCAACTCATTTAATCAATTCTCTCACCTATATCTTTCTCTTCACGGCGCTGTCTATCTTCTGGCTGCGAAAGCATGAGATATCGGCCAATTAATTATGGAGCTGCTGATCCAGCAGCTCCTTCAGCGCTTCGTCGCCCACGCTCACCCACGCGTCCTCCTCCTCGGCGTTTAATCCCAGGTACTCCCGCAGGGTGTCCGTGGTATCACTAAATCCCCAATCCTGACTGTAATTGTCGATCTCCTCAAATTCGATCTCGCCTGCCAGATATTTCTCTTTAAAAGTTTTCATTGCAAGCCATCCTCCTTTGCCTTCTTCTCTACCATTTCATAAGTCGGCGTGGGTACGCCGTATTTCTTTCCCATCCGCACTACTTCGTAGATCAATCCGTCAATTTCGGATGATTTTCCCGCGTAGATATCCCGCTGCATGGAAGTGCTGGCCGTCGGGTTCAGCGAATCTAAAATCTGTAGGTTTGTGGTCACAATATCCACTATGAAAGGAATATCCATAGCCACAGCCAGCGCGTCAATCTCCCGCATCAGTTTCACAAAGGTATCCCTTGGTTCTCCGGTCTTCTGCACCTCTCCTGCGGAAACATGATAGTAGAGGCCGCAGGCCGCCATGGGCGACACATAGGCAAATTTTTGCAGGGCGTCTCTCTGGATATTCTCCGACAGCACGCCGTCAATCCCGCTCTCCTTCAAATCCTTCGCCACCTCAAAAAGCTCAGGCCGAAGCTCCTCCTTCTTTCGCACGCCATATACGATGCGGAAAATATCTCCATTCTGCCAGATCGTTCCCGGCTCCTTAATCTCAGCCGCGATATAAATACAGCCGTCTGTCACCAGAAGCTCAGGCAGCTTCTCCTGCATTCTTCCACCCGTGCCGTAAATATTTAAAATGGGAATGACAATGGTGGAACCCTTCGCCACCCGCTTGATAAAGGGAATGGTCTCTTCCAGAGAATAACCTTTCACACAGACGAAAATCACATCCGGCTGTTCGTCGTAATGTTCCATATCCGTCGCCTGAATGGGGTTCACAGTGTAGTTACCTTTCTTCGTGGTCTCCATCTTAAGACCCTCTTCCTGCATCTTTTTCAAATGCGCGCCCCGCGCAATCAGGGTCACATCCTTGCCCGCCTCCGTCATATACGCACCGATACTGCCGCCGGTACCGCCCGCGCCGATTACCAAATATTTCATAATGCCCTCCATTTCAAAACAGTTCCATTTGTGGCGTTCCATTTTCATTTTATCCGATAGCCCCGTACAAGACAAGCACGATACGACAAATTACTGCAAACTGCCGCAAAAAGAAAGCGCTGCATTCACAGCGCCTCTTTTTGTATCTATTATCATTCCACTCCTCAAAACCTCTACTGAACGGAAAGCGTTCCCGCCGTGATGCAGCGTCCCGACTTCCTGTCAAAGAGCAGGATATCATTTCCGCTTATGTTAAACCGCTCTTTTTGGCCGATCTTGTAAAGGGTACTGCCGAACACTACGCCTGTCAGAAGGTAATCGCCCACCGCCACTTTGATCGTAGATTCCATTCCGGTAGGCATGGCGCCGAAGATCACGCCCTCCATTTCCCCGGACGCATCCACCTTGATACACTCGGGACGGATGCCGATCACAAAATCCTCATTGGTGATCACAGGCTCCTCCTGTACGCTGTAGTCGCTCTCGTCCACCTTGCTGATATGGTACTTGAAGACCTCGTCCTTGTTACCCTTCTCCACCGCCTTTTTGTCCTCAAGCATCCTCTTTCTGGCAGCCTCCGCCTCCTTCTCGTCGGTATCTCTCTGGGCAAACCACTTCTCCATATCTATGGGCTCATTGGGCGTAAATACTGCCTTTTTGCCATCCAACACCGCAAGCTCCAGACTGCCGCCCACTTGTTTTCCCTTCGCCTCCACGAAGTTGATGGACGGATTTCCCACAAAGTCGGCTACAAAGAGATTATTCGGTCTGTTGTACACATCAAGAGGCGCGTCGTACTGCTGTAAAACGCCGTTGTTAATCAGGCAGATCTTGGTCGCCAGCGTCATAGCCTCCATCTGATCGTGCGTCACATACACGAAAGTGCTTCCCGTCTCCAAATGGAGTCTCTGTAACTCGTATCTCATTTCCAGACGCAGCTTTGCATCCAGATTGGAAAGGGGCTCATCCATGAAGAGCACCTGGGGCTCCGGCGCAAGGGTTCTGGCGATTGCCACTCTCTGCTGCTGGCCTCCCGAAAGTTCCGCCGGATATCTGTCCATAAACATTCCGATCTTTACGATTCTGGAAACCCGGCGCACGGAGAGATCCACTTCCTCCTTGGTCAGTTTTCTCACGCTCTTTACCACTTTTCCGCCCTGTCTTACAGCGAAATCGCTGTCAAGCTCCTCCCCCCTGCTCTGGTGGGAGCTGCGAAGCTCATTCAGCTCCTGCTCCATCTTCGCTCTCGCATCGGCAGCCGCCTTTTCCACATCGGAAGCCTCGTGTATTTTCAGCCCGTAAAGCTCCTTCGCCGTGTAAATCGACACCAGGTAGGTATCAATCAGCTTCAAATAAATTTTATCCATGTCAGGCTTGCCGTTTTTATCCTTACACTCCTCAATCAGCTTAATAAACTCTTTGGGATTTTTGAGCGCGTTGATCTTCGCGTCAAGCTTCTTCGCCTCCAGATCATAAGTCGGCATCTCCTCACGGATATTGCTCAGGCCAAAGGAAATATTCTGGTATACCGTCATATTCGGCCACAGCGCATAGTTCTGGAACAGGAAGCCTACCTTTCTCTTGTTGGCGGGTACGTTGATACCCGCCTCGCTGTCAAATACCACTCTGTCCCCTATGGTGATCTGTCCGCTGGTAGGTGTTTCCAGACCCGCTATCATACGAAGCGTCGTCGTCTTACCGCAGCCGGAGGGCCCGAGCAGGGTAATAAAGGAATTATCCGCAATATCCAAATCCAGATGGTCTACCGCATAAAACTTTCCCCATCGTTTTGTCACGTCTCTCAATTTAATTTCCGGCATGATGTTCCTCCTCACTTTCCACCGATACCTTCATCCAGGCTTGCACCGGTTATCTTATTCACCAATGTGTTAAATATCAGGATCGCCACAATCAGGATGAGGTTGATGGCGCTGGAAAACGCGTACAATCCCATTTCATCAAAATAATCCAATGTGGTCGATAAAATGAATCCCTGTGTACAGAGAAGCAGGAATAAGGACAGCTCTCTTAAACACGTCATAAACGGCAGCATGTAACCGCTGATGATGGACGATTTCTGAATCGGGATGATGATCCGAAACATTCGTTTAAACCAGGAGAGGTCCTGAATAATCGCCGCCTCCTCAATCTCGCCTGACAGCTGCAGCATGGAGTTGAGCGCCGCTCTGCTGGCAAAGGGTATGTACTTCACCGTGCCCGCTATGATTAGCAGTGCGTAAGTGTTAAAAAGATTGATCTTCTCATTGGAGAACAGAATAAAGAACGCTGCTCCCACTGCCAAAGAGGGCATCAGGTAAGGCAGAAATGCCATATTGTTCACATAGTTTGCCCACTTGCTTCTTCTGTTTTTGGATACGGCGTAGCCAATCAGCGTGCCGATCGTTCCTGCCACCAGCGCACAGCACACCGCTACCAAAAGCGTACCGCCGAAAGCATGCCATATGGTCTTATTGAACAGAATACCCGGCTGGCCGTACAGTGCACCCGCATTATTGTCACGAGTCACCCACCACTTCGTTGTAAGGTTGTTCATGTCTCCCGTATACAGGAAACTGTAATCTCCCGGATTTGGCAGGAAGGTCTCAATCGCGAAGGAGATAATCGGGAAAATACTGGTAAAGAATGTCACCACGATCAGCACAATGCCGATCACGTATTTTCCGACCTTACCCAGATTGATCTTGGAAATCTGTCCGGACTTACCAGTCACGGTCGTATAGCTCTTCCGGCTCTTCAAGCTCATCTGATTGAGTCCCAGAATCATGATTCCGAAGATCATCATAATGATTGCCAAAATGCTCGCCTCACCCGTGTACTTGGAGTTCATGGACACATATTTTGTGGAAAGTGTGGTGAGCCCCAGATAATGGGGTACAGGGTAGCTTCCCATGGCGCTTCCGAATACCAGCAAAATCGTGGAAAGGATCGCCGGTTTTACCATAGGCAGCGTAACCCTTGTCATAATTTTCCACTTCGGCGTGTCTAATATGGTCGCCGCCTCCTCCAGATTCGCATCCATGTTTCGGAAAATGCCGCCGATCATGATGTAAGCAAAGGGGGCGTAGTGCAGGCCCAGCACAACCGCACAGGGCAAAAGTCCCATGCACCACCACTTCGGCGCCGTCATCCCGAAAAGGGAAACCAGCAGGCCGTTTGAAGTTCCCGTCACTGCGTTGCTGTTAAAGAGATTCTGCCAGACCACCGCCAGCGTCCACTGGGGCATGATGTACGGAAATATAAAAATAGAACTTAAATATTTTTTGAATTTTAAGTTTGTTCTCGTAATTAAAAACGCAAATAACCCGCCAAATACAATCGAAATCAAACAAGTGAAAACCGCCAGAAGCACCGTGTTCAACATCGGCGTCCACAGGTTGCTCTTCGCCAGCCTGCTGGTAAACAAATCCACATAGTTAGCCGTGGAATAGCCCGTGGCCCTGCCTGTCAAATGGGCGTCAATCGTACCCGGATGAATCTTAAAGGTATCCTTGACAATCGCGACAATCGGCGCCACCGTTCCAAGGGTAGCCGTGATACCAAACAGAAGCAGGATGATATTCTGGGGTTTTGAAAAATATGTTTTACATTTATTCAAATAAATCACTGAGGATTTACTCTTTGTCTTCTCTCCCATAAGCTTCTCCTTAATAACATGAAACCTTTCTTTCTAAACCTCTCTTTTTTAAAATGGAAGTGGCATTTTTCATGCCACTTCCGAATTTCATTGCTTCAAAAACCGCATTTCCTTACTGCTTACTCTTTACTCTGCTGTCTCGCCCTCGCTGTACTTGGTCAGAAGCTCGATCCAGCTTCCTACGGTAAAGGAAACAGATGCACAGTACTCAGGATCTTCCAATACCAGCTCGCCGTCTGTGGTCCACCAGTCATATCCTCTGTCGTTCTTTGCCTCGAACTGCAGATTGCCAGATTCGTCGTAACCGCCCTTGCTGTGGCCGTAGGTTGCCTCTGTCGCCGCCGCGACCTCAGGGTTGGAGGAATAACCGCCCATGTCCTTGCCCCATGCGCTGAACCCGTCTTCCGTACAGGTCATGTATGCGATGAACGCACATGCCGTCCATGGAAGAGGACTGTTCTCCGTCACGAACAGGTAATGGCAGTAACCATAGCCGCCAATTCCTTTATAACCGTCCTGATATGCCGCAACATTGATGTTATTCACGGATACGCCTGCGGACTCCTCAACAGAACGAAGCTTGGAGTATACCAGAAGTCCCGACTGGTCAGTAGCGGAATCCGTCACCAGGGTATTACAGATCGGGCCGTCGTCTGTCTGTGCGTTGTAGCTCTCCACCCAAAGCTTGATCCACGCCAGCGCATATGCGCCGTCTGCGCCAAGGCCGAGATCTGCCGCCTCAGACTCCATCTCCTGAATGGTCGGCTGGAAATATGCCTGCTTATCCGCATCTAATGCTTCATAAGCCTCTTTCAGCCATGCCGCATATTTATCCTCTGTGAGCATGTAGAGGAAGTTCTTGCCGACGATCTCGGAATCGATGTCCATGTAGAGAGAATGTACGCCCTCTCCTACGAAGTCCCAGCAGTTCTGATAGGTAGCGCTTCCTGTGTTGTTGTACATGAAGACCTTGTTCAGTGTCTGCAAAGGCAGGAAACCGTCCACCGCATCAGGCGTTGTCCCGTTTGCCTCAGCCCACTCCTTCGGAATGTATGTATCCAGAATGCCGGTCTGCACCATCTTGGACTCGATCTGGTTGCCGTCCTGAATCAGCGTCATGGCAAAAGTGCCGGTATCCTTTAAGGAATCTGCGGTCAACTGCTCGAAGATTTTATTGTTCTTCGGCTGCTGCCACTCGAACTCCATGTTGTAGGAAGGATCAATGGTCTGCAAATACTCGATAAATAACGGAAGAGCGGACTTACCGCGGCTGGAATTGCCTACGCCGTAGAAGGTTGCCCCGTTGGACTCCTCAATCGCTTTCTTTGCCAGATCTTCCATGGACATACCCTCCGCCTCACGGATGATCTTCTGTGTCTCTGTCAAGTTCGCCTCATCTATAGGAGCCGCTTCTGCTGCCGGTTCGCTGCTCTCAGCTGCATCCGCCGCGGGCGCTGCCTCCTCTGTCCCGGCTGCCGGTGTCTCTGTACTCTGCTCTGCCGCGGGCGCCTGCTGCGCTCCACCGCCGCCGCATCCTGCTAACGTTCCCGCGATCATACAGCTTGCCAGTAATAACGATAATGCTTTCTTTTTCATAGCTATCCTCCTTCTATCTTTCCTTTGTTGTTTGGTTCTTGCTATCATTATAAGGGCAGAATGCCGGAAGAAAAACGGGACATATCTGTTATTTCTTTGAAATTCCTGTGAAGTTATACAAAATCCGCCTTATTTTGCAGAATATGAAGTACAGGTTGCACAAAAAAGAATCCGGCGTTTATTCACTCCGGATTCTGTCCTGATACTCTGATGGGGTCACCCCCGCAATTTTCTTAAAGATCGTGGAGAAATAAGTGATGTCCTTATATCCTACCATTTCCGCCACTTCATACACCTTGTAACGGCAGTTCTGCAAAAGCTTCATGGCCACCCGCACCCGGTATCGGGTAATGTAGGCGTTGATTGTATACTCCGTCTCCTTCTTAAAGGTATGGCTTAAATGCCCCTCGCTGAGTCCAAGAGATTCCGCAATCTTTTTCACGCCGATATCCGCATCCGCATAGTGCTCCATAATATAATTCATGGCCTCCGCCACGTATTTACTCTTTTCTCCCTTTTGGATTGCGGCATGAGCCAACACGCTTTCCTCATGCTCCCTGCCACCCTGGGACTGTCTTTCCTCCACTTTTCTTTTTATGTTTAAGACAGCCGTTTCCAGCTCCCCATCCTCAAAAGGCTTCAAAAGATAATCGGAAGCCCCCAGCTTTACGGCATTCTGTGCATAGGCAAAATCATCGTAGGCCGTCAGGAAAATCACGTAGGTCTCGTTGCCCTCGTTTCTGAGAGCGGTGACCATCTCGATCCCGTCCATCTTCGGCATACGGATATCGCAGATCACCAGATCCGGCCGGTATTTATGAATGGCATTAAGACCCTCCTCCCCGTTTGTAGCCTCCGCCACCACCATACAGTCAAGCGCAGCCCAGTCCGTCTCCATAACAATGCCTTTTCGCACAAGACTTTCATCGTCTACCACCAATATCTTAAACATGTATTTACCCCTCTCCCTAAGCTGATTCTCACGCTATTCCCGTACAATCGGCAGCGTAATCCGCACCCGCGCGCCGCCCTCCGGCTGATTCTCGGCATAAAGGCCGTACTGTGTCCCGTAGTGCAGCCGGATAATCGTATCCACATTATAGAAACCGATATGACCCTTTAATTCCTCTCTGTTACGCTCCTTCAAAAGACCGAGGATGGTCTCATCCATGCCGCACCCATCATCATACACTTCTATGCAGAGCGTTTCCTCTTCTTCGTAGATATTCAGGAAGATATGGCCGTGCTCCCGCTCCTTCAAACCATGGATAATCGCATTTTCCACAATCGGCTGAATGATCATCTTGGGCACCATGCAATCCTCCAACTCCAAAGGCAGCTCCACGTCATAAGTGAAATTACCGTCAAAGCGGATTTTCTGGATATCCATATAGGCGCATACCAGACTGACTTCCTCCGACAGACTGATAAACTGCGCTTCGGAGATACTGGTGCGAAGTATCTTCGCAAGCCCGGAGGCCATAGTCGCCAGCTCCGACACATGGTGGGCCTTTGCCACCCATTTGATCGTGTCAAGCGTATTGTACAGAAAATGAGGATTCAGCTGGGCCTGCATCATGGCAATATTGCTGTCGTTTAACTCCTTTTGCTGTTTTACCTGCAAAGCCAGATTCTCTTTGATCTGTCTGGTCATCCCGTCAAAACTGGCGGAAAGCTGCCCGAATTCATCCTTCCTGCCGCTGCCCACCTGCATGTCCAGATCACCGCCCTCCACGCGGGCCATAGCCTGTGAAAGCCTCTTCACCGGCGCGGTTAAATAATTGCTCATCACACCCGCCGCTGCAATACAAAGGAGCAGGGAACACACCGCCATAATCATCATTACGCCCACGGTCATATTGGTTACGTCACGCGTAAATACCGGTTCTTTTCCCAGTATAATATAGAGTCCTGTCTGTTCCAGCGGCGCTATGTAGAAGGTGATGCCGTCCGTCGTCTGACGCAGATCTTCCCCCGCCATCCGTCTGGTTCTGAGCGTCTGGGCCAATGAAGCCTCCTTGGCCGCCTTCGTGCTGTACACATCCTCCCAGTAGCTGTTCAGCACTGCAATTCCATTCTCTTCATTATATGTTCCGGACAAAATGGTTTCAAAATGAGATTCGGTTATGTCCATCACCACAAAACCGAGACATTCCTCATCCTCATCCAGAATTGCACAAGCTCCCTGTAGGCAGGGCTTCTCCTTGTCCTGTTCCCATGACGCCCGGCGCAAAATCATTTCATGGGAATGGGTGCGCGCCACCTTTAACAGCCCCCAATAGGGAGGAAGTTCCCCCTCCGCACCCTGCGGGGATGTGGAAAGGCTGCAACGGCCCTGTGCATCATAGATATGAAACCATGCAATTTCCCGCAAATCCTGCGTCTTTTCGTACAGCCTCTTATACGCTTTATTTTTCAGCCAGCTGTCGGTCTGGGTAATGCCATCCACAATCACCCCGTCGGACATAATCTCCTGCGCCGCCTGCTCCATCTCATCAAAGACGCCGGCCAAACGGTTCTCCACACTAATTAACTGCTCCTGTGTCTTTTCCTCATAGTCCCTTGAAAGCCTCGCCTTCAAAACACTGACCAGAAAACAGCCGGTAATCACCATCGGAACCAGCGCCACCACAATAAAGCACAAAAATAATTCTCTTTTAAAGGATTTCCTGATAACCGTCTTCATCCCTACCGTGTCAGTTCCTTCCACTTCGCCAATATTTCTTCCCGATGTTCCTCCGAATAATTCAAATCATACCGCACTTCTCTGATCTCTTCGCCCTCCGCGCCCTTCCGAACGCTCCTGCGGTAAAGCCGATCCTCCAGAAGTCTCTGCACATCCTCGCTCACCGTAAACTCTATGAACAGCTCCGCATTCTCCCTGTGAGGCGCATTTTTGATCAGCGCACTCCCGTCCGGCACGGCCGCAGTTCCCTCTCTGGGATAAATCATGGCAATATCCGCATTTTGATCCATCTCCTTTAAGACGGTTTCTTCCAATGTGATCCCGATCAGCTTCTTGCCCGCCGTCACTTCCCCCAGCACTTCCCCCGAACCGGAGAGAATGTCTCCGTCCAGATTGGAAACAAACGTCTCCATCACTTCCTCCTCGGTCATATCGTCCGAGAGGATCTGTATCATTGCCAAAAGTGCCGTGTAACTGCTGCCCGACCGGTCAGGATCTGCAAAGGCAATACTGCCCTTCCAGTGGTTGTTAGTTAGATCCCGCCAGCTTCTGGGCGTACCCGCCGAAATCACCAGCTTTTTGTTATAGACAATGACAATGGGAAGCCTGGAAAACACCGTATACACACCATCAGGCGACGCATAGGTATCGTCGAGCTGGGCGCTCTGGCTGCTGACATAGGATTCAAAATAATCCCGGTATGCATTCAGGCTGTCCACACCACCGCCAAACATCACATCTCCCGAATCTTTTCCGTTTTCCTCCTCGATCCGATCCAGCAGATCGTTCGTTCCGCCGGTAACCACCTCTACCCAGATACCCGTCCGCTCCTCAAATTCCCTGACGATAGGCCCATAGATTTCTTCCTTGTGGGAGGTATAAACCACCAGCTTATTGCTTTCCTCCAGCCGGTATTCCTCCTGCGCCTGCCCAGCCCCGCAGCCGCATAAAATAAACAGCGGCGCCAACAGACTTGCAGCCGCCTGCAACATACGCTTTTTCATGCTTCCATTTCCTTTCTCCCTTTATTTTACCAAAAACCATTCTTTGACGAAAGAGCCACTTGACACTTCCTTTTTTTGGGTCCATAATATCAACGTTAAACAAAACTCCTTTATAATAGGAAGAAACATGCTAAAGAATTTTGCGAGATTGGAGTGGAAAAATGTTCGTAATTTTTTTTCTGGTCTGGGTTATCTTTAACGGGCAGTTTACCGCAGAAATTGCTGCCTTCGGCATTGTAATTGCAGGGGCTATGTATTGGTTTTTCTGTAAGTTTTTTGATTACAGTCCCCGGTACGACCTTTTTTTATGTAAAAAGGCGCCCCTCCTGCTGCAATATCTATTTACCCTGGTCTGGGAAATTTTGAAGGCCAATTTAATCGTATTCCGCATGATTTACTCCGCAGAGTATGAATTGGAACCCGCCGTCATCCACTTTAAGACGGATCTTCATTCCACCTTTGCGCGGGTGCTGTTAGCGAATTCCATTACGCTGACACCGGGCACCATCACCGTTGCCCTGACGGGCAATGAATATACGGTCCATTGTCTTGACAAGGAACTGGCGGAGGGCATTTCCTCCTCCGTGTTCGTAAAACTTTTAAAGAAACTGGAAACGGCCGAGTAATTGTCTGTGCTGTGGAAAGGAGGAACTATGGAAAAAGAAATGCTTTATCATCCGCTCTTTATTGCACTGTTAATTCTGCTCTCCATTATGCTGCTCGTCTGTCTGATCCGCGCCGTAAAGGGCCCCCGTGTGGCTGACCGTCTTGTGGCTGTCAACATGATGGGAACCATGGTCATGGTCATGATTTCCATTCTGGCGTTGCTGCTAAAGGAGGGATATCTGGTGGATATCTGCCTGATCTACGCCATGATCAGTTTTCTTGCGGTAGTGGTAATTTCCAAAGTATATATCGGCATTTACGAAGAACGGCACCACAATCTGGAAAATGGGGAAGGAGGAGATACAGATGAACGCAGTTGAATGGATCAAATTGATTGCCGGAAGCATTTTTTTAATAATTGGCATAGTAATCTTCTTCACGGAACTTTTCGGCGTTTTTCACTTTAAATACGTTCTGAACAGGATGCACGCCGCCGCCATGGGCGACACGCTTGGCATCAGCTCCTGTCTGATCGGCCTGATGATTTTTTCTGGTCTGAACTTTACCACCCTGAAAATGTTTTTGATTGTCGTCTTTTTGTGGTTTGCTTCCCCCGTCTCCTCCCATGTTCTTTCCAGACTGGAAGCCGCCACAAATGAACATTTATCTGATCACTGCGAAATATATGAAGACGTAGCGCTCTTAGAGCAGGAATTATCTGCCAGAAGAGCGGAAAATACGATGGAAAAGGAGGGCGACCCGTCATGACAGCTTTTCAAATTATTTTGATGGGGCTATTAATTATCTGTGCAGTCTCCGTCAGCTTTTCCAAAAATCTTTTAAACGCAATTTTAATTTATATGTCCTTCAGTCTGGTTATGTCCATGCTCTGGATCTGTCTGGAGTCCCCCGATCTGGCCATCACAGAGGCGGCCGTCGGCGCTGGAATCACCAGCGTACTCTTTTTCGTGACGCTCAAAAAGATTCGCGCCATCGAGGCGGCGGAACCGGAAGAGAAGGAGGAATCAAAAGATGAGTAAAAAAAGACCGGAATCGGAATACCAAAAAACATTTGCCTTCCATTTTTTCAGATGGCTTTCCGGATCGAAAGATCCCTATCTCGGCGAGGTGGAAATGCACCCTCAGAAGGAATATCAGATTGATCCTGAGGCGGCTTTGCGGCACGAAAAGGAGCATGACGCCATTCTGGACAAGGTTTATGACCCCAAGCGCAATATGGGAATGAAACTCTTCCACAAACTTTATCATGCCACCAGCATTATCTTCTGCCTGTTTTTGATCGCCCTGCTTTTGGTGACAATCTCATGGCTGCCCGCCACCGGAACAGTCAACCGACCCGTCAACAACGAGGTGGCAGAGCGCTACATTGAAAAAGGTTTGGAGGAAACAGGCGCCGTCAACATCGTGGCTGGTATGATTCTAGACTACAGAGCCTTTGATACGCTGGGAGAATCACACGTGTTATTTACAGCGACAATCACGGTTCTGATTCTGCTTCGTCTGAATAAGACCGAAAAAAATGAAGCGGAACTGAGCGACCGCCGTTTCGAGCCGAAAAACGACGCGATTTTGCAGCTCGTGGCGACCTTCCTTGTGCCGATTATCATTATTTTCGGCATTTATGTGATCCTAAACGGCCATTTAGGCCCCGGCGGCGGTTTCTCCGGCGGCGCCGTGATCGGTGCGGGACTGGTGCTTTATCTAAATGCCTTTGGTTTCAAAAAGACAGAGCGGTTTTTTACGGAGAAAACTTACAAATGGATATGCTTTTTCTCCCTTTCCTTCTACTGTCTGGCAAAAAGCTATTCCTTTTACACAGGCGCTAACCAGCTCCACAGCATAATCCCCAAGGGCACGCCCGGCGCGATCCTGTCAAGCGGATTGATTCTGCCCTTAAATATCGCGGTGGGCCTTGTGGTTGCCTGCACAATCTACGCTTTTTATGCCATGTTCCGAAAAGGAGGGTTTTAATATGGGCCCGAATTTACTTGCAAATTACGGGGAAGCCGTCGCGGCAATTCTGTTTTGTATCGGTTTTACCAATCTGCTTTTGCAGACCAACTTAATAAAAAAAATTATTGGTTTGAATGTGATGGACAGCGCAATCTATCTCTTCCTTGCGGAAAAAGGATATATTGCGGGACGCGTTGCGCCTATTGTGGTGAACGGCGTCACCAGCACGGAAGCCTATATCAACCCGATTCCCAGCGGCCTTGTGCTTACCGGTATCGTAGTGTCTGTCTCCGTGACCGCTCTTATGCTGTCCCTGACGATCCGTCTCTACACCAGATATCACACGCTGGATCTTGACGAGATCTCCGCACAGTTAAAGAAGGAGGGAAAATAACATGAATTTTATCTGTAATTTCCCCTTTTTCTCTATCCTGTTAAGCCTCTTTTCGGGCACTGTCTGCTCCGTGCTCCCCGCAAAGGCAGCGAAAGTGGTAAATCGTGTGGTGATTATCACAGTGGGCGTAATGTCTACGATACTTCTGTTATATCTTCTCTCCACAGGCGAAGCTTTCGTCTACTGGATGGGGCACTTTCCCGCTCCCTGGGGCAACGAGATCCGGGCTGGCGTGCTGGAAGCAGGCATGGCTCTCTTTTTCTGCATCATCATGTACCTGTCCATGGCGGGCGGCGCACACAAGCTTTACGGTGAAGTGGTGGAGAGCAAACATAGCTTATACTATATTTTGGTAAACCTGCTGCTGAGTTCTCTGCTTGCACTGGTTTATACCAACGATATGTTTACCGCCTATGTCTTTGTGGAGATCAACACCATTTCCGCCTGTGGCCTGATTATGATCCGTCAGGTGGGACGCACCATCGAAGCGGCTGTCCGCTATATGATTATGAGCCTTTTGGGGTCCGGCCTTCTGCTCTTCGGACTCTGCATCATGTACGACCTGACGGGCCATCTTCTCATGAGCAATATCAAAGAATCGGTGGGACAGCTTGTGACAAGCGGCGAATATCAGATCCCTCTGATCGTTTCCATAGCCCTGATGTGTATCGGCCTGTGCATCAAAAGCGCGCTGTTTCCCTTCCACGCCTGGCTGCCCGACGCCTACGGATACTCTACGGTGTCCTCCGCGGCAATCCTGTCCAGCCTGGTGTCCAAGGGCTATATCTTTCTGTTAATTAAGATTATCTACCGGGTGATCGGCTTTGATATCTTTAACAGTACCAGAATCATCGACGTACTCTTTGTCTTCGGCCTGATGGGTATGATTTTCGGTTCTATCAGCGCCATAAGGGAAAACGACATCCGCAGGATGATTGCTTTCTCCTCGGTGGCCCAGATCGGCTACATTTACATGGGCTTCGGCATGGGGACACAGGCGGGTATGGTGGCCAGTGTCTTCCACATCCTGTCCCATGCGGCGACCAAATCCCTGCTCTTTATCGCCGCCATCGGTCTTACGGACGTGTCGGGCGGAAGCCGTAAGTTTATCGACCTGACAGGTGCGGCCTACCGCAATAAATGGGCCGGAGCCGCCTTTACGGCAGGCTCCCTGTCCATGGTTGGCGTTCCCTTATTTTCCGGATTTATCAGCAAACTCCTGTTTTCCCAGGCCGCGGTACAAGTGGAGGGTAAAATGCTCGCCTCGCTGATCGTTCTGGGCATCAGTACGGTTCTGAACGCCATTTATTTTATGAAAACCGTGATCCGCATTTATACGCCTTTCAGTGAAACGGGGTATTCCGGTATCACTTTCAAAGATATGAAGGGCTACTGCATAGTGCTTGTATGTTTCATTGTATTAAATGTCATTTTAGGCGTCAGCTCCCAGCCAATCGTGGATATGATCGAGCAGGGGCTTGCCATGTTCGCTTGATTCACATTTGCTGTATTATTTACAAGGAGGTGAGGGCATGTACCTAATACTTTTATCCATCTTTTTTCCGATTTTGGCAGGCGCGTTTTTGCTGATCCGCTATCGGACGCCTTTGTCAGGCGAGGCAAAAGCCGCCCAGAGAAAGACTTTGGTTACGCTGACAGGATGCTTTCTTGTCATCACAGCCCTGCTCGTGGTTCTTTCCCTGTTTATAGCAAAACAAAAGTTTATCCCATTTTATCTGACGAAAACCCTGCCGATTCATTTTATGATCGACGACATAGGCGCGCTTTTTTCCTTGCTGGCGGTTGCCGTCATGCTCTGCGCAGGCTTTTTCTCCTTTGAGTACATGAAGCACGAAGAGCGGGAAGGCCGCTACTACGGCTTTTACCTGTTGGTATTCGGCGTGCTGAACGCCCTGTGCTTTGCGGGGAACCTGATTACCTTTTATCTGTTTTTTGAGCTTTTAACCCTGTCTTCCATGACATTGGTGTTACATAACGGCTCAAAAGAGGCGATTATGGCCGGATTAAAGTATTTGTTCTACTCCCTCTGCGGCGCGTATGCGGCATTGTTCGGCATTTATTTTCTCTATCAATATACCGGTACATTGAGTTTCTTCAACGGCTCATTATATGTCACCGCCATAGCGGAGCACGGCGGCTTTCTGCTGGTCGTAGCCTTTGTCATGATTCTCGGCTTCGGTGTGAAGGCGGGCATGTTTCCCATGCACGCATGGCTGCCCACAGCCCATCCGGTTGCCCCCGCACCCGCGTCGGCCGTGTTATCGGCTGTGATTGTCAAAGCAGGCGTACTGGCCATCATTCGAGTGCTCGACCTGTTCGGGGCATGGGACGGGGCATTGAAGTTCCTTTCGGGTACATGGATGCAGACCGCATGGATCTGGCTGACGTTAGTCACAGTTTTCATGGGATCGCTGCTTGCCTACCGGGAACCAGTTCTGAAAAAGAGACTTGCTTACTCTACGGTCAGCCAGCTTTCCTATATTCTTTTCGGTCTGGCAGTTATGAACAAAACGGCCTTGAACGGCAGCCTGCTCCATGTGCTGGCCCACGGTTTTTCTAAGGCGGCTCTCTTCCTCTGCGCCGGAGCCATTATTTATAAGACGGGGAAAACGCGGGTGGAGGAAATGCGCGGTATCGGCAAGGAAATGCCCCTCACCATGTGGTGCTTTACCATCGCCTCCCTCGGTTTGATCGGTATCCCCCCCACGGGCGGCTTTGTGAGCAAATGGTATCTGGCCATCGGCTCCCTGAGAAGCGGCATTCCTGTTCTCGGTGTGCTTGGCCCGGTTATCCTTCTGGTCAGCGCGCTGCTCACCGCAGGATATCTGCTGCCGCTGACCATTCAGGGCTTTTTCCCCGGCGCTGATTATGATTACAGCAGGCTGGAAAAGAAAGAACCCTGTAGGCTTATGACTGTGCCGATCCTGATTCTGACGGTTCTGTCAGTTTTGACCGGCCTGTTACCGGACTTCTATTCTTCTTTTTTGGCGATAATCGGGAGGTGATAGCATGATTATTTCAGTGATTATAATTCCTTTCATAGTGGGAATCTTAGTGCCTGTCATCCCCTTTCAAAAAAGATGGCAGAAGGAAATTTTCCTTGAAACAGCGGTTGTGGTCAACAGTATTCTGGTATGGTATCTGCTCCTGCACCATTCGGACAGCACCTTCCTGTTGGCGCATTTTACAGGCGACTTAAATATCAGCTTCCGGGTGGACGGCATGAGTATGGTGTTTGCCGGGCTGGTCTCCTTTTTGTGGCCTTTCGCAACGCTCTATTCCTTTGAATATATGACAAAGGAGAAAAACGAAAATATTTTCTTCCTGTTTTATACGCTGACTTACGGCGTAACGCTGGGAATTGCCTTTGCAGCCAATCTGCTGACGATGTATTTCTTCTATGAGCTGTTAACCCTTGTCACCGTGCCTCTTGTGATGCACACACTGACCCGTGAAGCAGTCCTGGCCAGCCGCAAGTATTTATACTATTCACTTGGCGGCGCGGCCTTCGCTTTCATCGGCCTGATCATGGTGATCGTCTACGGAAACACAACGGACTTTATTTTGGGCGGCGTGTTCGATCCCGCTAAGATCGCGGGACATACCAACGTGCTGCTGTTAATCTATGTCATGGCTTTTATGGGCTTCGGCGTGAAGGCTGCTGTCTGTCCCTTCAACTCCTGGCTCCCGCAGGCCGGTGTGGCTCCCACGCCCGTCACCGCGCTGCTCCATGCAGTTGCCGTGGTAAAAGCCGGCGCTTTCGCTATCCTGCGCTTGACTTACTACAGCTTCGGCACAGAGTTCCTGCGAGGCACATGGGCCCAGGCAGTAGTCATGATCGTCGTCATGTTCACCATTGTTTACGGCTGTAGCCGGGCGGTAAAAGAAACACATATCAAGAGACGGCTGGCTTACTCCACCATCAGCAACCTTTCCTATATCCTCTTCGGCGCGGTCATTATGACGCCGCTTGGGATGGCGGGTGCCCTGACGCATCTGGTGTTTCATGCCCTCATGAAGATCAGCTCTTTCTTCTGCGCGGGCGCGATCATGCACCAGACAGACCGCCACTATGTACACGAGCTGGACGGCTTTGGCTACAAAATGCCTTGCACCTTCGGCATTTTTACCATTTCGGCCTTTGCCCTCATGGGCGTTCCGGGGCTGGCAGGTTTCATCAGCAAATGGAATCTGGCCGAAGCGGCGGTGGAAAGCGAAAACCCGTTAGCATGGGGCGGCATTGCCTGTCTCCTGGTTTCCGCCCTCCTCACGGCCATCTATATGCTTACCATTGTGGTACGGGCATTTTTTCCGGGAAAGGATTTTGACTATCATGCGATTGCTGACGTAAAGGATCCCAATTGGAAGATGCTGCTGCCGCTGTTTGTATTTACGGTCTGCATCATCGGCTTCGGCCTTTGTTCCCAGCCAATCGTAGACTTCTTCATGTGTGTGGCGAACGGAACCGAATAAGACACGAAACTATTTTTCGCATCGGATAAAATATAGATTGGAATGGAGATTACCATGAATGTTACGTTGATGATTACCAGTATCGTTTTCCTGCCTATGATCGCCGCCTTTCTCAGCTACGGCGTCGGGCGAAAACACAAAGACGGAAGGAACTACTTTGCCGATATCATAACAGGCGTTACTTTCGTTCTCTGTGCCACCCTGACGATTCATGTCATGACAGGCGCTGCGACGGGAATTGACATTACGATTCCCTACATCTGCGGTATGGGAATACAATTTACCCTTGACGGTTTTCGCGCGTTGTACGGAACTGTCGCCGCTTTCATGTGGTTTATGACCACCCTTTTTTCGAGGGAATATTTCGGACACTACCGCAACAGAAACCGCTACTATCTGTTTCTGCTGCTGACCCTCGGCGCCACAGAAGGTGTTTTCTTCTCGGCAGATTTCTTTACTACGTTTCTTTTCTTTGAAATCATGTCGTTTACTTCCTATGTCTGGGTGGTGCACGACGAGAGGCCGGAATCCCTGCGGGCGGGCGCAACCTACCTGGCCGTAGCCGTTCTCGGCGGTCTGGTAATGCTGATGGGTATTTTCCTGCTCCAAAGCACAGTCGGCAGCCTCCGCTTTTCGGATCTGGCCGAGCTGACCGCCTTTTATTCGGAAATGAATTCGCCATCCTCCCCCTACGCCCGCCGGGGCGTTGTACGAATCTGGGCCGCCGGACTCTGTCTCCTGTTTGGCTTCGGCGCAAAAGCAGGCGCCTTCCCGCTCCATATCTGGCTGCCAAAGGCCCATCCCGTGGCTCCCGCTCCGGCCTCGGCCCTGCTGTCCGGTATTCTGACCAAAGCAGGAATGTACGGCATTTTAATTCTAACGGTAGACCTCTTTTTCGGGAACGCGGCCTGGGGCGGCCTGTTGCTGATTCTGGGCGTCTTTACCATGGTGATCGGCGCGCTGTTGGCCCTGCTTTCCATCGACTTAAAACGAACGTTAGCCTGTTCCTCCGTCTCCCAGATCGGCTTTATTCTAGTGGGCGTCGGTATGTCGGGACTTCTCGGCTCAAAAAACGCGGCGGCGCTTCGCGGAAGTCTCCTGCACATGGTAAACCACTCCCTGATCAAGCTGGTACTGTTTATGGCGGCGGGCGTGGTCTTTATGAACCTTCATAAGCTTGACTTGAATGAGATTCGCGGCTTTGGCCGTAAAAAGCCTCTGCTCAACTATATTTTCCTGATGGGCGCGTTGGGGATCGGCGGTATGCCGCTCTGGAACGGTTATATCAGCAAAACCCTGCTTCATGAAAGCATCGTGGAGTATATGTTCCTAACTAACGCGAGCGTGATCCCCGCATTCTTCAGTACCTCGTTTATGAGCGGCATCGAGTGGATTTTCTTAATCAGCGGCGGCCTGACCATCGCCTACATGGTCAAGCTCTACGCCTGCCTTTTTCTTGAGAAAAACACGGACGATGCCCTGCAGAAACAATATGACGACCTGAAAGGGAAATATATGAACCGCACAAGCGCGTTTGCGCTCACCGTAAGCGCCACCCTGCTGCCGGTTATGGGACTTCTTCCGAATATTGTGATGGACGGCATCGCCGATATGGGACAGGATTTCCTGCGCATGGAAGCCTCCGAAAAGATCACCTACTTCTCCTTCGAAAACTTGAGAGGCTCTTTTATCTCTCTGGTGTTCGGCGCGTTGATCTACGGCTTCATCGTTCGTCCGCTTTTGATGAAAAAGGAGAGTTCCGATGAAAACAAAACGGTTTGTAAATATTATGTAAACCGTTTGCCGGCCTGGATGGATTTGGAAAACATCATTTACCGGCCCCTGTTACTGCGAATCCTGCCCTTTACCTTCGGTATGATCTGCCGTTTCCTTGACAGCTTTGTGGACACCCTCGTGGTGATTCTCAGAAAAACCATTTATCGGGATGAGAAGCTTCCCCACGAACGTCCTGAGGGCAACGCCCTGACACATCTGGGCGCTTGTACTGCCTCCCTGTTTGAGAGGCTCGGCAATCTTACCATACACAGAAAAGCGCCCCGAAAACGAGACTACGAGCACAAATTGGCCCTGCTTTACGAGGAGTATCAGGAGAACTCTACCATGATCGCCAGAAGCATGTCCTTCGGGCTGCTACTCTTCTGCGTGGGATTGATTTTGACGGTAGCCTATCTGTTTATCAAGGATGTGTTTGGATGGTAATATGCCTGACAGACAAAACGGGTGTGTGGCTCCTCCACACACCCGTTTTTTGATCTCCGTTTTGCTTTTTCCTACTCGGTATCTGCCGCACCGTCCTCGTTTTCTTCGGCGATTTCGGTCTGCACTTTCTTTTCCCTGCGCTTCTTCCTCTTCTTATGTACAATCAGGACAATCAACAAAATCAGCACCACAGCGCCCGCAACGATAAAGACGATATAATCCATAATACCCTTCTGCGTCACACTGACCGCAATCTTCACGCTGTTTCCTTCCGCCGGGAAGAGGAAGTAAATGCCCATAAGCTCTGTCTCCGCTTTCTTCCAACCGACAGCACCCGTATCCTGTACATAGATTTCCACGCCCTCAGTCTGGCCCTGAGGCGCCTGATAGCGGATCTGATGAGTCTTTGCACCGTCGTCGGGAATCTCTATCTGCCAGCATTCCGTCAATTCCTCCGGCTCTTGTGCATCAGGCAGGCTCACCTGCACGTCAGTCGTTCCCAGCTTATCAACCGTTATCTCGTCCTCCTGTGCGAACATACCGTCCACCAGAAGGGAGGACTGGTTATTCTCCCGCATCCAGCTCCCTGCCAGCGTGGTCAAATAGCGCACATACTCTACCGTCACATCTTCATCAACCCGGACATCCACCAGCTCCTTGTTGTCCCAGTCTGCGTAAAACCCTTCCTTGGCGGGAATGGTCGGATATTTGTCCAAAGCAACGCTGCCGCCAAAAGGACACTCCGCTGTCCCTACTTCCTCATCATCAGCATAAAAAGTGATCTTCATATTGCGGAATTTGGTGGGAATCCCCTCCATTTCCAGAAGCGTCTTATAGCTTACAGGCTCCGCCATTCCGCTGTAGCTGATCCGGTCGATGCCGGCAATCTCATCCGAGACGAAGAAGTTTTCCGCAATCTCCGCATTGTCCGTAACCTTACCGGCAATCGCGCCTGAAAAAGCTTCAGCCTCCTTCACCTTTACCATTGCACAACAGTTTTCTATTCCATATCCATATCCCACAATACCGGCCACGTATTCTCCGCCGGAAACCGTGCACTTCGCATAACTGTTCTTGATATGGGAGATGGACTGGCCCGCAATGCCGCCCACATAATCTCCTGATGTGCTCTCGATCCTGCCGTAATTTTCACAACGCAGCACCATGCCCATCTCCTGTAGGCCGCAGACACCGCCCACGTAGCTCTTCTGCGCCGTGACATTCGCCTGATTCACATTCTGTCTAAGCACGCACCTTGTAAGGAAAGTAGAGTTTGCTCTGGCATCATCGATTCCCGTTACATCGCTCTCCAAATCAAAATCATACTCAATCGCCATAGTACCGGCAATACCGGACACATTCAGATCCGCTTCCACCCTGCCATTGTTCACACAGTCAGCAACCGTAGAATCTATACACTCCTCCGCGTTCTCTTCCGATTCATCCTCATAGATATTGGAGTAATCCATATCCAGCACGCCGTCCATGGCATCCGTATACAGCCGCATAATCTCGCTGAACTCGTCGTTGATATTGGACAGATCGTCGCCGATCACATCCCCGGAGGAGGCCATCTCGTCATTCAGATATCCCATGTTCTCGGAGATATTTTTTAAATTGGAGTTGAGACTTCCCGTGGTGGAATGATAATCCTCCCCCAGTCTGGGAAAGACGATATCCTCCTTGTCGTTTAATGTTTTGAGGATATCCTTTGTGCCCTCTCCCGCATCCTCCAGATTGCCCGCGGCATCCTTCGCGGAATCCACCGCGTCGCCCAACTGGTCTCTCGCCGCATCTGTCATTTCTCCTGTATACCTTGCCGCAATATCCGTCATAGTCGCCAGCTGGTTTTGCATATAATCAGCATACTCTACGCCATATTTATTTCTGAACTGATCATCCGCATAACGGCTCGCAGCCCTCGCAATCGCCGAAGCATTACCGGCCATCTGCTCAGCCACCCAGCTTTCCACCTCCTGATCCGCAGCCGCCCGCTCGCTGCCATCCGACAAAGGAAAACTCTGTCCATCTGAGTTATGCACCCAGCCAGAAATAGAAAGATAAACACTGCCGGCCGTCAACACATCATTAAAATCGTCATTTGCGCCGGGTCTTGAAGCGCCCACAGGCTCCAAATCGCTTTCCCAGTTATTCATCATGTCGCTGCCATCATTGATTTTTTTGGCAATATAATAATGCTCATACGCCGCCGTCCCATCTGCGGCATATCTGGCATGCTCTTTCCCGCCGTTTTCAATGGCCGCTTTGGCGTCGTCATACAGCACCTGCTCCTCCGGCGGCATGTACTGGTAGATATCCATGGCCTGCACCATGTCTCCCAGCTCCTTCGCCGTATCTTTCACATCCGATGCCGCGTCCGTCATATGGTCGATCACGCCGTCGTCCTTCGCCGTCTCGTCCAACACATAGTCAAAACGGTTCACCGCCTCGTTGACAGAATCCATCATGCTGTCCGTCCAATCGATGGTTCTGTCCGCCAACACATGGGTATCGTCAATAGCTCTGTCCGCAAAATCACGAATCACAGAGAGCCTGTTGGAAATCATATCCGACTGATCTCCCGCATCGTCCAGCATCTTTTCAATCTGATCGTGCATGGTATCAATGTGATCCGAAAGCTGGAGCACAATATCCTCCGACAAATCAATCGCTATGTAAGGCTCCGCCTGCCCCACGATACCGCCCACATCCTTACGGCCATAGACTCTTCCCTTGTTCGCGCAGGCGTACACATAACCGGACTGTCTGCCCACGATGCCGCCTGTATTGTAACCCACATGCTCGTAGCCGATCGTACCCTCGTTCACGCAGTTTTGTATGATTCCCGTGGAAAGACCGGCTATACCGCCCGAATCCACTGTATTGTCCGTGGTGGAGAGCTTGCTGCCTTTCTCGTCCTCCTCCTTGTCAAGAGCGGTGAAAATCCCGGTTGTGTACTGCTCCAAACTGATATCTTCCAGAGACTTCGCCGTATCCTCGTTGGAAACATTGACGTCCGCCTTATTCAGGCATCCCACAATATTGCCCACATTATCGCCGGCTGTGCCGCCTGTGTAGTGCGCCCCCGTAATTTCCCCGATGGTCTCGCAATCCATCAGCACGCCGCTGATCTCATTGTACCCGGTAATACCGCCCACATAATCGCTGCCCTTCACCGTACCGTCAAAGATACAGTTTAAAAGCACGCCGCTGTTATCTCCCACAATGCCGCCTACCACCATCTGATTCCCGGTGGGCCTGACAGACCCTTCCACCCGCAGATTGACGAGCACCGCCGACTTCTGGGTACAGTTAAACAATCCCACATAGGAAACCGGCTTATATACCGTAAAGCCGCTGATGGTGTGCCCCTGTCCGTCAAAATAACCGCCAAAGGTGGGTATGGAGACAAAGTTTTCCCCGGACAGGCTGATATCCTCCGTCAGATATACCTTTTTATTCTGTGACCAGGTGTCCAGCCAGCAGTTCCGCGAAAACTCCTTGAAGTCCTCCACGTTTCTGATATAGACGGACTCCCACTCGATTTCCTCATCCTGATAGGAATCAATCACCTCGTTGGCATCTTCCACGCTGGCAACTTCTTCCTCTTCGCCTTCCTCTGTATTCCCGTCCTTTTCTCCGCCCTTCGCCTTCTTTTCCGCCGCCTTTTCTTTCTCCGCCTCTGACTGCGGGTTTCCCTCCACAGCCAATGCCGTTGCCGCCGGAAACGCACTCGCCATCACCGCCACCGAAAGTAACAGGGCTGTCACTTTTCTTTTACTCATGATCCGCCACCTCCCTGCTCTCTATCTCCTCGGACACCGACGCCGTCAACTGCCGGTATTCTTCCTCCGAAAGTTCTGTCACATCGCCGGCCTCCACATAGGCGCTCACATTACCCCGGACAATGGCGCTCATCGTACCTGTCACAACGCCGTCGATCCGGCCGCGCACCAGTCCGTCCACCCTCATAAGGCCAGTTACATTCTTTGTGCGGATCGGCATATTCATGACAAAGGCCGTCTTCTCTATAATCTTATCGCCCACCAGAAGAATTTGCGGCAAAACGAACATCGTAATCAGAATGGAAATCGTCGTACCCCTTCCCAGACATTTACCAATACCGAAGATCGCCGCATTGGAGGTCAATTTTCCGATCAGGAAGCCAGCCACCACCATCATTGTACCCGATGTGATGATCGTCGGGAACGCCTGATTCATAGAATCTATGATGGACTGTTTTCTGCCGTTGGTCTCCCGCAGTTCCATATAACGTCCCGCAATCACAATGGCATAGTCGATATTTGCGCCCA
The DNA here is from genome assembly GCA_002490705.1 of Lachnospiraceae bacterium UBA7202. Classification (GTDB taxonomy): domain Bacteria; phylum Bacillota; class Clostridia; order Lachnospirales; family Lachnospiraceae; genus UBA3282. The sequence continues at coordinate 66,445 of DKUO01000023.1, forward strand.
TCTGGATCGAACTGACAATCAAATATGACATAAAGAAAATATTGTCATGCTGCAACGCCGGGAACGAAAAGTTAAGCCAGATACAACCCTGAATGACCGCAATCAGAAGCACCGGCATACCCGCCGACTTAAAGGTAAACAAAAGCACCACCAGCACGGCAAGAATAGATACCACATTGTTCACCAGATTATCCCGGCCAAAGGTCTTTTGCAGGTCATACTGGCTCACCGACTCGCCGCAGACTAAAATTTTACCGTCATAATATTTCGCCGCAATCTCATGCATCCTGTCGATAAAGGCAAAGGTTTCCTCGCTCTCCTCGGGAAGCGTCAGATAAACAAGCATACGGCTGTAATTTTCTCCCTGAAGCTGGTTCTTTGCAAAATTCATGGAGTCAAAAGCATCGTCCAGCGTGTCCTGTAAGTCGTCCTCCAAGGTGACATATCCTTCCTCCACCTCATCATGGACGAACATAAACATATCAATCAGGGACACCTTGTATTCCGGAAGGCCGTTGACCACCTTCGCATAATCCTCATCGTTTACGGCGTATGCCGCATACACCAGCTCCGCCACCTCATAGTCCAGATCAATCAACTCCGAAAACTGCCTCGGCGTCAGCTTGTCTGTCAGGCAATAGCCGTCCATCGCCTCTATGTTGGCAAGACCCATAGCATAATCCACCTCAGGGCATGCCTCCAATTCCTGTAGAAGCTTCGCTTCGCTCTCATAATCTCCCGCCGGAACAATGAGCGCCACCATGTTACTCGAACCGAAGTTCTCTGTCTGCATCTCCTCCGTCTTCTGGACACTGTTCTGAATCGGCGGCGTAATTGTCGAGTCGCCGAACACATAAGGACACTTACTGGAAACCATGTAGGCCCCCACTATAACAAACACAAAAAGCGGCGCTACAATAAATCTCGTCGCATAGTCAAACTTACCCACAAAAGGAATATCCGGTATAAAATTTTTGTGCTTCGTGCGGTCCATCAGATTGGAAAATAGCATAATCACGCCCGGCATCAATAAAAATACCGACCCCAGCGCTAAAAAGATGGATTTAATCAGACACATGGAAAGATCCGGTCCCATCTTGTACTGCATAAAGCCCATGGCAATCAGGCCGCCGATAGTGGTCAGGGAGCTGCCGCAGATCTCGGGGATCGCCTTACTCAAGGCAACGATAATCGCCTCCCTGGCTTCCAGATTGACATGTTCCTCTTTGTATCTGTTCAGCAGAATAATCGCGTAATCCACCGACAGTGCAAGCTGTAATACCACCGTAACCGAATTGGATACAAAAGAGATGGTTCCGAATATGAAATTCGTCCCCATCTGCAAAATAGCAGCCGCCACAAAGGTAATCAAAAGCACCGGCACCTCTGCGTACGCCTGAGACGTGAGAAAAAGCACCGTCACAACAACGAACGCCACCAGCACAACGATAACGTTCATCTCATTTGCAATCAATTCCGCCTCGATATCACCCAGCGTTGTGGACAGATAATAATCGTAGCCGTCCAGCTCCTGTTTTACCCGGTCCAGCACCTCAAGGCACTGATCATCCTTTTCATCGTAGTCAAAGGTAATATTATAGTAAGCGGAACCGTTAATATAATGTTCATCCTGATTTTCCAGATCGTCTTCATCCACAAACTCAACCTGAAAAACGCCCTGCATAAATTCCAGCTTCTGCTCGATGGACACCGCCTGCTCATAAGACACATTGGCAACCATCACATCACAGGTGCCGTATGTAATAAATTCCTGTTCCATCAGATCCAAACCCTGCTTTGTCTCCGTAGAATCCGGAAGATAATGGGACATAGAATTTTCCACACCGACCCAGTTCCTCGACACAGCGGAAAAAATAATCAAAATACCAAACAGCAAAAAAAACAGGTTTCTCTTATCCACAATAAAGCCGCAGATTTTGATCATCGCCTGATTTCCGCCTCTTTTTTCAGCCTGCTCTTTATCCATAGAAAAAACTCCTCTCCTATTCAGTAGGAAATATAGCATTCTAATACGGTTTTGTCAATTCTATGCAGAGTGAGTTTTTACATTCCCGCAATTTTGTATAAAGCCCTTCTTTACAAACGATTCTCTTTTGCGTACACTATATTTGTATTAGAAATTTTCTAATACAGCAAAGAGGTTTTCTATGAAAAAAAAGATGAAAATTGATCTATCCACAACACAGATTATCATGTTAAGCTTTCTGCTTGCCATTCTGGCCGGAAGCTTTCTGCTTGCCCTGCCCGTAAGCTCCGCAGACGGACGAGCTGTATCCTATATAGACGCACTTTTTACGGCAACCACTTCCATCTGCGTGACGGGACTGGTGACGGTTCCCACCTTTTCTACATGGAGCCTTTTCGGCCAGATTGTGATTCTCTTTTTGATCCAGATCGGCGGGCTGGGCGTCGTCACCATCATGTCCGGACTGATGATCAGCCTGCACCGCCGAATCGGCATCAGGGACAGAATGCTGATTCAGGACGCCTTTAACCTAAATACCCTGTCAGGCATGGTAAAATTTATCCGCAAAGTGCTTCTCGGCACTTTTGTTGTGGAAGGTGTAGGAGCACTTTTATACATAACGGTTTTTGTCCCGGAATTCGGCGCAAGAGGCATCTGGATCTCCGTATTTAACGCCGTATCCGCTTTTTGCAACGCGGGTATGGACATTATTTCGGAGAGCAGCCTGTATGCCTATGTACACAATCCCCTGATCAACATCGTAACCATTCTGTTGATCGTTCTGGGCGGTATCGGCTATATCGTCTGGTGGGATATCATGAATGTTCTGAAGAATATACGGCGGCAAAAACTGAAATGTTTTTCCAACCTGACGCTCCACAGCAAGATCGCTCTTTCCATGACCGGAATTCTTATTCTGGCAGGTACGGCTGCCCTGTTTATCTTTGAATACAACAATCCTCTGACCATAGGTAATTTTACCCTCGGCGACAAATTGCTGGCTTCACTTTTTCAATCGGTCACCACAAGGACCGCAGGCTTTGCAACCATCCCACAGGAGAATTTAACCAACGCTTCAGCCCTTTTCTCCCTGCTTCTCATGTTTATCGGCGGATCACCGGTGGGAACGGCTGGCGGTATTAAAACAGTGACGATTGCCATTTTAATCGTCTCCGCATTCGCTACCATGAGAAGCAATGCCGAGGCAGAGCTTTTTCATCGTACCATATCAAAACAGGCTGTCAGCAAAGCCGTCGCGGTGGTGAGTATGGCCTTCATTATCCTGTGCGTCTCCACTATCCTTTTATCAGCCGTCACGGAAAGAGACGCCCTCGACATTGCCTATGAGACCGTCAGCGCAGCGGCAACCGTAGGCCTGACAAGAAATCTGACCTCCAGCCTGAACATCTGGGGAAAAATCATTATTATTGTAACCATGTACCTTGGAAGGGTCGGCCCTATCTCACTCATGATAGCGCTCAACACCAAAAAAGAGACAAAAAATATTATCAAAAATCCCACCGAGGAAATCAGCGTGGGATAATACCTTTTGGGAGGAAAAACTATGGGCATCAATCAATCTTACGCAGTATTCGGGCTTGGCCGGTATGGTATCGCCGTGGCAAAAGAACTGGTCAGACACGGGGCAGAGGTACTTGCGGTGGATTCGGACGAGGAGCTCGTCAACGCCGCCATCGCAGAGATTCCCTACTGTAAATGCGCGGATATCACAGAGCCGGAAGTCATCAAACAACTTGGCATCGCCAATATCGACGTTGTAATTATCGCCATGGCAAGCAGTCTGGAGGCCAGCGTGATGGCCACCATGCTCTGTAAGGAGATCGGCGTGAAAACCGTTATCGCCAAATGCGCCACAGATATGGACTGTAAAATTTTAAGCAAAGTGGGCGCAGACCGGGTCGTATTCCCGGAGAGCGAGTCCGGCATCCGGCTTGCCAAAAATCTCTTAAGCTCCGGTTTCGTGGATATCATGGATCTCTCCAACGACGTATCCATGGTGGAGTTGGCCGTAAAACCGGAGTGGGAGGGCAAGAACCTGATCGAGTTAAACCTCCGAAAAAAATATTCCATCAATGTGGTGGCCGTTATTGAAGACAAAAACGTCCGCATCAATATCGATCCCGAAAAGCCCCTGCTGCGTTCCATGCGGCTTATTGTGATTGCAGACAGGTCGAAGCTGGCAAGGCTGACTTAGAATCAGAAGAATCTTTTTTCAGCCTTCAGGCCAACTCATCCAATTTAAGCTCCACTTGAATACCACCGTCCACCTTGGTCAGATCCCTTTGGAAATCCTGGCCATCGGTCTTCTTTCCCACAATACTGCCGTAATGCGTCGGGATCACGGCTTTCGGTTTCAGCTTCCCAATGTACTCCGCCGCCTGTTTTCCGTCCATGGTATAAAAGCCGCCAATCGGAATGAACGCCACATCACACTGCACCTTCTCTATATCCTCATTCACATCCGTATCGCCGGACACATAGTAGCGAATGCCATCCATGGTTACAACATATCCCTGCCACTTCTTTCCCTTAGTATGGAAGGGCTTTAGCTTATTGTAAGCGGGAATGGTCTCCACATTCAGACCGCACACTTCGCCGCTCTCTCCGGGATTCAAAAACAGGCACTTCTGTGCATCCATTCCCGACTCGGAAAGTACCTTGCTTTTCATGGATTCCGGCGCAACCAGCAGCGTCCCTTCCCCGCTGATCCTCTTGATGGAATCCGGCTCAAAATGATCGTAGTGGTCGTGAGTGATGAAAATGACGTCTGCATCATGAGCGGCAGTCTGCACTTGAAACGGATCAAAATACAGAACTTTTGATCCGGCTATCCGAATGCTGCTCTGGGTGTTTACGGTGATGTTGTCTAGATTCATTTCAGGCTCCTTTCTGTTCGTTCCTCTATTATTTCAATTTCTCCTACACGATATCTGCCACCGTACATCCGACCACTTTGATCAGCTCCTCCGATGGCAGTTCTATCTGAAATCCCACCTTCCCGGCGCTGACGAAAACCTTATCAAAGCCTGCTGCCGTCTCATGAATAAAGGTCGGAAACTGCTTCTTCATCCCGATCGGCGAACAACCGCCATGAACGTACCCTGTCAGCGCAAGCAGCTCCTTCTGTTTGATCATACTGATCGCCTTCTCACCGGAAACCTTCGCCGCCTTCTTAAGATCCAGCTCCGCCTCCACCGGTACTACGAACACATAATACGAGCCGGACTTTCCCTGTGTCACAAGCGTCTTAAAGACCTTCTTTGGGTCCTCTCCCAGAATGCCTGCAATCTCTTCCCCGCTTAAACTGCCATCCGGTTCATAGGAATGGCTCTCATAGGAAATCTTCTTTCCGTCAAGAATACGCATTACATTCGTTTTTTCTTCTTTCTTCATACACATATCCCCGCTATTATCAATTTGTCTTATACCGTATTATAACATTTTTTGTGTAAAAAATGGAAGTGCACACAGCACTTCCATCACATACCTCATCCTTTTTTCTTTTTGGGCTTCCTCTCCGGCAGTTCCGGGTACATCTCCCGCACCATCGCCTGTAGTGTTACTCTATCTTCCAGAATCGTTACTGGAAGCATCGGTTTCGCCCCTTCGTATGGCGGTTCCGGCTCACTGTCCGGCATGTATTTTTTACTTGCCTCCGTTATTTTTACCAGAAAGCCATTACCGTAAATTCCTCCAAAAATCCGTTCCCTGTAATAAAAGATATAACCGCCCATCATCGGAATATGTCTGATCTCTCCCAAGTCAGCCAATTGCTCCGTGATATAATCTGCAAGCTCTTTGTTCTTTGCCATAAATACCTCTATTCTTTCCGCAGCATCTGTACTCTCGCCGCCACATTTTTCTGAAATTCTTCATCGGTATACTTGGGGTCTCTGGTGGCAAGCCATATTTTGCATGGAACTTCGCCGCACTGTCCGCAATGCTGCATACTTTTTGTGTTTTTCACACAATCGTAAATCGGGCAGGCCTGCCCTTTAGGCGCATGAAATACTTTTCCCTCACAGGCATTACAGCCATTACACATTTGACCGAAGCAGTAGCACGCGCTGCAATCCGTACCGCAGACGCTGATTGATTCCTGTTCTCCCATCGTTCCTCATTCCTTTCCTGTTCTTTTGAATTTGGAACTATTTTATCATATTTAACCGCGCGCTTCTTGTATATTTCCGACATCCTGAAAAGCCAGCGTTCTGGCGCGATGAATATCCATGGAATGATATTTTCTGAATTCACGCAGTAAATGGGATTGATCCGTATAGCCGTATTTATGGACCGCATTTAACAAGTCAAAATCCGGTTCACACACAATATCTCTCCACAAAAACTGATATCGTATCAGATTACTCAATTTCTTAGGCGTGATACCGATGTACTCGTGGAACAGACGCTCAAGCTGTCTGGTACTGATAAAAAATTCTCTTGCCAAATCAGCTACTTCCAAAGAACCTCTGTTGTCCAAAATATAGGAAACCGTACTGTCCACAAGCCTGTTTTCTTTTCTATCCGATAACCTCTTAAGTAACAGCTCTTCCGCGAAAGCCGCTTTTTCCTCCAAAGTCCTTAATTCCAACAATTTTGGCCGGATCATTCTGTCCAGCCATTCAAACAGGAAGTCCGCCCTGAAATAGCCATTCAAAGTACCTCTCAAAGAATCTCCGGCAAAAGCATAGGCACTCCAGGCATAAAAACGAATGGAAAATGTTGCCACTGCATGCCCGGTCTTTTCTTTTTCTAAGGTATAAAAACTGCAGTCGTTTACGCCGCAGAATCCCCCTGAAACCGTATTCGCCGACTCATCTATGTTATAAATGATATCTGCGCAGGTGTCAGGAATGACAAGTTTCGATAGAGGATCCCTTTCCTCCGGGATTAGAGGTTTTTCCGTCCCCCAATAACACCTGATATACGGCTGTAACGCTTTACAGGGCGCCAGTTCTCTATACGAATTATCTTTCTTGAAGGGTGTTGCTGTTATCGGAAAATAGGATTCTGTATGCTTCATCTTACGCTTACAAGGGACTCTTCGCTAACCTTGGAAAATTCTTCACATAGTTCTTTTATATACGTCCTCTTCGCCAACACCGCGACCCATTCTTTTGGAATATTATCAAAGCCATAATATATTCCGGCCAATCCTCCAGCAACTGCACCAACTGTATCCGTATCCTCTCCAAGATTCACTGCTTTTAAAACACATTCTGCATACGAATTTGTATTTAACAGACACCAAACTGCCGCTTCTAAAGTATGAACAACATAACCGTCACTTTCAATTTCTATATCAGACAATTTGGAAAACATTGTCAGATCTTTTAAACGTGAATATACACATATGTCGTCCCACGCATTACTCTCATAGTATTCAAAAGCACTCTTGATTCCCCGTTCTACAGATTCATATAAAGATCGTCTACCTCCTAATAATTTCATCGCTATATTTATATAAATACCACATCCGATAAGACTTATTGGATGTCTATGTGTCAATGCAGAAATATTATGTACTATTTTTATCTGACGCGCCATACTTAGATCCATTTGATTCTGTAAATAAAACGCAATTGGAAGAATTCTCATTAAAGACCCGTTTCCATTTTCGTACTCTGAAGCACCTCCACACTCCAGCGGCTCCATCCCTCTGCCATAGTTCATAATTGCTCTGCTAGTTGAATTTCCCACATCAAAAACTTCTGTAGTTGCAGTATAATCACTATACATAAGCCAATTGGAAAACTTATTCATAATATCTGTATAATCTATTTTGTGCCTACTAACAATACTATCTATTAACGCTAATGTTAAACTTGTATCATCCGACCAAGTTCCCATTGGCTGATTATGTGTTCCATACTCCCTCATAGAAACAACTGGATTTTCAGCTATTTCCTTCCGGCTTTTAAATTCAACAGGAACTCCAAGAGCATCACCTATTGCCAACCCAATAATTCCATCGTAAATCCCATTCAACATAATTCTCCACCCTGGTCATTTTCAAAATAATTCTAATCAAAAACAGCTTTTCCTTGTTTTTGCCAATTTTACCATAGATTCATGTCTTTGAATAGATTTTCCGAAGATAAAATGGTCACAACAATCTTTTAATTCATCCAATTTTCATTATTTTGCAAAGTTCTTCTTGATATCATAGGGCGGCGTCTGGTAATCCCCATTGCCGCGTCCGATTTTAGCTTCACAATCACCGGTATCTGGTTTTTACATACGAAATTATATATCAGAAGCACTCGCGAACTGTCAACCCAAAAATTCCCCCAGTCTGTATGCCTGTTCCGGGTATTGACTTTGTTTCGTCATAGGCAATGTACCACAGCCTTTTCCCAACACCATCCCACAGTCTTCCAAATACAGGTATTTAACCAATGTCCTGTAATGTGTTTCCAGTGCTTCAAACGTCCAATCGTCGTTGTTCCACGCAACTGACAGTAAAGCCGATTTCATATGTTTTCTTTGGATACTGCCGTTAAATGCGCAGAAACGATCAATTAACGTTTTGAGCTGTGCAGACATTCCATAGTAATAAAGCGGGGTAGCAAATACCAACATATCTGCGTCTAAAATCTCCGGTTTGATCTTCTCCATGTCGTCCTTTTGCACGCAGGGTCCTTCGTATCCTGTTCACTTTCTGCTTCTTCTGCCTTTTTGGTGGTATCAAAGATGATTTTCGGGTTTCCGTTTTCGTCCTTCCCCATGTGGTACAAACCACTTGGTTTCTTCCCTGACTTCTCACTACTGATATATTCATCCTTTGGTGCCAGAATAATTTCGGACTTGCCTTTTTCTTCGGCTCTTTCCGCATCTTTTGCCGTTTGTTCGGTCTGCGCCTTGTTAATATAATCAAGACCGTACCTGTTACTGATTTCCATTGACATAATTCTGTCCTCCT
>DKUO01000053.1 GCA_002490705.1 Lachnospiraceae bacterium UBA7202
AGAAGGTAGCATTTGACACTACCTGCGCATAAGAGGAGGAAGAAAAATGACATCACAGACAAGAACAACTAAGACGAGACTTACAGCCTTTTTGCTGGGTATGCTGCTGCTTGTCCTGACAGCCTGCGGCAAAGAGGCAACAGTTCCGCAGCCTGCGGCGGCGGAGACGGAGATGTCGACGAATCAGGCCGCGGAAACGGAATCCGAAGCGCCGGAGGCCGCGCTTCCCACCACGGACCCCAGCGGCGCGTCCATTGTGATTCCCGATCAGGTGGATTCCGTGGTGGCGCTGGCGCCTTCGATCTGTGAGACACTGGTGGCGCTGGGTGTGGAGGAGAAAATAACGGGCTATGATTTACAGAGCGTGGGGATTGCGGGACTGCCGGAAAATGTGCCTACCTTCGATACGGTAAACCCGGACGTGGAGCAGCTGGCTGCCCTTGCGCCCGATATGCTTTTGGTGTCCAATCTTTCCCTTTACGATCAGGAGGCACCCTATCAACCGCTGATTGATGCAGGGGTATGTGTGATCTGTGTGCCCACAAGCGAAAGCGTGGAGGGGGTGCGCAGTGATATCCGTTTTCTGGCGGCGGCGCTGGGGGTGCCGGAAGAGGGAGAGCGCGTGGTGGGGGAGATGGACGCAGAGCTTACACGGCTGTCCGATCTTGTTTCCAGTATTCCGGAGGAGGAGAGAAAGAGCGTCTATTTTGAGATTTCTCCGGCGCCCTATTTATATAGTTGTGGAAGCGGCACATATCTGCATGAGTTGATCGAGCTGGCGGGCGGTAGGAATGTGCTGGCGGATCAGAGCGGATGGCTCTCCGTGGAGGGGGAGACCGTGGTCGCGGCAAACCCGGACGTTATTTTTACAAATGTCAATTATACGGATGCGCCCGTGGAGGAAATCCTTGGCAGAGAGGGATGGATGGGCGTGTCTGCTGTGCAGAACAAGGAAGTATATTATATCGATAATATGGCCTCATCTCTTCCCGACCAGAATATTGTAAAGGCGGTGGAGCAGATGGCGAAGGCGCTCTATCCGGAGCGTTTTACAAACGAATGAAAACGGGGGTAAAAATGGGACTGCTTTCCCTGACGGCGTTTCTGGCGCTGCTTGCGGGGATTGGCGTGGGCAGCGTGCAAGTGCCGCCCGGAGATATTCTGTCGATTGTCATGGAGCGCATGTTTGCCATACCTCTGCCGGATCACATTCCCGCAAGCTACAGCGCCATGGTGCTCGACATGCGTCTGCCGCGGGTGCTGTTGGCATTTTTGACCGGAGCGGCTCTTGCCGTGTGCGGCGGTGTGATGCAGTCGCTGTTACAAAATCCGCTGGCCTCTCCCTTTGGGCTGGGGGTTTCTGCGGGTGCAGGATTAGGCGCGGCTTTTGTCATTGTGCTGGGGGTTACTTCGGCGGGGCTTGGCATATTTCTGATGCCGGCCGTCAGCCTTATCTTTGCCCTTGGAACTGTGTTTTTGGTGCTGTTCCTTTCGGCGAAACTGGACCGGGGGATGTCCAATGTGACGGTGATTTTGGTAGGGATGGTGATTTCCCTGTTTTGCAATGCGGTCATATCGCTGCTTGCGACCAGTTCCCCGGCCCATGCGCAGCGTATCCAGCTGTGGCAGCTTGGCAGTTTTTCCATGCGGGAGTGGAGCGCGGTGTGGGCGCTTTTGCCGGTTACGATTCTGATCAGTCTCTATTTTCTGCGCTATGCGGAAGAACTGGACGTAATGACCTTCGGTGAGGAACAGGCGCAGGCCATGGGCGTGGATTTGCGAAAAGTTAAGGGAAGGCTGATGACAGCGGTGGCTGTGCTGGTGGGTACGGCTGTGGCCTTCGTGGGCATTATCGGCTTTGTGGATCTGATTGTGCCCCATATGGCAAGGCGGTTTTTCGGGGCGGCGCACAGGCGGTTGATTCCGGCCTGCGCTTTGCTGGGAGGAACTTTTCTCGTGCTGTGCGATCTGGCAGCCAGAACCCTGACGCCGCCCCATGAGATCCCGATCGGTTCGATCACGGCGCTGCTTGGCGCGCCTTTCTTTTTGTATCTCTTTTTTGCAGGGCGCAGGGGGCGCTAAATAGCAGTATGAATAGGACGACAATACTTACGGTGGAACATTTATCTTGCGGGTACGGGAAAATACAGGTGATTCAGGACTTGTCTTTTCAGGTGAAGGCGGGTGAGAGGCTTTGCGTTCTGGGGCCTAACGGCTGTGGCAAGACCACGCTTTTACGTGCCCTTGCGGGTGTGATCCCATGGCAGGGCTCTGTGGAGGCGGACGGGCTTGCCCTGGGCGGTATGCCGCCGAAACAGCGGGCCAAAAAGATCGCGCTGATGAGCCAATTTTCCCAGACTGCCTTTGATTACACAGTTTACGAGACGGTCAGGATGGGGCGCTATGCCCATCGGAGTAAATCCCTGTTTCCCGGAGAAACGGAGGCCGATCGTGACGCGGTGGAGGAGGCCCTGCGGCGTACCGGCGTATGGGAACTGAGGGACCGTCCGGTGACCAGGCTTTCCGGCGGCCAGCTTCAACGGGTATTTCTTGCCAGAACTTTTGCGCAGGAACCGCAGATCATTCTTTTGGATGAACCGGCAAATCATCTGGATCTGCGCTGTCAGGCGGAGCTTTTGGAAAGTCTGCGGGAGTGGACGACGGACAGAAATCGGTGCGTGGTGGGGGTGTTTCACGATATCAGTCTGGCCCTTGCCTTTGCGGATACGGCGCTCCTGTTGGAGGAGGGGAAAGCGCTTGCCTGCGGTCCTGTGGAGGAGCTGGACGAGAAGCTTCTTGACCGGCTCTACGGCATGGAGGTACGGCAGTACATGAAAAGAATGCACGAACGATGGATATAAATCCATTTTCAACTTCACAAGCGCGGCGTTATTTGTTAGAATAAGCCTATGGGAAAATGAGGAACAGAACAAAAACGCATGGACAGGAGAAGGCAGGGATATGGATTATAAGGCGATTCCGTTTGAACAGAGAATCAAGGAAAATATCAGAAGCTATGAGATGAATCATCTGTATGCGCTGGATACGCTGACGGAATACTGCAAGGCGCTTTGCGCGGTGACGGATGCGGCGATTTTATTGACGGAGCGGCATGGGGAAAAAATCATATCGGTCGGCGGATTTGCAGGCTTTAAACCGGATGTGGTGGGGGAGCCGGGACGCAAGGTCAGGGTGTACGGCAGGACCATCGCCCATCTGTATGCAGATACAGGGAAGGTATCACCTGAGAAAAGGGATGCGGTGGAGAAGATGCTGGACGGTTTTGCCAACATGCTTTCCCGCTGGGGGGAGGAGACCTACCTTCACACGGAGACTGCGATTTACGCGGACGAGTTGGAGCAGAAGCTGAATGTGCAGCATGTGCAGACTGCCAGAGGGGAAAAAGAGGATGCCCTTACCGGCGTGTTTCATAAGCTTTATTTTGAGGAGCGCATGAAGGTGATCGACAGGGCGGAGGTTGCGCCTGTGGCAGTGATCAATGTGAATATCAACGACTGGAAATTTGTGAACGATCACTTCGGGGATGAGGAGAGCGACCGGCTGATTAAGACGGTGGCGGGGATTTTGAAGCAGGAGAGGAAACCGGATTATATTATCGGCCGCGTGGACGGCGACGTCTTTATTGTGCTTATTCCCATGGCGGAGGACGGGGAGGCGGAAGAGTACTGTGACCGTGTCAGACAGGCATGCCTGTCCTTTGAGGATAAGATTCTGGCGCCTTCGGTGGCCTGCGGCGTGGTTTACAAGACGAACGTGGAGGAGACCATCGAGGAGAAGCTTGACGATGCGGAATACGAAATGTTTAACAATAAATTTGAAGTGAAGAACGCGCCGGGTTACAGGGAACGGTTGGAAAAAGGGATATAACCTATGCTCTATTGTGAAAACTGTAATGCGCCGATACCGGAGGAGAGCGCAAAGTGCCCCTACTGCGGCGCTTTCAATGCGTCTGGCGGTGAGCGGCAGTATATGGAGCAGCTCTATGATCTGAAGGAGGATGTGGAAGAGATCTCCGAAGTACCAAAGCGGGAGTATCGGAGGGAAATGGGAAAGATCGGCCGCATGCTTTTTCGGACGTTTCTTGTATTTGTGGGTTTGGCGGCGGTTTGCGGCGCTGTGGTTTATCTGTTTCACCGGTCCACGGATTATGAAATTTCCGCGGAGGAGATGAAAGCGCAGACCGAATGGGAGCGGGAAGTGTTTCCGAAGCTGGACGCCCTCTATGAAGAGGGCGATTATGAAGGCGTGATAGATTATGTGTATGCCCATGATGAGGAGGGAATGCGTTCGCTGTCCCATTGGGAGCACAATGATTTTTTGGATGAATATATGCGGTATCAATCCTGTATGCGGGCATTGGAGAGGATTGCGTCGGGAGATTATGATGAGGACGATGAGATTTCCTGCATGATAGACGTCCTGTTTTTGATACAGGAGAAGGATTATCACGTCTACACGGAGGCGGAAGAGACACAGATTGCGGACTACCGCAGAGAGGTGAAGGAATTACTGGACAGGGAGCTTGGCGTGTCGGAAGAAGAGCTTACCACACTGTACGAGGCGTGCTGTGTGGAGGATGAGTACGGCGCTTATCTGCATTACGATACGGCCAGAAAGAAGGTCAGGCAGTACGTAAAAGACAGAGTAAAATAGAACCGAATAGGAGAGCAGAAATACAGAAAGGATTGGATGAGACGATGAAATGTCCCACGTGTGGAACCAATTTGCAGATTGAGGATGAGAAATGTCCCTTCTGCGGGAACCCGAATCCCTTTGCCGTGAAACACCGGCAGGATATGCGCAGATATCATCGGGAATTTCAGAAAACCAGACAGGAAGTAGAGAAGAAAGCACAGCATTTTAACTCGTTTACGGCTAAGGTCACGGTTATTGCGGTGCTTTTTGTGATGGTGATCCTGATGGTCTTTGTAGGAAATGAGGGGCCTTTCCGTATCTGGTCGAACCAGCTGGAGCGGGATGTGGAAAAAAACGGGCAGCAGTACGGACAGACGCTGCGCGCCTATGAGGAGGAAGGAGAGTGGCGGGCGTTTTATGCTTTCTATGAAGCCAAAGCGATCGGCTATACGGATGTAATGCAGGAATACCGGGTGCTGCCGTTTGCGATTTCCGAGTATAAAGGCGTTCTCAATGAGCTGACCCGCTACAGGGATAGGGATACAGGCGGCGACGCGTCGTCGTCCGCTTCCCGTATTGCAAACTATCTGGACAATTTTTACAGGGCAGCAGGGCGGACCAGCTATCAGGGACAGTATTATGATGAGTGCTATACGCCCGAGCGGCAGGAGAGCTATGACCGTATGGCCGGGGATCTGGAGGCGGCGCTGTTTACGTATTGTCATTTGACGAAAGAAGAACTGGCGCTTCTGCCGGATTACTCTGTGGCGAAAAAAAGCGCGTTGATTGAAGAGGGACTTCTACGGGAAGCGTCGGATGGAGGGGAGAGGACAAAATGATGCAGAATTGGGAAATGGAAGAGAATCCGAAACGACTGCGCAGAGACGTCCTGCTAAATGTGCTGATGGTTGTTCTCTGCTTGGTTCTGTTGATACAAGCGGTTGCTTTTTTCATCAATCTGGCGGACTACCAACATGTGTATACGGCTGACGAGGCGTCGTTAATCAGCATGGTGTCTGACCGGCAGTATGATACGCTCATGGAGAATGTATACCGAAACGAGGCCTACGGCGTGCAGAAGAAGGGAGATATGGAGCAGCTCTATGCGGTGGCCTATTATTATGAAGCGGCGATGTTGTATCACGCGCACAGGAGCGCGGGCAACGACGCAGCGGCGGAGCAAAACTATAATGACATGTTGAAATATGAGAAACGGATGGGAGAGTATGCCTTCGCGAAGGATGAAATATGGGAATATTTAGGGATCGATCCGGAAATTCTAAAATAAGTATTAAATCCCTTTTTATGGTTAAAAACGAGATAATAAGAGAAAAGCAGAGATAACGGAAGAAAATAAGAGAAAATATTTCATATGCGCCGGTAGAAACATTTGCAAACACCCGAATATGAAGATAATATATGTTCTAGCGTTAGCACTCGGGCGAGACGAGTGCTAACAAAATAAAAGAAATCAAAGAATCTAACATAATGAAGAAGGAGGCAAATATTATGAAGTTAACACCACTTGGCGACAGAGTTGTATTAAAACAGCTGGTAGCGGAGGAGACCACCAAATCCGGTATCGTTTTACCTGGACAGGGTAAGGAGAAACCGCAGCAGGCAGAGGTAATCGCAGTTGGCCCCGGCGGCGTTGTGGACGGCAAAGAGGTTAAGATGGAAGTGAAGGTTGGCGATCAGGTCATCTTCTCCAAATATTCAGGCACAGAGGTAAAGCTTGATGAGGAAGAGTATATTATTGTGAGACAGAATGATATTCTGGCAGTGGTCGAATAAGTGCAAAAACAAAAAATCAGGAGGATATAAATCATGGCAAAGGAAATTAAGTATGGAGCAGAAGCCAGAGCGGCTTTGGAATCAGGCGTAAATCAGTTGGCGGACACCGTAAGAGTGACCCTCGGACCGAAAGGAAGAAACGTTGTTTTGGATAAATCCTACGGCGCACCCCTGATCACTAACGACGGTGTGACCATCGCAAAGGAGATCGAGCTGGAAGATCCTTTCGAGAACATGGGCGCACAGCTTGTCAAGGAAGTGGCAACCAAGACCAACGATGTAGCCGGTGACGGTACTACCACAGCGACAGTTCTCGCGCAGGCAATGGTGAATGCGGGTATCAAGAATCTGGCGGCCGGCGCAAACCCGATTATTTTGAGAAAGGGTATGAAGAAAGCCACAGAGGCGGCAGTGGATGCAATCGCAAAGATGAGCTCCAAGGTAAATGGCAAGGAGCATATCGCCAGAGTGGCGGCTGTTTCCTCCGGCGACGACGAGGTTGGTAAGCTGGTAGCAGATGCGATGGAGAAGGTTTCCGGCGACGGCGTTATCACCATCGAGGAGAGCAAGACCATGCTCACAGAGCTGGATCTGGTGGAAGGTATGCAGTTTGACAGAGGCTACATTTCCGCTTATATGGCTACCGATATGGATAAGATGGAAGCGGTTCTGGATAATCCCTACATTCTGATCACAGATAAGAAGATTTCCAACATTCAGGAAATTCTGCCTCTGTTGGAGCAGATCGTGCAGTCCGGCGCGAAGCTGTTAATTATCGCCGAGGATGTGGAGGGCGAAGCGCTCACCACCCTGATCGTGAATAAGCTGCGCGGCACCTTCAACGTGGTGGCTGTCAAGGCGCCCGGTTACGGCGACAGAAGAAAAGATATGTTGCAGGATATCGCAATCCTGACAGGCGGTCAGGTTATCAGCTCCGAGCTTGGTTTGGAGCTTAAGGACGCAACACTGGATCAGCTTGGCCGTGCGAAGTCCGTAAAGGTACAGAAGGAGAACACCGTTATTGTTGACGGCGAGGGCGAAAAGTCTGAAATCGAGGCGAGAATCAGCCAGATTAAGAAGCAGATCGAGGAGACCACTTCCGATTTCGATAAAGAGAAATTGCAGGAGCGCCTTGCGAAGTTAGCGGGCGGCGTAGCTGTGATCCGTGTGGGCGCGGCGACAGAGACTGAGATGAAGGAAGCGAAGCTTCGTCTGGAGGATGCCCTTGCGGCAACCAGAGCGGCTGTGGAGGAAGGCATTATTTCCGGCGGCGGTTCTGCTTATATCCATGCGGCGAAGGAAGTGGAGAAGATGGCAGAGAAGCTGGAAGGCGACGAGAAGACCGGTGCGCAGATCGTGCTGAAAGCTCTGGAAGCGCCTCTGTACCATATCGTTGCGAACGCAGGTTTAGAGGGCTCCGTTATCATCAACAAGGTGAGAGAGTCTAAGGTGGGCGTAGGTTTTGACGCACTCACTGAGGAGTATGTAGATATGGTGAAGGCAGGCATTCTTGATCCCGCGAAGGTGACCAGAAGCGCATTGCAGAACGCAACCAGCGTTGCAAGCACCCTGCTTACCACGGAGTCTGTGGTGGCGAATATCAAAGAGCCCGAACCCGCTATGCCCGCAGGCGGCGCTGGCGGCATGGGGATGATGTAAGGCGCAAAAGTGCGGCTTTGCGAGTTTAATGTAGAATAAAGGAATGCGCTCTCCAAGTTTGCTTGAGAGAGCGCATTTTTTTCGAATGGATGGTATTATGGTACTATCTTTTCATTTCAACAATATGTTCCGTCGTCCCTTCTTCTAGCCGCCTTGCGCCTGTCAAAGTAAATCCGTGCTTTTTGTAGAAGCGTATGGCGTCCGTGTTTTTTTCAAGCACCCACAGGCGGCGGCACTTTTTCTGTCCGATGGCAAATTGAATCAATTCTCCGCCGATGCCCTGATTTGCAAAGAAGGAATCCACATACAGTTCGGAGATTGTTTCTCCATCGATATGTACCATGCCTTTGACAAAATCATCGTCATAAACCCAGATGTGTTCCAGCTTGTCGGGATTTTCTATATACTCCGCCGCCAATGGGTAAACCTGGATTTCACCGAAAGAGACTTTGTCATTCTGAAAAATTCTCCTGTAATTCATACGTTTGGTAAATACCAGTATTTCCGCAATTCTGGAGGCATCGTCAAGCGTTGCGCGTCGTATCATGTTTCGTATCCTTTCGACAGGCAGATCTGTTTATGATTTCCGCAAACATTCTACTTCTGCGCGGAGCCGCTCAATTTCAGCAAGTGCCTGCTTGTATTGGCGGTCTTTTTCAGCAACAACCTGTTCGTATTGGCGGTCTTTTTCAGCAATGACCCGTTCATAATTTTGCAAGTCCTGATAATATTCCTCGCGGTCGCGGCATCTTTTGCGGATTAACTCGTCGGCGCTCATTCGGAACATGGTTTTGGACGCTTCTTGCAAATATTCGTTTTGCTCTGCGATCATTTTTATTTCCTCCCAAGTGGTGGCTTTAAAAAGCATCGCCCATTTATGGATATGATACAGCTTATCTTCCTCTGTTGCCAATTCTATATGAGATAAGTCTAGCACATTCAGGGTGAGATTGTCACTATATTTTCGATGGTTTTTGATGTTTATCAGTTTATAGGAAGCATAAAATTCAGGACAGTCCGAAAACAAAAATGCCTTATAAAGAAATATTGTAAATATCCGCTGTTTCATTTTCAAAAGAAAAGCTTCGTTCATATATCCCGCCGTTTTTTTGAATCACTTTTATGGATGCCGTATTTCCTTTTTCAACGGATATATGAAGCTCTTTCAGGTTTGCTTCTCTGGCTATTTGCAAAAGTTGATATAGCATTTCTGTTGCATAGCCCTTCTTTCTTTCAGAAGGACGTACGCTGTATCCGCAATTTCCCAGATCTTTTAAAAATTCATTCAAGGTGTGTCTTAAATCAATGATGCCGATCATTTTGTCATCACTTTTTCTAATGGCAAAAAAAGTGTCTGTGACGACCCAATTTTCATTTACCGTTTTTGGATCGGCGTTTTGGGTTACAGAAGAGAGCCATTCTTCATAGCTTTCTGTTTTGTCAAAAAGTTCACTTCCACAGATGACTTGTTCGCCGTGTTGAAAATGTTCTTTGCGATAATCAAGCGCTTTCTCTTTTAGTTCTAAGGTTGGTCTTACCAAAATAATGTTATTTTTCATAGGGAACCTCCTTCGGCAGTAAAAGCCTTTTTATTTCACATATAATTTGAGTGGGAATATCGTGATCTATTTCCATCAACCTGCTGTACATTCGTACACCTTGATAGGCAAATAGAATGACATGGAAAACCGATTCCGGGTTTACGCGGTTGAATTCTTTTGTGCTTATGCCGTAGTTGATCAGTGTTGTCCAAGCTGATTTGGAAAGCTCGTACTGGTTTTTGACAGAATTTTCTTCTTGCGAAGTAGACGAATTACTATAAAATTCGCAAATGGCAAGGCTGAGAGAATTTTTGGAATCTATCATTTCTTCTGTGTATTTTGACAGAAGCTCTTCCAATATTACAGCGGCCGGAATGTGTTGCTCTATTTTAGTGAATATTTCGTTTTTCTGTTGATCGGAAAAAGTATGGACAATTTCCAGAAAAATCTGTTCGGTGCTTTCATAATGGCGATACAAACCTCCGCGGCTAAGTCCTGTCAGTTCACAAATATCTTTCATGGTAACTTCCTTAAATCCTTTTTCCGCGAATAGCCGGTATGCTTTTTCCAGAATATCCCGTTTCGTCTTGTCACCTTTCAGGCTCATTTTATCACCTCACCTCCTTTGCGACGTTTGTGTCGCTTTCTATTATGCGCCACACGTGTCGCTTTGTCAAGAATAAAGATAATATTTTGATTTATCTTGCAAATAATATAAGAATGGCGTAAAATTGCTAATATGTAATATTATGTAATCCGATAAGGCTTTGGTGAGTATATGGCGACAGAAGAGAAGACTGAGCTGGTCTTTGATGACGGCAGAATTGAATCAATCGAGGAATTTCAGGCTCCGGGACAGCTTTACGACGAGCTTATTGTTCGCGTGCGCAAATACCACCCTTCGACGGATATCAGTCTGATCAGAAAAGCATATAAGGTCGCGTCGGAGGCGCATGAGGGACAGGCGCGTAAATCCGGAGAGCCCTATATTATTCATCCGCTGTGTGTGGCGATTATCCTTGCAGATCTGGAAATGGATAAGGAGACGATTGTTGCGGGGCTTTTGCACGATGTGGTGGAAGATACCGTTATGACGGACGAGGAGATCAAAGAGCAGTTCGGGGAGGATGTGGCTCTTCTGGTGGACGGCGTCACGAAGTTAGATAAATTGAGTTTCCACGGGGAACATCAAAATCAGGATAAGGATGCGGAAAAACTGGAGAGGCAGGCGGAAAATCTGCGTAAGATGTTTCTCGCTATGGCCAAGGATATCCGCGTGATTTTGATCAAGCTGGCGGACCGTCTGCATAATATGCGTACCCTACAGCATATGCGGCCTGAAAAGCAGCAGGAGATCGCGAGGGAGACGCTGGATATTTATTCTCCCATCGCCCAGCGTTTGGGCATATCGAAAATAAAGGTAGAATTAGACGACTTGTCATTGAAGTATTTGGAGCCGGAAGCCTACTATGATTTGGTGGATAAGATTGCCGTCAGGAAGGGCGAACGGGAGCGGTACATTCAGGCGATTGTCGACGAAGTCAGCGAGCATATCAAGCACGCGGGCATTCAGGCACAGATAGATGGCCGCATCAAGCATTTTTTCAGTATCTATAAGAAGATGAAAAACCAGAACAAGTCGATCGATCAGATCTATGACTTGTTTGCGGTGCGTATCATTGTGGACACGGTGCAGGACTGCTATGCGGCGCTGGGTGTGATTCATGAGATGTATAAGCCGATTCCGGGGCGCTTTAAGGATTATATCGCCATGCCGAAGGCGAATATGTATCAATCACTGCACACCACGCTGATCGGCGCCAGCGGCCAGCCCTTTGAGATACAGATCCGCACTTATGAGATGCATAAGGCGGCGGAGTACGGAATTGCGGCCCACTGGAAATACAAGGAGGCCTCCGACGGGAAGAAGGTGGAGACCCAGGAGGAGGAAAAACTGGTATGGCTGCGTCAGATTTTGGAATGGCAGCAGGATCTGTCGGATAATAAGGAGTTTTTGAATCTTTTAAAGGATGACTTAAATCTCTTTGCAGACAATGTATACTGCTTTACCCCTACGGGCGACGTGAAGAGTCTGCCAGCGGGCTCTACGCCCATCGACTTTGCCTACAGTGTGCACAGCGCGGTGGGAAATAAGATGATCGGTGCAAGAGTCAACGGTAAGCTGGTGAACATTGACTATGAGATTAAGAACGGAGACCGGGTGGAGATCATGACCTCCCAGAACTCCAAGGGCCCCAGCCGTGATTGGCTGAACGTGGTGAAGAGCACGCAGGCCAAAAATAAAATTAACCAGTGGTTTAAAAACGAACTGAAAGAGGACAATATTGTCAAAGGACGGGAATTGATCCACGCCTACTGTAAGGCAAAGGCGATCAATGCCGCAGACGTTTTGACGCCTCAGTATGAGGAGGCTGTGATCAAGAAGTACGGGTTCCAGAACTGGGAATCGGTGCTGGCGGCAGTGGGACACGGCGCTCTCAAAGAGGGGCAGATTGTCAATCGTATGCAGGAGCTTTACGAGAAGGACCACAGACGGGAAATGACCGACGCCGAGGTGATGGCGGAGATTGAGGATAACATTCAAATTAACCGCACCCGGCCCGGAAGAGCGCAGAGCGCCATTGTGGTGAAGGGGATTCACGATGTGGCCGTCCGCTTTTCCAAGTGCTGTAGTCCTGTACCGGGCGATGAGATCGTGGGTTTTGTCACCAGAGGAAGGGGTATTTCCATTCACCGGACGGACTGCGTGAATCTTTTGAATCTGCCGGAGATTGACAGGAACAGGCTGATCGACGCAGAGTGGCAGGTTACGGAAGCGGCAGGAGACGGAGAAAAGTATCTGGCGGAGATCAATATTTATGCCAACAACAGAAACGGTCTGCTGGCAGATGTCTCCAGAGCCCTCACGGAAAAGGGGATCGATATTCTTGCTTTGAACACCAGAGTCAATAAGCAGGGGACGGCGACCATTATGATCAGTTTTGAGATCAGCGGCAGAGAAGAACTGAGGCATATCGTGGATAAACTCAGGACCATAGAGAGTATTATTGATATCGAGAGAACAACAGGCTGAGGAGAAAAATCATGTCAGATATAAAAATCGGAAGGCTGATGCTCGGCATCTGCCAGACGAATTGCTATTTTGTGTACAGAGAAGGGGCAAATGAGGTCGTTTTCTTTGACCCGGCGGATAAGGGCGATTACATTTACGAGACATTGCAGGAGAAGGGATTTCAGGTGAAGGGCATTTTGCTGACCCACGCCCATTTTGATCACATCTGGGGCAGCAACAGGCTGCGGGAGCTTTCCGGTGCGCCGATCTACGCCTATGAGGAGGAGCGTCCGCTCTGTGAGGATGCGGTTACCAATGTTTCCGATCAGGTGGGGCGTCCCTATACGGTGATCCCGGACCGGTATTTGAAGGAGGGCGAGGAGATTACCATAGCGGACGTCACCTGTAAGCTGATTGCCACGCCGGGACATACGGTGGGAAGCTGCTGTTATTATTTTGAGGAAGCCGGTATTCTTGTTGCGGGAGATACGCTTTTTCAGGAGTCTGTGGGCCGGACGGATCTGGCGACGGGCAGCATGAGCGCACTGGCCAGATCGGTGAAAGACAAACTGTTTTTACTGCCGGATGAGACAAAGGTCTATCCGGGGCATGGAGAGCCGACTACGATAGGACATGAGAAGGAGTACAATCCTTTCGTGCAGTGAGCGTACAATTTGGATGAGAGAGCAGAGACGATAAGGCGATTGCAGAGTAGGGTAATCGCCTGTTTTGACGTAACAGAAACGGTGGAAAAGCAGGCAATGCAACAGGGGGAGTGAAAATGGAGGGACAGATGCAGACGGTCTATGACGGCAGACTGCGGATATGGAACAGGGATGCTATTAAGTATATCGCTATGCTCACGATGCTGCTAAACCACATTGCCCATATTTTTCTAACACGGGGAACAACTCTCTACGAAGTGCTGGAGGATATCGGATTTTTTACGGCGCCGGTGATGTGTTATTTTCTGGTGGAGGGATATGAGCATACCCGGTCAAAAGTCAAATATGGATTTCGGCTTGCCCTGTTTGCGGCGATTTCTCAAATTCCGTTTCATCTGGCCTTCGGGTATCAGAGCCTGAATATGGTATTTACTCTGTTCTGTTGTTTTTTACTATTGATCGTGATGGAGAGGGTGTACAGTACGCCCTTAAGGATCGGGCTTGGCATGCCGCTGATCATCGCCACGGTGTTTGCTGACTGGGGAGTGGTTGCGCCGCTTTTTACGATCTTTTTTTACAACGGCAGGGGAGAACGAAAACAGATCGCAAAAGGTTTCGGCATATGCTATCTAATTTTTGCGGTATTGAACGTGCAAAACTATATGAACGGTGTGCCGGGAAACTGGACAATGTATGCGGTCGTTCACTCCTTGATCAGCGGGTTTGGAATTTTGGCGGCGGGAATTGTTGTTTTGTTTTTCTATAACGGAAAGAGAACGGAGCGGGGAAAGAATTTTTCCAAATGGTTTTTCTATCTGTTTTATCCGGGACATTTGCTTGTACTATATTTGATTAAGTTTGGGATGTCTCATATGTGATAAAAATGGTTTACATAATTGTGCATAATGACTACGGAAATAAGTTTACATAATGTGAAACAGAGAAAAAGGGAGGATGCAGTCCGGCATGGAGACACAGAACAACGCGGAAAAGGAACAGAAAATCCGGCAGGTGGCGGATCAGATTTTACAGCTTTCCCATGACAGCCTCCTGATTCATATGCGGTTTTTGGATGTGGCGCTCTCAAAGCTGCCGGTAACCTGTAGGGCAAATATGGGAGCCCATGTCTTTGACGGAGAAGGGCTTGTCTGCGACCCGGTCCTTTTGATCAGGCAGTATGAAAAGGAGAAAGCGCTGCCGGTCAGACTGTATCTGCACACCCTGCTGCACGCCGTGTTCTACCATGGCTTCCAGACGGATAAAATGAACCCGGAATATTGGGATATGGCTACGGATATCGCCGTGGAGGCGGCGATTCTGGATATGGAGCTGCATTTGACAAGGCTTGAGGATGACGGCGAACTGGAAAACCGCCTTATGGTCTTAAAAAAACAGGCGGGCGGATTGACAGCGGAGAAAATCTACCGCCATTTCCGGATAGAGGAGCCTTCCACAAAGGCCGCTGCGGAGTGGAGACGGCTGTGTAAGCGGGACGAGCATATTTATTGGAACAGAAAGGAAGAACTCGACCTTTCCCAGTCGGAATGGAGAAAAATCAGCGAGCGGATTCGGGCGGACTTGAAGAGCTTCAGCAGGGACAAAAACAATGGGGAAGGTATGACGGAGAATTTGGAGGAAGCGGTCAGGGAACGCTATGATTATACGGCCTTTTTGAGACGGTTCATGGCTATGGGAGAGGCCATGCGGGTCAATGACGAAGAGTTTGACCATATTTTTTATACCTATGGGCTTGCGACCTACGGAAATATGCCGTTAGTAGAGCCGTTGGAATATCAGGAGAGCCATAAAATCAAAGACTTTGTGATTGCCATCGACACATCCGCGTCCTGCCGCGGGGCGACCGTGCAGGCATTTTTGCGAAAGACTTACAACATCATGCAGGAGAGCGAAAACTTTTTTTCCAAGATCAATGTCCACATTATTCAGTGTGACAGTGAGGTACGGCAGGATGTGAAAATTACGGAGCGAAGGGAATTTGACGCCTTTTTGCAGAATGGAAAGCTGACGGGTTTCGGCTCTACAGATTTCAGGCCCGTTTTCGAGTATGTGGACGGGCTGCTCAGGGCGGGAGAGTTTGAAGACCTGAAGGGGCTGCTCTATTTTACGGATGGTTACGGCATTTACCCGGAACAGATGCCGCCCTATGACGCCGCGTTTGTCTTTCTGAAAGAGGATGAAAGCGCGCCGAAGGTGCCGCCCTGGGCCATCAGAATTGTGCTGGATGAAGAAACGTTGGAGGGAGAGGAGCAGGAAGCGACATGAATATCAGCGAGGCGAAGAAATATATCAAGGATTCCGTGAAAATATATTTGAAAAAGGATGAGGAGGGTGCTTACCGCATTCCGGTTGTCAGGCAGCGCCCCGTATTCCTTCTGGGTGCGCCGGGCATCGGCAAGACGGCGATCATGGAGCAGATTGCGCAGGAGCTAGGGATTGCGTTGGTCAGCTATTCCATGACGCACCACACCAGACAGTCAGCGCTTGGACTGCCCTTTATCGTGCACAGAGAGTATGCGGGCCAGGCTTTCGATGTGTCGGAGTACACCATGAGTGAAATCATCGCCTCCGTTTATGATGTGATGGAAAAAAGCGGTATCCGCGAGGGGATTCTTTTTCTTGACGAGATCAACTGCGTTTCGGAGACCCTTGCGCCCTCCATGCTGCAATTTTTACAGTACAAAATATTCGGCAGGCATCAGGTGCCGGAGGGATGGATTATCGTCACGGCGGGAAATCCCCCGGAATACAATAAATCGGTGCGGGAGTTCGATGTGGTGACTTTGGACCGCATGAAGATTCTGGAGGTGGAGGCCGACTATGAGAGCTGGCGGACATATGCAAAGGACAGGAATATCCATACGGCGGTGTTAAACTATCTGGATATGAAGAAGGAGGATTTCTATCTGGTGGAAACCACCGTGCGGGGGAAAAGCTATGTCACGGCCAGAGGATGGGAGGATCTGTCGCAGATGCTTGTTCTCTATGAGGAGGAGGGGATTTCCGTGGAGGAATCCCTGATCGGGCAGTATCTGCGCAATGACCGGGTGGCAAGGGAATTCAGCGCCTATTATGATTTGTACAGAAAGTACCAGCAGGATTATCGGGTGGAGGATATTTTTGCGGGCACGGTCAGCGAGCAGGTGAAAGACAGGGCGAGAAAGGCGGCCTTCGATGAACGGCTTTCGCTGATGGGAATGCTGCTTGATAAACTTCGGCAGGAGTTAAGAGAAAACGGAGAGCAGGCAAAGCGGTTAAAGGAGTTGATGAATCCGCTGCGGGCTTTGAAGCAGAAGGCGGAGGCGGGAGAACCCGCACAGGAGCTGGCGGCCCTTTTGCAAAAACAGGCAGATGCAAGAGAACAGGCAATGACGTCCCTTGAAAGTGCGGGAGCGCTCTCGGTGGGCGACAGACAGACAGGCAGGGCCATTGTCAAATTCTTCAGAGAGTGTGCGCGGATGATTCTGACGGAAGGAATGCAGGATGGAGAGAAAGCCTTTGGGGGAGTCAGGGAGCGTTTCAATGAGCTTGTGGAGGCCCACAGGAAAGATACGGAGCGGGAGCAGGCGCGGCTGCACGGCCTTTTTGGATTTGTGGAGGACTGCTTTGGCGAGGGCAACGAGATGCTGCTTTTGGTGACGGAGTGTACGGTGCAGGCGGATTGTGCGGCTTTTATCAATACTTACGGCTGTGAGGATTATGTCCGACACAACGAGGGACTGATGCTGACGGAGCGCGGCGACGTGCTTACGGAGGAGATTAAAAAGCTCGATTTGTGAGAACATGTGGTCAGGATCGAAAGAGACGGGCAAAAGACAGGAGGAAAACCATGGGAACAAGGAAGCAGGACACGCCAAGGGGCAGCTTACAGTTTGAAATTGTCTCTGATACCGCGGTGGTGACGGGATATGAGGGACGCGACGCTTCGCTTGTGATTCCGGAGAGCGTGGACGGATATCCGGTGGTATGGATTGGGAAGAAAGCCTTT
Organism: Lachnospiraceae bacterium UBA7202; assembly: GCA_002490705.1. GTDB lineage: Bacteria > Bacillota > Clostridia > Lachnospirales > Lachnospiraceae > UBA3282. The sequence goes on from DKUO01000053.1 coordinate 17,395, forward strand.
TTAAGCCGTAAGACGCTGCGGGAAATCCGACTGCCGGAGAGCCTTGCAGGAATCGGGGATTGGGCTTTCGCCTACTGCACGGGGCTTGCGGTTGTAACCCTCCCCTATCGCAGACTGGAGGTCGGACAGGGGATTTTTAAGGAGTGTACGGCGCTTTCCCAGATCAGGGACTGTCTGGACGGTGAGGAGAACGGGGATGTGCCCTTTCTCTTAGCGGCAACGGTGGGGACTCTTGATGCGTTTTATCTGTTTGATCCGGAGAATGCTGGTAAGGAGAACTGGATTGGCAGTTTTGACGCGAGAGTGGCGGCCCGGATGGCCCTTGCGGATAACGAGGGATTTTCAAAGATGCTTCTGTGCGGGGAGGAAGACTGCGGCAGCAGGGACACGGATGTGGGCTACTACATGGAGCAGAAACGGCGGGGGAAGGTGCGGCTTGCCCTGCTGCGGCTCTTTCATGATTATGGGTTGAAAGAGGAACTGCGGGAAACGCTGGTGCGGTATCTGCTGGCCCATGGGAAGGGCTGCGAGAGCGAGGAGACCTGGCAGGTGATTTTGGAGGAGCACGGAGACGAGAAGCCCTATTATGAGCTGCTGACAGAGCTTGGCGGCGTAACCGGTGAAAATTTCCCGGCCATGATGGAGGATATGGGGGAGCGGCACGCGGAGATGAAGGCCTATCTCATGCGCTATCATGACGGGCAGAGAAAGACGGAGGATGCCTTTGCGCAGTTTGCGCTGTGAGGAAGGGTATCAGGGAGGTGTTTTTATAAAGGAGAAAATACTGATCGTTGAAGATGATTTTACCATACAGGCACAGCTAAAAACCTTTCTGTCCGGGAATGGATATGAGGTTTTTGCGATTACGGATTTTTCCCAGATAATCCAGCAGGTAAAGATGTTTGTTCCGCATTTGGTTATTTTGGATATAAAGCTGCCGGGAAGCAATGGCTTTGAAATATGTTCGGAGATTCGTACTTTTTCAGATATTCCTATTGTGTTTGTGACAAGCAGCAACACAGATATGGACGAACTGAACAGCATTATGCTAGGGGGCGACGCTTTTATTACAAAGCCTTACAACACTGCAATCCTGCTTGCCAAAATTGCCGCACTGTTAAAACGGGCATACCCTTCCCGGCAAGTAGAATCTTGCACATGGAATGGGGTGACTCTGCATCCCGCAAGCGGTGTAATAGAATACAGGGAACAAAAGGCAGAATTGACAAAAAATGAGATGAAAATCCTATACTATCTTTTTAAGAACGCCGGAAAAATCTGCTCCCGAAATGACATTGTGGACTTCCTTTGGGATAATCAGCTGTACGTTGATGATAATGCCCTAAGTGTCAATGTCACCCGTATTCGTGATAAACTCAATAAAATCGGGCTTACCGATTTTATTAAGACAAAACACAGACAGGGATATACATTATGAGCGGAAAACTATATTTAAAAAATCAAATGTTGGTTATTCTTGTAAACCTTACAGGTATGCTGGCACTTGCCTTGTTTTTGCTTGCAAGTGGAAACCAGTTTCAAACTGTTATGCTTATCTTTATAGTCTGGCTCATTATCATAACCACATATCTGTCGGTTGTCTACTATGTGCGAAAAAGGTATCTGAATCGATTACTGGATATGGCGGAACAGTTAGAAGAACGGTATCTAATACCGGAAATTATGACGATACCAGAGAAAGCAGATGAGCAGGTTTTTTATCAGATTATGAAGATGGCAGAAAAATCCATGCTTGAAAAAATAGGTGCAATACAGAACGAGCGAAAAGAATATAAAGAATATATTGAGCAGTGGATCCATGAAGTAAAAACACCGATTACAGCAATGAAGCTGCTTTGTGAGAATAACCGTTCCCCCTTTACCAGAGAGATACTGGCAGAGTTGGAAAATATCAATCATTATACGGAACAGGCACTTTATTATGCCAGAAGTGAACATGCAGAGAAAGACTATTCTGTTCGTGAGACAGACTTATGTGATGTTGTGCATAGTGCAATCGCAGACAATAAATATCTCCTGCGACAAAGTAACATGACGATTACGATAGACGATATAGAGAACAGGGTTTACACGGATGATAAATGGGTGCGGTTCATCTTAAATCAGATTATCGGCAATGCGATCAAATATCGTACCGAACAGCCCGTTTTATATTTTTCTACAATAAAGACAAATGACAGAGTTGTTTTGTCAATCAGCGATAATGGGATAGGGATTCCACAAAGTGATTTACCCCGTATTTTTGAAAAGGGATTTACAGGCAGGAACGGGCGGACTGGAAAAAATTCTACGGGAATGGGTTTGTATCTTTGCAAGCGCCTTTGTGATAAGTTGGGAATAGGGCTTACGGCTCTTTCGGAAAACAAAGGGACAACGATTGCGCTTTCTTTTCAGATGAACGATTTCGTTATCAGGGTGCAGGGCTGAAATGTCCTGCACTTCTTACATTTTTGTAAGAACTTCGTAAGAAAAATTGATACAAAAAACGAAAAGCACCCTTTACAATATAGGCATAAAACAGTTAGGAGGCTTATCAAATGAACACAATTTTGAAGCTGGAGCATATCCAGAAATATTATGGCGATGGCGGAAATATTACCAAAGCCATTAGGGATATCAGCTTTTCCGTTGAGGCTGGAGAATTTCTCGGCATTATGGGGGCGTCCGGCTCTGGAAAAACAACGCTGCTCAACTGTATTTCCACCATTGATACAGTAAGTGCGGGGCATATTTTTTTAGAGGGAATAGATGTGACAGAAATCAAACCAAAATCCCTTGCCCGTTTTCGCAGGGGAAATTTGGGGTTTGTATTTCAAGATTTCAATTTATTGGATACATTGACAATTTCAGAAAACATTGCGCTGGCATTGACAATCAATCACACACCTGCCGGGAGCGTAGAACCCCGTGTTTTGGAGATGGCTGAGAAGTTGAATATCAGTGATATTCTAAACAAATATCCCTATCAGGTATCAGGGGGACAAAAGCAGCGCTGCGCTTGTGCAAGAGCGATTATCAACAATCCCAAGCTCTTATTAGCGGACGAACCCACAGGGGCATTGGACAGCCATTCTTCACAAATGCTGTTGTCTACGATCCAAAGTATCAATGCGCAGCTTAGGGCAACCATTCTTATGGTAACACACGACGCTTTTACCGCCAGTTATGCAAGTCGTATCCTCTTTTTGAAAGACGGGGAAATCTTTATGGAACTGCGCAAGGGGAATGACAGCAGAAACGCCTTTTTTGATAAAATTCTGAATGTTCTTACAATCATTGGAGGAGGACAGAGCCATGTATGCTAAACTTGTTTTCAGAAACGCAAGGCGGTCTGTAAAAGACTATTTGGTTTACATTGTCACAATGACAATCTGCGTTACTTTGTTTTATGCGTTTCTCTCCATTTCCAGCAGTTATTATAACCCGGATATAGGCAGTGAGTATGATTTTACGCTGTTAAGCGATGGGATGAAAGCGGCAATCTGCATGATAACATTGCTGCTGATATTCCTGATACGGTTTGTCAACCATTATATGCTCCGGCAGAAACAAAAAGAGTTTGCCATTCAGTCTATCATGGGAATGGAACAAAAGACTATTGGACGAATTTTCTTCGCGGAAACACTGATTATGGGAATGATTTCCATTCTGATTGGCATTTTTTTCGGCGTATTTTGTTCCCAGTTTATAACGGCAATGCTCCTTACGGCTTATGGCAGGCCCTATGAAATATCATGGACTTTATTCCCGGATACGGTTTTATGGACGGTGGTATTTTTTGTTATTAGTTTTTTGATGGTGGGAATGTTCAATACCCGTACTATTCAGAAAACGAAAATTATCACGATGCTTTCCGCAGAGAAAGAGAATGAGCCAAAACTGGGAAAGAGCCGTTGGATCTTCGTTATGGCAATCATCTTTGAACTGTTCACGGTATGGGCATTGATTACAGGAGTCATAAAAGCTCTGTTCTTTTACGATTCCCGTTTTCCAATTCCCGTACAGCTCATGTATTTTGGAAATATTCTTTTTCCCGCTGTCACTTTGGGGTGGTCTTTCTTATGGCTGTTTCAGAAGAAAAAATGGGATGCTCAAAAACTGCTTTGCGGTTTATTAGCCTGTTCTGTATTCAATACGTTTGCGGCAGTAAGCGTACCGGCGCTTACCAATCAGTATTATCTTCCGTTAGGAAACGGAATGCTCAGGCAATATTTGTTGTATGCGTTGGTTGACTTGCTTTTTTTCATCGGTGCATTGATTTACCTTGCCAGCAGCTTTATTGTCATATGGAAAGAAAAGTCACCGGAACACAGATACAAAGAGGAAAATCTGTTCTTTTTGGGGCAGATTACATCAAAATTAAATACAACCAGTAAAACAATGACATTGATTTGCATAACTCTTGTGCTTGCTATTTTCCTGTTTATAGCTGCTCCTATTTTGTCGGGCTGGGCTTTTGGCTATTTGGGTGCACGTTCTATGTATGATGTGCAGGTATTTTCAAGGTACAATAATGTGTATGAAGAAAAAAATCTGCCGCAGGATAATTATGAAATCATCACTGATTTTTTTGCAACGCATGAAATAGATACGGCGTATGATTGCACTTTTAGTTTGTATCTTCCGAAAAAAGCTGATTTTCACAATCGGATAAAGTATGACTTTCCTGTCGTGGCGATTTCTTTAAGTGATTATAATGTCATACGGAAAATGTTGGGATATGAGCAGATTTCTTTAGGAGAAAACGAATTTATAACACAGTGGAAAACAATAGCAACGGAAGAAGAAAGAAATAGTTTTATTGCAGAACATACCAGCGTTGTAACAGATGGGGGAACGTTGAATATTTCCGAGCAGTCCTATTCCGACGAAGCAATGGGAGAAACACTTTATAATTCCTATACAGATGTCCTTTATGTATTCCCGGATAAAATATGTGAGGAATTGCTGCCAGTTATGAGAAACCGTTATATTATAACAACCAAAAAAATCACTTATGAAAACGCAAGGGAGCTGGAAAGGCTTTTTACAGCGGAATATCCAGAGCAGGCAGAAAGCGGTGTTGCGTATGGTGTACGTTTCAGCACACTTCAAACAAATAGTGCAATCGCAAATAACTTTATCCTGCAAACAGGAATGATTTATGGTGCGGTTGTATTGATGGTAATTTGCCTTACAGTGCTTTCTCTACAGCAGCTTTTAGACGCAGGGCGATATAAATACCGCTTCTCTGTACTCCGGAAATTAGGTGTAGAGGAGCAGCGTATCCATAAACTTATCTTGGAGCAGTTGAGCGTATGGTTTGGACTTCCAATTATCGCGGCAATCATGGTAGCTGCAGTTGTAATTGGTTATTTTATCCAGACCATATCAGCCGAAATCTCTGCGTATATAGGCTTTACCGCATTGATGTTACAGATTGGGGTAACAGTGGGAATTTTGGGAATTTTGTTGCTTTGCTATTTTATCAGCACATGGGTTATTTTTAGACGATCTGTTAATTCATAGGGCAGTTATGCTGCCCTATCCCGATGGACGGTTTGGTTTTCCCGTGGTAGCTGCTGAACGCTTCTATGCCGTCAATTCCGAGATTGAGGATACTGTCAAGCAGAAATTCTTTTCCTTTCAGATTCACGCCCGGGTGGGCGATTACAGCGACACCGTGGTTTTGGTGTATGATGGCAATGATTTCTTCCATCGCCGGGTAGTTGATTTTTGCATGGCACGGTTTTCCCTGCGAATAGTAATCCCAATAAAAATTGACATAGGGATTGTCGCTTCTTTCCCCGCCGGGGCGGTAGGGGGATAAAAGCGGATGGTCTGCGTATTCCGGCATTGCAAGTAAAACTTCCGCGAACATTTCCCTGGTCCAGTTTCCCTGCCAATAATTATTTCTGGACAGTTCCCGCATATCTTTTTCCTCGATATGCCTAAAACCTAATGCCTGTGTTTTGGTAAGCCTGTCAAGGGAAGCCCGGTAATTTTGCCTGTCAATATTTTTTTCTATTTTTTCAAAATCTCCGTTCCAAAAATCAATGCCATACCCCAGCACATGAAAATTGGTATCCTGAAAGGTACAGTCAATTTCAATTCCCGAAATATAGGCGATCCCTTTTTCTTTCGCCGCTTTTGCGGCTTCTTCATTTGCCTTCACACAATTATGATCCGTGACGGAAACTGTACGGATTTCCTTTTGGACGCATTGCTCTATCAATGCAGACGGTGTAAATTCCCCATCGTCGCTGTATCTGCTGTGCATGTGTAAATCTATCATACATAACCTCCTGTCAAATCCGTTTTAATGTCGCACGATATCCGCCTTTTTGGTTGCAACTGCTTTTGCCAACATTTTTTCAAACATCACTGCCATAAGAACCAGAATTGCCAGTAAATATACCGGAAACAGGGATACGCTGACATGGTTTGCGATAAATCCGAAGATCGGCGGCATGAGACAGGTTCCCACATAGGCGGAGGCCATTTGCACGCCGATTAAAGCCTGTGACTTATCCGCACCAAAATGTGCCGGTGTGGAATGTATAATGGAAGGATAGACAGGGGCGCAGCCCAGTCCAATCAAAATCAAGCCTGCCAGAGAACTGGCGTTGCCAAAGGGCAAAAGTAAAAGCACAATGCCGAATAAGATAAATCCCTGTCCAAGCCGTATCATTTGCGTATCATTTAACTTCATGGTCAAAAACCCGCTGAAAGCCCTGCCTGCGGTAATTCCCATAAAAAACAGGCTTGCAAAGCTGGCGGCGGTTTCCGCCGACAATCCCCGGCGCAGCACAAGATAACTGCTTGCCCACAGGCCGGTTGTCTGCTCAAGGGCACAGTAACAGAAAAAGGTGATCATGATTTCTTTTGCTCCCGGAATGTTAAATATCTGACGCAGGGTAAGCGGTTTGGCCGCTGTTTCTTTTTCTGTCTGTCCTGTATCGCTGTCACTTCCCTTTTTCCACAATGGCAGGCTGAAAATCAATATAGCGGTCAACACAATCTGAAGGATGGCGATATAGCGATAGCCCATGTTCCACCCCTGTCCGCCGGTCAGCGCATACCCCATGATATACGGGCCGAGTGAAGCGCCTACACCCCACATGCAATGCAGCCAGCTCATATGCCTGCTTGCATAATGGAGCGCGACATAATTATTCAGGGAAGCGTCTACGCTTCCGGCTCCAAGACCGTAAGGAACCGCCCATAGACATAATGCGGCATAGGAATGGCTGAAACATTGTATAGTCCTCCTGTGTCTTTTGCTTATCAAAAGGATACCGTCAAATAGCGCTTGATACAACACATTTTCGGACGTATAATATAAAAAAACCGCCAAACAGAAAGAAAAGGGAAAATATGGCATTACAGGAATGCGGATTAAACTTAAATAAAGTATCAAAAGAACTCCAACCGCATGGAAGTCTTGAATTTCCCTGTGCCGGATATTCATCTTCCCACACGGACAGGCAGGAAGACGTTATTCCGTGGCACTGGCATGAGGAAATGGAAATTATCTATATGGAAGATGGGCGTATGAAAGTAAAAATACCGTCGAAAGATTTCCTTTTGGAAAAAGGGGACTGTATTGTTATCAATTCAAACATGTTGCATTATGCGGCGGCTGTCACGGAATGTAAACTGCGCTCTCTTGTTTTCAGCCAGACACTCATTACCGGAAATGAGGATTCTGTGTTTGCAAAAAAATATATGCAGCCGTTATTAACCTGTAATCACTTCTCGCATTATTTTATAAAGGCGGGGGAGAACGAAAATGTGGCGGAATGCTTTAGCCGCGCGTTTGAGGCTCTTGCGCAGGATTGTTACGGATATGAATTTACCGTGCGGGAAAATTTATCCCGGATCTGTCTTTTTTTATATGGGGAATTTAATCCGCAGACAGATGCGCAAAATGTTCCGCAGAGTCAGGGTAATCTCCGCATCAGAAAGATGATTGCGTATATTCAAAAAAATTTTGCCGTTGATATATCTTTGGCTGAAATTGCAGGCGCCGCCGGTATCAGCGAACGGGAAAGCCTGCGCTGTTTTAAAAAGACGATTCAGCTTTCCCCGATCCAATATTTGTTAAAGTACCGGGTTATGCAGGGGGCTGAAATGCTGCTGGCAAATCCGGCAGACAGCATATCGGAAATCGCAACCCTGTGCGGTTTTGACAGTCCGAGTAATTTCGCTAAAATATTTAAGCGGTTCTATAACTGCACACCGCGGGAATACAGAAATCGTCATTTGCCGGAGTAATCAACGCGGATATTTGGAGGAGATTATAATGATGGTTGCATGTGCTGAAATTACAGATATTCCTATTCTAACAGAATTAAGATTGGCCTATCTGGAGGAGGATTACGGAAAATTAGGAGAAAAGGATAGGGAAACAATCAGGGGTGATCTGCCGGATTATTTCAAGAGAAACCTGAATCAGAATCTCTTCTGCTATCTGATAAGAGAGCAGGAAGAAGTTGCCGCCTGCGCTTTTTTACTGGTAATCGAAAAGCCGATGAGTCCTGCGTTTATCACCGGCAAAACGGGAACGGTATTAAATGTGTACACCAGACCGGCGTACCGGCATAAAGGGTATGCGAAACAGATCATGGAAAAACTTTTGTCAGATGCAGTTGAAAAAAATTTGAGCGTTGTAGAACTGAAATCTACGGATGATGGTTATCGGCTGTATCAATCGGTTGGATTTGTGGATGATGTACCGAAGTATCATTTGATGAAGTGGTATCGGAGATAGCACTTCATCAAGATACCGTGACAACTCCTTGTCTTTTTTTATAGTTCATTAATCGTTGCGGTAATGGCCATATTGCGAATCCGTTTTGCAGGAGCATAAATGGCAGCCAGTGTTGCCGCCGCAACAAATACCAAAACCAGAAGCAGGCGGGAAACAGGCAGTGTCCATATGGCATAAGGGAAACGGCCGTCGATCAAAAGATTGTATATCATTTTGCCGATTGCCAGACCCACAATGCACCCGATCACACAGCCGCCCAGGGAGTAGGTAACCGTTTCGGCGGCAATCATTCTGGTCACCTGACGGCCCTCCATGCCCACGGCCCGCATCGCCCCATACTGCTTACTCTTGGCGGATACGCTCATGGAAATACTGTTCATAATGTTTAACAGCGTGACCATGGCAATGATTGCCAGAAAGCCATAGACGCACAGCACAAAAGCGGTATAGGTGCCGGAAGTGCGCAGTTCACGTTCATCTCGGAGAGCAGTTCCTTCGTCCAGTACCTCGCTTATGGCCGCAACATCCCCGTCTGTCACATCGCCCGTGGTCTGCACCATCACAATAGAATAGTCGGTGATACCGGTCAGCCGGACAAAGGTTTCGCTGGAGGCGATGACGGAAACTTTGCCGTGGGCGAGGCCGTCTTCGCTGAATAGGTCGTGTTTCAGCATCCCCGCCACGGTCAGCGCCTCGCCGTCCACCCAAATGGTATCTCCCTTTTGAAGCGGGCTGTCCGGGTCGCAGATTACCAGTACAGAGCCGTTGTCCCCGTAGACTTTAGAGAGGTCGCTGCCCTTCCTTAATCGGCCATCCTTTTTCAGTGCACCCAAGTCAAAATCATCAAAGGAGAACAAATCCACTTCCTGAGGGAATCCTTCCTGTCCCAGCTCGGCAGGGACTTCAAAGAGGCTTCGCCGTCCAAAGATATTCTTCACGCCATCCATCCCCCGTATCGTCTCCAACGTTTCCCTGGAAACACAGTTGATTCCGGTGACACCGGCCTCATCGGTGATCGTGATGTCGGCGTCGGTGACAGACTGGGGAAGCAGATACCCTACAAAATCCAGCAGGACAGAGAAAGTCAGGAACAGGATAATGCACAGGGCAAAGGAGCCGGTCATCAGGATCAGATTCTTTCTGGCCGATTTTGCATGATGGGCCCCCAGAGAAATTTCAATGGGAAATATACCGGTACGGACTGCCCGCCTTACCCGGCTGGCGTTCTGTGCATTTCCAGAAACCGCGGCCACCGGAGATACCTTTGCGGCCTGTCTTGCCGGTGCTCTGGCGGCGAGCAGCACCGTGACCAATCCCATGACGATGCCGCTGATCATTCCGATAGGGCTGATTCCAAAGAGTGGGATCGTAGTAAATTCCTCCTTGACCACAAACCGAAGCACAGCGCATAAAGCCCATGTGCAGACCGTGCCAAGTACAATGCCGATGGGAATAGCCGTTTTGCACCAGTTGAGAGCCTCCAGCCGCACAAACCGCTTTAACTGTTGGCGGCTCATGCCGATACAGCGCATCATTCCAAAAAATTTTGTCCGCTGGGCCACCGTGCTGTTGATACTGCCCGAAATCATCATCACTCCCGCAAGCAGAATCAGGACAAACAGGCCCCCGGCAATCAAAAATAGTCTCTGTCCCATAGCAGTGTCCATAATGACCTGAATCGTAAACTCTCTGGCATGTTTTTCGGTCAGTCTTGCCTGCTCCATTCGGATATCCATATCAGCCGTGCTAAATACCGCCGTCACCAGAAACACAGCGAAGATAATACATAACTGTGTCATGCGGTTTTGACGCCGCCGCACGCCGGCAGAGATAGGAATCAGACTTAAATAGCTTTTCATTCGCCGTATCTTTCTTTCAGATAAGTTCATTGTGCAAACACCTCTTTCTACTGTTTTGATAGCTTCCAATATAACAGAGGAATCCTACACCAATATTACAATTATCCTACAATTTTGTTATAATTAAAATCGCGCGTTTTCCCTTAATGTTACTATAATGAGCACAAATGGAAAGACAAGTTGATAGAAAAAGCAATTAAAATTGTTTAAGATCACACCTAAAGGAGGACAATGAAAATGCAAATTGGAAATAAGCTCAACCAATTAAGAAAACTTTCAGGAATGACACAGGAGCAGTTGGCAGAAAAAATTAACGTGTCCAGACAGACTGTTTCCAAGTGGGAGTCAGACAGCACTTCTCCCGATTTGGAAAGTATTGTCAAAATAAGCAGGATTTTTCATGTGTCATTAGATGATTTACTAGAGGAGGCGGAGACAAGTGTGACAAACAGAAATGATGAACAGATTACTTTAGAAGATTTGATGAAAATAAATCTTCATAACAGGAAAATGACGCTGTTACTCATCGGCGGGCTGATTTTTGTAATGGTCAGCGTATTAAATTTCGCCCATGTGATTGCGTTACAAAGCACAACGCTCAGTACCCAGTATATGCTGTACCGGTATATCGCAACAGGGCAATATGATAACGCTCCTGTTGATTATATACGGTTAATGATCCCATCTATGATTACAGCTGCATTCGGACTGGTACTGTTTATTATTTATGTCATGGAAAGCAGAAAAAAAGGAGATTGAAAGATATGGATAAAGCAAAAAAGATTGTTTCATGTTTCATGTTATGTGCGCTCCTCTTGTCGCTGTGCGCATGCGGAAAAGAAAGTAAAGATACTGCCGCCGTTTATGAGAAAACCATCGCCGGACTGAAGGACGATGAGCTTTTTGTCATGATTGATACGAACGCTCCTTTGCCGGTTTTACTTGTCACATCACAAGTGTATGATGACGGCACGGGAAAGCAGGCCGCAATTGTATGCGATGTGTACTATTTGGTAGACAAAGAGGTGAAAAAGATAGGAACGATAGAGAGTATGGGAACCGCATATCCTATTTCTTACGATACCACAGGCATTTATACGGCTTCCGGTCACGCTATGCAGCGATTTGAGATTGAGGAATCCGGCACACTCACGCTGGCAGAAGGAATTTTGGAGCAATTTGATGAAAATGGGAACGCTTCTTATACCATGACAACCGGAAATGAAACAAAGACGATTTCAGAAGAAGACTATTATGCCGCTTTTGAGAAATACAGCAATGCTGCGGTTGCCGGTTTTGCCTACGGCGCATCAGACGCGGCGGAATAATTTATAACTGATACGATTTAAACGATTTCCAATTCTGCATACTCTTTTCCAATTCTGCCGCATCCCTTGAACTCCGGACAAAACCAGATACAATGGCAAAGGGCGAAAGAGCGCCGTAAAAGAAAAATAGACAAAAGAGTCATATGACGAGGAGAAAAGAATGAGACAATCGAAAAGATTTGCAAAAGCAGGAAGCCTGGTTTTGATGGTCGCCGCTGTTCTTGCGCTTGCGGGATGTGGGAAAAAAGAGAACGAAGGCCTGCGGTCAGATTGGGAAGATCTGATGGAGGAGGCACAGGAAACCTTTGGGGGAGACAGTTACCGCCTCGAAGTGGATGGGGAGAATGGGGAAGCGTTAAACGGGAAGATCACCTCCATTCTTCTGGCGGATGATTCCTTTGTGTATGCCACGACGTCTGAGGGCGGCCTTTTTATGCTGCGCCCCAAAATCTATTTCGGTCCGGAAGATTCGGAAATCAAATCCGATCGGATCACTGACGGCTGTGATATGGATCAGTTGGTTTATGCGGATCAGCATACGGCATACGGAAACAACCGCTTTGTCTATTTCGACCGGATGGAAGGGTATGACGAAGAGGCGCTGGAGGGCAAGTATATGCTGGAATCCCTGTCGGATATGCCGGATATTGTCTATACCTTTGAAAATATGCAGAAAGCGGAGCTCCCCGACGACCAGAATTTACTTTTTATCACTCAGGACGCGGCGCTTTATGTCTATGAAGATGTGAATCATCAGGTGCGTGCGGGATATAAAGATTCTTACAGTGAAGAATATACGATGTTTGACGAGGTGGCTTTTGAGGGGGATACCGAGCGGAGCGGGGTTACGGTGGAGAAGAGTATTTTCCGCTTTGTTCTGACGAAAGATCAGGAGCTTCTTTATATCAAAAAGGGCAACATAGCTTCCGACCTTGCGGATAACGTAGGCGGTATTTCCGTCAGCTATGTGGATTTCACAGATGAGATTGACGGGAAGGTGAAGGATATCTATAATCTCCAGAATTACACGGAGTGCTGTTATGCGGTGGATGAAGAACAGAACATTTATTATGTGTCGGCGGATGGATTTGAGGATAGCACGGTAGAGAAAATCACGCAGTTTGAAAATGGAACGATCACGGATATTCTGGGCTTTTCGGGGAAAAAGGAAGAAATGCTGATCAGGACGCAGGAAGGCGCTTACTATTTTTATGACGGTTACGACTATATTTCCACAGAAAATGTGGATACCCTGAATGAAAATTGTAAAAGTGCGGTACTGCTTATGGAGGGGGATATTCTTGCGCTGGGAGACGACGGGTATCTCTATGTAGTTGAAAATAAAAACTGAATATAGAAAAGTACCGAACGCATGTATATGGACATTAGGGCTCAATGTCTGACCATTTTGTGTATAATATAGTTTGAAGCGAAGAAAAACAGGATGGAGGAATGGGCATGTTCCATATTGCGATTTGCGATGATGAGGCATATTTCAGAAATCAGGAAAAGAAACTGATAGAACAATATATGGGGAAGCGGGGATATGACTGTCTGATTGATCTGTATGCGTCGGGGAAAAAGCTTTTGGAGCGGACGGACACAGACATGCCGTATGATGTCATATTTCTCGACATCAGCATGGAGGAAATGGACGGGATTCAGACGGCTGAGAGAATCCGCAAGTTGTCGAATAAAGTCTATATCGTGTTTGTGACGGCGTATATCACCTATGCGTTAGAGGGGTATAAGGTGGGCGCTGCGCGTTATCTTTTGAAGGAGGAGGCAGGTCTTGAAAACGCTTTGAAAGAATGTTTGGACACGATCACTGAGCACAGGAAAGAAGAGGAAGCGGTGTGCGAATTTGAGTTCCAGAATGGGAGAAAAAGGATTCCGATGGATGCGGTTCTCTATGTGGAGAGCAGGCTGCACAGGGTGATCTATTTTGTGATGGAAAATGGAATCAAAGAGTATTCCCGTTATGACAGGCTGGACGAGGTGGAGAAAGAACTGCGGCAGTACGGTTTTTTCCGGGTTCACCAGAGCTTTCTGGTAAATATGAAGTATGCAAAAGACGTGGAACGGTATAAGGTGTCTCTGGAAAACGGAACGGAGGTCAGCATATCAAAGAAATATTATAAGGCCGTGGAAAAAGAGTATATCAGGAGGCAGGGGGAGATATGATGGAAAAGTATGCCTGGCTGATGCTTGTGTTTAACGCGCTGGAAGCGTTTGGCTGTATCTGGATGTTTCAATCCTTTGCCATAAAGCGAAGGGTGGATAAAAGATGGATTACGCCTGTATCCGTCGTTGTGTTATGCTTTGCTGAATGGGTGATTACGAATGTGATATATGAAGATTTTGTGATCAAGGCGATTGTGCTCATAGGCGTATTGTCATTTGCAATGTTTCTGCTGTATCAGATTCGGTTCATAAAGGCGTTAGTGTTAACCATGTTATTTTATGGAATTATGCTTGTTTCGGATTATATGTCGCTGGTGATAATGGGAGCGGTCTTCCCTGGCAGATTTTGGGATTTGTCCGATGTATTTACCTTTTATGGAATGCGGGTATTCTGTATTTCTTTGGCATATGGCATGATTTTTTATATTAGAAAAATGCTTGGAAGTAAGGAGACAGATATTTTTACGGTAAAGGAATGGTATGCTTTGGCAGCGATTTCTTTGATCAACATATTTTCCATTATTTCGATTACATATGAAACAGATTGGGCGGAGTATGCAAGCCGGCCGCTTACGATTGATCCCTTTCATATTCATGTTGCGGCGGGGATACTGTGTATTAATTTTATCGGATATTACCTGATTCACAGTATTACGGAAAGAGAAGTGAAAATAAGGGAACATGCGGTATTTCGCGAAAAAGTGAAAAATGAGACGGCCATGTACCGTTCTGTTTCCGAAAATCTGGAAAAACAGAGAAAGCGGACCCATGAATATAAAAACCAGCTTGCGGCGATCAGCGCGCTTGCAGAGCAGGGAGCCTATCAGGAACTGCGCGCATATATAGAAAAAATCGAAACCACATTACAGCACAGGATGGACGCGGTGGATACCAACCATGTGATTGTGAACGCCATCCTGAACACCAAGTACCGGGAGGCGGTAAGCAAAGGAATTGTCGTTGTCCTGAAGGTGAACGATCTGTCCGCGCTGAAGATGGAAGAGGAGGATATCGTGGTCATTCTGTCCAATCTGTTAAACAATGCGCTGGAAGCCTGCGAGCAGTGTGAAGAGAAACGGATTAAGCTGAAATTTGTGCTGGAAGACGGACAGGCTGTCATTTCCGTAAAGAACAGCATGGCGGCGGAGCCGGTTGTGGAAAACGGCGCGCTGTTGACGTCAAAGACAAAGGAAGCTGAGGAACACGGTATGGGGA
Source organism: Lachnospiraceae bacterium UBA7202 (assembly GCA_002490705.1). Lineage (GTDB taxonomy): Bacteria > Bacillota > Clostridia > Lachnospirales > Lachnospiraceae > UBA3282. Next base: position 32,754 of record DKUO01000053.1, read on the forward strand.
TTCAAAACGTGGTGGAGACCGTTGAAAAATGCGGCGGCAGATATATGGTCGATTACGGGAACGGCGAGTTTCAGTTTTCGATTTTGATACCGAATGCTACATGATACCACAGAAAAATTGGGGTCTTGCACAATGGTTTGTTATGTGGTATTATGAGGCTTGTTGAATAGAGAAGACTTCGGGATGGAGGATACAATGGAAGCGTTAAGAATTGTACTTACCGTGATTTATATTTTAATATGTTTGGCGTTGGTGGTTTTGGTACTGATGCAGGAGGGAAAGTCAGCCGGGCTTGGCGCGATCAGCGGAGCGGCGGAAACCTATTGGGGCAAGAACAAGGGCCGTTCCATGGAAGGGAAGCTGGTCAAGATTACGACCGGGCTTGCGGTTGGTTTCATGGTGTTGGCGGTTGTTTTAAACCTGACTTTATTCTAAGATAAAAGGAAGAAGAGCACTCTTGCACACAGCGGTAAGGGTGCTTCTTATTATTTATTCGCATATAGGCAGAGGCGGGAAAGATGGACGCACAGTTTGAAAAGAGAAAAAACTTAATATGTGAGTTTGTCGCGGATGAGAGCTATGTGCCCATGAAGGAAAAGGAGTTGGCGGCTTTCATGCAGGTATCGGCCGGGGACAGAGCGGTGCTTGGGGAAGTGCTCCGGGCGCTTCTGTCGGAGGGCAGAATAGAGAAAAACAGGCAGGGCAGATATGTAAAGCCGGATGGCGAGCGGCCTGTTGGCACTTTCATCAGCCATGCAAAAGGGTTTGGCTTTGTGGAAGTGGAAGGGTTTTCTGAGGATTTTTATATTCCGGCGGATCGTACCATGGGCGCCTTTTATCAGGACAGAGTGCAGATTATGCCCTTGACGGGAGAGGGCGGGAAGCGCCGGGAGGCGGCGGTGGTCCGCATTTTGGAACACGGGTTGAAACAGCTTGTGGGGACCTATGAGCAGTCCCAGAACTTCGGCTTTGTGATTCCGGATAATGCAAAGGTCGGTACAGATGTTTTTGTGCCGGCGGAGCGCTCCAAAGGGGCAGTCACGGGCGCAAAGGTCGTGGTGGAGCTGACTTCCTACGGGGATGAGAAACATAAGCCGGAAGGAAGAGTTGTGGAAATTCTGGGGCATAGTAATGATCCGGGTGTGGATATCTTGTCCATTGTGCGGGGCTATGGCCTGCCGATGGAATTTGGCGAGAAGGTGATGCATCAGGCGGAGCGTGTGCCGGAGGTGGTGTCAGAGGCGGACAGGGCCGGACGGATGGACCTGCGGGAGCTGCAGATGGTGACCATAGACGGAGAGGACGCCAAGGATCTGGACGATGCGGTCAGTTTGTATCAGGATGAGGCTGGGCTGTATCATCTGGGGGTGCATATCGCGGATGTGACCAATTACGTGCAGGAAAATTCGGCCCTTGACTGGGAGGCGTTGGAGCGGGGTACCAGTGTATATCTGGTGGACCGGGTGATCCCTATGCTGCCCCATAGATTGTCAAACGGGATCTGTTCCCTGAATCAGGGGGTGGACAGGCTGGCCTTAAGCTGTCTGATGACCATAGACGGTAAAGGCGAGGTGAAGGACTACGAGATTGCGGAGACGGTGATCTGTGTGAACCGCAGAATGTCTTACACCAGCGTGAAAAAAATACTGGAGGATCGCGATCAGGAAGAGATCAAAGAGTACGAGACTCTTGTGCCCATGTTTGAGCAGATGGAAGAGCTTTCGGCGATTCTTCGGAAGAGGCGGCATAAACGGGGTTCCATCGACTTTGATTTTGCGGAGAGTAAGATCCTTCTGGACAGGGAGGGACATCCGCTTGAGATTTGTCCCTATGAGCGCAATGTGGCAACCCGGATGATCGAGGATTTCATGCTTGCCGCAAACGAGACGGTAGCCCAGCATTTCTTTTGGATGGAACTGCCTTTTGTGTACCGTACCCACGAGAAGCCGGACCCGGACAAAATCAGGAAGCTTGCCACCTTTATGCACAATTTCGGCTACCACATGAAGCTGACGGGGGAGGAGATTCACCCCAAGGAGATTCAAAAGCTGTTAGATAAAATCGCGGGCACGAAGGAGGAGATGATGATCAGCCGCCTGACCCTGCGAAGCATGAAGCAGGCGAAGTATACGGTGGAGTGCACGGGGCATTTCGGTCTGGCGTGCCAACAGTATTGTCACTTTACTTCTCCGATCAGGCGGTATCCCGATTTACAGATCCACCGGATTATCAAGGAGCAGATTCGGGGGAAACTCTCGGAGGAACGCATCAGGCATTATGAGGACCGGCTGCCGGAGGTGGCAAAACATGCTTCTAAGATGGAGCGGCGCGCTGCGGAGGCGGAGCGGGAGACCGACAAGCTGAAGAAAGCGGAATATATGGAGGATCACATCGGAGAGGTGTACGAGGGCGTGATCTCCGGTATCACCCAATGGGGTATTTATGTGGAACTGTCCAACACAGTGGAAGGGCTGCTCCACGTATCGGCGCTTCCGGGGGATTACTTTTACTGTGACGAGGAGGCCTGCCAGATGGTGGGAAGGGAGAGCGGTGTGATTTATAAGCTGGGACAGCGGATCACCGTACAGGTAAAAGGCGTTGATCGTTTGGCCCGGACCGTTGATTTTATGCTCCCGGAGACGGACGAAAATTGATGGGAAAGAAGGTGGGACAATGGCAAAGGAAGCCATGAAGCTGGTGGCAAATAACAAGAAGGCATATCACGATTACTTTATAGAAGAAAAGTATGAGGCGGGGCTTGCGCTCCACGGCACGGAGGTAAAATCCCTTCGCATGGGAAAGTGCAGTATCAAGGAGGCTTTTGTGCGGATTGAGAACGGCGAAGCCTTCGTGTACGGCATGAATGTGAGCCCCTACGAGAAGGGCAACATTTTTAACAAAGATCCGTTGCGCGTGCGAAAGCTGTTGCTGCATAAAGTGCAGATCCGTAAGCTTGCGGGAAGCATGGCGCAGCAGGGCTATACGCTGGTTCCCCTACAGGTATATTTTAAGGACGGAAGGGCAAAGATAGAGATCGGGCTTGCCAGAGGTAAAAAATTATACGATAAGCGGCAGGATATCGCGAAGAAGGATATGCGCAGGGAACACGAGAGGGAATTTAAAATCAAAAACCTGTAAATGGGAGCCGTTTTTGCAAAAACGGTTCTGAATAGCCATAAAAGGATTTTACAGGGAAGGGAATATGTGTTAAACTGTATTTAACAGTATAAATACGGGCCAGTCAAGGTTTCGACAGGGGTCTTGCAGCTGGAGAAGCTATCCGCAGGCTGATGCGTCAAATCGCAAACTTAAATACAAACGCTGAAGACAATTTAGCATACGCTGCCTAAAGGCAGCTGTCCGCCTTAGTGCACCTACACATTAAGAATCGGGCATCGACTATGTAGGAAACGACGCGGGGGACGCCTCTTACCCGCGGGCGTATCAGAGGCTACTGAATCCATGAGGGTGTCTTTCTCCACATGGAGGAGGGAATGAGGAGCAATCCGAAACGAGAGACTATGATAGTAGAAGGACAGGGAATGGGCTTTTGGACACGGGTTCGACTCCCGTCTGGTCCACTGGGATAAGTTCTTAAAGGTTCAGTGTATACTGGCTTTTAGGAACTCTTTTTTGTTCACAATTAACTGGACATCGTTTTCGTTTAGCAGTAAAATGAAAACAAATAATTTGTTATCACGAAAAGGGGGACAAATGATGGAAACAGACAAAATGTCAGTCAAAAAGAGGGAGAATAACGCAGCGTTGCATTCCGTAAAGACAAAGCTTGTGGGGGAAATGTTTCTGGCCATGGCGATAGCGATGACCTGCCTTTCCGTGATACTTATTCGGAATCTGCGCATTCCGATGATGGAGTTAAATCAAAGTTATCTGTATGATCTTGCAGTGGCCTATGGCGATAAAGTAAACAGTGCAATCGAGCTACAGGGATATAACACGGCGACAAATTACGCAATTTTGGCGGAATCCCTTGACGGCGTTGGGCTGGAAGGCGTGGAGTCCAGTTACGCCTATCTGGTGAGCGGAGACGGCACGATGCTTTACCATCCGACGAGGGATAAGGTGGGACAGCCTGTGGAAAACGAAGTGGTGAAGGGCGTGGTTGCACAGATTGCGTCCGGCACCCTTCCGGCGCCCGAGGTGGTGGAATATACTTTTAAAGGATCAGACAAGTATGCGGCATACTCCGTGACGGAGAACGGCCACTGTATTCTGGTGGTGTCGGCGGACAAGGATGATCTGATGAGCACGGTGCACCGGGTTACGGTTACCGGCACAGCCAGTACGATTTTTATGGTAATCATAGCCAGCATTATCGCCTATCTGTTTGTGGGGAAGATCGTGAAACCTATTCTGACAGTGACAGATGTGGTGGGCCGGCTGGCACATATGGATTTTTCGGAGATCGAAGGACAGGACAAACTTACGGCGCGGTCTGACGAGACCGGACAGATGAGCCGGGCGGTGGCGGAGCTTCGCAGGCAGCTTGTGGATATGGTGGGGGAGCTTCGGGGTCAGAGCACGCAGCTTTTTGAGGCTTCCGATTTGATGAATACCAATGCTTCTGAGACGGCAACCACGGTGGAACAGGTGGAGAAGGCTGTTTCAGAGATCTCCGAGGGCGCAACCTCTCAGGCGGACGAGACGCAGAAGGCCACGGAAAACGTGATTTTGATGGGCAATATGGTGGAGGAGACTACAAAGCAGGTAGAAGAACTGACGGATAACGCCAACTCCATGAGAAGATCCAGCGAAGAGGCGTTTGCAACGCTGAAGACGCTGGAGGAGATTAACGATCAGGCCAGAAAAGCGATAGATGTGATTTATGAGCAGACCAATACGACGAATGAGTCGGCCATGAAAATCAGGGAGGCGACAACGCTCATCACATCCATTGCGGAGGAGACCAATCTGTTGTCCTTAAATGCCAGTATCGAGGCGGCCAGAGCCGGCGAGCAGGGCAGAGGCTTTGCAGTCGTGGCAGGCCAGATTCAGAAACTGGCGGAGCAGTCCAATGATTCTGCCAGACAGATTGAGGCAATTATCGATTCTCTGATTGCAGACTCTCAGAAATCTGTGGAGACCATGGAAGACGTGAAGAAGATCATGGAGAGCCAGAACGAGAGCGTGGGTCGGACAAATGAAAGCTTTTCGCAGGTGCAGGACGGCATAACCCAGTCGTTAGACGGGGTGAGCCAGATCGCGGATAAGACGAAGCGTCTGGATGAGGCCAGAATCAACGTGGTGGATGTGGTACAGAATCTGACGGCGATTGCGGAGGAGAATGCGGCGAGCACGGAGGAGACCTCTGCTTCCGTTACGGAAGTCAGTACAATCGTGTACAGTATTTCTGAAAATGCGAATAAACTCAAGGAGATTGCGGAGCGTTTGGAGCAGAGTATGAGTATCTTCAAGATCTGATAGTTGTCTTTGGGGGAACCGATGGAAAAACGAGAGGATGATCTGGTTGTCGGCGGCTATCGTTTCGCGACGGTAGCGGATGCCGAGACAGCCAGAATGGAAGAAAAAAAGGTAGAAAATCTGGAGCAGAAGCTGGATTACCGCAGGCCCCAGAATGTACTGCTTGTCTATAACAGAGCGGTGGAAAACAGGGTTTTTTTGACGCCGATCGGGTTAAGCTATTTACAGAAGATGCAGAGGGAAATGACAAAGTGGGGCGTGCCTGCGGATAAGATTCAACCGGTGCCGCTTTACGGGACATTCAGCAACAAGACGGCAAACAGCCGGACGATCAGAGCCAGTGTGGCAAACCGGCATCCGGAGTATCAGGGGAGATTTGTCACGTCGCTGTTGATCAATTTGATCCTAGTGTTTCTTGTGGCGGGGATGGTCGTGATCGCATGGAACAGCGATACGCCCAATATTGTCAATTACAGACAGGCAGTGGTGAACGAATATTCGGAGTGGGAGCAGGAGCTTACCGAGAGGGAGCGCGAGCTGCGAAATGCCGAGCGGCAGCTGGAGGCGGACAGACTGGGCACACAGTGAAGGCGAGAAAAGTATAGAGGTGGTGTATGGATAAATCGAAGATCCTTGTGGTGGACGATGAGAGCCGTATGCGCAAATTAGTCCGGGATTTCTTAGTAAAAAGTAATTATGAGGTTGTGGAGGCGTCTGACGGAGAGGAAGCGCTGGATGTGTTTTTTGAAAAAAACGATATTGATCTGGTGATTTTGGATGTGATGATGCCCAAGATGGACGGCTGGCAGGTATGTCGGGAAATTCGTTCTTACTCTAAAGTCCCGATTATTATGTTAACCGCCAAGTCGGATGAGAGAGACGAGCTTCTGGGGTTTGAGCTGGGAGTGGATGAATATATTTCTAAACCTTTCAGCCCCAAAATTCTGGTGGCGCGGGTGGAGGCAATCCTTCGAAGAACGGGGCAGGCGGCTTCGGAAATGATAATAGAAGCCGGAGGTATCCGCCTTGACAAACAGGCGCACAGTGTGACGGTAGGGGAGGAAGTTATTGATTTAAGCTATAAGGAGTTTGAACTTTTGGCTTATTTTATGGAAAACAAAGGAATTGCGCTGTCCCGGGAAAAGATTTTAAACAGTGTCTGGAACTATGACTATTTCGGAGACGCCAGAACGATTGATACGCATGTGAAAAAGCTCCGGAGTAAGATGGGAGCGAAGGGGGAACTGATCAAGACCATCTGGGGAATGGGATATAAGTTTGAGGAAGATTAAGTTCTATTGTCTGTAAAACAATGCGTGAGAGGGAGAAGAGAATGGCCAGACGCTGGTTTTACAAAGAGGAAATGTTTTTCACTTCGGATGAACATGGCATTGGAGATAATAATCAGGACAAGATTATCGAACTGCTTGGGAAAAATGTAGCGGTCGGCGTAGTTGGCGGTTTCTATGAGGAGGGTTTCCCTCTTTATTTTATCAGCGAGTTTGCGCTCTCCAATATAGGCATGACATTTGACAAATTTATGGAGAGAACAGGCGGAAAGTTTTTGAAGGCGGTGTACAAGCCGGATCGGCCGGTCTTTACGCGTGTCTTTCTGCCGGGCGAGGAAGAGCAAAGGGAATATCGTCTGATCAACGGGGAGGGAGAGCCGGTCTGGGTGCATGGGCTCAGGACAGAGTCGACGGCTGAGGACGGACGGAAAATCTGGATCTGTGCGATCAGACTGATCGATGAGCAACGCCGTACCAGTCAGTTATCTTATGAAGCGTTTCGTATGCTGCAAGACACCTATTTCAGAATCAGCGCCATAGATCTGAAAAAAAATCATATTACAGATCTCAAATATGTGGAGAGTGAATCCAGCGTTGTGGAACGCTTAAACGGTGATTACAGAATGACCATTGCCTCCTGCGCGAAAAATTATGTGGAGCAGAGCGACCGCATGAATTTTCAGAATATCATGGCTGCTGAAAATCTGATGCAGGTGTTTTCCCACGGCGGCGCGTCCATCCAATTCACTTATCTGCGGTTGGTGGAGGGAGAGTGGAAATGGGTGCAGTCGGCGTTAGTGCCGGTGGAACATTTCAGCGAAGAAAATGCCAGGGTCATGTGGTATGTGAAAAATATCACCGAAGAAAAAGCCAGAGAGACTGAAATGATGGACCGGACGCTTCGGATGAATGCGGAGCTGGTGCAGGCCAAAAAGGAGCTGGAGGCAGCGAACCTGAAAATTCAGGATACCAACCGGGTGCTCCGGCGCACGTTGAGCGCGGAAGAACAGTACAGACAGGCGATTGTCTCGGAAGCGGTTTATGTCTTTAACGTAAATGTGACAAAGAATTTAATTGAAGAGGAATTTTACGAGATCAGAGAAGGGCAGATGAAGCCGGTTTTGGAATCGATGGGTCTACAGGCGCCCTGTAATGCTGATGATTTTTTCCTGAGCTGGAGCAAGGAGCGGGTTTTCCCTGTGGACAGGGAGGTTTACATACAGACGATCAATACGAGGCATCTGTTAGAGGCTTACGAGCGGGGAGAAAACGAGCTGGTGATCGAGATTGAGACGTCCGGCGAGGAAGAACAGCTTATGGTTTTAAGGCACACCATACTTCTTACCAAAGACGCCGCCAGCGGCGATATACTGGCTCTCAATAATGCCAAGGATATCACGGATCTCAGGAGAAAGGATAAGGAGACCAAGAAGGCGCTTTTGGATGCTTATGAGGCGGCGGACCGGGCAAGTTGTGCAAAGACGGACTTCCTTTCCAGAATGTCCCATGATATCAGAACGCCCATGAATGCGATTATCGGTATGACGGCCATCGCGGGTACGAAGCTCCATGATCCTGACGGGATGGAAGAATGCCTCGGCAAAGTTTCAGCGGCAAGCAAACATCTTCTTTCCCTGATTAATGAAGTCCTCGATATGAGCAGAATTGAGTCGGGAACGCTGACTCTGGACGAGGAGGATTTCAATCTTCTGGATATGGTGGAAGGTCTGGTAAATACGCTGGCTGCCAAGACGAAGGAAAAACGGCAGCGAATAGAATTCCGCGCCCACGAGGTTCATAATACCAATGTAAGAGGCGATGCGTTACGGTTACAGCAGATTTTTATGAATGTGATGAGCAACTCCATCAAATATACCGGAGAGGATGGGTTGATCAGCATAGATATCATGGAGAAAGGCTCGAAACAGGAGCAGATCGGATGCTATGAGTTTGTATTTAAGGACAATGGCATCGGTATGAGTAAAGATTTTTTACAACATATCTACGATCCCTTTGAACGGGCCGAGGATGTGCGGATCAGCAAGATTCAGGGCACCGGGCTCGGCATGACGATCAGCCGGAATATCATCCAGATGATGGGCGGCGATATTCAGATTGAAAGTGAGATGGGAATGGGAACGACCGTCACGATCACCGTGCCCTTAAAGTATCAGGTGCCGGGCGTGATGAACCGGGAGGATCTGGAGGGGAGGACCGTGCTTGTGGTGGATGACGAGCCTTTCGCCGGAGAAGCGACCTGTGTTCTTTTACAGAATCTGGGTATGCATGGCGAGTGGGTACAATCCGGTGCGGAAGCATTGGCTTACATGCAGGAGAAGCAGAAAAAAGCCGAGGATGTTTTTGCCGTTTTGGTTGATTTAAATATGCCGGACATGAACGGTATGGAGACTTCAAAAGCCCTGCGCAGTCAGGAAGGCGATGATTTGCCGATTGTACTGGTCTCTTCCCATGAATGGGTGGATGTGGAGATAGAGGCAAGATTGTCGGGAGTAAACGCTTTTATTCGGAAACCATTGGATAAGAGCAGAGTGTTAAAAGCCTTTCGGAATTTTATGTCGAGGGAAAAGACAAAACCTTCGGAGAATACGCTGGAGCAGCTGGAGGAGGTGGATTATTCTTCCAAGCGGATTCTTGTGGTAGAGGATAACGACCTGAACCGGGAGATTGCGGAAGAAATTCTGGCCATGACGGGTGTGAAGGTTGAAACAGCCGAAAACGGAAAGGCAGCGGTGGATATGGTGGCGGCTTCGGAGGAAGGTTACTATGATCTGATTCTTATGGATCTACAGATGCCCGTTATGAATGGGCACGATGCAACCCGGGCGCTTCGCAAAATGGAGCGCAAGGATACCAAAACGATTCCGATTGTTGCCATGACGGCCAATGCGTTTGTGGAGGACATTCAACAGTCCAAGGCCAGCGGTATGAATGAGCATATGTCGAAGCCGTTGGATATTGATCAGCTACAGCGGATGCTGTCAAGGTGGCTGGGCAGAAAAAATACGGAAAATTAGGAGAAAACCGGGCGTGGGAGCGTCCGGTTTTTCTATTGGTATGGCTGGGATATTTTAGAAAGATAAAAAAAGTGTTAAATGTAGCATAATATGCTTTACTTTTTACGGAAAATAGTTGTATTCTAAAGAGCGGACAGAGGGAAGCATATTTCGGAGGAGATGTTATGAAGAAAAGGTACATATATTTGGCAAAAAAGGCAACTTCGGTTTTGGTTGTGACGGCGTGTCTTGCCATGCCGCTTACAGGGTGCGGACAGACGGCGGAGGCAGCGGAGACGGAGGAGGAAGAGAGCGATGCGATTCCCGTTGAGGTGCAGATGCCCAAGGCGGGGAGCCTTACCCTGAAAAATGAGTTTGTGGGAACGGTGAGTCCGCAGGAGTCGGTGTATGTGGTTCCCCTGGTATCGGCGGAGGTGTTAAACGCCGACATAAAGGTGGGCGATACCGTGACGGCGGGGCAAGAGTTATGTAAACTTGATCCCGAGGCGGCGGAATTGCAGCTTGCCAGTGCACAGGCCCAGTACAACAGTGCGGCGGCGGGGGTGCAGGCCGCGGAGGTGGGATACGAGATCGCGCAGGCGCAGTACGACAGCACGGTGGCACAGCTCGACGTGCAGAACGAGCAGACCCAGAGACAGAAAGATCTGACCATGTACCAGATGGATATGCAGCTCGACCAGATCAGGGACGGCATTGAGGATATCGACGATCAGATCGCGGATCTGGAGGAGGACCGGAAGGACCTGAAAGAGCAAAAGAGCGATTTGAAGGACGCGAGAAACCAGGCGGACCAGTATGAGGAGCTGGCGCAGGCGGATTATGACGCGGCGGCGGCGGCTTATGGATATCCGGAGGCGCAGAGAAATTATCAGGCGGCGGTGGCAACGGTGACGATGATGGAGTCCGGAGAGATAGAACATACGGAGGAACAACTTGCTGCTGCAAAAAATGCATTACAGAGTGCGGATAAAAACTTGCAGGATATTGAGCTGAAGTTGAAGCCCCACCAGGCAAATTTACAGGCGGCTCAGAGCGCGGCTTCCCAGATGGATTCCGCCTACGAGCAGGTCAAGGACGGAATCGAGCAGATCGACGACGGGAAAGCGAAGCTGGAAGAATCGCGTGCCGATACTTATGAGACGTTGGGAGAGACGGAAGTGGTAAAGAACCTGACGGAGGCACAGCTTAACATTGATACCACGCCGGTGCAGGAGGCAGGCAAGAGAACGGCGGCTCTGGGAGTGGATTCCGCGGCGGCGCAGGTAAACAGCGCCAAGGTAGGTGCGGCGGGCGCCAAAGTGGGAATCGACAGCGCGGAGTATCAGCTGGACATGTATACCCTCACAGCGCCCATCGACGGCGTGATCGAGGCGGTGAATGTGGAGGCCCATGATTTTGCGTCTCCCGGCAATCCGGCCTTTGTGATTTCCAATAAAGATACCATGACGGTTACCTTCGGGGTGAGCGAGGGCATTCGCGGTACTTTGAAGGTGGGTCAGAAGATAGAGGTGGACAGAAACGGTAAGATTTACAGTGCGGCGATCACGGAAATCGGCAGTATGATTGACCAGACCACGGGATTGTTTATGATCAAGTCCTGTGTGAGCACGCCGGACGACAGTCTGCTCACGGGCAGCACCGTGAAAGTGACGGCGGATACCTACAGTAAAAGCGGCGTTCTGCTGATCCCTTACGATGCGGTCTACTACGACAACAGCCAGCCTTATGTCTATGTGGCGGAGGGCGATGTGGCTAAGCGCAAGGACATTGAGACGGATATTTTTGACGAACAGACCATGACGGTTGTATCCGGGCTTACGGCGGAGGATAAGCTGATCACCAGCTGGTCGGCGAATCTGCGTGACGGCGCTGTTATTTCGGCGCAGGAGGTTCAGGAGCCGGAGGGTGATGCAACCCCGGCGGCAGAAGAGTAGGGAGGCACAGCATGAATTTGACAAAATTGGCGATGCGCCGTCCCGTATCCACAGCCCTCATTGTTTTGGCATTGGTGGTGTTTGGCCTGACTTCCGTGTTAAGTTTCCGGTTGGAACTGACGCCGGATATGGAACTGCCCATGCTTCTTGTCTACACGATTTATCCGGGGGCGGACCCGGAGAGTGTGGAGGAGCTGGTTACCAAACCGATAGAGTCCGCAGGTGCGGAGCAGAGCGGTGTTACGACCTATACCTCTCAATCGTCGGAAAACATGTCCATGGTGATGTTTCAGTATGAGTACGGGACAGATCTGGACGAAGCCTATATGGATCTACAGACGGCGATTAATACGGCGAAGACGGCCATGCCGGAGGATATGAATGACCCCGTTATCATCGAAATGGCGATGGATCAGATGGAGACCATGGACGTCTCCGTGATGGCGGTGGGCGACAGCGACGTGTTAAGCTATGTGAACGATACTATGGTTCCGGAGCTGGAAACGCTGTCTGGCGTAGCGCAGGTTCAGGTTTCAGGCGGTAAAGAGAACTATATCAAGGTGGAGTTAAATTCCCAGGCCATGAAACAGTATGGCGTTACCATGAGCGGTATTTCCCAGACAATCGGGGCCATGGATTTTACAGTGCCTGTGGGAAGCGTCAGTCAGGGAACGCAGGATATCGCCATTTCCAGTGCGGCGGATATTTCCGGCGTGGTGCAGATTCAAAATATTCCGATTACGACGGCAAGGGGACAGGTCATTCCCCTTTCGGAGCTGGCGACCGTGACGGAGAGTCAGGTGCAGGATTCCGGCGTCAGCCGTACCAACGGACAGGAGGATATCACCGTCGCCATCACAAAGAAAAAAAGCTACGGAACGGTAGATGTGACCAGATCCGTGGAGAGACTGTTGGAGAGATTACAGGCTTCCAATGACACGGTGAAGATCGACGTGGTCTATAATGCCAGCGATTCCATTATCTCTTCCCTGACCTCAGTGGGGGAGACACTGGTACTTGGCGTCATTTTGTCCATGCTGGTACTGTTTATCTTTTTTGGCGATTTGCGTGCCAGCCTGATCGTGGGAAGCTCCATGCCGATCTCATTGTTTGCCACCATGATCGGCATGAATATGCTGGGCTTTACCTTCAATGTGGTGACCATGGGCGCATTGGTGATCGCCATCGGTATGATGGTGGACAGCTCCATTGTCGTGCTGGAAAGCTGTTTCCGGTTAAAAGACCAGACGGGCGAGTATTATGATTCCGCCCTGAAAGGAACCGGATATGTGACGGCATCCATCATTGCTTCGACGATCACCACGGTGGTGGTATATCTGCCGTTAAGCACCATGAAAGGGTTGTCCGGGCAGCTTTTTGCACAGCTTGGCATGACCATTATCATGGCAATGTTGACGTCCTTAATTGTGGCAATGACGATTATTCCGCTTTTGTTTGGCAAGTTTAAGCCGCAGGAGAAGAAGGAACTTCCGGTTAATAAGCTTCTGCGCAAGATCAACAGCGGATATGAGAAACTGTTACATAAACTTTTAAATAAAAAGAAAACCGTCATGGTGATCTCTGTGCTCCTGCTGGTAGGTGCGTTTTTGCTGGTGAGCAACACCAACTCGGAGCTGATGCCTACGATGGATGAGGGCGCGTTTACTATAAGCGTAAGCTTCCGCTCCGGCACAAAGGCGGAAGCAGTGGAGGAAAAGACCCGGTTTTTGGAAGAAATGGTAGCGGCAGATGAGGATATTGACGAGTATTCTTATTATGTTTCGTCCAGCTCGGCAAGCGTGAGGGCATATTTGAAGGACGACGCCGATATTTCCACGAATCAGGCGGTAGAGAAATATTCCGAAGCGTTAAAAGATGTGACCGGCATGGATATCAGCATCCAGTCCAGCGGCGCCAGCATTACGTCCATGATGGGCGGCGGCATTGAGATTGATTTACAGGGCAGGGATCTGGATGATTTAAAAGCTGCTTCCAGAGAAGTGGAGGAAATGCTGACGAAGATTCCCGGCGTGTTACAGGTGTCTTCCAATCTGGCGGATGCTTCCACACAGGTGGAAGTGGTGGTTGACCCGCTTAAGAGTATGGCGGTGGGACTGCCGCCGGTTCAGGTGGCGGGAGAGATGCGAAACACCTTAAGCGGTGTTGAAGCGGCTACCCTTACCAGAAACGGAGAAGAGTTTAAGGTTCGGCTGGAATATCCCGAGGGCGAGTACGAGAATATGAATGATCTGCTGAACCTGACTTTGGCAACGCCGGTTGGCACGCAGATTCCCCTGTCGGAAGTGGCGGAAATACAGTATAAGGATGCACCGATTACGCTGACTCGGGTGGACGGCATGTATCAGGTGGCTGTCATGGCGAACACCACGGAAGCGGAGCGGTTTACGGCGCAGGATGCGGCGGACAAGGCGATGGACCAGATGGTGCTGCCGCGGGGAGTCACCGAATCCGAAAGTATGATGAACGAGATGATGAATGAGGAGTTTCAGGCGATCATCGAGGCAATCTTTACGGCAGTCTTCCTGATCTTCCTCGTGATGGCGATGCAGTTTGAATCTCCCAGATTTTCGGCCATGGTCATGATGAGTATTCCCTTTGCACTGATCGGCTCTTTCGGACTGCTCTTTATCACCGGGTCTACGTTGAGCATGGTATCGTTAATGGGTGTGCTGATGTTAGTCGGTATCGTGGTGAACAACGGTATTCTCTATGTGGATACGGCCAATAAACTGCGGGAGGAAATGCCGCTAAATGATGCGCTGGTACAGAGCGGGCAGATGCGTCTGCGCCCCATTCTTATGACTACGCTGACCACCATTCTTTCCATGGTGCCTATGTCGCTTGGAATCGGCGACGGTTCCATTATGATGCAGGGTATGGCGCTGATCATCATCGGCGGACTGGTGGCATCTACGATCCTGATTTTGATTTTGCTGCCGACCTTCTATCTGATCATTGATAAACAGAGCAGAAGAGAGCACAGGGAGGCAAAGAGGGCGAGAAGGCTGGAAAGAAAACAGAGAAAGACAGAGAAAGAATAAAAGAATGACAGAGAAAAAAGACCGGTTTCGGAGCTTACTGTATCCGAAACTGGTCTTTTCCGTTCCACTTGGCGTTATAGAGAGCCTTATCGGCGTTTTTGTAAAGCAGTTCATAGGTGTTGTTGGCAGCCAGACTTACGCCGATGCTGGTGGAGAGTTTCTGGTCGGGGTATTTGCTGTCAAAGTTTTGGTGGACTACGGAGATAAATTTCTTCAGCATACCGTTGATTTCGTTAATGGAAATGTCGCGGCCGGTGAAGACGGCAAATTCATCGCCGCCTAAGCGTCCTACGATATCTTTGTTGCGGTTAAAATAGTTCTCTAAAATGGAGGCGAATTCCCGCAGGACCTGGTCGCCGACAGGATGGCCGAGCTGGTCGTTGATCAGCTTGAAGTTATCCATGTCTAATATCATTAAAATGCCCTGATCAGGTCTTTCCGCGAGTGACAGGCGAACAAGTTCCTCAAACCCTTCCCGATTGAGAAGTTTGGTCAGCGGATCCATTTTGGCTTTTGTGCGGATCGAGCTCATTTCCTTAGAGAACAGGGAAGTCAGGAAAAAGAGGAGTGCGGAGGCAATGACGGCGATGACCAGCATGGGAAATTCGATCCGCCATAGATCCTTTAACACTTCATTCCGGTTCATACAGGTGACAAAATACCAGTCTGTATTGGGAATGGTATTGATGTTAACAAAATAGACGCTCTCGTCGCCGAGTATTTCAGCCTGACCGCTTCTGCCCGCATCTAAAAGTCCGCTGATATTTTGATATAAAATGGAATCGTTGTCAGAGGATAAAATAGTGCCGGTCACCAATTCGTCAGAGCTGGCTACGATGAGACGGCTTTCTTTGGTGACAAAAAAAGCGTGCTCGATCTTGTCGTATGTAATTGCATCTGCCAGCTGGGCCGCATAGTCCAGATAGACGTCCGTGGAAAGGACGGTTACGCCGGGAGAAGTGTTCAAACGGCTGGTGACGCTCACGCACGCGCCGCCTGTCATGGCGTCCACATAGGGCTCGCCGAAGGTGGGAAGGGAATGGGTAAGGCCCTCCTGATACCAATCTCTTTCAGTGACAACATAATCCTCTTCGGGAACCCAGCCGGAGGCGTCAAAATAATTTCCGAGGTCGTCGCCCATGTACAGACCGTACGGATAAGCCTCGTGGGTGTCCACGCTGGTGCCCATTAATTCGTAGACAGCCTCGTTTTCAAGGCCGAGCCGTTCGATCATATCCTTGTAGATCGTCACTTCATTTATGACGGAGTCGATCCATGCACTTATTTTTTCGGCATAATACTGGGATTCCAGAGAGAGTTTTTCCTTGGAACGGGTCAGAATTTCCTGCCGGACAAGCATAAAATAAATGATGATCATGACAAGAACGATAGGCACTATGGTGCCCACTAATTTGATATTGGTCCAGATATATCGGCGTTTTGCTTTCAATGAAAAAACCTCCCCGGAAAGCGGTATAAAATTACATTTTATCGCAATATGAATTACCATAATTTTATCATATGCATAGGGAAAGTCAAGGCGGCGCTTCTATTGACAAATGGAGGGGCAGATGCTAACGTTGAGGCAAAACAAAAAGTGTAGAAAGTAAATGAAGAGGCAAAAATTGCAGACTATGAAATATTCCATGAAACGGCAGTTCGCTTTTATTTTCATCACGCTGATTACGGGTACGCTTCTTTTGTGCCTGATTTTAAATTCGACGCTTCTTGGCTCTTATTATATTAATAAGAAGCAAAATGCGTTGGTGAGCGCGTACCACAGTATCAATGAGGCTTCGAGTGCAGGAGATATCACGTCGGAAGAGTATGATATCGAGCTGAAAAAGATCTGCGACAAATACAATATTCAGGTATTGGTGGTGGACGGGGAGTCGGAAGCGGTCAAGTATTCCATGAACGATCCAAAGACCGTGCTCAAACAGCTGCTTGACAATATCTTTCTCGGCGTAGACGAGGACAGCCTCCTGATCAATGCGGAAAACTACAAGATGCAGGTGATCCGGGATTATAAGACCCAGACAGAGTATATTGAAATGTGGGGTATGCTGGATAACGGATATCTTTTCATGCTGCGGAGCGCTTTGGAGGGAATCCGGGAGAGCGTGTCCATTTCCAACCACTTTTTGGCCTATGTGGGATTGATTGCAGTTCTGGTCAGTGTTTTTCTGGTGGTTTGGGTTTCCAACCGGGTTGCAAAACCGATTCTGGAGCTTGCCAATATTTCGGAGCGAATGAAACATTTGGATTTCGAGGCCAAGTATACGGGAAATGACAAGACGGAAATCGCCATACTCGGCAATAATATTAATGAAATGTCTGAGGCATTGGAAAAGACGATCTCCGAGCTGCGCACGGCCAACAATGAACTTTTGAAGGATATTGAGAGAAAGAATCAGATGGATGAGAGACGCCGGGAGTTCCTTTCCAATGTTTCCCATGAGCTGAAGACGCCGATTGCGCTGATACAGGGCTACGCGGAGGGACTGAAAGAGGGAATCAATGACGATGCGGAGAGCCGGGAATTTTACTGTGATGTGATTATGGACGAGGCGGCTAAGATGAACGCTCTGGTAAAGAACCTCCTCACCCTCAATCAATTGGAAGCGGGAAATGACGTTGTGAATATGGAGCGCTTTGATGTGGCGGCACTGGTAAAAAATTATATTGCCTCCGCGGATATTTTGATCAGGCAAAAGGAGATTTCCGTGCGCATGGAGGACTACGATCCGATTTATGTCTG
This sequence comes from Lachnospiraceae bacterium UBA7202, assembly GCA_002490705.1. Taxonomy (GTDB): domain Bacteria; phylum Bacillota; class Clostridia; order Lachnospirales; family Lachnospiraceae; genus UBA3282. The sequence continues at coordinate 50,277 of DKUO01000053.1, forward strand.
GGGCGATGAGTTCCGGGTAGAGGAAGTGTTCATGAACTACTTCACCAATGCTATCAATTATGCAAAAAATGAGAAGATAATTGATGTTAAGATAGTGCGGTCAGATGGTAAGGTGCGGATATCGGTATTTAATACGGGAAGCCCGATCCCGCAAGAGAGCGTGGCGCATTTGTGGGAGAAATTTTATAAGGTAGATAAAGCCAGAAGCAGGGAGTACGGCGGAAGCGGTGTCGGCCTTTCCATTGTCAAGGCGGTCATGGAATCCATGAATCAGCAGTATGGGGTGATCAATTACGATAATGGAGTGGAATTTTGGTTTGAATTGGATATGGCATGAGGTTTGGCTGGAATAACTGGCAACCGTCAGGTTTTGACTTGTAAGAATAGAAATTGTAGGGTATAATGGAATAGCCGCGGAATAAAAACAAGCGCTGTATCGAGCCATTTGTTTTTATTGCGGCGTTAATAAAGAGTGCAGTGTATGAGGTTGCGAGCTTTAGCGTAGTTTTTTAGAATAGGGAGAGATACGAACGTGAAAAAAATGAATGTGCTTCTGTGTAGTGTGGCGGCGGCGTTTTTGATGACAGGCTGCGGGGAGATGCCGGAACTGACACAGGAGGAGTCAGAATTGATATCAGAATATGCGGTAGGTGTGCTGTTAAAATATGATACGGCATATAACAACCGGTTGGTCGACACCCCGGCTGATGATCCGGCGGAGGAGGAGACGGAGCTTCCTGAGGAGGAGAATCCGGAAGAGGAACCCGAACCCGAAATGGAGGAGCCTGCTGAGGTAGTGGATGTGAGTCAGGACGAAGAAGAAGCGCAGCCGATGGTGTCCTCTGTGGAGGAGTATTATGGTATTCCGAATGTGATGATCAGCTATACGGGGTATGAACTGACTGATTCGTATCCGCCGTCAGAGGAAGGGGAGGTCCCCGTCTTTTCCATGGATGCTTCGGCTGGAACGCAGCTTCTGGTTTTGAAGTTTAACGTACAGAACACAAGCGGACAAGACCAGCAGATGAATATGCTGGGATATGGCGCTACATTTCGTGTTTCTGTGAATGGGGAGGCCAGCAAGGGAGCCCTTGCGACAATGCTGGTGAATGACATGCAGACCTACGATGACGTCATTCCGGCGAATACATCGGTGGAAATGGTCAGCATTGTGGAGGTGCCTCAGGGCACGAATGTGGGCAGCATTGAGTTTATTCTCCGCGGAAACGGAGAGGACGGGACGCTCACATTACAGTAGAAATTGGCTGTTTCTGATTGCAAAATATAGGACTGCATGTAATAGGAAAAAGAAATTTGTATGAAATTTGAATTTGGCGTTGACATCTAATATCTGATCTGCTATTATATGAAAGTCGCCTGTGAGGAATGCAAGAAGCATGGCGGCGCAAAAAGAATG
>DKUO01000035.1 GCA_002490705.1 Lachnospiraceae bacterium UBA7202
ACCCTCCAAAACTTTGAATACCCCTTTTTTCATTTGCCGGATTCCGTATATTTTTCTGTAGTGGTTTTTGCTCAAAGAAACGCTTGCACACCGCGCGTTTCTCTGCTAAACTGATTTTATCTGAGAAAGTGGAATCTGTTATGCGCAAGCATGTCCGGCATTTCGCCACGAATTCCATGATTTTCATATTTGATAAAGGAAAGGAGGGCAGAGTGTCGTTTATGGGACAGCAAAGATGATATAGTTGCATTATCAAATTAAACGTTGACAAAATCGAACATTTGTTTTATCCTATGATAAGAACGGATGTTCTGAAAAGGAGAGCAGACTTATGGAAAGAGATGAAAAGTTAAAAGCGTTGGATGCGGCCCTAGGCCAGATAGAGAGACAGTACGGAAAGGGAGCCGTCATGAAACTGGGAGATCCCTCCGTGCAGATGAATGTGGAGACGATCCCGACGGGCTCGCTGAGTCTGGATATTGCGCTGGGGCTCGGCGGTATTCCTAAGGGCAGGGTGATCGAGATATACGGACCGGAGTCCAGTGGTAAGACCACGGTTACCCTGCATATGATCGCAGAGGTACAGAAGAGGGGCGGTATTGCGGGATTTATTGACGCTGAGCATGCGCTTGATCCCGTCTATGCGAAGAACATTGGCGTAGATATTGATAATCTTTATATTTCCCAGCCGGATTGCGGTGAACAGGCTTTGGAGATTACGGAAATGATGGTGCGCTCAGGAGCTGTGGATATCATAGTGGTGGACTCTGTGGCGGCGCTGGTGCCTAAGGCCGAAATCGACGGCGATATGGGTGACAGCCATGTAGGACTACAGGCCAGACTGATGTCTCAGGCTCTCAGGAAGCTCACTGCGGTGATCAGCAAATCTAACTGTACGGTGGTCTTTATCAACCAGCTGCGTGAGAAAGTCGGCGTTATGTTCGGGAATCCGGAGACTACCACAGGCGGCCGCGCGTTGAAGTTTTACTCGTCCGTGAGACTGGATGTGAGGAGGATTGAGGCCCTCAAGCAGGGCGGCGAAGTGATCGGTAACAGGACGCGGGTTAAAGTGGTGAAGAATAAGGTGGCGCCGCCGTTTCGGGAGGCGGAGTTTGACATTATGTTCGGCGAAGGCATTTCCACCGAGGGCGATATTCTGGATTTGGCAGCGGAGAATAATATTATCAACAAGAGCGGCGCATGGTACGCTTACGAGGGCAATAAGATCGGACAGGGCAGGGAGAACGCGAAGCAGTATTTAAAAGACAATCCGCAGGTTTGCGCAGAGGTGGAGAGAAAAGTCAGGGAGCTTTTTAATCTGGAGACCGGCCCTGAGACAGGGACACAGGCGGCAGGAGAGAAGGACGAGGCCAAAACCGAAGCTAAGGCAGCCAAGGGAAAAGAGTAGGGAAGAGAGAATCCTGAAAAAGTGCAGTGAACGGAGAAGAGTATGCTTGTCACGCAGATAACCGGCATTACCAAGGGCCGCTATCGAATCTACATAGAGGAAAAACCGGCTTTTGTCCTGTACCGGGGAGAGGTGAACCGGCTCGGGATCAGAGAGGGTGAAGCAGTTTCCGAGGAATGCCTGCGGGAAATTCAGGAGGAGATTTTGCCCGGCCGCGCGAAACGGCGGGCCATGTATCTGCTGCAGAGCAGAGACTATACGGAAAGCGTTCTGCGGGAAAAACTGCGGGACGGCGATTATCCGGAAAATTGTATCGAGGAAGCCATCGCCTATGTGAAGTCTTACGGCTATGTGGATGACTGCCGTTATGCAAGAGATTTTATTGTCTATAACATGGACAGGAAGAGCAGGACGCGGATCGAGCAGGACCTGATGAGAAAGGGAATTGCGAAGGATACGGTTCGCGCCGTCTTTGAGGAACTGGAAGAAGAAGGCGCGAGACAGGATGAGGATGCGATGATCCGCACTCTGTTGGAAAAGAAAAAGTATGATCCGAAAACGGCACAAAGACAGGATAGACAGAGAATGTACGCTTTTCTGTACCGCAGGGGCTTTCACGCCGAGGCGATTAACAGAGCTCTTTTGCTTGACATAACATAAAATTCAGTATAAAATTAATATGTTGTAGTTTTGCTAACTATCGGGCTGTCTCACATAAAACCGACAGCCGTCAATAGATTTGGTAATGTACAATGAAAACTAAATAAGGAGGTGCTCCTGTAATGTGGCAAGTTGTGGTAGCAGTAGTCGTCACACTGGTGATCGCCGTTCCCGTAGCCGCTTTGGCAGCAACCAGCTATCAGAAGAAGATGGTGGAAGCGAAGCTTGGCAATGCGGACGAGAAAGCCAGAGAGATCATTGACGAAGCTCTCAAAACTGCTGAGACGAAGAAGCGCGAGTCATTGCTTGAGGTCAAGGAAGAGTCCATTCGCACGAAGAATGAGCTGGACAAGGAAATCAAGGAACGTCGTGCCGAAGCGCAGCGCTATGAGCGACGGATTCAGCAGAAGGAAGAGAACATCGACAAGAAAGCGGACGCTATTGAAAAGAAAGAAGCGAGCCTGGTGGAGAAGGAAGAAGTTCTCGCCAAGCAGCGCGAGGAAATTTCCAAACTGAGCGAACAAAGATTACAGGAACTGGAACGAATCTCTGGTTTAACCTCCGAACAGGCAAAAGATTATCTGTTGAAAATTGTTGAAGATGAAGTGAAACACGAAACTGCTGTCATGGTCAAGGAAATGGAGAGCAGGGCGAAAGAGGAAGCGGACAAGAAGGCAAAGGAGTATGTCGTTACAGCCATTCAAAAATGTGCGGCAGACCACGTGTCCGAGACCACGATTTCCGTGGTTCAGCTTCCCAATGATGAGATGAAGGGCAGGATCATCGGCAGAGAGGGTCGTAATATCAGGACTTTGGAGACGATGACAGGCGTGGATTTGATTATTGACGATACGCCCGAAGCAGTTATCCTTTCCGGATTTGACCCGATCCGAAGAGAAGTCGCAAGGATCGCACTCGAAAAGTTGATTGTGGACGGACGGATTCACCCGGCCAGAATCGAAGAAATGGTCGAGAAGGCGCAGAAGGAAGTCGAAGTTATGATCAAAGAGGAGGGCGAAGCGGCCACCCTCGAGGTCGGTGTACATGGTATCCATCCTGAGCTGGTCAGACTGCTCGGTAAGATGAAGTTCAGAACCAGCTATGGACAGAACGCATTGAAGCATTCCATTGAGGTGGCGCAGTTGTCCGGTCTGCTGGCGGCAGAAATGGGATTGGATGTCAGGATGGCGAAGCGTGCGGGATTGCTGCACGATATCGGTAAAGCAGTGGATCATGAAATGGAAGGCTCCCATATTCAGCTGGGTGCAGAACTTTGCAGAAAGTATAAGGAAGGCCCGGTTGTTATCAACGCGGTAGAATCCCATCACGGCGATGTGGAGGCACAGACATTGATCGCATGTTTGGTACAGGCTGCCGACACCATTTCAGCAGCGAGACCAGGTGCGAGAAGGGAAACATTAGAGACATACACAACAAGACTAAAACAATTAGAAGACATCACAAACAATTTCAAAGGTGTGGATAAATCTTTTGCTATTCAGGCAGGTAGAGAGATTCGTGTAATGGTAGTTCCGGAACAGATCAGTGATTCTGATATGGTGCTGCTCGCGAGAGATATTTCCAAGCAGATAGAAGCGGAATTGGAATATCCCGGACAAATCAAAGTAAATGTGATTCGCGAGAGCCGTGTCATAGACTATGCCAAATAGTACGAAAGACCCCGCAGAGTATTTTGCGGGGTTTCTTTGTGGCATTTTACCATAAAATGGCATTGGGAAATCATAAAATTAGCTTATCTGTATACTTGAGAAAATGGAATACTTATAGTAAAATAGATATCGATGTATGATTGTATACAATTATTCAATGATTCAGAATGGAGGAATGGTTGAAAGCATGAAAGCGTACAATATGATGACCAAAAAGGAACTTATGGCGCAGAAAGCGGAACTGGACAGACAGTTTGCGGACGCCAAGAAAAAGGGATTACAGCTTGATATGTCCAGAGGAAAGCCGGAGCCAGCGCAGCTGGATATGGGAATGGAGATTTTGGACGCCCTCACTTCCGATTCGGATATGAAGTCTATGGAGGGTATCGATACCAGAAACTACGGTCTCCTGACCGGTATCACAGAGGCAAAGCACCTGATGGCGGATGTGATGGATGTTCCGGCGGAAAATGTAATTGTTTTTGGAAATTCCAGTTTGTCAATCATGTACGATATGATTTCCCGTTCCGTAACCCATGGCGTTATGGGTTCTACGCCCTGGTGTAAATTAGATAAGGTAAAGTTTTTGTGTCCGGCGCCGGGTTATGACAGACATTTTGCGATTACCCAGCATTTCGGCATTGAGATGATTCTGATTCCGATGACGCCCACCGGGCCGGATATGGATCTGGTGGAAAAATATGTGTCCGAGGATGAGGCGGTGAAAGGAATCTGGTGTGTGCCCAAGTATTCCAACCCGCAGGGCATTACCTACTCGGATGAGACAGTGAGACGGTTTGCGGCGCTTAAGCCTGCGGCAAAGGATTTCCGCATTTACTGGGACAATGCCTACGCAGTGCACCATTTATATGAGGAGAAGCAGGATACGCTGCTTGAGATCATGGGTGAGTGTGAGAAGGCAGGAAATCCTGATCTGGTCTACGAGTTTTGCTCAACCTCCAAGATTTCCTTCTCCGGCGCGGGAATAGCGGCTATGGCGACCTCTCCTGCAAATCTGGAGGACGTAAAGAAGACCTTAACGCTGCGGACCATCGGATACGACAAGGTAAACCAGCTTCGGCATGCCAGATATTTTAAGAATCTGGAGGGACTGCGCAATCATATGAAAAAGCATGCGGATATTATCCGGCCTAAGTTTGAGGCGGTGCTTTCGGTTCTGGAGGAAGAGCTCGGCGGCCTGGGAATCGGTGAATGGACGAAACCGCTTGGCGGTTATTTTATCTCTTTTGAGGCTATGGACGGCTGTGCGAAGGAGATCGTGGCAAAATGTAAGGAGCTTGGAGTGGTTCTGACCGGTGCGGGGGCGACTTTCCCTTACGGCAAGGACCCGAAGGACAGCAATATCCGTATTGCGCCCACTTATCCCACGGCAGAGGAGATGGCCGAGGCGACGGATGTGTTTGTGCTGTGTGTAAAACTGGTCAGCGTAGAGAAGCTGTTACAGAATGCGGTGGCGGAGACGGCTTGAAGGGAAGCCAAATCGGATCAAGGACTTTCAGCTTTCGGAAAGGAATGAAGAGAAAATGGCGGACAACAATTACGAGCGTCTGGGCAGGGAACTGATACACAAGGGCGCGATCATTGATTATTATCAGGATACGATTCGTGTGGCTAACGGAAATATTGTCAAATGGGATTTGATCAGCCACAAAGGCGCGGCGGCTGTGGTGGCTGTGAAGGATGACGGAAAGCTGTTGATGGTGCGGCAGTATCGGAATGCGCTGGACAGGGAAACGCTGGAAATTCCGGCGGGGGGCCTGAACAGTGCGGATGAGCCGACAGAGATTGCGGCGGCAAGAGAGCTGGAGGAGGAGACCGGCTATGTGGCGGGAAAACTGGAGCTTCTTTTGACGCTGCGGACAACGGTTGCCTTTTGCAATGAGAAGATAGACGTTTATCTGGCGACGGATTTAAAGCCGGGGAAACAGCATCTTGATGAGGACGAATTTTTAAACGTGGAAAGCCATGATCTTGACGAACTGGTGCAGATGATTTTCGACTGCAAGATTCAGGATGGGAAGACGGTATCTTCCGTGTTGGCGTATGATAAAAAAATCCATAAGGAGTAATGGGTAAAGGCAGATAGATCTGAATGCATGTACACCGCCCCACGCGCATATACATTAGGGAGAACAGCACCTGATGGAAAAAAAGCGTGCAGAGGCGGTGTTTTTTTGCGCAGACAATTTCGGATAAAGAACGGTTATCAAATGGCATATCTGTTTTTAATCGGGTTTTTTATGGGGATTTTGATCGTCAATCTGGGATATGACGCGTGGGTTGCAAACGGGGGACTGCTGGGGGCGGAAATGATGAGCCGGTTGAAGAACAGCAGACCGGAGGGAGAGAGCCTTGTGGGCTATATTCTGCGGCACAGGCTCTCCGCAGTCTGTGTACTGGGACTTGTCTCCACCACGGTTGTGGGGATGCCCGTTCTTGGCGCGTACATCTGCTATACAGGGCTGGCTGCCGGATGCCTTTTGTCTGTGGCGGTTGTCCGCTATGGGATCAGAGGGCTGTTGTTTATGGCGGGCGTGCTGTTCCCACAGGCGCTTTTGCTGGTGCCGGCCTATATCAGCCTCTTTCTCTGGGCCGCGGACGTCAACCAGACCCTCTATGCTCCGAGAACACAGCTGGAGGGATACGAGCGGTTCGGCGGCCGTTTTTATTGGAAAAAGGGCGTGCAGATGATCGGAATTACGGCGGTTGTCATAATCGGATGCTTGTTGGAGAGTTATGTCAATCCTGATATTGTTCATTTTGTCCTGAAAATCTTTTAAAAAAATTTTTTTATTCTTTTTTTCAAGATATAGTAGACATAAAATCATATGCGGACGATATGTTGTGCCTTGACTGAAAAATGGCGCAAATGCCCATAAATTCGGGGAAAAATCCATTTGCTTTTCTAAAAAAATCTGATTATAATGGAACTCAGACAGTGGTTTGATTTACATAAAGAGAACGCACAGGGAAAGGTTTTCTGGCAAATGGAAAAAGAGATAAGTGCATTTATCGCATATTTACATAATGTGAAGAATACTTCCGGTAACACGGAAATGTCTTACAAGAGAGATTTAGAGAAGGTACTGCATTTTATGGCCGCACGGGACATTCAGGAAGTGAAGGATGTGACGGCGCAGGATCTGATGGATTATGTGAAATATTTGGAGGAAAATAAGTTTGCGGCGGCAACTGTGTCCCGCAACATTGCATCCCTGAAGGCGTTCTATCACTATATGGTGCAGGAAGGACTGGTGGAGGAGGATATCTCCGATAAGCTTAAGGCGCCCAAGATCGAAAAAAAGGCGCCGGAAATCATGACGCCCGACGAGGTGGTGCGTCTTCTGGATCAGCCTTCCGGCGACAGTCCGAAGGAGATCCGCGATAAGGCAATGCTGGAGCTTCTCTATGCAACGGGAATCCGGGTAACGGAGCTGATTACCCTGTCTCTTTCCGACGTCAATATGCAGATGAATTTTATTCTCTGCCGCGACCGCAACAAGGAGAGAATCATTCCCTTCGGTGCGGCGGCCAAGGCGGCGATGGAGCGGTATTTGAACGGAACCAGAGAGGAAATGCTTGAGAATAAGAAGTCGGATGTACTCTTTGCGAACTGTTCCGGGCAGCCTATGAGCAGGCAGGGCTTTTGGAAGCTGATTAAGCATTATGCCAAGAAGGCGGATATTCAGGCGGACATTACCCCCCATACGCTTCGTCATTCCTTTGCGGCCCATCTGGTGGAGAACGGGGCAGATCTGAGAAGCGTGCAGGAAATGCTGGGGCACTCCGATATTTCGACCACGCAGATCTATGCAAACCTGAATCACAATCATATCAGAGAGGTATACGCCAAGGCGCATCCGCGGGGATAAACAAAGTTATGACAGATACGTTAAAAAGGCATGGGACTGCCGGTGAATCGGCACCCCGTGCTTTTCTTTTTTATAGATAATGGTATTTGCTGCGCTTGGCCATCAGGAAAATTAAGGAGAGCGCGCAGGCGAAGATTTCCGCAGCCGTGATAGCCCACCAGATGCCGTCCACGCCGAAGATAAGCGGCAGGATTAACACGGAGGCATTCTGAAAGATCAGCGTGCGCATAAAGGATATGGCCGCCGAGATCGCGCCGTTGTTTAAGGCTGTAAAAAACGAGGAGGCGAAAATATTGAAACCGGCCAATAGGAATGAAAAGGCAAACAGCCGGAACGCGTGGCATGTCAGCGCAAACAGTGTTTTGTCGTAGCCCACAAATATGTTGGAGAGAGGGGCGGCGAGAAGGAACGCGGCGGCGGTCAGGACAATACTTGTGCAGGACATCAGCAGCACACTTTTTTTCAGCATATTTTTCAGCTCTTCCTGATTCCCCGCGCCGTAGTGATAGCTTATGATGGGCGCCGCGCCGATGGCATAGCCGATGTAAATAGCAATAAAAATGAATTGTACATACATCAGTACGCCGTATGCCGATACGCCGTCTTCCCCAATATATTTTAAAAGCTGTAGATTGTAAACCATGCTGACAACGGAGGAGGAAATATTGCTCATCAGTTCGGAAGAGCCGTTGGCGCAGGCCTGTAACAGAGGCTTTAATTCTAATCCCGCGCGGGTAAGCCGTAAGAGGCTGTTGTTTGGGCGCAGGAAATAGAAGAGCGGCAGAAGGCCGCCTACACACTGGCTCAATCCCGTGGCAAGGGCAGCGCCGGCCACGCTCCATCGGAACACACCCACAAAAAGGGCGTCAAGAACCATATTGGTTACGCCTGCACTTACAGTTACCGCCAGCCCAAGCTTGGGTTTTTCGGCAGCAATCAGAAAGCTCTGGAAAACATTTTGCAGCATAAAGGTGACGGTAAAGCTGATCACAATCCGCCCGTAGAGGATACAGTCGGGAAGCATTTCCGGCGTTGCGCCTAACAGCATAGCTACAGGCCGTGTAAAAATAAGTCCAAGGGCGGATAAAAGGATGCCGAGAAGCAGGGTAAACCAGATCAGCATCGAAAAATAGCGGTTTGCCTTTTCCCGATTGCCGGTGCCAAGAACCAGAGATACGAGGGCAGTACCGCCGGTGCCGATCATAAATCCCATGCCGCCCAGAATCATAATAAAGGGAAAGATGAGATTGACGGAGGCAAAGGCAGTTTTCCCTGCGAAATTGGACACAAAGAAACCGTCCACCACGCCGTAGATGGAAGTAAACACCATCATAACGATGGAGGGAAAGGTAAAGCGCAGAAGTTTGTTGTAGGTAAAGTGATCTGATAACTGAATGGTTGTTTTTTTCATATTTCAAGACTCCGTTCTTTAAAATCATGCAGATAGCGTTCTGCCAGTTCCAGATATTTTTCCACATCTTTCTTTGGCCAGACAGAGCGGAATTGATGGTCTGTTTGCTAGGTGATCATAGAACGATTTCATACAAAAGTCAAGCAGAAAAAGACCTGCGCTTTATTGATTTTTTCACAGAAGTGTGCTGTAATGGATTTGTGTCTTGATGAGGATTTTGGGCGGTGAAAGATGGCAAGAGAATATACTGATTATGTAAAATATATAAATGAAACACTGCAAATACCAGATGTGCAGCCATATACCGCCATAGATCTCTTTGCCGGCTGCGGCGGACTCTCCCTTGGCTTTGAAGCGGCAGGCGTCAAAACGATTGGCTATGAGATGGTTGAGGATTATTGCAATACCTATCGGATGAATCTGGGTTCTGAATGTAAACAGGAAGTCATTACAAAATCAACCAAATTTCCAAAAGTTAAAATTCTGATAGGCGGCCCGCCCTGTCAGCCATTTAGCCGGTCCGGAAAACAGATGGGCCAGGAAGATAAGCGAAATGGCTTTCCGGCTTTTATCGAGGCTGTCCGATGCAGCGAGCCGGAAATTTTTGTCTGTGAGAACGTAAAGGGCCTTACGGAATCCATGCGCGATTATTACGAAGAAATATTGGCCGCTTTTAGAGATATGGGCTATATCGTTGACGCCAAACCTGTCGGGATGGTAAAATTTGATGTTCCCCAACGCAGAGAGCGTATGGTGATCGTCGGACATCATGGCGGGTTCCGGTTTCCGGACGAGAAGGACTACCAAATCACCTCCGGCGAAGCATTAGGAGAATTAGCGGAACAGATTCCTGACGATGCCATGTTCCTGACTCCCTCTATGGATGAATATATTGCAAAATATGAGGCCGCGTCGAAATGTATCACTCCCCGTGACCTGCACTTAGACAGGCCGGCAAGAACGCTTACTTGCCGCAATCTTGCAGGCGCAACCGGTGACATGCACCGCATTCGGCTTGCGGACGGACGCAGAAGGAGGATTACCGTGCGGGAGGCGGCGAGATTGCAGAGTTTCCCGGACTGGTTTGAATTTACGGGAACGCAGGAGAGCCAATTTAATCAAATAGGGAATGCCGTGCCGCCCATGTTTGCGTATCAGCTTGCGAAATCTGTTATAAACTATTTGGAGGAATGTGAAAATGTATGACAGCTATGATCAGTTACCCGACATAAATTGCAAGAAAACGTTTGATGAAAAGTCGGAGCCCATAAAACAGCTGATACGCGAATCGTTACAGATTCTGGATTGCCTTGGCATACCGATTGACAACTATACAGAACGCCAAAAGGAAAAAATGGCTATGGCGCTGCTTGCCGTGGGGGACGTTAAAAGCTCTTCCGAATGGAAGCAGATCAAGGATTCCCGCAAGAAGTATTCTGTGACCACGAGGGAAATTATCAGTTTTCACAACGCCTATTTAGAAGAACATATCAGTTCCGGTTCTTATGACGATATTCGCAGAAAAGATTTACAGCCGATGTTAGTTTGTGAAATCGTAGTGCAATCCGCCGCCGATGCCAATATCAGCGATCCGACAAGGGGATATCAGATCAGTGCGGAGTATGCGCGAATCATAAAAAACTACGGTCAGTCCGATTGGTTTAAGCAAGTCGCTATTTTCAATAAATCTCATATGTCATATGAAGAAAGGCTGTCTTCCAAAAGGAATATTAGAAAGCTCAAGGTTACGACGCCGGACGGCCGTGAGATCGAACTGAAAGACGGTGAGCATAATGGGATACAGAAAGCGGTTATAGAAGAATTTCTGCCGCGTTACGGATATGGCGCACAACTTCTTTACTGTGGCGATTCTGACAACAAATATGGCGTCATTTTTGAGGAGGAAAAGTTGAATGAACTTGGTTTTGGCGACTTAAAGGGAGGAAAGCTTCCCGACGTCATTGCCTATTCTCAGGAAAAAGACTGGGTATTCCTGATTGAGGCATATCACACTTCAAACCCGATCACAAAATTAAGAAAACATGAACTCGTGACAAAGGTCCTTGGCTCGTGCGCGAAAAAAGCAATCTTTGTGACTGCTTTTGAAACTATGAGTTCCTATAAGAACTGTCAGGAGGAACTGGCATGGGAAACGGAAGTGTGGATCGCAACAGAGCCCGATCATATGATTCACCGTGACGGGGAGCGCTTCCTTGGCCCTTATTCATATTCTGCAATGTCATAAATCAGTCTCTCGGAATCTTTCCAGCCTAGGCAGGGATCGGTGATGGACTTGCCATAGACGCCCTCGCCGATTTTCTGGCATCCCTCCTCGATGTAGCTCTCAATCATTACGCCCTTTACCATGTTGTGGAGATCGCTGTTCAGCTTTCTGCTGTGCATGATTTCCTTGACGATCCGAATCTGCTGCTCAAACTGTTTGTCGGAATTGCTGTGGTTCGCGTCGATGATACAGGCTGGATTGACCAGATCATAGTCCTGATACAGCGTGAAGAGCGTGTTCAAATCCTCATAGTGGTAATTGGGCTGACTCCTGCCGTGCTTGTTGACGGAGCCCCGCAGAACGGCATGAGCCAGAGGGTTACCGCCGGTACTGACCTCGAACCCCCGGTAGATAAATTCATGGGGATGCTGGGCCGCATAGATGGAGTTTAACATGACGGAGAGGGTGCCGCTGGTGGGATTTTTCATGCCCGCAGCCACGTCGAAACCGCTGACGGTCATGCGGTGCTGCTGGTCCTCCACGGAACGGGCGCCGATGGCTACATAGGAGAGAATGTCCTCCACATAGCCCCAGTTGTCGGGATAGAGCATTTCGTCGGCGGCGGTCAGTCCGGTTTCCTCGATGGCACGAATATGCATTTTCCGCATGGCGATCAGTCCGCTGGTAAAATCGGGCTTCTTCTCGGGGTCAGGCTGGCTCACAATTCCCTTATACCCCTCGCCGGTGGTGCGGGGTTTGTTGGTATAGATGCGGGGAATCAGGATCAGCTTGTCCTTTACTTTTTCGTTGACCTTTGCAAGCCGGTTTACATAATCACAGACCGCCTCCTCGTTGTCCGCGGAGCAGGGGCCGATGATTACGATAAACTTATTGCTTTTTCCGGTGATCACATCCCGAATTTCGATATCGCGTTCCCGCTTGACCTCCACCAAATGAGCCGGCAGGGGGAACTGTTCCCTGATTTCTTCGGGGGTGGGTAATTTCGCTACATATTGAAAAGACATTTTTTTGCACCTCTGTTGTAGTATATTGTGTGATAAACGATTTTTCTGGCAAAAACATTTATAGTATAGTATATTGAGTTAGGAATGGCAAGTGGCATGCGCTTTTCTTGAAATGTGAAGCGCGGATATGGTACAGAGCAGGGTTTGCAGCATTTGGCTTGCGAGCATACCCCACAGATACCCCTGTATGCCGAAACGGGGAATGGCGAAAAAGACGAACAGCAGACGAAGCAGGAGGCTTACCACGCTGAACAGAAAGGTCTGAACGGTTTTGCCGATGCCGTTTAGGATACTGTTTAACATGCTGGCGATATACATGAAGGGGCACAGGAAGCTGAGCGTCAGGATAAAACTGCCTGCAAGTTCAGAGCCGTAGAGCAGCCGGCCAGCCAATCGGCCGAACAGCAGAAACATGGCGGTACAGCCAAAGCCGAGAAGCAGACAGCTGCGTATGGAGGTCAGAATGGCCCGCCGCACCGCCGCCTGATTGCCGCTTGCATCCGCTTCGGAGACCACGGGCAAAAGCAGGACGGAGATAGAATTGGTGATGGCGGAGGGGAAAAGAATGAGGGGCAGGCTCATTCCGGTCAGCACGCCGTAGACGCTGAGGGCGTCGGCGTTTGTCAGGCCGTAAGCCATCAGGCGGTTGGGGATATAGATGGCTTCCACGCTTTGCAGCAGATTTAAGATCAGGCGGTTGGCGGACAAGGGTACGGCCAGCTGCAAAAGCTGTCCCGTGATGCGCCGGTATACGGCGATGACAGCGGATAAAGAGGGTGAAGCATGGCGGTCACAGACGGGAAATACATGGCGTGCGCGGGCGAGAATCGCCACCACGGAGACGATCATGGAGGCGCTTTCGCCGATTACAAGGCCGACCACGGCAAAGCTGATGGTGGGGGTAAGCCCCTGCCTCTTACAGATAAAATAAATCAGGTAGACGCTTCCCACGCGGCAGACCTGTTCCGCCAACTGGGAGAAAGCCGGAATGGACGCTTTCCGTATACCGTAGAAATAGCCGTTGATGCAGGAGTGTACGCTGGCCATGGGAATGGAGAGCGCAATGATGCGCAGCAGAGGAGCGGTCCGCTCTTCCAGCAGAAAGGTCACGGCGATCTGGTCTGCGTACAGATAGATGACGGAGGCGCAGACGGCGGACAGGAGCATGGCCAGAAGAAAGCCGGCCCAGAGCGTGCGGAAGGAACTTCTGTAGTCGCGGGTGCTGGTCTCACTTGCCACATATTTGGAGATTGCGGTCTGGATGCCCGACACCGTGAGGGAGAAGGACAGGGCAAGCACGGGGGAAATGAGCTGATAGATGCCCATGCCCTCCGCGCCGAATACATTGGAGAGAAAGACCCGGTAAAAAAAGCCGATAAAGCGGCTGAGAAGGCCCGTCAGGGTAAGGATCAGGGTTCCGGTTATCAGGGGATGCGTCCATTTTTTAAACGTCATAAAACACCGTTTCTGTGTGGGATATGCTCTATGTTTATGCGGAAAAAGGAGTGGAAATGAATAAAAAAGTAGTGGTAGGGATGTCGGGAGGCGTGGATTCCTCCGTGGCGGCCCTCTTATTAAAGAGACAGGGATATGACGTGGTGGGGGTCACCATGCAGATCTGGCAGGAGGAGAGCCTGTCCGAGGCGGCAGAGCAGGGCGGGTGCTGCGGTTTCAGCGCGGCGGAGGACGCCAGGCGGGTGGCAGCGGTATTGGATATTCCTCATTATGTGATGAATTTCCGGCAGGAGTTTCGGGAAAAGGTGATGGATTACTTTGTGGCGGAGTATCTGGCGGGCAGGACGCCAAATCCCTGTATCGCCTGCAACCGCTATGTGAAGTGGGAGTCGATGTTGCAACGGAGTCTGGAGATCGGGGCGGACTATATCGCCACCGGCCATTATGCGCGGATCGTCAGGTTGGAAAACGGCAGATACGCCGTTAAAAATGCGGTGACGGCGAAGAAGGACCAGACCTATGCGCTGTATGCCCTGACCCAGGAGCAGCTGGCCCATACCCTGATGCCGGTGGGAGATTACACCAAAGAGGAGATCCGGCAGCTGGCGGAGGAGGCGGGGCTTTCTGTGGCGCACAAGCCGGACAGTCAGGAGATCTGTTTTATTCCCGACAACGATTATGCCGCCTTTATCGACAGGGAGGCGGGGGAGCGGGTCCCGAAGCCCGGATGCTTTGTGACGAAAGACGGAGAGGTGCTGGGACGCCATTTGGGCATCACCCATTACACGGTGGGACAGCGCAAGGGACTGCATCTGGCCATGGGGCGTCCTGTCTTTGTGACGGAAATCAGGCCGGAAACGGACGAGGTGGTGATCGGAGAGGCGGACGAGGTATTCGGGACGTCCCTTGTCTGCGGTCATATCAATTATATGGGAATGGAAGACCTGAGGAAGCCGAGAGAAGTGCTGGCAAAGATCCGTTACGCCCACGGGGGCGAGAGATGTGTGATTGAGAAAGCAGGGGGAGATCAGATTCGTGTGACATTCAAAAAGCCTGTCCGGGCGATCACGCCGGGGCAGGCCGTGGTATTCTATGAGGATGGGTATGTGCTGGGCGGCGGCACCATTGTCTCTTCCGCTGTGACAGCCTAAGCCATTTTGGGAGAAGGCTCCGCATTTTCCGGTACATGTGTGCCAACGCCTGCGTGCTTCATCGCCTGCTTGTGCGCATACATGCGGTTGTCTGCGAGCTGATAGATTTTTTCGATATTGTATTCTTTGGGACTACAGGAGGCATAGCCGTAGGCGATGGACAGATGCAGGTCCGGGATGGCCTGATTCTTTTCCTTGATACAGGATTGAAACTCTTCCATCATGGCAGAGATTTTATCGGGTTCTCCTGTTCTTGCTATGGCGATAAATTCATCGCCGCCCATCCGTGCCACAATGCCGTGGGGACTGAAGGCCTTGTCTATGACTTCGGCAGCGCTCTTGATCAGCAGGTCTCCCTTGGCGTGTCCGTAAGTGTCGTTAGTGATTTTCAGGTTGTTTAAATCAAAACAGATAACGGTGTAGTCCGGATTTTCCATTTCCATAATGCGGTCCATGTATTCCATACAGTAGCGTCGGTTGTGAATTTTGGTCAGCTCGTCAGTGTACGTGCTCTTGATCAGGGAGTTGCGCTCCGTCTCCTGCATCATTTTTTCTGTCAGATTGATGTAGAAGGAGACCAACAGGATAAAGATAAAGAGAACCATACCCAGAGGCGCAATACCCTTTACCGGAAGCAGCGTCATGCCATAGTAGCGGTCCAGATGGTAAGAGAGCAGGTCGCAGAAGACACAGGCGGAGAGCAGAAGCATTCCCACCAAAAAGAGTTTATGGACAAGCTGGTGGCTGATGCGCAGATTCATAATCTCCACGATCACAAAGAAGACCAGATTGCAGACGATCAAGCCCTGCATGTATTTCAAGGTAGCCGCGCAGTGCACCAGATCCACGGTGTGCAGGCCGATCGCTATGGCGGTAGCAGCGATCTGTGCCGTGAGAAGCAGGCGGTAAAGGCGGGTCATAAGCGGCCGGTTTAAGGCGGACACATCCTCCCGCATGTAGATGACAAGCGGGATGGGCGCCAGAAAGAGGGAGAGATACTCCAACAGGCTGATCATGTAAAGGGGCATGGAAAAGATCAGAAGGACATTGTAATAGCACAGGGTCCACAGCCCGATACAGATAGAAAACAGGGAAACGCAGAGGATGCGGAGAAACCTGCCGGAAATCAGCAGGGCAAAGACCGTGATGATGCAGGTGACAAGCCCGAAGACCGTCAGAAAGCAGCCCAGAAACAGCGGTATCCTGTTTTCGGTTAAAATGACGCGGTAGATGTTTTTCCACTCGTAGATCTGAATGGGGTCAAAGCGGGTGAAAGCCCTGTCTTCCCCTACGGAAAAATTGAGCTTCAGTGTTTTTTCGGCATAGTTGTCCGGCAGTTCCACGGTCAGATAACCGCTGCCGATGGTTTTATGCTGATTGAGCCTGTCCCAGCCATACTGATAAATCTGATCGGCGTCCACATAGACCTTGACGGCCGTCTGCCTGATCGGCAGTAAAAGGGCGTTTCCCACACAATCAAAATGATCCGGAAGGGTCCGCATCATGGTGATGGTGTCGCCCTTGTTTACAATATCAAAATGAAACGTGTCCAGAGAAACATCTTGATAGGTGTGGCCGTTGATCGTGATATCCCAGCCGTCATTCAGGGTGACGCCCTGCGAGATGGCGGAATAGTCGTTGGAAAACATTCGGTCGATCATGGCTGTGGTTAAGCAAATGCTCAACATGGCGTAAGCGATAAACAGTATGTTCCGGATGGGTTTGCGTGTGGGTTCCTTTTTTTCTTTCATGGCATTGTCCTTTTATAATTTATGGAAGGAGGGACTCCTTTTCTCATATGTGGCAAAATAGCGGAAACCGCATTGTTTCAGTAACTCGGCAGCCCGGCCGAAGGCGTGGGCGATTTGTGTCGGCGTGTGGGCGTCGCTGCCGACGGTGACGATCTCGCCGCCCAGTTCGCGGTAGCGGGTCAGGATGCCCATGCAGGGATTTGGCTCCCGCAGTCCCTTTGTCAGCCCAGATGTGTTTATTTCTATGCCCTTTTCCATCTCTATGAGCTTTTCTAATATGCGGTCAAATAGCTCCCGGTACATCTCGTAGGAATAGCCGTCGTCCTTCTTCGGGCCGTAGCGCACCACATAGTCCAGATGGCCGTAGACGTCAAAGTTACTGAAAACCTTTAAGTTTTCGAGGATGGACTCGAAATATTCCCGGTAGGCCTCCTCCTGCGTGCGTCCCTCATAAAATGCGGGATAATAAGGGTCTTTCCCGTGGCACAGATGCGAGGAGCCGATGATGAAGTCGTATTCGTGGGCCTTGGCAAAGGCCGCGTTGCGGCGGGAAAGATGGGGCTGTAAACCCAGCTCCACGCCAAAGAGCAGATGAATCCGGTCCGCATATTTTTCCCGCAGTTTCAGGAAATCGTAGAGATAGGCGTCTGGATTCAGCTCAAAAAACCCTTCCGTATCGCGCTCGGTTACGGGATAATCAAAGTCGTTGTGCTCCGTAAAACACATTTCAGACAGACCCAGTTCAATTCCTTTTAAGATCATCTCTTCCATGGGCGTATCGGAATCCCCCGAAAAGGAAGAATGAAGATGAAAGTCTGCGGTGATTGCCATGAGAAGCTCCTTTCCAGCGTATGAGAGCACGTCTATTTTCTAAAATGTTTTTCTTATATTTAGTATAGTTGATGTGAGACGTAAATACAAATATTTTCGCGGTTGGTTTTTTGACTTATGGGTTTTGTCCGGTGTATAATGGACGCAGAAATATGGAGGAATACGGTTTTTGTGAACTGATACGATAAAAACGGAGGTTTATTATGGCGATCATCGGAATTGATCTGGGAACGACCAACAGTCTGGTCTGTGTCTGCCAAAACGGTAAGGCGGTTTTGATTCCCAATTCTTTAGGGGAAACATTGACGCCCAGCGTGGTCAGCGTGGAGGAAAACGGGGAAATCTGCGTGGGCGCCGTGGCAAAAGAGCGGCTGGTTTCCCATCCGGATGCGACGGCATCCTCCTTCAAACGATTTATGGGGACGGACAAAACGTTTACGCTGGCGGGAAATTCCTTTACGCCGCAGGAGCTTTCTTCTTTTGTGCTGCGCCAGTTAAAGGAGGATGCGGAGCGGTTTCTGGGGGAAGAGGTGACGGAGGCGGTCATCAGCGTTCCGGCCTACTTTAACGACAACCAGAGATATGCAACTAAGGAAGCGGGGAGACTGGCGGGCATCCATGTGGAGCGCCTTGTCAACGAGCCCTCCGCCGCAGCTTTGACGGCCAGCCGGATCAGCGGGGAAGAGGAAGGTTCTTATCTGGTCTTTGATTTTGGCGGCGGGACGCTGGATGTGTCGATTGTGGATTATTTTGACAATGTGATAGAGATCGTTGCTGTCAGCGGGGATAACAGACTGGGCGGCGATGATTTTGACGAGGCGATTGCCCGCAGCTTCTGCGCCCATCACCAGATGGATTATGACGGCTTGGACCAGCAGAAAAAGGCGGCCCTTCTGCGGCTTTCTGAGAAATGTAAGCGGGAGCTGACAGAGCGGGACGAGGCAGAGCTTGTCTGGGAGACTGAGGATAAGAAGATGCCCCTGAATAACCTTCTGCTTGCGGGATTGGGGCAGAATTTGTTTGACCGTATCAGTCAAGTGATTGAGACAGCCCTTCGCGACAGCGCCCGATCGATCGAGGAGATAGACGAGATCGTTTTGGTGGGCGGCTCTTCCAAAATGCCAGTGATTGCCCTCTATCTGCAGACACAGTTAAAGCGCAGGCCGAGCATGGTTGCTTCGCCGGATGAGGTGGTCGCCATGGGAGTGGGCATTTATGCGGGCATCAAGGAGCGCAAGCAGGATATCAAAGATCTGGTTTTGACGGATATCTGTCCCTTTACGCTGGGGGTCAGCGTGGTAAACTATGTGAATGAAAAGAACCCGATTATGTCCGCGCTGATCGAGAGAAACAGCGTGCTTCCCTGTTCGAAGACGGATTGGTACACGAATGTCCGCGATAATCAGCCTAAAATCACTTTGGGCATCTATCAGGGAGAGGCTTATTATTGTAACGATAATTTAAAGCTGGGTTCCATTGAAATGGAGGTGCAGCCGGTCAAAAAAGGGGAAAACCATCTGAAAGTGTGTTTTACCTATGATATCAACGGTATTTTGGAAGTGGAAGTTACGGATTGTACGAATCCCGAATCGGAGCGGACGAAAAGAGAAGTGCTGGCCAGTGAGAACCTGCGTCTGTCGGAGGAAGAAATAAACCGCCGCTTGGAAGAACTGCAGGCGTATAAGCTTCTGCCCTGCGGCGGAATCAGGGCGAAGATGGTAATGGCAAGAGGCGAGCGGCTGTTTTCCCAGACGCTTGGTTCAAGACGAAGAATGGTTTCCGCAGTGATGCAGAAGGTTCAGGAGGCTGTCGCCAGTCAAAACGACCAGCAGATCGCCAAGTGCCTGAAGGAAGCGGAAGAGATTTTCGACCAGATGGAAGGACGTTAGATATGAATATCTGGAAGGCGTTAGGGATATCTCCTACCACAGATAAAAAAGTCATAAAAAAAGCCTATGCGGCAAAGACCAAAGAGATTCATCCGGAGGAAAAGCCGGAGGAATTTAAACAGCTTTACGAGGCTTATCAGGCGGCGCTTGGGTATGCGGCTTTTGTCTTGAAAGCGCATCCGCCGGAGAATGATGCGGCCGTCACAGGCGAAACGACAGAAAACGCCGTAGAAACGACGGAAGAAAATAGAGAAATACTTTCTTACTTTGCGGAGTATCAGGAGAAGCAGAGGCAATGTGTAGACGCGTTTATCCGATGCTGGAATGTCTATAAAAATTCCTGCAATAGCCCGAAGATATTGGAATGGTGGAAGGAGTATCTGGCTTCGGAAAATTTTCAGGATATCCGCTATCATTCGCAAGTATTGCATCTGCTTACTGAGGAGACGGTACAACAAAATGCGTATATGTCGAATGAGATAAAGAAGCTTCTCTGGGATGCCTATGATTTTCGGGAAGAGGAGGAGGCTGCGGATCAGGGAGCTTTGCAGATCCTTTGGAAATCTCTTCATCCAGACCGTATCAGACGGCAGAAAAAGGAGAGGAAACAGCAGATTTTCAGGGGAGCAGTGATTGTTGTCATGCTGCTTTTCTGCGCTTGGGGAGCCTATGTAATCGGTAAAGGAGAGGTACTGCTTCCGGTTATTATCGCATTATTGTACTATACAAAAAAGCTGATTGAAGATATGCGGGAGTGACGCCTGCATAGACATAAGTGAGACGGAGTGGTAAATGAAAAATTGCTGGGATATATTGGGGATAGGGCCGACCACTGATAAAAAGACCATCAAAAGAGCTTATGCGGCGAAGACAAGGGAGATTCACCCGGAGGAAAAACCGGAGGAATTTAAGCAGCTTTACGAGGCCTATCAGGCGGCGCTTAAGTATGCGGACTATTCTTTGAAGATCGAACGGATCGAAACTGAAACGGCCCAGACTGTAGAAACGGCAGGGGAACCCGAGGCGGAAAACGAGGAGCTGCTCTCCTTTTTCGAGAAGAATCGGGATCGGCAAGAGCGGCGCATCGACGCCTTTTTACAATATTGGGATGAGATGCAAAGTCCCTTCCGCGATCCGAAAGCGCTGAACAGGTGGAAAACATATTTTTCCTCGGAGGAGTTTCAGGAGATCCGTTTCCATGGAAAGGTACTGTCCCTGCTGGCGGATGGGACTGGCGATAAACGCTTCAACGGAATCATTGAGGTAAAGGCGCTGCTCTGGGACGCTTACGGCTTTCAGGAGGGCGAGGGGAGAGGTTATCAGGGAGACATACAGCGCCTTTACCGAAACCTGTATCCTGCTTTCCTATATCAACAGCATGAGATCGCAAAGAAAGAAAACCAAAAAAAGATACATAAACGAATCCTCCTTTGTCTTGGTATTGCAGCAGCGGCTGTTTTGGTCTGCTGTGCGCTGATTTCTGTTAGGGATGCCAGACAGAGGGAGAACGAGCGGCTCTTTGTGGCCGACTACATGGCGAAACAGTATCCCATGGCGGAGTTTTCCGACCCGGAGCGGTTAGGGGAAGAGGAGAATGGCGATATCGTATATACCTTGAACCCGTCGGCGCACCCGGAACTGTCTGTCACCGTTGTGGTGAAGGATTGGGACGAGGAGGAGAATCGCCGGGTGACGGAAGATTACAGCCAAGCGCTTTTTGGATTTTACGCTGCGCAGTACGGGCTGGAAGCGGGGCTTGCGCCCTATACGGCGGATACAAATGCGCTTTTTTATCCGGATATTGAGGAAGTGGACGCTTTTTGTGAACAAGCGGAGAAAATGTTCCGGGAGCAGGAGGAGCTGCAAATGATACCGGAGGTGGCTTTCCTGCCGCAGAATGTGTTGTTTTCGCTGGTTATGTTTGACGGCGGTTCCTTGGAGCATCCTTTTGCGGATAAGCAGGTTTATGATCCCAAAACCGTGAAGGCGCAGGAGCTGTCCGCCTCGCTTCGGGAAGCGTATATGCGTTATATGTTCCAGTATGAATCATGGAATATCACCACAGAACAGTACCGGGAATGGGGCGCGGCCTATGAAACATACTGTGAAGAAGGGGAGAACGGCGACGGGGAGTGGCATGAAGTGTACGATCCGGACACGGGAGAGTATCTTTGCAGGGTTTTTGTCGCCGCGTATGAAGGTATGGGCATGCATGTTGACGGTGATAAGATGACCGGCGCGCCGTTTCTTACCCGTTTACTCACTGTGGGAAACGTTTATTATTTCTTGCAGGAACGGGGTGCGGATCTGACCGTCAAGGAGGACGGAAGCGGCTTTCGCGTAAGCGTTCACGGAAAAATCGTCGACTTTGGGTTGTACCCGACAGTGGCGTTTGATGATTTGCAGGGCTGCTATTAAAATGTTCTGCGATGATTTTCCCAAATATTTTCGATTTTTGTCTTGAATTTTTGGGACAAATTGGGTAAAATAAAGTCGTTGACAAAATTTTGTCAATCTTATCCAGTTGGATTGGCAAAATTATATAGCAAAGTAACAAAAAAACAAGATTCAGGAGGAACGAAAAATGGCAGTAAGAGTAGCAATTAATGGTTTTGGCCGTATTGGTCGTCTGGCATTCAGACAGATGTTCGGAGCAGAGGGTTATGAGGTTGTAGCGATTAACGATCTGACAAGCCCCAAAATGCTGGCACATCTGTTAAAGTACGATTCTTCTCAGGGTAAGTACGCTCTGGCAGATACCGTATCCGCAGGCGAGGATTCCATCACAGTTGATGGTAAGACATTAAAGATCTACAAAGAGCCCGATGCAAACAACTGCCCTTGGGGTGAGCTCAAGGTTGACGTTGTATTGGAGTGCTCCGGCTTCTATACCAGCAAAGAGAAGGCTCAGGCTCACATCAATGCAGGTGCTAGAAAGGTTGTTATCTCTGCTCCCGCAGGAAACGATCTTCCTACCATCGTATACAATGTAAACCACAAGACACTGAAGGCTTCGGATACCATCATTTCCGCAGCTTCCTGCACAACCAACTGTCTGGCTCCCATGGCTAAGGCTCTGAATGATCTGGCAACCATCAAGTCCGGTATCATGAGCACGATCCATGCTTACACAGGCGACCAGATGATCCTTGACGGTCCTCAGAGAAAGGGCGACCTGAGAAGATCCCGCGCAGGCGCAGTGAACATTGTTCCCAACAGCACAGGCGCTGCAAAGGCTATCGGCCTTGTTATTCCTGAGCTGAACGGCAAGCTGATCGGTTCCGCACAGCGTGTTCCTACCCCTACAGGTTCCACCACCATTCTGGTTGCAACCGTAGAGAAGTCCGTAACCAAGGAAGAGATCAATGCGGCTATGAAGGCAGCTTCCAACGAGTCCTTCGGCTACAACGAGGATGAGATCGTTTCTTCCGATATCGTAGGCAGCACCTATGGTTCCATCTTCGATGCGACTCAGACCATGGTAGGCGCAGACAATCTGGTACAGGTTGTTTCCTGGTATGATAACGAGAACAGCTATACTTCTCAGATGGTTCGTACCATCAAGTACTTCTCCGAGTTAGCCTAGATCGAAAAGTAATTATATGTTGATGCAAAAGAGGCTCGGCCGCTGGGCCGGGTCTCTTTATATGTGGTTAGACCGCATAAAAAATAATAAACAGGAGGAAACAAAAATGTCATTAAACAAAAAGTCTGTAGATGATATCAACGTTAAGGGTAAGCGCGTTCTGGTAAGATGCGATTTTAACGTACCGTTGAAGGAGGGCAAGATCACGGACGAGACTCGTATCGTGGCGGCGCTGCCCACCATCAAGAAGCTGCTTGCCGACGGCGGCAAGGTAATCCTTTGCTCCCACCTCGGCAAGGTTAAGAACGGCCCTAACGAGGGCGAGTCCCTTGCGCCTGTTGCAAAGAGACTGTCCGAGAAACTCGGAAAGCCCGTTAATTTCGTAGCGGACTACAACGTGACCGGCGAGGCGGCTACTAAGGCAGTGGCTGACATGAAGGAAGGCGACGTGGTTCTTTTACAGAATACCCGTTTCCGCGGCAAGGAGGAGACCAAGCCCACAGATGCAGGCGAGAACTTTGCAAAAGAGCTGGCTGATCTGGCTGACGTTTATGTGTGCGACGCTTTCGGTTCTGCGCACAGAGCCCATGCTTCCGTTGCGGTTGTGACGAAGTATATCACCGAAAAGGGTGGAGAGAATGCGGTTGGTTATCTGATGCAGAAGGAGATCGACTTCCTCGGCAATGCGGTGGAGAACCCGGTAAGGCCTTTCGTGGCAATCCTCGGCGGCGCAAAGGTTGCCGACAAGCTGAACGTAATCAACAATCTGCTTGAGAAGTGCGACACCCTGATCATCGGCGGCGGTATGGCTTTCACATTCCTGAAGGCTAAGGGCTACGAGATCGGCAACTCTCTGGTGGATGACGAGAAGCTTGACTATTGTAAAGAAATGATGGCGAAGGCAGAGAAGCTCGGCAAACAGCTGCTGCTTCCCATCGACACCGGCGTGGCTTCTGCTTTCCCCAATCCGATTGACGGTCCTGTTGACGTGACGTACGTCGATGCGGACAAGATTCCGGCTGACAAGGAAGGACTGGATATCGGCCCTAAGACGCAGGAGCTGTTTGCAAATGCAGTGAAGTCTGCAAAGACGGTTGTATGGAACGGACCTATGGGCGTATTCGAGAACCCGACTCTGGCAAAGGGTACGATCGCGGTAGCGAAGGCGTTGGCTGAGACGGACGCAACCACTATCATCGGCGGCGGCGATTCCGCAGCGGCTTGTAACCAGCTTGGTTTCGCGGACAAGATGTCCCACATTTCCACAGGCGGCGGCGCTTCCCTTGAGTTCCTTGAGGGTAAGGAGCTTCCCGGCGTAGTTGCAGCAGACGACAAATGATGCGATGAGCAGAGCGAGAATAATCAATAAGGAGAATAGAATCATGGCAAGAAAGAGAATTATTGCCGGCAACTGGAAGATGAACATGACTCCCAGCGAGGCAGTGGCGCTTTGTGCCACACTGAAGGATTTGGTAAAAAATGATGCGGTGGACGTGGTTTACTGTGTACCGGCCATTGACATTGTACCCGTTGCGGAAGCGGTGAAGGGCACAAACGTACATGTGGGCGCCGAGAATTTCTACATCGAGGATAAGGGCGCGTACACGGGCGAAATCTCCGCTCCCATGTTAAAGGATGCGGGCGTAGAGTATGTGATTATCGGCCACTCCGAGAGAAGAGAGTATTTCAAGGAGGACGATGCTTTCCTGAACAAGAAAGTGCTCAAGGCGCTGGAGGCAGGTCTTACACCGATTCTTTGCTGCGGCGAGTCCTTAGAGCAGAGAGAAATGAATGTGACCATGGATTGGATCAGATTACAGATCAAGTCCGATCTGGCAGGCGTGACAGCGGATCAGGTGAAGGGTATGGTAATCGCATATGAGCCTATCTGGGCAATCGGCACCGGTAAGACGGCTACTTCCGATCAGGCGCAGGAAGTATGTAAGGGCATCCGCGACTGCATCGCCGAGATGTACGACGCGGCTACCGCAGAGGCAGTCCGCATTCAGTACGGCGGTTCTATGAACGCTTCCAATGCGGCGGAGCTTCTGTCCAAGCCCGATATCGACGGCGGTTTGATCGGCGGCGCATCCTTAAAGCCCGACTTCGGTCAGATCGTGAACGCGTAAGCGGTAGAAAAAATATAGCGCGAGATAAGGTGACACTCCAATCCTGTTCATTTATGGATTGGAGTGTTTGTTTGGACGAAATGTCTGCATAAATACGGACAGGGCATTGAAACAATCGTTCGGATTTTCGGCTCCTGTTTTGATTTTCGCCTGTATGATCCAGCTTCCCGCATCCTTGTCTGTGATGGGAATAGCTATTCGATACTGGTATCCGCCGCCTTCCCCTTCCCAAAGCAGGTAGTCATACCAAAAACTGTTTTTCCCGCTGTAAGTCCATGTAATTTGTCTTTCTCCGGCATACTGCTCCATATAGTCATAAATGGAAGCTTCATCCGTAAAGGTTCCCTCCGGCAGCACCTTAAGCGCCGTTTCGCCTCTGTCCTCTTCCGGCTGTTCCAACAGTTCCCACATGGCGGACGGATATCCCCAGATTCGATACTGGGCATCATCCCATGTGTTTTCCTCTCCCTGCACGAGAAATACTTTTGAAATGTCCATGGTAGCTAAGGTAAGTCTGTCGCCATCTTCCGACTCGGCGATCAGGTCGTAATCCAGTTCCCACCAGCTTGTTTGATCCTCCTTACGGTCAGTGCGCTCTGCACAAGTCAGTTCCAGCGTCAGACTTTTTCCCTCCAGCTCAAGTTCCGGAAAATCAGACAGGTAGTCTGTAAACGCATCCTGTAAAAAACCGTCCTTAATCAACTGTCTGGTTTTTGCCATGCTCTCATTAAACGCTTCGCAGTCCTCTCCAACTACATTTTTTTCGTTTAGCTTTTTAAGCATTTCAAATTCCCGCTCTCCGATGTACTGCACGCTGACGCCGGAATCCTCCCAATTAATCTGGCCGTCGTTAGGCATGGCAAAAAAAACATCGTGGTCATGGAAGATTACGTTGTAGACAGTGAACTGTTCATAGGAAAAAGAGCCGCCCTTCTGCCTGATACGCAGACTGTCTTCCTCCCGCCCCATAATATTAATGATTTCAGAGGACGGCAGTTCGACCGGCTCTCTCGGAATGCTTTCATCCACAGCAGGCAGCGTATCGATTACTGTGATTTGGGGAATACCCTCAGAAGACTTGGTGCGGGCGCAGCCGCACAATAGAAACATCATCGCTGTCATGCACAACAGCCATCTTTTGTATCGCATTGTGAACCCCTCCTTCTATTGTCTTTTTTAGTATAATAGCCATTCTATGTATATGCAAGAATCGTAGTGCAATTATTTCAGCAGCTATGGTATAATGAGCGTTAGCGAAAATGGGGCGAAAGAGTAAGCTGCAAAAATGGTTTGGTACGCTTGCGGCGGGGGAGTTTCCTGCCACCATTTTGACAAAAGAAAGGAACTGTGCTACACTGGCACCATAGTTTGATACAGCGTCAGCTGCGGCCGCATCTGCGGCACACGGAATAGGGTGAAAAGCCCTGCGAGTCGGTCACTGTGAAGCCTCCTTGTGAGGATAAGTCAGATACGTGGCAGTCTGATGGCATTCTGCCGGAACCGGAACTGCGTGATATCCGGCCCTGCCGTTTTTGGCAGGGTTTTATGCGTTCTGTGCTTCGGTACAGAATTTTTTTATGCGCATAGATAGTGTCAAGTGACCTATGA
>DKUO01000001.1 GCA_002490705.1 Lachnospiraceae bacterium UBA7202
CTGAAAATAACTCTTGACAAAAGTCACTTCATAACAGAAGGCAGAACGGAGGCACAGTGGGAGGAGACGAGAGGCGATTACGACTTTATCACGGATTCCTGTGATCTGATTCATCTTGGAGAGATCGCGCCGTTCCTTTCGCGGCTGCATCATGCGCAGTATACGGTTGTGATTACCTATCAGAATGATTCTTACGCTTTGGGAGAATCGGAGATCGAGGCTTTGCGGCAGCTCGGCCTGACTGCGGATTTGATCGGGCAGGACGGGTGCAATTATCTGGCGGTGATTTCGGATGGCAGGGTGTTGACAGAGCAGTTGACATTTGAAGACATTCGATACCGGTGTGTGCTTGCGGATGGGCAGCTGCCCTTGTATGCAGTCAGTGCCAGAAACGATTGGGGCGGATATTATTGCGAAGTTGGGATCGGAGAAGATGCAAATTCCTATTACAGTGAAAACGGCGGACTGAATGTGGTCGTTTACAACCGTCAAAACAGAAGGCTTGTGGACAGCAGATGTTATGATACCTGAATAAATTTTCAAAAAAGAAAAATTAGGGCTTGCATTTTAAGAAAAAGTAGAGTATTCTTAAAGACGTAAATTGTATACAGGTATTCAGAACGATGGCGTTCCAAAAAAGGGAGTTTTTTTGGAGCGCTTTTTTTGAAACGGAATGCCGGGATGGAGGAGAGATTATGAGTGCAGGATTCAATGTGGAAGAGATCTTCGGAAAGAATGTATTTACCCTTGGTAAGATGCAGGAGCGTTTGACAAGGAACGCCTACAAGGAAGTGGTAAAGGTCATGAACGAGGGCGGCGAGCTGTCCATGAGCACCGCTAATATTGTGGCAAAGGCAATGAAGGATTGGGCGGTGGAGAACGGCGCAACCCATTATACCCACTGGTTCCAGCCTCTGACCGGCATTACGGCGGAAAAACACGACGCTTTTGTGTCGCATCCGGATGAGCTGGGTAAGATGCTGACCGAGTTTTCCGGCAAGGAGCTGATTAAAGGTGAGCCGGACGCGTCTTCCTTCCCTTCGGGCGGTCTGCGCGCTACCTTTGAGGCGAGAGGTTATACGGCGTGGGACATCACTTCTCCCGCATTCCTGAAAGAATCCGGGTGCGGAACGATACTCTGTATTCCCACCGCATTCTGTTCCTATACGGGCGAGGCGTTAGATAAGAAGACGCCGCTTCTGCGCTCCATGGAGGCGTTGAGCGAACAGGCGCTTCGTATCGTGCGGTTGTTCGGCAACACGGGAGCAACAAAGGTGACTGCTTCCGTTGGGCCCGAGCAGGAATATTTTCTGGTAGATAAAGATTTATATATGAAGAGAACAGACCTGATGTTTGCGGGCCGTACTCTTTTCGGGGCGCCTGCTCCTAAGGGACAGGAGATGGAGGATCATTACTTTGGCGTAATCCGTGAGCGGGTGGGCGAGTTTATGAAGGATTTGAACGAGGAGCTGTGGAAATTGGGCGTGACGGCGAAGACACAGCACAATGAGGTTGCGCCTGCACAGCACGAGCTGGCGCCGATCTATGAGACGGCCAATATCGCGGTGGATCACAACCAGATCGTGATGGAAACCATGAAGCGGGTGGCTGTAAAACATAACATGCGTTGCTTATTACATGAAAAGCCCTATGCAGGGGTAAACGGCTCCGGTAAACACGACAACTGGTCGATTACCACAGACAACGGTGTGAATCTGTTAGATCCCGGAGAAACGCCCAACGAGAACGTACAGTTCCTGCTGGTGCTGGCCTGCATTATGAAAGCGGTGGACACTCATGCGGATCTGCTCCGCCAGTCCGCTTCCGATGTGGGTAACGACCACAGACTTGGCGCAAATGAGGCACCTCCGGCAATTATTTCCATTTTCCTCGGGGAACAGCTTGAGGATGTGGTAACGCAGTTGATTGAGACAGGAGAGGCAACCTCAGTGAAAGAGGGCGGTAAGCTTCTCACGGGCGTGAGCACCCTGCCTGATTTTCAGAAGGATGCGACTGACAGAAACAGGACGTCGCCCTTTGCCTTTACCGGTAATAAATTTGAGTTCCGTATGGTGGGTTCTGCGGATTCCATTGCAAGTCCGAATACCACGTTAAATGCGATTGTGGCGGAAGCTTTCTGTGAGGCGGCTGATATTTTGGAGAAGGCGGAGGACAAAGAGCTTGCGATTCATGATCTGATTAAGAAGTATATGTCAGAGCATCAGAGAATCATCTTCAATGGAAACGGTTATTCCGATGAGTGGGTTGCGGAGGCGGAAAGACGCGGACTGCCCAACATTAAGTCTATGATTGAGGCGGCAGGGACTTTGACCACCGAAAAGGCTGTGAAGTTGTTTGAGAAGTTCGGTATTTTCACAAAGGTGGAATTGGAATCCAGAGAGGAGATTATCTACGAGACCTATGCGAAGTCCATCAATATCGAAGCGCTTACGATGATTGATATGGCTGGCAAGCAGATTATTCCGGCTGTGATCCGCTATACAAAGGCGCTTGCGGATACTGTAAATGCAGTGAAGACGGCGGGTGCGGACGCTTCTACGCAGGATGAGCTTTTGCAGGAAGTGGGAGAAAAGCTTACCGCCATGCAGACGGCGCTCGATAAGCTGAAAAAGGCGGAGAAAGAGGCTTCTGCGATTGGGGACGCCAAAGAGCAGGCTTTCTTCTATAAAGATACGGTTAAGGTGATTATGGATGAACTGCGGGCTCCGGCGGATGCGTTGGAAATGATTGTGGATAAGGAGTATTGGCCGATTCCGACTTACGGCGAATTGATGTTTGAGATTTAAAATGTGATAGTATGATAGAACAGAGATATTAGGCAGTGAGAGAAGGATGTCGAAAGAGCCTGTATATGTAGGCTTTTCCGGCATCTTTTCTCTGGATTGCCGAAAGAAGATATTTGTTTACAATGGAGAGAGTATTATGGTATGCTCTTATGGGTGAGTGCATTCTAAAAAATAGGTTATTATGATCAGGAAACGAAAATATGGCAGTCAAATCATTAGAATTTCTTGTTTTTGTATTTATTATTTTATGTTTATATTATCTGCTGCAAAAAACAGATTGGCAGAAATATATTCTGCTGGCGGCAAATATTGTGTGTGTGGTCAGTATGGCTTCCATATCGTCTGCAATTGTGATTCTTCTTCTTTCGTTGACGGTGTTTGGAATTGCATTAAAAATAGAAGAGTCGATAAAAGAAAATGGCGGCAAGATACCGCGGACAGCGAAATACTGGTTTTGGTGCGGCGCTGTTTTAGATATTGGAATTCTGGTCTACTTCAAATTTTTTAAAAACACATGGATTATTGTACAAAAGATCCTGTCTTCAGGAAATATTACGATTGGCGAATTGATTGTTCCGATCGGGCTTGCTTATTATTCATTGGCGTTATATGGCTATCTGTCGGATATTTATCATAAAAAATATGAGGCCGAGAAAAATTATCTCCTTTTTCTTACATATGTCACGTATTTTCCGGCGATTATTGAGGGACCTGTAAATTTTTACAAAAAGGTGATGCCTCAACTGAAACAGCGGCATTTTTTCAATGAAAATAAAGTCGTTATGGGAATACAGAGAAGCGTATGGGGATATTTTAAAAAGCTGGTGGTTGCCGATAGGATAGGTATTCTGGTAATGGGGATTTTGCAGGATGAAAATGCGGTTGGCCCCGTGGTGGTTTATGCACTGATATTATATAGCTTTCAGATATATGCTGATTTTTCCGGTGGAATCGATGTGATCATGGGTATTTCCGAAATGTTAGATATCAGCCTTACGGAAAACTTCAGGTCGCCGCTTGTTTCAACCAGTGTGACGGAATATTGGCAGAGATGGCATATTTCGCTTGGCGAGTTTATGGAAAAATATATTTATTATCCTATTGTGCTGAATCGCAATGTTATGAAATTTTCCAAAAAAATTCCCGGCAAATATATTAGCAGGGCTTTTTCGGCGGCTTTTGCTTCTGTCGTTGTATTCATTATCGTAGGTATCTGGCACGGAACCGGTTGGAATTATGTCGTATATGGTATGTATCAGGCCTTTTTTGTGTCCACAGCCGTTTTGCTTGCTCCGGTTTATAAAAAATTGAAAACCCGGCTTCATATAAACGAAAAGACTTTTAGCTGGAAGTTTTTTACAGTGCTTCGAACTTTTGTGATCCTTTTGTTTGGCAGGACGCTGATTAAGGCGGGAAGTCTACAGCAGACAGGTTTGCTTTTGCAGAGAATGTTCTCGGACTTCAATCCCCATGCGCTTTTTGACGGAACCGTATATAATTATGGATTGGATATCAAAAACGTTTACTTGATGTATGGATGTATTCTGCTAATGATCGTGGTGGATATTCTGCATGAAAAGGGAATTCATTTCAGGCAGACTCTTATGAAACAGGGTATCATTTTCCGCTACATAATATACTATGCGGCCATTTTTGGGATCATAATTTTCGGAATATACGGTCCGGAATTTGATTCCGCAAGTTTTATCTATCAGGTGTTTTAGGAGGAACGGCTAGTGAAAAAGAGAAGTATTAAGCTGGCGGTGAAGACGGGTGTTTTTATTTTGGGGTTTTGTTTTCTCTTTTTACAGTTTCAGAAAGTGCTTCATTACCGGTGGAACGATCTGTATTCCGCCAATATATGGCTGAAGACACAGCCGCGGGGTGCCTATGATGTGTTGTATTTCGGAACCAGTGAGTTGAAAGCATCTGTGTTTCCGACAGCGATATTCCGATATTCTGGAGTGACGGGATTTAACTGTAGTGTGACAAATAAAACGGCGGCGACAATGTATTACCAACTGGAATACGCGCTGCGCTATCAGGATCCGAAACTCGTATGCTGCGATTTTTCGGCTCTGTATGATAATAACAGTCCCTCCGAACATGAAACGATTTATCGGAAGGTAGTTGATACGCTTCCGGATCGGGATTTACAGTGGGATATGATAAAAAATATTAAGAAAATGGATCCGGAACAGTCGGCGCTGTCTTACTGGTTTCCAATGCTGCGTTATCATAGTATGTGGAACGAGTTGTCAGAGGAAAACTTTGAAAAAGATTATGTATATGATGAAGAATATAAAGTATATGAAACAGGGAGCCTTTTGATCAGAAGAGGGGAAAAAGAAAATTTTTACGATATTACGCCTGAAATATGGGAGGCGGCCCCATCTGACGAACCGGTATCTGCATCTAGTGCGGAATGGTATGATAAATTTATTGCGTTATGTCATGAAAAAGACATTACGGTTGCGGCGGTCTTTATTCCTGCATTGGGAACAACGCAGGATAAAGTTGCGAGATGGGAGACGACAAAAGCGTATCTGGAATCAAGAGGGGTTGAGATTATTGATCTTAATACATATGAGGCGGCGCAGAATATGGGATTTCGTCCGAGTGAGGATCTCGCGGATGACAATACGCATATGTTTTATACGGGAAGTTTGAGGACATCTCTGGCTTTATCCCGTGTCTTGACGGAACGCTACGGGCTGCCGGATCATCGCGGGGAAGAAGAGACGGCAGCACAGTGGGGCGCATACTGGGAAGAGTTTTGCGAGGAGTACGAAGTGCCGGAAGATTTCCGGTAAAAAGATAAAAAGGAGAGTGCAGACTAATGAGGGAAGAAATTCTGAAAATTTTAACGGAAATATGTCCGGATGTTAATTTTGAGGAGGAAACAGCTCTGATTGATGAAAGTGTTCTGGATTCTTTTGCGGTGATTCAGATCGTTACGGAAATTATGGAGCATTTCAACATTTATATCGATGCGGATGATATCGAGCCGGAAAATTTGAACTCTCTTGACGCCATTTGCCAGATGGTTCAAAATAAGCTTGCTTCATAAAAGTATGCGAAAAGAGATTATCAAAGCCGGCAACGTCTGTGTTTATACATATTCTTTTGAACTGATGGATTCCCGCATGTACATGATTCGGGAAGAAGATGAAATGCTGGTGGTAGATCCCTGCGAGGACGATGCACTGCTTAAGGATGCAGAAGGGGTACAGAGAGTTGTTGTACTGTTGACACATGAGCATTTCGACCATATTTCAGGTGTAAACTGGCTTAAAAATCATTTTAACTGTCAGGTATACTCCGGCAGTGTTTGCGCGCGAAGGGTAGAATCCGCGAAAGAGAATCTGTCCTCCAGATTTGCTTTTTTGTTTATACTGGACAAGGAAAAGTACAATTACGTCAGACGGAATATATCGTTGCCTTATACCTGTAAAGTTGATAAATGTTTTAACGGCAGCGGAACCGTAACGTGGAGGTCGCACACCATAGAGATACGGGAGGTTGGCGGACACTCTCCCGGAAGCTGTCTGCTTCTGCTTGACCGAAAGATACTCTTTGCCGGAGACAATGTGCTTGGCAATGGACGGGAGCTATGGGACACCAAAGCAAAGGAACAGGAGTATTCAGAAAGAGTTTTGCAGTTTTTGGATCAGCTGGATGAGAATATATATGTTTTGCCCGGACATGGAGACGGTAACATTTTGCATTTTTTTCTGGATAAACTGCCCTGTGGCTCAATTTAATCTGTTTATGTACGAAACGAAAAACCAAAATTTTTAAAAAAATAGGAAAAAGGGCTTGTCAAACAGCCCTTTTTCCGTTATAATCGTTAATTGTCAATGGGCTATCGCCAAACGGTAAGGCAACGGACTCTGACTCCGTCATTTCAAGGTTCGAATCCTTGTAGCCCAGTTTAAACCCCGGTGAGGATGATTCACCGGGGCTTTTTGATGGATAGGTCAATTTGAGATTGCTTTATCTATTGAGCAGGTGCGGTTTAATTGGATATTTGTGTATCAAATTCCTTTGGAAGCATAAAATAGTGTAAAGACAGTGTATTGAGTTTGTCTTTATTATATGGTAGTATATTGATGGAATTAAGGAAAGGAGTTTTATTATGGCGCAGACATTGGTAAATATTCGTATGGATGAAGAATTAAAGAAAAATATGGAACAGACTTGTCAGGAGCTTGGAATGAATATGACTACTGCAATTACTATATTTGCGAAGAAAATGACCAGAGAAAAAAGGATTCCATTTGAAGTATCTGTTGATCCGTTTTATTCGGAAAGCAATATGGCACATTTGCGTAGAGGCGTGGAGGCTCTTAATGCCGGAAAGGGCGTGGAACACGATATCATCGAGGTGGACGAATGAGAAAAGTATGGTTTGATGAGGCGTGGGAAGATTATACTTATTGGCAGATGCAGGATAGAAAAACATTAAAACGCATTAATGCGTTGCTGAAAGATATAGAGAGAGGAAATTTTGATGGTATTGGAAAACCAGAGCCGTTGAAAGGTGATATGAGCGGATTTTGGAGTCGGAGAATTGATGATGTGAATAGACTGGTGTACAGGATTTGTGGAGATGTGATAGAAATTGTTTCTTGTAAAGGTCATTATGAGGATTGAAACAATATAAAAATAACGGATAAAATCCCGGAAATGCTGGAAATGGCGTTTCCGGGATTGTTTTATGTTTTAGATAATTTTTATTTGTACTTGGTATAAAAACTGTCTCTCGCTCTTTTTGAAAGAAAGTGTTATACTATACCCGTATAAGCTGGGCGGCGCGCAGGGCGAAGCCCACGGGGAGGATCTATGACAGACCTGATCGACAGCTTCCCCACCGTCAGGGAGCTTTCCGATGATGAGTGGCGGTTTTTGATCGAGGGAGATTATGACAGACAGCGCCTTTTTGACAAGGCGGACGAAGTGCGCAGGCAGTATTACGGGACGGATGTTTATATCAGGGGATTGATTGAGATATCCAGCTTTTGTAAAAACGACTGTCTCTATTGCGGCATCCGCAGGAGCAATGGAAACGCAGAACGTTACAGGCTTTCCAAGGAAGTTATATCTGCCTGCTGCGAACAGGGATACGGGCTGGGGTTCCGCACCTTTGTGCTACAGGGAGGCGAGGACTCTTTCCATACAACAGAGTGGGTGGCGGATTGTGTTTCGGCCCTCAAAGAAAAATATCCGGATTGTGCAGTGACGCTCTCTTTGGGGGAACGGCCGCGGAAGGATTATGAAATCTGGTATCAGGCGGGAGCCGACCGTTATCTTTTGCGGCATGAGACGGCGTCTCGCTCTCATTATGAGAAACTGCATCCTCCCGAACAGACCTTTGCGCACCGCATGGAGTGTCTGTGGGAGTTGAAGCAGATCGGCTATCAGACGGGAGCGGGGTTTATGGTGGGCTCGCCGTTCCAGAGGACGGAGGATTTGATTGCGGACATGCGTTTCCTGCGTAATTTTCAGCCCCACATGGTGGGAATCGGCCCCTTTATCCCCCATCATGACACGCCCTTTGCAGCCGAACCGCAGGGGAGTCTGGAACGCACGCTCACGATGGTGGCGCTCACAAGGCTGATATTGCCAAAGACGCTGCTTCCCGCGACGACGGCGCTGGGTACGATTCATCCGCAGGGAAGGGAACTGGGATTGAAAGCGGGCGCCAATGTCATTATGCCGAACCTTTCGCCGGCGGCGGTGCGCGGACAGTATTCCCTTTACGACAATAAACTCTGTACGGGAGAAGAAGCGGCGGAGGGCATGGAAAGCCTCAAACGGCGGGTTTTGGAAGCAGGCTACCGGATTACAGTCGGCAGAGGGGATTCTCTGGCTACGGAACCCGGATAAAGGATATCGTGGTGTAGTTAAAAAAGTAGTATGTTAGATAGATAATATGAAGTGACCCC
>DKUO01000049.1:0-2498 GCA_002490705.1 Lachnospiraceae bacterium UBA7202
AGTTGATCCTTAACTTTTGATACCCCTATACGGAGGTAAGTCTATGAGTTCAGAAACAACGGCAGCGGCTGTACAATACCGTTTAAAAGAGTGGGCGGAGCAGATCAGAGAGTGCCAGAACCGTCCCGCAGGCATGAGTGTTGTCGATTGGTGTGCCACCCGCAGCATTACGAAAGCGAACTACTATTACAGACTGCGCCGCGTAAGGCAGGCATGTCTGGAAAACCTTCCGCCGGAGGCTGTGGCGCAGCAGATCGTCCCGTTAAACACCAGCCTCCTGCAGCAGGAAACACAAAGCGGCAGCGGTATACAGCAGGGGATTTCCGTTTCTGTAAACGGTTTTTCCATCCACGTAACACAGTCCACACCCATGCCGCTGCTTGCGGCAGTCCTTAAGGTGGTGCGGAATGCTGAATGACGCCACCTGCTTTAAAGCCGTCTACATTGTCTGCGGCTACACCGATCTGCGCGCCGGGATGGACCGGCTTTCGGCACTTGTGGAAACACAGACCGGGAACCGGCCATATATCCCGGATACACTCTATCTTTTCTGTGGGAGGCGCACAGACCGCATCAAGGGGCTTGTATGGGAAGGGGACGGCTGGCTCCTGTTATACAAGCGGCTTTCAGAAAGCCGGTTCCAGTGGCCGCGCACCCCGGAGGAGGTGCGTGAATTAACGCCGCAGCAGTTCCGATGGCTGATGGAAGGGCTGACGATCACCCCGAAGAGATCGGTCAGGCCGGTGGAACCGCCGGAATACATGGGATGACTTTATGCAAAACGGAGAAATTTTCAGACGGTTTTCCTGCCGGAAAAAATGTCCCGTCTTATCTCTGGAAAGCCACGCTGCACACCATAAAAGAGTCCGGAATGGGCGCAGACATGCTTCCTCTTCCCGAAAAAGGGTTCTGGAAACAGCATCGTACAAAGGCAGCAACCGCTGTTTTGACCATAGGCATTATGACGGACATCCAGCAGTGACGGGTTCGCAAAAATCCCGTATCCATGGTATCATAAAGCTGTCAGGATACCGGGAGAGAACAGCATGGCCTTAAAATATACGGAAGAACAACTGAACAGCCTTGACAGGGAAACGCTTACCAGGCTGTTCCTGTTGCAGCAGGAGCAGCTTGAAAATATCGGCCATACGCTCCAGCTTGTTTTGGAACAGATGGCGGATCTAAAACGGCACCGGTTTGGCCGGTCATCGGAGAAACATGAGGCCGAAGACCAGATCTCCTTTATGGAGGTGGATGGGAAGATCGTATTCTTTAACGAAGCCGAAGCGGTTGCCGCAGAGGAAAACACACAGGAGGAGCCGGAAAGTGTTCCCCGCAGAAAGCCTCAGAAAAAGCAGGGCAAACGGGAAGAAGACCTTTCCGGGCTGCCGATAGTTGTAGTGGAACATTCCATGACGGATGGTGAGCTGGAAGATAAATTTGGAAAGGGCGGCTGGAAGCAGCTCCCCGATGAAGTATACCGCCGGTACAGCTTTACCCCGGCGAAGATCGAGGTGGAAGAACATCATGTAAAAGTGTACGCCGGGAAGGAAACGGAAGATGTCGTAAAGGCGCCGCATCCGCGGACTTTATTAAGGGGAAGCCTTGTTTCCCCTTCGCTGGAAGCAGCGATAATGAACGCCAAATATGTCAATGCTGTTCCGCTTTACCGGCAGGAACAGGAGTTTGAACGTTACGGCCTGCACATTCCAAGACAGAACATGGCGAACTGGACGATCCAGTGCGCAGACCGTTACCTTGCGGTTCTCTATGATCACCTCCACGAAAAGCTGTACGGCTGCCACGTCCTGCAGGCGGACGAGACGCCCGTGCTGGTGAATAAGGACGGCCGCCCCGCCGGCGCAAAAAGCTACATGTGGGTGTACCGCACTGGGCGGATGTATACAGAATGCCAGATCGTGCTTTATGAATACCAGAAGACCCGCAACGCCAGCCATCCGAGGGAATTTCTGAAGGGTTTCAGCGGGGTATGCGTCACGGACGGCTACCAGGTCTACCACACCATTGAAGGCGAGCGGGAAGACCTGCTGATTGCCGGGTGCTGGTCCCATGCAAGGCGGAGGTTTGACGAGGCAGTGAAGGCTCTGCCTAAGCAGAAGCAGAAGGACAGCCGCGCGTACCTTGCGCTGACGATGATACAAGCGATTTATCGGGAGGAAAAACAGTTAAAGGATCTCCCGGCAGGGGAACGGAAAAACCGCCGCCAGTTGAGCGTAAGGCCCTTGGTGGAGGCTTATTTCACATGGGTCCGTGAAAACCTCCCGAAAGTGCCGTCAAAAAGCAAGACGTGGGAAGGCTTCAATTATTCCCTGAACCAGGAGAAATACCTGAAAGTGTTCCTGGACGATGGCGAAGTACCGATGGACAATAACGCTGCGGAACAGTCCATCCGCGGATTCTGTATCGGCAGGAAAAACTGGGTAATGATCGATACCATAGCCGGGGCAAAATCAAGCGCCATCATCTACAGCATTGCG
>DKUO01000049.1:2773-69853 GCA_002490705.1 Lachnospiraceae bacterium UBA7202
TTTGAGTATCTGCTTACCGAGATCCCGAAACATCTGGATGATACAGACCGCAGTTTTCTGGATGCTCTGCTCCCCTGGTCACCAAGCCTGCCAGCGAACTGCCGTAAGCCTGATAAAAGTGAAGTGAAATAAAGGCGGGAGCAAATCTGTTTCTATCATACAGGTTTGCTCTTGTTTTGTATAGGTATTCACTATCTACCGTTTACGATTATGCTTTGAGCTCACCACGGGATCAAATCTTTGGCAGGCAGAGAGCCTGACCGTCAGGAAAGGAGATTTTGAGATGGCATTTAAGAAAACAAGGAACATGAAGGTGTACGGCATGAGTGGATACCAGTATCGTTCTATTCCGACGATTCAGCTGAAGGGTGAGTGGCTGAAGGAGATCGGTTTTAATATCGGAGACTACATCTCCATCACCTGTGAGAATGGTAAGTTGGTGATCACTCCGGATGCCGAAAGAGCGGCACTGAAGGACGCTGAGGATGCTTTCATGGAGAAGGAGACGAAGCTTCTGCAGAAGCGTTTTGAGGAAGAGAAGAAAAGGCTGCATGCTCAGTTCGTAGCAGAACGGAAAGCTGAATATGCTATGGTAGCTGAGCCGGGATTGGAGGTGTGAGCATGGGAAAGATTTATATGATCGGCGCGATGAAGGGAGGCGTAGGGAAGTCTGTGTCAGTGTTCAACCTGGCATATTCCCTTCAGAAGCGTGGGAAAAGAGTGCTTGCAGTGGATTTCGATCCGCAGGCAAATCTCACCACCTGCTTCGGAGCGGAGGATGTGGATGTGGCAATCGGTGACTTGATGATGGCGGTGATCGAAGACGAAGAACTGCCGGAGCGTGAAGCGTATATCTGGGAACGGAATGGCGTGGACTTTATTCCGTCAAGTATTCAGCTTTCTGCGGTAGAAGCGAAGTTGAGACTGGAAATGGGTACAGAGAAGATGCTGGCGATGATTCTGGAACCGTTGAAAGGGGACTATGACTATATCCTTGTTGATACCAGTCCTTCGTTGGGAGCGTTGAATATCAATGCGATGGCTGCGGCTGATGAAGTTATTGTGACTGTGAATCCTCAGCTTCTGGCCATGATGGGTTTGCAGGATTTTCTGAAGAGTGTGAAGAAGATCAAGAGCCGCCTGAATGAAAAACTGAATGTGGCAGGGATTCTGCTGACTATGTGCGATGCCAGGACGATTCTCTGCAAGACCATAACGGAGCAGGTGGCAGAGACCTTCCAGGGACAGATCAGGACCTTTGAGAGCAAGATTCCGAATACGGTGAAGGTAGGTGAGTCGGTTTACTACAGTGAGCCACTAATCGAATATGCTCCGGACAGTAACGCCTGCAGGGCATACAACAAGTTGGCAGGGGAGGTGATCGCTTATGAAGGCTAATGCACCGAAAAGAAAGATATTTGATGCTGTGGATATGCTGACTGAGGATACTTCGGCGCGTGTCCAGGGAGAGGCGGAAAAGGGTGTTCAGATGCTGCCGGTGGATCAGATCGAGCCTTACCATAAGCATCCGTTCCACCTGTATGAAGGCGAGCGTCTGGATGATATGGTGGAGAGTATCCGAAACCACGGAGTACTGTGTCCGGTGATTGTGCAGAAGAAAGGCAAGGGGTATGAGATGCTGTCCGGGCATAACCGTCAGAACGCGGCGAAACTGGCAGGTTTGGTGGAGATCCCGGCGATCGTGAAGACGGAGCTGACCGAAGAAGAGGCCTATGTCTATGTGATCGAGACCAACGTTCTGCAGAGATCATTTTCTGAATTGAAGCCGTCGGAGCAGGCAGCGGTTATGGCAGAACATTATGAGAAGATGTGCGGAAGTCTGCGGCATGATGAGATAGTGAAAGAACTGGAAGCACTGACCGGTAAAAAGGATTCGCGCTGCGGTGGTCATAATGGCCACCGGGCGAAGAGCAGAGATATCATGGCTGCGGAATATGGTTTCTCCAGCCGGACGGTTGCGAGGATGCTGAGGCTGAACTATCTGATCCCGGAGTTTAAGAAGCTGGTGGATGAAGGTAGAGTGGCTCTACTGGCGGCGGTGGATATGTCATTTTTGGAAGAAGGTGAGCAGCAGGCAATATGGAAACTTCTGAACCGTCAGAGCTTGAAGCTGAAGCCGAAGGCGGCTGCAGAACTTCGGAAGCATGGCGGTGAATTGACGGAAGAGAAGATCGTCGAGATACTGGATGCACTTTCCATCAATAAGCGGAGCGGGAATGAAGGTCTGAACCTGAAACTGCCGAATTCGCTTTGCGAGAAATACTTCAGCGGTATGGAGAATGCGGAGATGGCTTCGATTGTGGAACAGGCGCTGGATGCCTGGTTCTCTGGAAAGGGGGCTGCCTATGTTCAGCCCTGAGGATCTGCAGTCGTTGGATCGGAACTATTTCTCCGTCATTGTTGCTGATGAATATGATGTGACTATCATGAGCAGAAACATCGGACATTTCTGGTATCTGCACAATCCGGAGTATCCGGAGAAGGGAACGATCATTTTATTCCACAAACACAAGGCTGATGATAAGTATCACCTGCACGGTCGTGGTAACAGCCTGGGGCAGGTGGTGAGAAGCATTAAGAGCCATGACCGGTTCCAGCTCAATGGGCGTAAGCCGGTCAGAAGATAAAAGAGTGGCGCTATCGGAACGGATCCGACAGCGCCATTCGTGCGTTTTACAGTTCGAGGAACTTCTTCGTCAGTTCTTTTGCTGCGTTGATTTCCTGATAGCCACGGGACGGCTTCAGACCGAGCTTAGCAATAATCTGTTCTTTCGAGTAGTCCTGTCTGCCGAGGGTGACGATCTTTGCGTAACGGGGGCTGATTCTACCCAGGTATTCCACCAGTTCCGTGAAGAGTGTTTCGAGGATCGCTTCTTCCTCAACATTCACGTTGGGATCCGCGATGTCGAGTCCGACGGTGTTGCCGTCTTCGTCTTCATGGGTATCCTGGAAGGATGTGAACTGGATAAAGTCCTCACGGCTCTTGAAACGAGGAAGGTGCTCTGCACGTCTGGGACAGCCCTTGCAACGGTTCTCCTTGCTGCAGAGGATAGGAAAGCCTTCGTTATCCCATCTAAGAACGCATCTGCCGGGGCGAAGTTCCGGATGCTCTTCAAAGTAGTCGTTGATACCGGAGTAGTAGAGGGAGAGCATCTTGTTGAAATCAGCTTCGTCCACCACCATGAATCCGACTCTGAACGGAACACCGTAGTGCTTCCAGGTTCTCAGGTTTTCCGGAATGATCGTGTTGTTACTCTGATATTCTGCATCTGAGATCAGAACCGGTGCGAGAACCTTACCTTCAGTTACGGAAGTTCCATCAAAGGAACTGTACT
The DNA here is from genome assembly GCA_002490705.1 of Lachnospiraceae bacterium UBA7202. GTDB lineage: Bacteria > Bacillota > Clostridia > Lachnospirales > Lachnospiraceae > UBA3282. The sequence goes on from DKUO01000049.1 coordinate 6,130, forward strand.
TGGAGCAATAGTCTACAGTAATCTTTGGCATAATTATTCCTCCTGTGATTTGCCTTGGTTTGCTTTTTCGCAGGAAGAAAAAGGATCATTCCTGCGATTGTTTACAGGAGTGATCCAATCATTCGTAAGGTCGGGCGCTATGGTTCGTAAGGTTTTTAAGGTTCGGGATTTGAAAAAGTCGGATTTTTATCGCAAAAAGCAGGGGATGAGATCAACAGAAAAGCGTCAAATGAGTCCTGAGGGGAAGTACGGAAAAAGCACGTTCTCATTGATAGATTCAGACATTTGTGATATAATCGGAATTAGTGGGAATTGGTTGGAAACAAAATGAACCAGTATACTACATGCGTAGAATTGCAAACGAGAGTAAATCGGAGGAAATCTGTGACAAATATAGAGTACCCGCGACTGTGCGGCGGCACCTTTATGACGCTGGTAATACAGGCGTTGCTGCAGCGGAAGAAAGCAAGAGAACACTATAAGGGTGAGAGCGATAAGCTGAATGATCCGGATGTGCTTGTGGGTCTGATCACGGTTATCAATCCTGACTATGAGGATCCGGGGAAGGCTGTGCTCAAGACGAAAGCTAATGATTATAAGTCATGCAAATTATCAACGGGACAGTATCTCCCGTTTGGAGACAAGCTGGCGATTGGGGTCTTTGACCAAAGGGTACGAAATAACTACCTGGCGGCCAGAAATGACATGTGCATCTTTGTAGATAGTTTTATCGAAACGGGAACAAAGCTGCAGAAGGATGTTCGCCTGGTGAAGGCTCTGATTGATCTGATTGAACAGGACGATAGCATTAATGACAGTGTGGAGTTCATGGTTGGTGAGAACGGAGATGCTGTCAGGAAAGATCAGCTTCGCAATCAGAAAAGAGTATGCCTTCCGTCATTCCTTCTGGGAATATGGCATTTTATAGTCGTAAATCGAAAGAATAATAAGGTAGGCCAACTTACATATGATACCTGGTGCCCTGAGAACGGTGGCGGTGCCAGAGAGTATGAAGGATCTATGGGAGAAGACATCTCGATAGAACTGGATGTGTATACACTGAAAGCAGAGGATGAGACCGAAGATACGGAGCAGGAAGCGGAGGTTGTAGAAGATCAGCCGGAGCAGAATAATCAAGATAATCAGAACAACCAGAGGGGAGCATCCGGCACCGGACCGAACCTGCAGCAGATCAATAATCCGTTTACTTTCATACAGAACGGAGATAACAACACACAGATTGGATACATAGCGAACCAGACGATTGTAAAGAAGTGAGGATACTGAATGAGTGATGAATTACAAGTACAGACTCCGACCGGTCTGCAAGTGCAGGGAAGTCCTACGTTCCAGCAGACCGGTAGTGGAAACACTCAAATCGGATACATAGGGCAGCAGATCAACCATATTACGATGGGCGGTATGCCTCAGATCATACGACCTGCCAATCCGAATCATGAGTATTACAATCTGTTTGTTATTGATCAAGAGCAGATGGACAGCTTGGTTGCGATACCGAGACACCAGTCACTGAACGCCTTTACAGCTGAGGAAGTTCGTAAAATATATGCTCTTCCGGGACTGGCAGCAGCAGAAGAAATCAAGAGACTGCCGTCATTGTTTGTTATCAGAAACCGGTTCGGTAATCATACGACTACGGATCAGTGCGCAGGGTATGGATATATTGTGGACATCCGGCAGAAGAGCGATACGATCATTGTTACAGCATCTATATCGCATGTGATACGGCAGGAAAAATTGAATGCTCTGGAGAGCGAGCTGCAGTTGCTTCGGGCTCCGGAGAACAACGAATTGGACAGTGTTCACTGGGCAATCAAAAGGGTGAATTTACCACAACTGATACAAGAAAAGAAACTTATTGAGATTATGGATATGCTTTAAGCGGAGGAAGACATGAGCAGGGAATACGAAGCAATGGAAGTCGAAAAATGGGTAAACCTTGAAGATATAGCGGATCACCTCAGTGTCAGCACCGATACCGTGCGGAACTGGATCAAGAGTGGAAAGATTCCTTATTATCGTGCCGGCAAACGCTATAAATTCAGAATCAGTGAAGTCGATGAATGGCTGAAATCCGGAAAGATGAATGACGAAAACGAAGGCTAAGGAAGGAAGCGGTTATATGGAGAAGAGAAAATCAGCGATAGAAAAGGTGGTAATCGAAGGCCGCTCTTATGATCATGAAGAGTTTGAGCCTACGTTTATAAACTTTTTCTTTGGAAGAAACGGTGCGGGTAAATCAACAATATCAGAAATGATCCAGGCAAATACCGGACTCACATGGAGATCCGGGCAGACTGTGGACGACTACAACGTGCTGGTTTATGATCAGCAGTTCATCAGTGATCATTTTTCTAATTTTGATGACCTTGCCGGAGTATTTACGCTGAATAAGGTGAATATTGAAACACAGAAAAAGCTGGATCAGCTTGCTAAGGATAAGGATCAGCTGCTGAGCGATCTGAGCAAGAGGAATGAATCGATAGATCAAAAGAAGCAGGCCAGAGAAGGTCTTAAAGGTGAGAGTCAGACAAGAATGATGCGACTGACGGAATCCGTCAGGAAGAAGTTTGATTCTGCGATGACCGGAAAGAAGATAGCCAAAACATTCTGCCCGGAGGTGGAGAAAAAACAGCCCGTAGAGCATACAGAAGATGAGATTATGGAGTTCTATGCGGTAGCATATGGAAAGAGTGCGCAGACTTATCCATCCCTGAAGAAATCAAATGAATATCCCGGAAAGTATGACCTTTCCGGAGCGTCTTATCTTGGTCAGCCCATCGTAAGTACAAGCGATACTCAGTTTGCCAGAGTGATGGAGAAGCTTGGAAATACAGACTGGGTCAAAGAAGGTCATACGAAATACTTAAAGAAGGCAGACGGGATATGTCCTTTCTGTCATAATCCGCTGGACCACCAGCATTTCGAGCAGGAACTGAAAGCCTGCTTCGATGAAGAATATCAGGACAGTGTAAATGCTGTGGCTGCGTTCCAGTCTGCATATACCAGCATGACAGAAGAAATGCTCAGAATACTGGATGATAATACATCCAGTGATTTTCCGCGTGCTGATTTCACTGTCTATAAGGAAAAGCTGGAACGTCTGAAAACCATTATTCATAGTAACCTTCAGTTGATTCAGAAGAAGGTTGATAAACCGGCAGAGAAAGTAGAACTGCAGGATATAGATACCTTAGTTGCTGAGATTGATGCGATTGTCGATGAGATCAACGCTCTCATCAAAACGAATAATGATGCTTTCAACAAAAAGAAAGAGACTAAGATCAAGTGCGACAAAATGCTGTGGGAGCATCTGGCATTTCTGGTCAAAGATGAAATCGCGGATTATAAGGCGAAGGACGCTGCTATAGAAACAGAAATCAAGGCTATCGAAAAAGAGAAAGGTACTCTCCGTCAGAACTACCTGGACAAGGAAGCAGAGATCAAGAAGGAGAGTGGCAATACCGTTAATACGGATGAGGCTTTCGAGAGCATGAATGCCATGTTGAAGGACTCCGGCTTCCAGGGCTTCTCTCTTCGTAAGAAACCGGGTGTCAAGAACCGTTATGAGGTGGTTCGTGATGGCAATAAGCCGGTCAAGCGTCTGAGCGAGGGCGAAAGAAACTTTATTGCATTCCTGTACTTTTATCATCTGGTTAAGGGCAGCGGTGCTGCAGATGCAGCTATCTTTACTTCGACCGGCGAAGTGACAGATGTGATGGACAGAAGAGACAAGATCGTTGTAATCGATGATCCGGTTACCAGCATGGATAGCGGCACTCTGTTCATTGTGAGCTCCATGGTCAGGGAAATGATCAGCGTATGCCACAACAATATAGAAGTGTTGCACCCGGATATCACCGGTTCCTATATTAAGCAGATATTTATCCTGACGCACAATGCATACTTCCATCGTGAGGTCGCATACAACATGGTGGAATACTATGACTGCGTTACATTTTACATGGTAAGGAAGACCGACAACCATTCTTCCATCACACCATGCATTGAGAAGGCAAAGGAACTTTCGGAGGATGACAAGAACGTGAATCCGGTCCAGAACGCCTACACGGCACTTTGGACGGAGTATCAGGAACTGACTTCTTCGATCCCGCTGTTGAATGTTATCCGTAGGATCCTCCAATATTATTTCCTGGAACTTTGCGGTTATCAGGGAAGTAATATCAGGGATATTATCCTGAAGAAAAACAAGAGTGAGTTCATCAAAAAGAGAGCCGATGGAACGATTGATGATACGGACTATCATCTGGCAAGTTCCATGCTTTCTTACATTGATAATGAATGCAGCTTTATCGATGGGTTCAACCTTGTACAGGAAGCAGTGGATCCGGAACAGTACCGTAAGGTAATGAAGAAGATCTTTGAGAAACTGGAACAGAGCCAACATTATCGAATGATGACACACGAAAAGGACTGAGTCCGTATTATGGGACAACATTATCAATATACTAGCATTAACCTGAGATAAATGAGGGATAGCAATGCCATTATCAGACTTAAAACTGAAGAAAATATACCGTACAAAGCAGGATAATGTCACAGACGATTTTCTTATTCCTGCACTGAAAGAAAGCTATACGTATGATCGTGGCTCAGGCTTTTTCACGCTTGATTCATTAGCTAACATTGCAGACGGTCTTATACCGTTTATTCAGCATGGTGGAGTCGTCCGTGTTGTTACTTCTGTTCAATTGAGCGATGCGGATGTTGCAATTATAAACAATGGGTTGCAGTTGCAGCAGACCATCGTAATCGAGAAAATACATCAGAAAATAGAAGAAGATATCGAAAACGAAGATACTTTGATGAAGTTAGACTTCATAACGAATCTTATCGCAGCCGGCATACTCACTATTAAAATTGCGTATCTTCCAGATGGAATTTACCATGAGAAAATAGGAGTGATGACTGATAAGGATGGAGGAAAACTGTATTTTTCGGGTTCCAACAACGCTACTGTCTCCGGACTTAATAAGAACTGGGAAACAATTATGCTCCTTACTTCATGGTGGGGAGATGAAGAAGAAATAAAGGAACAGCAGGCCTACTTTGATCATCTTTGGGCGAATGATCTTGAAGGGCTTGAAGTAATGCCGTTTCCTGAGGCAGAACAGAAAAACCTAATACGTAAGTATAAGGTAAGCTCCGATGTCAGAACGGCGATCCAGCGTTTGCAGAATAAGTCTAAAAAGAGGACTAAGAAGAAAGATCTATATGATTACCAGAAAATAGCTGTTCGGCAGTTTCTGGACAATGATGGAAATCATTTTTATGAGATGGCGACTGGAACGGGAAAAACATTCACTGCTATTAAGTCTATTATAGCTTTGCATGAACAGAAAGAGCAGTTGTCAGCTGTTGTAATTGTTCCTCAAATAGATCTTCAAGCGCAGTGGGCAGCTGCTTTTGAAGAGGAAGGGATAAAGCCGCTCTTGTTGGGTGGATATGCGAATGCCAATGAAACCAAATATAATTTTGGTGCATTTATAATCAATTCGCTCAGCGATAATAAGCTCAATGTTGTTATAGCTACATATGATACTTTTTTTGCAAAGTTTATTAAGCAGTGTGCACCAATCGGAAAACAGGCTGTTTTTGTGGTTGATGAGGCACATAATCTGAGTCCTAATCAGATCCGTCAGTTACCGAATAGCTTTGTGTACAGGTTAGGTCTTAGCGCCACTCCGGAAAGGTATTCTCAGCAGGAAAGTGATAAAATCGTCAACTACTTTACGCGTGGCAAAATCGAAACCTACAAGTATACGATTGATGAAGCTATAGAAAATGGCTTCTTGTCGCATTATATGTACACTCCGGTGTTTGTTAATATTTCTGACAGCGATTTCATATCATATCAGAACTACACCAAGCAGGTTATTGTTGCGCTGAATCAGGAACCTGTAGATGAGGTTCTGGTGAAAGATATTCTGACTAAAAGAAGCAGTGTGATAAAGAAGTCAAATAGCAAATTGGAAAAGCTGGAAGATATGGTTCGCAGTCAGAATGGTAAGAAGTACAACTTTAAAAACAGTGTTGTATATTGTGGTCACGGTAAGGATTATGAGACAGAAGGAAGTATTATAGATTCTGTAACAAGAATACTTGCGCTGGAAGGGCATTATTCTGTGTCTCAGTTCACATCACATACAGCTGATCGTGCAAGAGTTCTTCGAGAATTTGAGGATGAGAATTATGATGTGCTGGTGGCTATTAAGTGCTTTGATGAAGGCGTAGATGTTCCGAAGCTGGATAAAATATACATCATGGCATCAGATGCCCTTAGCAGGCAGACGATTCAGAGAAGAGGTCGTGTTTTACGAACTTGTACTGAAACGGGCAAAAGGATAGCATACATATATGATTTTGTAGCATTACCGCCAATTAGTGTTACAGATGGTATAGGCGTTTCAAATCTTGTAGTTAATGAAATGAAGCGGGCAAAAGAATATGCCAGGTTAGCTGATAACAAGGACGACATAATGGAAGAGATGATTTCTATTATGAAAATGTACGGAGTTAACGAGGAGGATTTAGAAAATGAGTTCAACGCAGAATCTGAATAGTATTTTTTCAGAACTGAACTTTTCTGAAAAAGAGCAAGAGGGTTTCAACCAGGCAATTCAGGTTGCTAAGGATTATCTCAGGAACGGTGATGTTGACATGGAGAAGGAGTTTAAGGCGATTGTGGAAAAGGTGGTAAAAGATGAGATTTAAGAAAATTAAGTTCGACAATTACCGATGCTTTCTTAACGGAGAAATCGAATTCTGTGAGAAAGATGGGAAAAATATCAATCTTATACTTGGAAACAATGGCGCGGGTAAAACGGAGGTGTTGTTTGCTTTCTGGTGGCTTCTTTACGGATTCAATTTTAAGCAACTGAAAAATAAGGAAGCAACACCCTATGCCTTAAATTTTTCGCTGTATAAATCTATCCAGGACGGAGAGCGGAACAGCGCAAGTTGTTCGGTTGAGGCAGAGATTGAAGATGGAGATACAACGTACATTGTCAATAGAACTGCCAAATATGAAAAGAAACCTACAACTATTGCAGTCACGGAAAGCCAGTCCATCAGGTATTACAAGGATAATTACGAATTATCCCTCCCTGTGCGCGATGAAGCTGAAGTGAATAAGATACTTACAAGAATTATCCCTAAGCCTATACTAAACGGCATCGTCTTTGACGGTGAGCGGATGAAGCAGCTGAGTTCACTAGATGATAGTTCTGTAAAAGCTATTGCTGGTGTCATTAATGACATAACGAATGTTGAACTTCTGGAACAGTGTCACTTGACATTTGAGCAAGTCCAGAAGGCAATAAACAAGAAGGCAAAGCAAATTGCAAAGCAGAAGGGTAATGTATCTTTGAATGCACTTATTGGCGAAATCGATGAGCTGCAAACGAAGGTCAACAAAGCTAGAAGTGAAAGACAAGAATGCGTTGAAAAGGTTGCGGATCTTAAACTTCAGTCAAGGGAATTGTCATTGCAGCTTGATGATATTAAAGAAGCCCGGCTTCTTGAAAAGCAGAGACGTGAGGCCCGTACTGAACTGGAACAGGAAGAAGCCAGAAAGGCAAATGCAATCCATTCTTTCACAACAAGTATAGCTGACGGGTATTTGGCTAGCTGTGAACAGTTATTTAGCGATGTAGAGCAACTGTTGGTGGAATATGATGTTCCCGCCGATCTTACTGTTCCTGCTGCAAAGAATATTCTTGCCAGACCTAAGTGTATCTGTGGAAACACTTGGACGGAGGAAATGATCGCTGAATTGAATTCTTTGATTAGGAAGCTTCCGCCGGATAACATAAATAGTGCTATGGGGGAAAAGGTCCATCAGCTTCGTGTGGCAAGTGGAGATAAAAGAAAGGCAGTAAAAAATGATTTTGACTCTCTAAACGAGTCAAACGAAAAAATAAAGCAATTGAAGGACCGCATCGCTTCTCTTTCCACACAGATCACAAAGAGTGGCTCCGAGGCTGCTGAAGAAATTGAGAATAGATATCAAAAATTACAGGATGAAATAATCAGACTGTCAGCAAACCTTCAAAATATAGATTCGAGGCTTCCAGGGATGGATAAGGATTTGGAGGCTAAGAAGAAACTGAAAGCGACGCTGTCTCAGGGAGAAGCGGATACTATCACAATTGAGAAGGAATCTGCATTTGTTGAGAAGTGTCTGATCGCTCTTGAAAAGATTAAAGGGGCTAACAGGATCACCGCATTGAAGCAGATTAATAAGAGATTACAAGAAGCTTATAAGATGCTCAGCGATGATTATGATCTTGGACGAAGAATATACATTGTCCAGTATGATCAGGTATCCATGTTCCAGATCATCACGTATTTTGAGAACCAATATCAGGATACTCTGAGCAATATGCAGAAGAAGGGTACGGTAGCATCACTTAAAGCGATGGGGCAGTCCGATGAAGAAATACAGGAAACTGCTATCCTGTCGTGTGCCCAGCCAAATTCAACGGGACAAAGTAAGATGAATACGCTTGCCTTTGTTAAGGCTATTCTTGACTTTGCGAATGAGCCTCAGAGCGGAGGCATTTTCGAAATGACAAAAGCTTATCCGTTGTTGATTGATGCTCCTTTCGGAGATATCTTTGATAAGAACCTTGAAAAGAGCGCAATGTCGCTGCATGCATTCACACATCAAATAATACTGATGCTGGCAAAAGATAGCTATAGGGACGTTGAGGACTATGTTGGACCATTTGTAAGCACGGTACATCTTTTTGAAAAGGAGCCGAACGAAGATCATTCCAACATTATTGTGAGTTCTATGGAGGAAATATAAATGTCATTCTATGTGAATAGCAAATATCGTATCAGAAGAGCTGCGGAGCAGCAGGAAATGATGCAGAAGCTTCTTGCAGGGAATAAAGTCTTCAATGCATATAGGGACATCCTTGTGCTCTCTGCGGTTATTGGGTATAGCAACAAGGCGTATAAACCTGTTGATAAGCCTGCAAGCGATGGCGTTTTGATGCAGTTCTTTACAGAGACCGACTATGACCTGATGGATCTGATCGCATATGCTCATACAAAGGAGCAAGCAATTCTTAAAGAAGATGGGAAGTACGAAATTTTTGAAGCGTATGCTCATGGAGGTTTCCCTATTCTTTTAGAGTTGTTAGAGATCGATTCGACGACAGAGCTTGATGCTGCAAAGCAGGAGGCAATTCTTGTTAGGCTTGCAAGCTTACTCATAAGTAATCAGATTGCCGTAAATGACAGTCTGTTCATATAAAGGATGAGCGCTAATGGATGAAACAATATACACAAAGCCAGTACTTAAATGGGCGGGCGGCAAATCACAGTTGCTAGGTGAAATAATCCCCAGAATGCCGGAAACATATAATAACTACATAGAGCCCTTTTTTGGAAGCGGTGCTGTGTATTTTGCAATAGCTCCTGAGCACGCTGTTATTGCTGACAGTAATCCTGAGTTGATTAATCTTTATAGGATAATAGCTTCGGATGTAGAGGGGTTGATAAGCCTGCTGGCCACATATGAAAACACAAAAGAACGGTTTTACAGCGTCAGAGCTGTTGACTGGAAAGACATGGAGCCAATAGAAGCGGCAGCTAGGACAGTTTATTTAAATAAGACCTGTTTCAATGGTCTTTATCGTGTGAATCGGAAGGGTCTTTTCAATACTCCGTATGCAAACAACAAAAGGACTGTATTCTGCGATGAGGCTGAAATAAGAAAGGCAGCGGGACTACTAAAAAGTGCAGAAATCATATGCGGCGATTTCCATGAGGTTTTGATGGAACGGGTAAAGAGAGGGGACTTTGTTTTCTTGGATCCTCCGTATGTTCCGGTGTCAAAATATGCTGATTTTAAGAGATATACAAAAGAGCAGTTTGGAGAAGAAGATCAACGGAAATTAGCCGAAGATGTTAAGACGCTTCACGAAAGAGGCATTAAGGTAATGCTGACTAATTCAAATCACCCTCTTGTGCATGAGTTATATGAAGATTTCAAGATAGAGGTTTTCAAGACAAGAAGGATGATAAATAAAGATGCAAATAACAGAACAGGAGAAGATGTAATTGTCACAACATATTGAGCAACTGGATAAATTCCCGTCAACGAGATACATGGGTTCAAAAAGCAAGTTGTTGGATTCGATTTGGGAGGTATCAAAGGATTTCGAATTTAACTCTGTTTTAGATCTTTTCTCTGGTTCTGGCGTGGTTGGATATATGTATAAGTGTCACGGAAAAGAAGTGACATCTAATGACTATATGGCGATGGCCGCAACCTATGCCAAAGCGCTTATAGAGAATAAAGATATTGTACTTTCCAACAGAGACGTTGAACGGATACTAAAACAAACTGATAATGATGGTTTTGTCGAGCGTGTGTTTAAAGATCTGTATTTTACGGATGATGAAAACCGATTAATAGATAATATAAGAGCGAACATAAAAAGAATGCGCAATCCCCATAAAAAAGCGATTGCAAAAGCTGCGTTAATCAGAGCCTGTATGAAAAAGCGGCCACGAGGGATATTTACTTATACCGGGCAGCGCTACAATGACGGCAGACAAGATTTACGTAAGACTATGGAAGAACAGTTCCGGGAAGCTGTAACAGTTATAAATGAAGCAGTATTTGATAATGGTCAGCAATGTGTGTCGACATGGGCAGATTCACTTAAGTTAAGAAAAAAACACTACGATCTGGTTTATATCGATCCACCTTATTATACGCCACAGTCTGACAATGAATATGTTCGCAGGTACCATTTTGTAGAAGGCTTGGCAAGAGATTGGAATGGAGTTGACATTCAGGAGGAGACAAAAACCAAAAAGTTCAAGTCTTATCCTACACCTTTTTCTACCAGAGATGGTGCTGAAGAAGCATTCAGAGCAATATTCAAGAAATACGCGGATAGTATTCTGATTGTTTCATATTCATCAAACAGTGAACCGACGAAAGAAGAGATGTTAGCTCTGCTTTCAGAAGTAAAAGAAAATGTAAAAGTTGTCCCTGTGGATTACACTTATTCATTTGGAACAAGAAAAAGTGTAAAGAGGAATAGCGTACAAGAGTATTTATTCGTGGGGTGGTAATTATGGCAAGAGCGAAAATCGAAACTGTACAGATCAGCGATACAGATTGGATGGTAGTCAAGAAATTCAAGAACGGGCTTGTGGAGAAGCGCCTGGTTAAAGACAGGATCGATATCTGGCTTATTGGAAATACAGGTATGCGTAATCCGTGGAGAATACCAGAAGGCTTTAAGATCTATGTAGAATCTGATCAGGTAGGACGCATACGTACACCAGAAGATCAGAAGGCATTTAAGAGATTACTTGCATACAAGGGTGTTATAGGCGGAGATCCAAACAAGGATAAAGATGCGAGTATTACCAGAAAGTATCGGCTTATCTTTGGCAAGTTTGGTTTTATCTATCCGGAGGTTACATCCAAGGACGGCTTTAAACAGGAGGATATAGGTCCAGTTGATTACATTACTCCGTTAGGCATGTTGTTCTATAATGCGCCAAATAAGGCGATGCAGCAGGAATGCTTCCTTAGAGGCTTGATGGTGCCAATGGAACAGATTGATTCAGAGACAGCATTTTCACCACTGTTATGGACACTGCAGGTTATGCTGAAACTGTATGATCTTGTGAATGACTATCGCATCAATTTTATAGAATTTGCGGTTTGTGTTCAGACAAGCAATCCACTTTCTAATATATCGGAGGTTTGTAATAGGATTATAGAGATTCGTGGCAATCGAAGAAATGCAGATAATACAGATGAATTCGATGAGAATCTTATTCATGAAGAGTGGACACATTACTGTAAAGAGGAAGGCAATTTTAAGGAATATGCGGATATGAATATCCGTTACTTGAAAACAACTGGCGTTATAAAAGAGGCTGGTACCGGCATAACACTCGATCCTCAACATTTACAATTGATAGAAAAGATTTCGCATAACGCCTTAAGCCAAAAGACAAGACTGGAACGTTATATCGAGTTATGTAATGGGTCGTCACTGGTGTTTAAGGAAAAGGAATAACTCTGATATTCAATAATTGGCTTGGAAGGAGGAGCGCATGATTGATTTAGAAAAACTGAATCCCATATTGGAAGGATACAAGGCGTACTTTCCGAGCCATTGGGATGATGAGAAATATAAGTGGGAGGCTATCAAACACTTCCAGGATCACTGGAATATTGATGCCGAAAACTTTGGAGAGATGTTCAAGCAGGCAACAGATAAGACATTCAATCTGTTGGCATCCGGCTATGCTTATCCACGGGGTATGATCACAAACTTTGCCAAAGCTGATGATGAAGCAACAAGGGCAATGTTCCGAAATCTTTTCGATGAATCTCAGGATCTGGCAGCAAGGGTGGATGCTTTTCAAACGGCAGCCGAAGAAATGCGATCGAAGTATGACGATGGTACCTGGAGGAACCATTATCAGAACACAAATGCCATCAGCACTTATCTCTGGCTGCGTTATCCGGATAAGTATTATATCTACAAGTATGAGCTGTTCCGTGCCGCAGCTAGAGAGTTGTCATCGGATTACATGCCAAAGAAAAATGGATCCGTGGAGACTTTGATCGGCGGTTTTCAGATGTATGACGAAATCTGTGAAGCCATTAAGGCCGATTCGGAGATAGTGGAGCTTTTCAAGAATGGTATTACAGCGAGCTGCTATCCTGATCCAGAACTTAAGACCGCAACTATAGATGTCGGGTTCTATCTTGCACGTTTTTATCTGAGCGCCCAGAATGCAGAGAAGGATGAGAATGAATGGTTTCCGAAGACGGAGGACTACACACCGGAACTTGGCGTAGAGGACTGGATTGAGTTACTGAATGATAGCTCTGTATTTACAGGAAGTAGCCTGAAAATTGTTAAGAGGTTGAAGGATTATGGCGGTGCAGCTACATGCAAGCAGCTTTCCGTCAAGTATGGTGAGAATCCGAATTTTTATAATAACGGATCACAGTCACTTGCCAAGAGAATTGCTGAGAAAACGGGCTGCCCGGTTATGATCAGAGATACAGAGAATTCACGTTGGTGGCCGATCCTTTATGTCGGAAAAGAAGCCGACAGCTCCACAGATGGCGTGTATATTTGGAAACTGCGGGATGAGCTGTCAGAGGCTTTGGAGAAGGTCGATCTGAGTGATATTCCTCTGTATGTAGATGATACTCCTGCAATATGGAAAATCAGTCACGGGTCGATATCGGAAAGAAACAGATCGATATTTGAAGACCGGAAAGTAGCGGTTGTTCATAGCACAACAAAAGCGAAGGCTGTTTCAAAGGTCTCTCAGGGTGAGAGCTTTATGGACAGCATTAAAAAAGGCGATTACTTCTATCTGTGTTACGGAAACAGCATCAGAATCCTGGGTCAGTTTACAACTGATAAGCCAGTGCTTAATCCGGAGATGGAAGACGGATGGTATGAAAGGTCCTATCGTGTTATCGCCGAATCAAAGGATACTTCTGCGTATAAGGGTGTCCAGAAATGGTGGTCACCAAATGATAACTCTACCTGTATCAGAGTTGATAACGATGACCAGAAGTTGTTTGAAGAAGCCATTCTTGTTCCATATTTTGATATGACGATAAACAAGCTGTTTGGAGATGCTGATCAGAAGCAAGGCTATTGGTGGCTGACTGCTAATCCAAAGATATGGAGTTTCGCTGATCTTAAAGTCGGTGAAGAGCAGAGCTATACGCTGTATAACGAAAATGGTCATAAGAGACGTATTTTCCAGAACTTCCTTGACGCAAAGGTCGGTGACATTGTGATCGGTTATGAAGCAAATCCCGTAAAGAAGGTAGTTGCGCTTGCTAAGATTACGCAGGCCAATGATGGAAAGTCTATCTATTTTGAAAAAACAGAAGGACTGACATCGCCTATCGAATATCTGGATCTGAAAGCGTGTCCGGAGCTTGAAAAGATGGAGTTCTTTGTTCAGCCAAACGGAAGCTTGTTCAAGCTTACTAAGGGCGAATTTGATTTTATCATGGATATCATCCGTGATGATAATCCGCTGAAACAGGCTGATGCTTCAATACAGAAATACACAAAGGAAGATTTCCTCAATAAGGTTTATATGACCGAGGAACGTTACGATGTTCTGGAAGCACTTCTCAGAAATAAGAAGAACCTTATCCTGCAGGGTGCGCCTGGTGTGGGAAAGACCTTTACAGCAAAGAAACTGGCATACGCCATGATGGGAGCGGTAGATGACTCCCGTATAGAGATGGTTCAGTTCCACCAGAATTATTCCTATGAGGATTTCATCATGGGCTATCGCCCGGACGGTGCTGATTTCAAGCTCACAGATGGTATCTTCTATAGGTTCTGTCAGACAGCTGCGAATCATCCGGACAAGGAATTCTTCTTTATTATCGATGAAATCAACCGAGGAAATATGAGCAAGATCTTCGGTGAACTGCTTATGCTGATAGAGAAGGATTATCGTGGAACCAAGGCAACACTGGCCTATAGCGGAATGCCTTTCTCTGTGCCGGAGAATCTGTACATCATCGGTATGATGAATACGGCAGATCGAAGTCTTGCCATGATCGACTATGCACTCAGGAGAAGGTTCAGTTTCTTTGAAATGGAGCCGGGATTTAATTCAGAGGGATTCACTAAATATCAGAATGGGTTTGCGAACGAGACCTTCAATGCGTTGATTGACCAGATCAAGGCACTGAATAAAGAGATAACAGATGATAAATCGCTTGGACGCGGATTCCAGATCGGCCATAGCTATTTCTGCGGAAGAGAGGAAGCCGGTTGCACTGATGAGTGGATGCGTTCTGTTGTAGAATTTGATATTTTGCCTATGCTTGGAGAGTACTGGTTCGATGAGCCGGACAAGCTTTCCAGATGGGAAAAGAATTTGCGTGGAGTGTTTGATGATTAAGGATAAAAGCATATTTATCAAAAACATATACTATATGCTTTCCTATGCATTTCAGATTTTGAAGCAGTCAAATTATGATGAGGTTGCTTCGGAGAGGTTTGATCATGCACAGGACCTTTTTGCTGCAATTCTTAGCAAGGGCATTGCACAACAACTAAAACAAGGGCTGTACCGCGAATACATTACTAAAAATGAAACGCTATCCGTTATGCGTGGCAAGCTGGATATGCCGGAAACTATACGGAACCGGATTCAACACAAACGGAAGCTGGCTTGTGAATTCGATGAGCTGTCAGAGAATAATCTTCTGAACCAGATTTTGAAAACCACAATCCATTACCTTCTTATCGATGATGGTGTCGATTTTGAACGTAAAGTGGCATTAAAGAAGTTGCTGGTCTTCTTCGATGGGATAGAACAGCTTGATCCTTCGGAAATACCATGGAGCCGCATTCACTATCAGCGGAATAGCAAGAATTATGAGCTCCTGATCAATGTCTGCTACTTCGTATTGGATGGCATGCTTCAGACCACCGAAAAAGGTGAGTATAAGATGGTTGCATTCTCTGATGATCATATGGCAAGACTCTATGAGAAGTTCATTTTGGAATACTATCATCAGCATCATACATATCTGTCAGAGGTCAAGGCCGGGCAGGTTAAATGGGATCTCGTTGGGGAAAACAGTGAGTCTATGATCCGATTCCTTCCTGTTATGCAGACAGATATAATGCTGCGACTGAAAGAGAAGATTCTGATTATAGACGCAAAATATTACGGAAGAACACTGCAGAAGCAGTTTGATAAGTATTCCCTTCATTCCGGTAATGTTTATCAGATATTCACCTATGTTAAGAACCAGGATAAGGACAATACCGGAAATGTGGCAGGCATCCTTCTATATGCGAAGACGGATGAAGATATCACTCCGGACTGCATGTTTAACATGGGTGGAAATCAGATCGGGGCAAAAACGCTGGATTTGAATAAGGAATTTCCGCTGATTGCAGCTCAGCTGGATAAGCTGGCAGAGGATTTTTTTGGAATTAGAACACTTTGTGAAATAGAGGTGAGTTGAATGGATAAAGACTTAACAGTATCCCAGCTCGATCGGCAGAACATTTTGAATAATGATCTTGCTATTGCTGAGATTCAAAAACAAACGCGTATTCAGGGCATATACTTTGAAGATAAGTTGTGCTTTACGAAAAGTATGGTTGCTACATACTTTGAAGTGGAGCTTAGAACAGTAGAAAGATATGTAAGCGAAAATCAGGAAGAGATTTCTGGCAATGGATATGAGGTATTAAAAGGCAAGAGACTGAAGGAATTCCTTGCTTGTGTTAGCGAGCAGGATGTTCCCGACATAAATGTCGGGAACATCAGTAACCGAACACCGCAGTTAGCTATTTTTGATTTCAGATCATTTCTAAATCTTGCAATGCTTCTAGTAGAAAGCCCAACAGCAAAGAGCTTAAGGCAAGTAATGCTCGATATCGTCATTGATTTCATCAATCAAAAGGCTGGTGGCGCTACTAAATACATCAACCAAAGGGATAGCGATTTTATAGGTGCTTTCCTTCAGGAGGAGAATTACAGAAAAGAATTTACTGATGCTCTTCGAGATTATGTTGATATGGGAAATGCCAAATACGGAATATACACGGATAAGATTTATCAAAGCATATTCCGGGAGAAAGCCAGAGAATATAAGCAAATTCTAAAACTATCTTCAAAAGATAGAGTGAGGGATACGTTCTACTCAGAAATACTTACACTTATTGCCTCGTATGAATGCGGACTTGCAGAGCTAATCAAACAGCAATCGGAGAAACTGGGAAGAAAGCTCAACAACTGGGAATTGTCTGATTTGTTTAAAGCATTTGAGTCTTTGCCTTTATGGAAGCCTCTTATTATTCAGGCAAGAACTAAAATGGCAAGTAGAGATATGGCATTGAGAGATGCATTCCACTATCAGTTAGAAGAATATATAAAGCCTCTTGAAAAGGAAGAATACGAACGTTTCCTCGGAGCTGCTGGAGATGAACTAGAAAAATTGATGTCGGAGAACCAAGATGTACTCAAGCGCTTGAAGGAGAGTGAATAATGGATAGGTTTATTTATATAACTCCCGAACAAGCCAAAATTACTCACGAGAAAACCATTCAGTACAGTGGTGGAGGAACTTTAGAGGAACTTGATTTTGGGAAATTAGAGAGCGTTCTTTATAACATACAAAATGATGATTGGTATCCGACATTTGTAGACAAATTGACGCATCTTTTTTTCTGCACCTGCCAGTTTCATAGTTTTGCCGATGGGAATAAGCGACTTGCGATTACGCTGTCTACTCTGTTTCTTTTACTCAACGGTTATTTATCAATAGCTGAGACCTTTTTAGCAAAGACGGAAAACATTAGTTTAAATGTAGCCGCCAGTAAGATAGATAAGGAATTACTGCACAAAATAATGGAAGCCATTATGAATGGAAGTTATGATGAGGATGAAGCATTAAAACTGGAAATCTACAATGCAATTAACAGAGAACTATGACAGCTATATAGCGGCCTCCGGCGATGAACCGGGAGCCGCTATTTTCATGTCAGTCTTTTTTATATTACTCCCAACTTTTGGTTATCCCCAACAATTCCATAGATGTTGATTTCTCTGGGTTGTTCACTGGAATGTTGGGGATAAAAATTATCGAAGGCCGCAGCGGCGGGCAAGCCCGTCTTCATCATCGTCATCCCACAAAGGTTTCTCATTTGAAACTTCCGGGGGCTGCACCTTCTCCATTGCCCCACGCATCTGGTCAATAGATGGCAGAGCATAAATCTTAGTAGTTTCGATGCTGGAATGCCCAAGCATCTTGGAAATCAATACAGCATCCACGCCATCCCTATATAAGTGGGTAGCACGTTCGGCCCGGAGCAGGTGGGGATATACGCGTTCAGGCATATCCGGGCAGGTCTTTCTTGCCTCGTCCGCATACTGCTGGATAAAACGTTCAATAGTGCTTGTGCTGATCCTCCCGGTGTTTCCTTTTATGGTCGTATAGAAAAACCAATTTCCGGGATTGTCCACGGCATCAGGGCGGTAAATAGAAAAATACTGCTTTAAATGGGCCGTGGCCTGCTCCGTGATCGCGACAGTCCGTTCCTTGTTTCCTTTTCCAATCACATGGACGGACATGGCTTTCAGGTTTACGTCCTCAACACGGAGGGCGGTAAGCTCGCCTACACGGATGGCTGCATCATACAGGAGTACCATGATCGCACGGTTACGGATTCCAAGCCTGGAGTCCCCAGGCTGGTTAAGCAGGGCCGCAAGTGCGTTTTCTTCAAGGAGTTTCTTCTCCCTTTTTGGCACTTTCTGCCCAGGGACTTTTGAAACATTCAGTGCAACCGACTGCAGCGTGACATTGCATTCAGAAGCATACTGGACATAGTTCTTGATTGCTGAAAGCCGGACATTGCAGGTGGCTGGGGAAATCCCCTGGTCTTTCATCCAGGAAACGTACTCAAGGAGCAGGTTCCTGGTGCATTCGCTGAAACTGAATTTTGCGATGGAAATGCCTTTGTTTTCATAAAGGTATCTTCGGAACAGCGAAAGGGAATCCGTGTAGGAGCGTATTGTTTCCCGGCTCCTGCCAAGCTGCCTGGGAAGGTAGGTCTCCAGGTACTGGAGCGTCATTGAAAAGAAAAGCTGGTTATTTTTGTTGTTCTTCATTAAATTTTACCTCCGGGATGACTTTTTTTGATGTTTTGTCCTTTGAACGTATGATCCTGCGGCTTTCTTCTATCTGATGGTAGTAATAAAGCGATTCACGGATGCTGCTGTGCCCAAGGAAGCTGCTGAGATATGGGAGTTTTTCCATGATGTCCGCCCCTTCCGATATCCAGATGTTAAGCCTTTCCACCACAAAGGTGTGGCGGAAGGATTTTATAGTGGGCGGGTTGCTGTCCCCGGCATAAGGAGTCCGGCTCCATGCCTTGAGGAAATAACTGCGCACGGTCACTGCATCGACCGGCTTCCCTGGCTTCATGCCGGGAAACGCCAGGTCCGTGCCGGGGATTTCTTTCTGGATATAGGCCCTGTATTCCAAAAGCATACCGGTGATATCTTCCGTGATCCAGACAAGGCGGTCTTTGTCCCCTTTTGAATGCAGGATGCGGACCGTGCCGGCTTCCGGGTCGAAACAGTCCCAGGTAAGCCCAAGCGGTTCTGACAGCCTCATCCCGCAGCAGTAGTAGAGGCGGAACAAGACCCTGCATTCGTTCAGGATGCGCACACCGCCAGGGCCATTGGACGGGATAAGGGTATCCAGGCTCTCAAAGAAAGCGTCCCGCTCGCATTCTGTGAATACATGGGCTTCAGGGGATTCCGTTGACTGCCCTGTCTGCGGGAGGTATGCCTGGATCCCAAGGGAAAGGATATACTTTGATACCTGGCGCAGGATGCTGACACGGATGTTCCGTGCGCTTAAGCCCTCCGTCTCCTTTTGCACTGACCATGCATCGGCCAGTTCCTTTGTGACAGTTTTGCCGGAGAAACCGTTCCCAGCGCAGAACGTGTCCAGCTCTTTCAAGACATCGGAGGCAGAATTATACGCATAAGAGACAAGATTGTGAATCTGTTTGTGAAGAGAATCTACTGCGGGGACTGTGGAAAACGGATGCGTTTCGTGAAGGGAAATAACGCTTTAAAAGATAAGAATTTCTACTATACGAACTACGTGTGCGGAGGTTACTTAGACAGCGGATACCGAAACTGCAGCAGACATGGAATCCGATATCAGGATGTGGTGGATGCTGTATTTGCTGCTATGCAGGTACAGATGGAATGCGCACTTAATCAGGAGAAGATGCTGCTGAAGCTTCGTGGAACAGCAAAAGAGCGTAACCTGATTGATCAGTATGTTGCGAGGGTCAATTATCTGACTCAGGAGCTGAAGAAGGTTAATTCGCGCAGAGAGGGACTGTTTGAGAGCTTTGCAGAAGGAGTACTGGATGAGGCAGATTATCAGTACGCAAAGAAAGCCTATGATGAAGAATATGATCGTCTGGAAAAACAGCTTTCAGAAGCGAAGCAGAGGAAGAAGGAGCTGGATGGTGTGCTGACAGCGAATAATGAATGGCTTCAGGCTATGCATGAGGTCCAGGGATCCTCAGAGTTGGATCAGGGTTTGGTTAATGCTCTTGTTAAGAAGGTTCTGGTTTATGAGGATAACCGTGTCGAAGTAGAGTTCAAGTACAAAGAACAGAAAGAAGTATTCGACCGGATATTCATGGAACTGAAGAAGGGAGCTGTTCAGAATGGGTAAATGGGTGATAGGAAAATACATCCGGTTATCTCAGGCTGATCGGGATCTGATGATAAAGGAAAACAAGGCTGAAAGTGAGAGTATTTCACACCAGAAAGCTTTGATCCAGAATTTTATCAGTGGTGATCCTGAGCTTGCAGGATGTGAACAGTATGAGTTTTTCGATGATGGATACAGTGGCACCAATTTCGAGCGGCCTTCCTTTGAGCGACTGTTGGAAAAGATCAAGAACGGTGCCATCAACTGTGTCATAGTGAAAGACTTTTCCAGATTCGGACGTGATTATATTGAGCTGGGTGACTACTTGGAACGGATTTTCCCGTTCCTGGGAGTTCGCTTCATTTCCATCAATGATCATTACGACAGTCAGGATTATAAGGGAACTACCGGCGGTCTCGATGTCGTCATGAAGAATATTGTTTATGATTACTACAGCAAGGATTTGTCTGTAAAGGTCACGACGGCGAAACGCGCTAAAATGAAGCGCGGTGAATATATTGGAGGTCATGTGCCGTATGGGCTGAAAAAGGATCCTGACGATTATCATAAGTTGGCAGTGGATCCAGAGGCAGCTGCGGTTGTCAGAGAAATCTTTGAGGCTGCGATTGACGGGATGCGCATTTCTGATATAGCCAGAATGCTGAATGAAAAAGGATATGAGACTCCGGCACGTTACTATCAGCGGAAGCATCCGGAGAAAAAGAAATTTGAGAATACTTCAGAGCTTGCGTGCTGGAATCACAATTCCGTCAGACGGATACTGAAGCAGGAAATGTATTATGGTGCTGTTGTTGGTCACAAACGTGAGGGCATTGGTGTCGGTTGGAAGCACTCTGTAGCAGTACCAAAGGAAGAGCAGGTTATTGTTGAGAATAAGCATCCGGGGATCATAACGAAAGAAGAGTTTATCAAGGCTCAGAAAATATTCCGGGAAAAGCGGCCGACAAAGCGTGTGACAGAAAAGGATTATCCTCTATGGAGAAAAGTCAAGTGTGGCACCTGCGGAAGGGCAATGCCTTTTAAGGATAGGATTATTCGGGGAAGACCTTACAGATATTTTGCCTGTCCTCATGCTCAGGTGCAGGTTGAGGAGAACGGCTGCAGTAAGGAATACATCCGGGAGGATGTTCTGAACGGTGTTGTCTGGGAATCTATCAAAACATTGCTGGCAGCAGCTGATGGGGTGAAGGAACAGGTGAAGCAGAAACAAAAGGAAGCCGATCAGACTAATACCAAGCTTGTAAAGAAGCTAGCAAAGCTCCAAAAGGACAGGGAGAAGTGCGATGCGGAAAGGTTTGCAAATGTGGACCAGTTTATGGCTGGCACATTAGATAAAGAGGTATATCAGAGTAGGCGTGCAGATCTGACGCGGAAGGCGGATCGACTCGACGCTGAGATCGCAGAGCTGGAAGCAAAGTATCATGAGGCTGAAGTGATACAGGATGATGGAGTGCAGAATGCTTTGGAGATGCTGGACATGTTCTCTGACACAACAGAACTGGATCAGGATATTGTGGGGGCACTGATCGAAAAGGTTCTGGTCTATGATCCGAGGCATGTGGAGATACGTTGGAGATTCTCAGATGAAGTTATGAAACTGCTGCAGGGATGAATACAGAGTCGGTTGGAGAGATCTGACCGGCTCTTTTTACGTTGAAGAAATGGCAGGTTTATGGTACAATAAGTTATCTGTTTAGTGAAACCGATTAAAACGGACGTGGATGAATATGGTTAGAAATAATATCGAAATAGATGTGAAAGTAAAGTGCATAGAGCAGGGAACCACACAGGCGGCGGTGGCAGAACAGATTGATACCACCAAGTCCTATGTGAATCGCGTCATCAAGAAGCCGAACGGAGTTGTAAATAATACGTTTGTGCAGATGATGGAGGCTCTGGGATATGATATTGAGCTGCACTATGTGAAGAGAGAGGAATAGAACGGTTGGAGGATTTATCTGTAGAAAGTAGAATAAATACCTTTATGCTCGATGTAATTGATTCTTCGGAATATCAAAGCGTGGAGTATTTGGTGTTTTCAATTAGAAAACAGTTCTTGAATTACATGAGCGCTTCGAGATTGAAACAATTTGAAATTCCAGCGTTCTTGGATCCGCTTGTTGACAAGGTGATAGATTTATTTAATCAGTCAGGCATAAGTACAGTGGATATGCTTCAGTACATGATGAACAATGATGTAAATAATTGGGTTCATTACTATGCATATGCATTTATTATTCCGGTTGCGCAGGGACAGCAGAATGAGTTTGTCCCAGATTTAAACGACTTATTTGCTTATGTGATGACAGGTTATATTCTTGATGTATTTAGAGAAACAAGAATAAATATAGAAAAAATCGCACAAGGGGAAGTATTACTTCATGAGACTAATCAATATGGGCTGTCGATTGTGAATGGAGTTGATTTTAATAGGGACTATTTTGTTTTTGAGGATAAAGCGTATCTTTACAGTATCCTGACAAATACAACTCCGTTACAATTTGGGGATTCAATGCCTGGATTCGCAAGGTTAATATGCGATGAAGTTAGTGACGGGAACATCTTACTAAGACTTGATGAGCGCTTGGCTCTCCCTAAAGAACAAGCAATTTCATATTCGACTTTGAATTTTGAAAAGTATCATGGACCTCAATTTCACTTTAATCAGACTTCTCTAAAGAGTCCGAAGACTATTACTGTTCATATTGATGAAGGAACATTAGATAAGCTTCTCATGGTAGTGAAACAAGATTATGATCAGGTGGCTGATAAACCGCTGTGGCATATTGAGATTGAAACCCTTCCGCATTTGATAGAAGATAAGGGTATAGAACATAGGATTACGACATTCCTTCACGGGATGTATTACCCAGAAGATGACCTGTTCACGCATATAGATTGCACCAAGAATCAGTATGATGGAGAGCGTTATGAACGTAAATATACCGAAAATGCCCCAGTAGATTTGTATACAGAGAATAATAACCTTCATCATAAAATCTGGTGCATTGAGCAAGGACGCTATTCGAGAGAATTATGGTACAAGCTGATGGTCGTGTCCTTGGAAGAGAGATATTGCAAACTGCTGGATGAGATCCTTCAGTAAAATCTCTGCCATCGAAAATATGGCTGAAAAAACCTTTAGACCTATGTTGACATACGCTGATGAATTTCACCATGCAGTAAACGATCAATACCAAAGAATCGTGCATTATTTTAAACCGCAATTTTTATTGGGCCTGACTGCAACGCCTGAGAGAATGGACGGCAGAAATATCTATGAAATATGTGATTATAATGTGCCCTATGAAATCTCCCTGAAAGAAGGGATTAACAAGGGTATGCTTGTGCCGTTTCATTATTATGGCATTTATGATGAGACAGACTATTCTTCCCTTCATCTTGTGAAAGGCCGCTATGAGGAAAATGAGCTGAATAAGACCTATATCGGCAATGATTTAAGGTACGATTTGATCTATAAATATTATAGAAAGTATCCGTCAAAAAGGGCGTTGGGTTTTTGCTGTTCCAGACAACATGCAGAGGATATGGCAAAGGAATTTTGTAAGCGCGGAATCGAAGCTGTGGCGGTATACAGCAATGCGGACGGTGCATTTTCGGAAGACAGGGATAGAGCGATTGTGAAGCTGAAAAGGCAGGAAATTAAAGTGATTTTTTCAGTGGATATGTTTAATGAGGGCGTGGACATTGCCGCCCTTGATATGGTGATGTTCCTGCGGCCTACAGAATCGCCGATTGTGTTTTTACAGCAGCTCGGACGCGGTCTTCGCACCTGTCGTGGCAAGGAATACTTGAACGTGCTTGATTTTATCGGCAACTATGAGAAGGCGGGCAGGGCGCCCTTTCTTTTGAGCGGGGAAGGAAGCCAGGGTGAGCGGACGGCAGGCGACATTTATAGCATTGATTATCCTGACGATTGTATTGTAGATTTTGACATGAGACTGATTGATCTTTTTAAGGAGATGGAGAAAAAGTCTATGTCAGCCGGAGAGCGGATTGTGCAGGAGTTTTATCGGATTAAGGAACTGCTTGGCGACAGGGTGCCGACGAGGATGGAACTGTTCACTTACATGGAGGACGAAATCTATCAGTATTGTATGCGGCATGCAAAGGAGAATCCGTTTCGACACTACTTGGATTTTTTATATGAACTTCACGAGCTGTCCGATGAAGAGAAGGATGTATATGACAGTATTGGACGGGAATTTTTATTGCTGATCGAGACGACGGATATGCAGAAGGTTTATAAGATGCCGATTCTGTACAGCTTTTATCATCATGGAAATGTTCGTATGGCAGTCACAGACGAGGATGTGTTGGAGAGCTGGAAAGAGTTTTTTAATACCGGCACAAACTGGAAGGATTTGGCGCTGGATATGACCTATGCAGATTACCGGAAGATAACGGATAGACAGCATCTGAGTAAGGCGAAGAGCATGCCAATTAAATACCTGAAAGCCTCCGGGAAGGGCTTTTTTGTTGATCGGGAAGGATATGCGCTTGCCATCAGGGAGGAACTTTCAGAGGTTGTAAAGACGGAAGCTTTTGGGAAGCATATGAAGGATGTTCTGGAGTACCGGACGATGGAATATTATCGGAGAAGGTATGCGGAAGAAGCTTTTTAGGCATTATATTTCACAATCCACTGAACATCCTTGGCTGCTCTGTCACAAAAAATCAACTTAAACATTGTCTCTTTTTTCGCGGAGGACTATAATATTGAATATATATGGCCTAATTGCCAAAAATATTCAACGTGGAGGTGCGCGCATGGAAATAAAGCGAGACAAATATTTAAATGACCTGATTAACCGTATGCATAACGGTCTGATCAAAGTAGTGACGGGCATTCGTCGAAGCGGCAAATCATATTCTCAATTTCTGTAGATTGTTGTGATAAAACATCTCGCTAGTATTTTGAAAAACTTTTCAAAAGGGTGTCATCACTTTTATCCCAATGTTGATAATAAAGAGAAAATTTTTTGAAATAAAAATGGATGAAACTGCATTTTATTTCAAAAACTGTTTACTTATTGAAATAAAAAGGCTATACTAAAGTAAATTATTTCAATAGGAGGCGTGAATTTGAATAGACGGGCGGGTGAATTTGTTAAAAATTTAAGCGGGGATGCAGCATATCAGTCATTTAAACCGATTCCTTTACAGGCTATTTCCGAAATAAATATAGATCGAGTGATGCTGAATCATTTAATCCGGGCGAATAGAAAACTTGCGGAATTGGATATTGCGGCCAAGCTGATTCCAAGCGTACCGCTTTTTGTCTCTATGTATGTACGCAAAGAGGCTCTACTGTCTTCACAGATAGAGGGAACACAGTGCACATTAGATGATGTGCTGGACCCGGATTCTGATCAAAATGCAAATTTAGATGTAAAAGATGTTGTTAATTATGTAAAGGCAGTTAATTACGCTATAGAACGGATGGAAACGCTGCCGCTGTGCAAACGATATCTCAGAGAAGTGCACGGGAAACTGCTTGAAGGCGTGAGAGGACAGGATAAGATGCCGGGGGAGTATCGGGTTTCCCAGAATTGGATCGGGCCGGCAAACTGTAGCCTTAAAGATGCCAGATATATTCCGCCGAATGTGGAAGATATGAATCAGGCGTTGAATGAACTTGAAGAATATTTTAATATGGAACGGGAAGAAGATATTCTTATTTGCGCGGCGCTGATTCACTATCAATTTGAAACAATTCATCCGTTTTTAGACGGAAATGGCCGTGTTGGCAGACTTCTTATTTTGATTTATCTTATGTCAAAGGGGCTTTTAAATCAGCCGGTTATTTATATTTCCCATTTCCTGAAAAAGAACCAAATAGAATATTATGACCGTATGAGTGAGGTGCGGCGTTCCGGCAATTATGAGCAGTGGATTAATTTTTTCCTGGAGGCTCTGTATGCGGCGGCAAAAGATTCGTTGGAAATGATTCAACGGTTGGCATCATTACATGACAGAAATATAGAAAAAATACCGAAAACAAACAGAAGTAAGGATAATTTGCGTGCATTGTTTGACTATATTGAACAGCATCCGATTATGGACATTAAACGAACGGCAGATGCGCTTCATTTGAGCTATAATACCGTGGCGGCGGGAGTAAAAAATCTGCAACAGGCCGGTATTTTGTCAGAAACGACCAATGCGTCTCGAAACCGGGTTTTTGCATATGAAGATTATTTACAGATTTTAAGGAAGGATACATGAATAAATTGATTGTAAATTGCAACGAGGAAATACACAATGAAATACCAAATCCCGCATCTTGAAAAACTCTCCAAAAGAGTGTAAAATCTAACAAGCGTATCTGTAAAGAACCCTCGCGGGAATAGAAGATAAATTAGGAGGCATCATGGCAGCAACATTAAGTAAAAAACCAGTCACCGGCATGAAGGACATCCTGCCGGAGGAGATGGAAATCCGCGACTATGTAATAGGAATTATCAAGGAAACCTACGGAAATTTCGGCTTTACTTCCATCGAGACGCCCTGCGTGGAGAACCTTGCCAACTTAAACTGCAAGGCGGGCGGCGAGAACGAGAAGCTGATTTTTAAGATATTGAAACGGGGCGAGAAGCTGCGCATCGACGAGGCGAAGTGCGAGGAGGATCTTGCGGACGGCGGCTTGCGCTACGATCTGACGGTGCCTCTGGTGCGGTATTATTCCAATCATGCGAATGAGCTTCCCGCGCCTTTTAAGGCTTTGCAGATGGGCAACGTGTGGCGGGCGGACAGGCCCCAGAGAGGGCGTTACCGTCAGTTTATGCAGTGTGATATCGACATTCTGGGGGAAGCGTCGAATCTGGCGGAGATCGAGCTGATTCTGGCTACCACCACCACTCTCGGCAGGATCGGATTTAAAAATTTTAATATCCGCATCAATGACAGACAGATTTTAAAGGCAATGGCGGCCTACAGCGGCTTTGCCGAGGAGGATTACGATCAGGTGTTCATCATTCTTGACAAGATGGACAAGATCGGAAAAGAGGGCGTCTTGGCGGAGCTTCTGGAAGCCGGATTTGCGAAAGAAAAGGCGGACAAGTATCTGGCGCTGTTTCAGGGCATGGAGACGGCGGACGACGCTATCGCCTATATTGCGGACAAACTTTCCGGTGTGCTCCCGGAAGGGGTAATAGAGAGCTTTCAGGAGATTATAGACAGTGTGGAGGCCACCAAGGGAGATTTCTTTAAGCTGGTGTTTGACCCGACTCTGGTGCGTGGGATGTCTTATTACACAGGCACAATTTTTGAGATCGACATGCCGGAGTTTGGCGGCAGCTGCGGCGGCGGCGGAAGGTACGACAAGATGGTGGGAAAATTTACGGGCAACGATGTGCCGGCCTGCGGGTTTTCCATCGGCTTTGAGCGTATTATCCTGCTTCTTTTGGAGAGCGGCTTCAAGGTGCCGAAGGCGGGAAAAAGAATCGCCTATCTCATGGAAAAGGGCCTGCCTTCCGACAAGCTGTGCGCGGTGAT
Source organism: Lachnospiraceae bacterium UBA7202 (assembly GCA_002490705.1). Taxonomy (GTDB): domain Bacteria; phylum Bacillota; class Clostridia; order Lachnospirales; family Lachnospiraceae; genus UBA3282. The sequence continues at coordinate 33,962 of DKUO01000049.1, forward strand.
GGCACAGGCGCAGGCGGAGCGGGAAAAGGGCAACCAGATTCTGGTGGCGCGTATGAATAAGAACAAAAAGTTCCAGAAGGAACAGCTCACCGCGCAGGGGTATGAGGAATTTCAGGAGTTTTACAGGGAAGAATTAAAGAGATAAAGGAAGCGTAAACGCTTCAGAAAAGAGGATATTATGGCAGAATCAATGAAGGGTTTAACGAGGTCGCACCGCTGTGCGGAGCTTTCCTTACAGAATGCGGGTGAGGAAGTCACGGTGATGGGATGGGTGCAGAAGCAGAGAAACAAGGGCGGCATTATTTTTGTGGATCTGCGTGACCGCTCCGGTATTTTACAGATTATTTTTGAGGAGAGTGACTGCGGCGCGGAGGCTTTTGCCAAGGCGGAGAAGATGAGAAGCGAGTTCGTCATTGCCGTGGTGGGAAAAGTGGAGAAGCGTTCCGGCGCTGTCAATGAGAATCTGGCCACGGGAGAGATTGAGGTTCGGGCCGCACAGGTGCGCATTCTGTCCGAGTCCGAAACACCGCCCTTCCCGGTGGAGGCCGACTCCAAGACGAAGGAAGAGATTCGCTTAAAATACCGGTATCTGGATCTGAGAAGGCCGGATCTACAGGAGAAACTGATACTCAGAAGCAAAATCGCTTCCGAGATGCGCGCCTTTATGGCGAAGGAAGGCTTTTTGGAGATCGAGACGCCGATTCTCTGTAAATCCACGCCGGAGGGGGCAAGGGATTATCTGGTGCCCAGCCGTGTGCACCCCGGCAGCTTTTATGCGCTGCCTCAGTCGCCGCAGCTATATAAGCAGCTTTTGATGTGCTCCGGGTATGACCGGTATTTCCAGATCGCAAGGTGTTTCCGGGACGAAGATCTGCGGGCCGACAGGCAACCGGAATTCACCCAGGCGGATATGGAGCTGTCCTTTGTGGATGTGGACGATGTGATTGATGTGAACGAACGGCTGATCAGGCATGTATGCAAGGAAGCCATCGGATTGGATGTACAGCTTCCCCTGCCCCGCATGACATGGCAGGAGGCCATGGACCGCTTCGGTTCCGATAAGCCGGACACCCGTTTCGGCATGGAGTTGACTGACGTGTCCGAGGTGGTTGCAGACTGCGGCTTTGGCGTGTTTACTTCCGCTCTGGAAAGCGGCGGATCGGTCCGCGGTTTGAATGTGAAGGGACAGGCGGCCATGCCCCGGAAAAAGATTGACGCGCTGGTGGACTTCGCGAAGGGATACGGCGCAAAGGGTCTGGCCTATTTGAGTGTGCAGGAGGATGGCTCCTATAAGTCCTCCTTTGCGAAATTCATGACGGAGGAAGAGCTGAACAGCCTTGTGAAAGCCATGCAGGGCGAAAAGGGGGATCTGCTTCTCTTTGCAGCTGATAAGAAAAATATTGTCTACAGTGTGCTCGGCGCGCTGCGTGTGGAGCTGGGAAAACAGCTGGGGCTGATCGACGATTCCAAGTATAATTTCCTGTGGGTGGTGGAGTTCCCGCTTTTGGAGTGGAGCGAGGAGGAAAACCGCTTTATGGCGATGCACCATCCTTTTACCATGCCTATGGAGGAGGATTGGCAGTACATTGATTCCGATCCGGGAAGGGTGCGCGCCAAGGCTTACGATATCGTGTTGAACGGTGTGGAGCTGGGCGGCGGTTCCGTCAGAATCCATCAGGACGAAATTCAGGAAAAGATGTTTGAGGTGTTAGGCTTTACAAAGGAGCAGGCATGGGAGCAGTTTGGATTCCTCTTAAGCGCCTTCAAGTACGGCGTGCCGCCTCACGCGGGGCTGGCTTACGGACTGGACCGTTTTGTGATGCTTCTGACCCATGCAGACAGCATCAGGGAGGTGATCGCGTTCCCGAAGATCAAGGATGCATCCTGCCTCATGACGGAAGCGCCGGGTACGGTGGATGAGAAGCAGCTTATGGAATTGCAGATTGCGATTGCCCCTGCGCCTGAAAAAGAAGAGAACGCATAAACGCTGAAAGGGAATAGTTATGGCGGAACAAAGACAAGATAACAACGCGCTGGAAGAGGCGATCGCCAAATTCCGCGAGGACAAGGAGCGGGACAGTTATGTGAAGGTGATGGAGCTTTTGGAGCGCTCCATCGTGCTGGTGCCGGCCATGCCGCCGAAGGACCTTCCCGCGGAAATCATGGAACAGATGCAGGCCGGAAAGCCGGTGAAGCTTCCGAAGGAGGCTAAAATTCTGCCCTGTCTGCTTCGCAAGGAGACGGGGGAACAGGCGCTGCCGATCTTTACTTCACCTGCGCAGATCCCACCGGACAAGAAGAGCCCCATGGTGGTTGCCATGCCTTTTATGGGGGTAATTTCCATGGTGTCGGCCAATCAGGATAAGGTGTCGGAGGTTGTGGTGAATCCCTTCACCGGCATTATGGTGTTGAATCAATCCATTTTGGAAATTGCGGAAAAACGAAGGAAAGCGGCGGGACAGATCAAGACGGTACAGGTTACGAAGGAGCAGTTTCAGGAGCTTGCCCACAACAGGATGGCCCTTTCACTGCTGCCAAAGTACCTGTTTGAAAAGGGTGAAGAGGGGCTTAAAAAGCTGCAACAGGAAGAGGGTGAGTTCCTCATGAGCCTTTATGAGGAAATTTATCCGAAAGGGCAGAAGCCATCCTGCCAGCCGGATGATTTTTCGCTTATGACGCTCAATATCACGGACACGGTACAGCTCACCCGTGTGGATATGCCGGATGAGACCGCAAAGAAAAATCTGTGCTACCGGATTTACGTGGTGTGGAAACGGGATGCGGAGGAACTGCTGTACTACACGCTGGAAAAGACCAAGGACGGCAATAAGATCGCCAAAGTCACAGAGGACGGCTTGCACGAGGTGGTGGAGGATGCGCCGGATAACGGGGCGGAGATCGAGGCGATTTTGAACCTTGTCACGCCGAGCTGAGGGAGAAGGAAATGGACACCATTATTTTTGATTTAGACGGAACTCTTCTCAACACGCTGGAAGATTTGACAGACAGTGTCAACTATGCCATGGAAAAGTTCGGATTTCCCGTGCATACGATTGAGGAGATCCGCAGCTTCGTGGGAAACGGGGCGCCAAAATTGATTGAGCGGAGCATTCCGCAGGGGACGGAGAATCCGTCCTACGAGGCGGTGTTGGCGGCCTTTAAGGAGCATTATGCCGCTCACTGCGAGGACAAGACGAAGCCCTATGAGGGAGTCATGGAGCTTTTGGCGCAGCTGAAAGAAAAAGGCTGCCGGATGGCTGTGGTCTCCAATAAGTTTGACGGTGCGGTCAAACGGCTGTGCAAAAAGTATTTCGGCTCGTATTTAGAGACGGCAATCGGGGAGAGCGCGGATGTGAAGAGAAAACCGGCGCCCGATACGGTGTACCGGGCGCTTCATGAGCTTTCCTGTGACGGTTCCCGCGCAGTTTACGTGGGAGATTCCGAGGTAGATATCCAGACGGCAAAGAATGCGTCTTTGCCCTGCATCAGCGTTACCTGGGGATTTCGCACCGAGGAGCAGCTAAAAGCCGCCGGTGCGGAAGAGAAGTTTATGCTCAGCTCTCCTCTTGGGCTGCTTCCTCTTCTGGCTCGTCTTCGGGAGGAAGAGTGACCAGCACTTTTACAATATGGTTGTCCTGAATGCCGCAGGCTTGCAGGGAGATACCGTTTTCTAACGTGATGGTCTCCTGATCCTGAGGCAGCCGGTCCAGCTGTTCCAGCATGAGGCCGCCCACGGAATCGTAATCCTCGGAATGGAGGGAGATTGCAAGGGCGTCGTTTAAGTCGTCCAGCTTTACACCGCCTTCGACCAGATACTTTCCTTCCTCCGTCTCCTGAATCAGTTCTTCTTCGTCCGCATCGTATTCGTCGCGGATTTCACCCACCAGCTCCTCGATCATGTCCTCCATGGTGATCATGCCGACCGTCGCGCCGTACTCGCTCAGAACAAAGGCGACGGTGCAGGATTTTTCCCGTATCTCCATCATCAGATCGGACACATTCTTATATTCATAAGTATAGTAAGCCTCCCGCAGAATCTTCTTGAGGCTGAATTTTTCCTTATCCTTTACCAGAATAAAATCTTTGATATTGACGATGCCGATGATGTGGTCCGGGTCATCGTCATAAACCGGTATTCGCGTAAACATGCATGACTGGAAGGTGGAGAGCAGTTCCTGATAGGTGGCGCTCAAAGGAACGGTGGTCATCTGAATACGGGGGATCATAATGTCCTTTGCAACGGTGTCCCCGAAATCGAATACATTGTAGATCCAGGTGCGTTCCTCCGATTCGATCCCGCCGCCCTCGTGGCTTACGTCCACATAGGTTTTCAGTTCCTTTTCGGAAATGCTGAAATTGTTTCCCTCGGAGCTGATATGTAGCAGCCGGAGAATCCAGTTGGACAGCTTGTCCACCAGAAAAATAACCGGGGTGAGGATGGTCATTAACAGACGGATGACAGACCCGAACAGAAGCGTGATGCGTTCTGCGCGCTGCATGGCCCATGTCTTGGGAATGATCTCGCCGAACATCAAAACCACGAAGGTCAGTATGCCGGTGGCAATACCGACGGCCTTATTTCCGAAATAGGTAATGGCGAAAGTGGTGGCTACGGATGAGGCGGACAGATTGACAATGTTGTTGCCGATGAGAATGGCGCTTAACATCTTGCCGTATCGTTCCAGAATAGAAAGCGCCCGGGCAGCCTTCTTGTTGCCCTCCTCGGCCAGCGTGCGAAGCCGCACACGGTTCACCGTCGAAAAGGCGGTCTCCGCGGAGGAGAAAAAGGCTGACAGAAAAACGAGAACAGCCAGAGAAATCAGTTGTATGACACCTGAGGTATCCAAAATTATCATTCACTCCTTGTTTTTGTTCTTGATTACAGTCCAGCACGCGCCATGCATGGCTGGACTGTTAGAAAAAATATTACTAGATGCACAAGATTGTGTCAAGTTTTTATGAAAAGGAGAATAAGTATAGGGTAGATAGAGGAGACGAAGAGAAAGGACAAGGGGGTAATTCATGGGAAAAAAGGAATTTTATATGGGAAAGGCGGTATTTATCATTAAATGTATGCTGGGCGCCTATATTTTGACAGCGGGCCTACTCTTGCTGTTAGCTTTTATCCTGTACCGTTTCGGGTTGTCAGAGAAGGTGGTGTCCGTCTGTATTATTGCAATTTATATCGCAGTTACCTTTCTGGCGGGCCTGCTTGCGGGAAAGAGAGAGGGGAAACGGAAATTCCTTTGGGGACTGATTATGGGCGTCCTCTACTTTGGCATTTTGACAGTGGTTTCTCTGGTGGTGAACAAAGGCGTGGAGGATGTGGCCGGAAATATGATGACGGTGTTCTTTCTGTGCGCCGGCAGCGGGATGCTGGGCGGGATGGTCAGTTAAAAAAAGTCTTTCCGTATCGCGGAAACTGTGTTATACTTGTCAAAGACTTTGAAATTTAAGACTTTGGAATTTATTACATAAGGAGGACAGTTTCATGAAACATATCAAGACATTGGCAACCAGAGATTTAAAGGAGTCCATGAAGAAAGGCGGCTGCGGCGAGTGCCAGACATCCTGCCAGTCCGCTTGCAAGACTTCCTGTACAGTAGGAAACCAGAGCTGCGAAAAGGCAAGATAGTATTGGGAAAGACGGCAAAAGGCCGTAAAACAGATCAGGAAAAATCAGGCAGGCTCGGCATGCGGCGCATGACGGGTCTGCTTGTGCGATAGGAAACAGTGAGGAGAAAACGCAGTGATACATCGGTATACTAATAACGGCTACCATATTGTGATGGACGTCAACAGCGGCAGCGTGCATGTGATGGACAAGTCTGCCTATGATGCGGTTCCCGTGGCGGAGCGTCTGATCGAACAGGGGACGGAGGATCGGGATGAGATCGCGAAAGCGGTGGCAGAGGAGCTTTCCATGCCGCTTGCGGAGGCGGCTGAACTGGCGGAGGAATTTCTTGCCCTGAAAGAGGCCGGACAGCTGTTTGCGAAGGATGTCTATGAGGATTATATTGACGCGTTCAAGGAACGGGAGACGGTGGTAAAGGCGCTCTGCCTACACATTGCCCACGACTGCAATCTGGCCTGCAAATACTGCTTCGCAGGGGAGGGAGAATACCATGGAAGACGGGCGCTGATGAGTCTTGACGTGGGAAAGAAGGCGTTGGATTTTCTGGTGGCAAACTCCGGAAACCGGGTAAATCTTGAGGTGGATTTTTTCGGCGGGGAGCCGCTCATGAACTGGCAGGTGGTCAAGGACTTGGTGGCCTATGGCAGATCTCTGGAAAATGCGCACCACAAAAAATTTCGTTTTACGCTGACAACCAACGGCGTGCTGTTAAACGATGAAGTCATGGATTTTGTCAACAAAGAGATGTCCAATCTGGTGCTCAGCATAGACGGCAGAAAGGAGATTCACGATCTCATGCGGCCTCACCGGGGCGGGCAGGGCAGCTATGACGAGATCCTGCCCAAGTATAAGAAGGCGGCCGAGAGCAGAAACCAGATGAATTATTATGTGCGGGGCACCTATACGCGGAACAATACAGACTTTTCCGAGGATGTGATCCATCTGGCCGATCAGGGATTTGAGCAGATTTCCGTGGAACCCGTGGTGGCGGACAAAAAGGAAGACTATGCGCTTCGCATGGAGGATGTGCCGAAACTTCTTTCCGAGTATGATAAGCTGGCGCTGGAATATATTAACAGAAAAAGAGAAGGAAAGGGTTTTCAATTCTTTCATTTTATGATAGATTTAGAAGGTGGCCCTTGCGTGGCAAAGAGATTGTCAGGCTGTGGGTCCGGCACGGAATATCTGGCGGTGACTCCGTGGGGAGATCTGTATCCCTGCCACCAGTTTGTGGGACAGGAAGAGTTCCTCATGGGCAATGTGGAGGACGGGATCGTCCGGGAGGATATTCGGGATAAATTTAAGGCGTGCAATGTCTACTCCAAGAAGGAGTGCAGGGATTGTTTCGCAAAATTCTATTGCAGCGGCGGCTGTGCGGCGAACGCCTACCATGAGTGCGGTGACGTGAACGGTTCCTATGAGCTTGGCTGCGAGCTACAGAGGAAGCGGGTGGAATGCGCCATCATGATCAAAGCGGCGCTTGCCGATGAAGAAAGGGAGAATTAATCTATGAAAAAGAGCAAAGCGGTTGTCAGTCTGATCGTTTATCTGCTGATCCTCGGGCTTTTGGGATACACGGCGATTTTCGGCGTGGGATCGGACAAGTCGGGCGCGGCGGAAAGCATTAAGCTGGGCCTGGATCTGGCGGGAGGTGTCAGCATTACGTATCAGGTTGTCGGAGACGAAAATCCCAGCGCGGAGGACATGAACGACACCATCTACAAGCTACAGCAGCGTGTGGACGGTTACAGCACGGAGGCGCAGGTGTATCAGGAGGGAAACGACCGGATCAACATCGAGATTCCCGGTGTCACCGACGCCAACGCGATTTTGGAGGAGCTGGGCAAGCCCGGCAGTCTCTACTTTATTTCGCAGACGGACAGCGAGGGAAATAACAACTATGAGTTGGGCTACGGGATCAATGACGACGGCATGGTGTTTCCGCAGTACCAGTTGACAAAGAGCATTGAGGAATTGCAGGCGGACGGCTCCATCGTCCTCACCGGTACGGAGGTAGAGGGCGCGCGGGCGACCAGCCAGGAAGATTCCATGGGAAACCGGGAAAACGTGGTGGCCCTTTCCTTCAATGAAGAGGGAAAACAGGCCTTTGCGGAAGCGACTACGAAGGCCTATGAAAACGGTGAGAGCATCGCGATTTACTATGACGGCGAGCTGGTGAGCGTTCCCAACGTAATTTCAGCCATCACCGACGGCAATGCGGTGATTACGGGACAGAGCACGGCGGAGGAGGCGGCGCAGCTTGCTTCCACCATCCGTATCGGCGGCCTGAAGCTGGAGCTGGAAGAGCTTCGCTCCAACGTGGTGGGCGCGCAGCTCGGCTCTGCGGCGATCGCTTCCAGCCTGAAAGCGGCGGCGGTAGGTTTTGCGCTTGTCGTGATCTTCATGATTGCCGTGTATTATGTGGCAGGTTTTGCGGCGTCTCTGGCGCTGTGCCTGTACACGGAGCTTCTGATAATTTTGATGTACGCTTTTGATTTGACGCTGACCCTGCCCGGTATTGCGGGTATTATCCTCTCCGTCGGTATGGCGGTGGACGCGAACGTGATTATTTTCGCCCGTATCCGGGAGGAGCTTGCCGATGGCAGGAGTGTGGAAAATGCGATCAAGATCGGCTTCAATAAGGCGCGGTCTGCGATTCTGGACGGCAATATCACCACCCTCATTGCGGGTCTGGTGCTCTACTTTATGGGAAGCGGTACGATCAAAGGATTTTCCATCACATTGATGTTAGGTATTATTTTATCCATGTTCACAGCGCTGATTGTGACGAAGTTTTTGGTTAATATCTTTTACACTCTCGGCATTCAGAGCGAGAAGGCATACGGTGTTGCGAAGGAGAAAAAGACGATCAACTTCCTCTCCAAAAGGTATCTTTTCTTCGGAATTTCTGTGGCGGCGATTCTGGCGGGCTTCATCGCCATGGGCGTCAACAAGTCCAGTATAGATATGCCTTTGAATTTCAGTCTGGATTTTGTGGGCGGTACCTCCACCACGATGACGCTCAATGAGGATATGAGCATCGAGGACATTGACGCGCAGATTGTTCCCCATATCGAGGAGATCACGGGGGACGGCAACGTGCAGACCACAAAGGTGGCCGGTTCCAATCAGGTGATCATTAAGACCAGAACCCTGAGCGTGGAGGAGCGTGAAAAATTCAACGATGTGATGGTGAACCAGTTTGGCGTGGACGAGTCCAGCATTACGGCGGAGACCATCAGCGCCACGGTCAGCTCCGAGATGCAGGCCGATGCGGTCAAGGCGATTCTGGTATCCACAGTGCTGATGCTTTTGTATATCTGGTTCCGGTTTAAGGATATCCGTTTCGGCGCAAGCTCCGTGATCGCGCTTTTGCACGATGTGCTGGTGGTGCTCGCTTTCTATGCGATTGTACGGATCTCCGTGGGCAATACCTTTATCGCGTGTATGCTGACGATTGTAGGTTATTCCATCAACGCCACCATCGTTATTTTCGACCGTGTGCGTGAAAATCTGCGGAGCATGAAGAATAAGGACCAGCTGGACGATATGGTCAACCGGAGTATCACCCAGACGCTCACGAGAAGTATTTTCACTTCCCTGACCACCTTCTTCATGGTGGCGGCTTTGGAGGTGTTCGGCGTATCTTCCATCAGGGAATTTGCGCTGCCGCTGATGGCGGGTATCGTCTGCGGTACTTACTCCTCGATCTGCCTGACAGGCGCGCTCTGGTATGTGTTCCGGACAAAGCTTGTGAAAAAAGCAAACTAATAAAGTACTATAAATTACCCTCCGAAAATGTTACAATAAATGTGACTTTTCGGAGGGTGTTTTTATGGGAAAATGGATGGTGTCCGCCAAAAAGGCGGATTTTAACAAGATAGCGGAGAAGTTTCACATTGATCCTGTGGTGGCCAGAATCATACGGAACAGGGATGTGGTGGGGGAGGAGGAGATTGCCAAATTTCTTCACGGCTCTATGGCGGATCTGTATGATCCGAGGCTCCTTAAAGACGCCGAAAAGGCGGCGCAGATCTTATGTGAAAAGACCGGAGAAAAGAAAAAGATACGCGTGATCGGGGATTATGATATCGACGGCGTCTGTGCCACCTACATATTGATTGCCTGTCTGGAAGCGGGCGGCGCGGATGTGGACGCGGTGATTCCCCACCGGATTACGGATGGCTACGGGCTGAGCGAGAGGCTGATCGAGGAGGCCGTCCGTGACGGCGTGGAGACGATTCTGACCTGTGACAACGGCATTGCGGCGCTTTCCCAGATCGCCTCTGCGAAAGCGCTTGGCATGACGGTGATCGTCACGGACCATCATGAGGTGCCCTATGAGGTACAGGCGGACGGTAGCCGCAGGGAGACATTGCCGGAGGCGGACGCGGTGGTGGACCCGAAGCAGAGCGGCTGTGCCTATCCGTATAAGGGGATCTGCGGCGCGGTGGTGGCCTATAAGCTGATGCAGATTTATCTGGAGAGAATGTGCAGCGCAGGCGCGGTGACGCAGGAAGAGAGCAGGACGCTGTTACAGGAGCTTTTGGCCTTTGCAGGCTTTGCCACGGTGGGGGACGTGATGGAGCTTACCGACGAAAACCGTCTTCTGGTAAAGTACGGTTTGAGGCAGATGGAAAAGACCGAAAATCCGGGCCTGCGGGCGCTTTTGGCGGTAAATGAGCTGGAGGGTAAGAAACTGACCGGGTATCATGTCGGTTTTATTTTAGGGCCCTGCCTGAACGCTACGGGGCGGCTTGACACGGCACAGCGGGCGCTTGCCATGTTCCGCACGGGGGATCAGGCGGAGGCTTTTACCATAGCGGGGGAGCTGAAGGCATTGAATGACAGCAGAAAGGAAATGACCAGACAGGGGACGAAGCAGGCCATAGAAATGATTGAAAACTCGGCGCTGAAGGAGGATAAGGTGCTGGTCGTCTTCCTGCCGGATTGCCATGAGAGCCTGGCGGGGATCATTGCCGGACGGATACGGGAACGCTATTATAAGCCGGTTTTCGTCCTGACCCGGGCGGAGGAGGGGGTAAAAGGATCGGGACGCTCTGTGGAGGCTTACCATATGTATGATAAGATGAGCGAGTGTAAGGAGCTTTACACGAAGTACGGCGGGCATAAGATGGCGGCCGGATTGTCCCTGCCGGAGGAGAATGTGGAAGCTTTTCGCGCCTATCTGAATGCCCACAGCAGCCTGAGCGAGGAGGACCTCACCGAGGTGGTTCATATCGATGTGCCTATGCCCATGTCCTACGTAACGCCGGAGCTGATCCATCAGTTTTCCCTGTTAGAACCCTTTGGAAACGGGAATCCCAAGCCGGTTTTTGCACAGAAATCCGTCAGGGTATGCAGAGGACAGATTTTGGGAAAAAATAAAAACGTGGGAAAATACCGGGTGTCCGACGAAACCGGGCATGAGTATGACATGATGTATTTCGGGGACTTGGAGGGATGGCACGCCTTTCTTGCGGCGCATTTCGGAAAAGAGCAGGTGCGGAAGCTTTATGAAGGGGGCGTAAACGGTATGGCCGTAAATGTGATCTACTATCCCGATCTCAATGTGTTCAGGGGACGGGAACAATTACAGATGATCATGCAGGATTATTCTGCATAGAAATATAAGAGAGGTTTTTGTGAATACGAAAAAGCCCGGATACCCGGGCTTTTCCGCAGTTTTCTTATGAGGGGGAGATAGTGAATTCATCAACTATCTTGGTATTTATCATAAAAGGTAATTGTGTCCAAACTGTGTTTAGAATATGAAGGAAAAATAAAAAAACATTAAGAATCTTTAAAAACCCTGTTTTTCGTGCTATCTTATTCTATAGTAAATTGTGAAAGGGCAGGAAACGGCTCTGGCATGTGGAGGTAACTATGGCGGTTTTAAGTGAATTGTTGGAAGAAGTCTCTTACGAATGTGTCCGCGGACGGCTGGACCGGGAGATATCGGATATTGTTTATGATTCCAGAAAGGTGCAGGCGGGCTGCCTGTTCGTCTGTATTCCCGGCGCGAGAGCGGACGGCCATCAGTATGCGGCGGCGGCGGTGCAGGCGGGCGCGTCGGCGATCTTGGCAGAGAGGGAGGTAGAGCTTCCTGAGGGGGCCGATGTGACGGTGATTCTCGCGGATAACACGTGTTACGCAATGGCTTTTGCCTCGGCGGCCTACTTCGGGCATCCGGCGAAGCAGATGAAGATTATCGGTGTTACGGGTACAAAGGGAAAGACCACCACCACCTATCTGGTCCGCTCTATTTTGGAGCAGGCGGGAAGAAAGGTGGGGCTGATCGGCACCATAGAGATCATCATAGGGGACACCCATATTCATGCGGAGAATACCACGCCCCAGTCCTATCTGGTGCAAAAATACTTCCGCATGATGGCGGATGCGGGCTGTGATACAGTGGTGATGGAGGTATCCTCTCAGGGACTGATGCTTCACCGGACCCAGGGGTTTGTCTTTGACTTCGGCATCTTTACGAATTTGGAGCCGGATCATATCGGCGCGAACGAGCACAAGGACTTTGCCGATTATTTGCACTGCAAGAGCCTGTTGTTCAGACAGTGCAAGGTGGGGATTGTCAATCAGGACGACGCCCACTGGAAGGAGGTCACTAAGGACTGTACCTGTCAGCTGGAAACCTACGGGATTGACGCGGAGGCGGATCTTCGTGCGACGGATATCCGGTTTTTAAACGAGGGGGGAAGCCTTGGCATGGCGTTTACGGTGAAAGGTCTTGTGGAATTTCCGGTAAAGATTGCCTCCCCCGGCCGGTTTAATGTCTATAACGCGCTCACGGCTATTGCCATATGCCGCCATTTCGGTGTGGAAGAGGAGGACATTAAACGGGCGCTTGCGACGGCAAAGGTAAAGGGGCGCACGGAAATGGTCCGGGTTTCCGATGATTTTACGCTGATGATTGACTATGCCCACAATGCCATGGCGCTAAAGAGCTTGTTGGAGACGCTTAGGGCGTATCATCCCCATCGGCTGGTCTGCCTCTTCGGCTGCGGCGGCAACCGGGCCAAGTCCAGACGCTATGAGATGGGGGAGGTCAGCGGCAATATGGCCGACCTGACGATTATTACCTCAGACAATCCGCGGATGGAGGAACCCCAGGCAATCATCGACGATATTAAGACCGGGATTGGGAAGACGGCGGGGAAGTATGTGGAGATCTGTGACAGGAAGGAAGCCATCGCCTACGCCATCGACCATGGCGAGCCGGGGGATATCATTGTGCTGGCGGGCAAGGGCCATGAGGATTATCAGGAGATAAACGGGGTAAAATATCCGATGGATGAGAGAGTGTTGATACAAGAGATTTTAGAGGAGCGGGCATGACGGGGCAGTATGCGGATGTCATTATCGATATCGCCCATGAGAAGGTAGATAAGGTTTTTCAGTACAGAATCCCGCCGGCCCTTGCAGAGACGGTATATCCGGGCGTGCGGGTGCATGTGCCCTTTGGCCGGGGAAATCAGGAAAAAGTGGGATATGTGGTGGACATTTCAAAAGAGACGGACTATCCCGCCGAGAAAATCAAGGAGATCCTCGGGGTGGATGAGAAGGGAATGTCCGTGGAGGGCAGGCAGATTCAGATTGCCTATTGGCTGAAAAGCCAGTACGGTTCCACCACCATCGCGGCGTTAAAGACGGTGCTTCCCGTCAGGCAGAAGCAGAAGGCTCTGGAGAAAAAGAAGGTGCTGCGCTGCCTGTCTGCGGCGGAGACGGCGCAGGCGGCTTTGGAGTGCGAAAAGAAGCACCAACGGGCAAAAGCGCGTGTGCTGGCGGCCTTAGAGACGGAGGAGAAGCTGCCTTACGAGCTGGTCAGCCAGAAGCTGCATGTGGCGGCGGCCACCCTGCAGGCGTTGGAGAAGCAGGGGTATATCAGGATCGAAAAGGAGACCTGTTACCGCAATCCGGTCAGGGCGACGGACAGACGGGAGAACCGGCCTGTCTTAAACCCGGCGCAGCAGCAGATCATAGATGCAGTGGTAAAGGATTGCAGGGAGGGACACCCGGGGGAGGTGCATCTGGTGCACGGCGTCACGGGCAGCGGCAAGACGGAGGTTTATCTGGGCATTATCGAGCAGATGATCGCCATGGGGAAGCAGGCTATTATGCTGATTCCGGAGATTGCGCTGACCTATCAGACGCTCCTGCGGTTCTATAAGCGGTTCGGAGACCGGGTGTCGGTGATGAACTCCACGCTGTCTGCCGGGGAAAAGTATGACCAGATCGAGCGGGCGAAGGCGGGGGAGATTGATGTGATCATCGGGCCCCGCTCGGCGCTGTTTACGCCCTTTCCGAATCTCGGCGTCATTGTGATGGATGAGGAGCATGAGAACAGTTATAAGAGCGAGACGAGCCCCAAATACCATGCCAGAGAAACGGCCATACAAATAGCGGCTCTGTGCGGGGCCAGCGTGGTGCTGGGATCGGCAACCCCCTCTTTGGAGGCATATTACAGGGCAAGTCTGGGACAATATCGGTTATATAAAATGAAGGAGCGCCCCGGGAGCAGCGTGCTGCCGGCGGTGTATATCACGGATCTGCGAAAGGAGTTAAAGGAGGGCAATCGCTCTATCTTCGGCAGAAAACTGAGAGAACTGATGGAGGAGCGGCTTGCCAAGAAGGAGCAGACGATTCTGTTTTTAAATCGACGGGGCTATGCGGGATTTGTATCCTGTAGGGCCTGCGGGCATGTGATGAAGTGTCCTCACTGCGACGTGTCCCTCTCGGAGCACAAAAACGGCCTGTTAACCTGTCACTACTGCGGCTATCAGGAGAGAAAACCGGAAAAGTGTCCGACTTGCGGTTCTCCCTATCTGATGGGCTTCAAGGCCGGCACGGAGCAGGTGGAGGAGGCGATCCACAGGGAGTTCCCGAAAGCCAGAGTGCTTCGCATGGATGCGGACACCACGAGGAAGAAGGAGAGCTATGAGAAGATCCTGTCTGCCTTTGCGGATGAGGAGGCGGATATTCTGGTGGGAACGCAGATGATCGTGAAGGGCCATGATTTTCCGGGGGTGACTCTGGTGGGCGTGCTGGCGGCGGATCTTTCCCTGAACCGAAATGATTACCGGGCGGGAGAGCGGACCTTTCAGCTTTTGACCCAGGCTGCGGGCCGGGCGGGCCGGGGAGAGAGGCCGGGCGAGGTGGTGATCCAGACCTACCAGCCGGAGCACTACAGTGTGGTGTATGCGGCGAAGCAGGATTACGAGGGATTTTACAGGGAAGAGATTGCTTACAGGGAACTGTTGGGCTATCCGCCCGTGGAACATATGCTGGCCGTTCTCATCGCCTCCCGCGTGCAGGAGGAGGGGGAAAAGCTGGGAGAGCGGATGGCGGAGCTGATCCGAAGGGAAATGGGCGAAGGCGGCGGGCTTTGCGTGATCGGGCCGGCAGAGGCTTCTATCGGAAAGCTTTCCGATTGGTACAGGCATACCCTTTATCTGCGCCACGGGAACTATCAGGTTCTGGTGGAGGCCAAGGATAAGCTGGAGCATTTTTGTAAGGAGCATGAGCAGAGAGAACAGACGGTACAGTTTGACTTTGATCCGATGAATACATACTAGAACAGGAGGAAGAGGATTATGGCAACCAGAAAAATCAGAGAGATCGGAGATCCGGTGCTGACCAAGAAATGTAAGGAGGTGACGGAAGTCACACCCAGACTAAAGGAGCTGATCGACGATATGTTTGAGACGCTTTATGAGGAGAACGGCGTGGGATTGGCAGCGCCGCAGGTGGGCATTTTGAAACGTGTGGTGGTGATTGACACGACAGGAGAGGATCCCTTGTTGATGATTAATCCTAAAATATTGGAGACCAGCGGGGAGCAGGAGGGCTACGAAGGCTGTCTGAGCGTTCCCGGGAAAACCGGGCATGTGAAGCGGCCCAATTATGTGAAGGCTTTGGCCTACGACGAGGATATGAAGCCTTTCGAGGTGGAGGGCACGGAGCTGCTTGCCAGAGCCATCTGCCATGAACTGGATCACCTGGAGGGGCATCTGTATGTGGAGAAAGTGGAAGGGCCCCTGATGAACACGGAAGACCTACAGGACGAGGAGGACTGAATTTCGAGGCGGACGCCGGACAGGGAAAACGCTGCGGCAGGGGAAAGGAGACAGATAGAGTATGAAAGTGGTGTTTATGGGAACGCCGGATTTTGCGGTGGGCGCGCTTAACGCCATCGTGGAGGCCGGTCATCAGGTGGCGGCGGTGGTCACCCAGCCGGATAAGCCAAAAGGGCGGGGCAAGGAGATGCAGATGACGCCGGTAAAGCAGTGCGCGCTCTCCCATGGGATTCCCGTTTTCCAACCGGTGAAAATCAAGGAGCCGGAGGCGGTCAAGCAGCTTTGCAGCTACAGCGCCGACCTCTTTGTGGTGGCAGCTTTCGGGCAGATTCTCTCGGAGGAAATTCTCGCTATGCCGAAGTACGGCTGTGTGAACATTCACGCCTCTCTTTTGCCGAAGTACCGGGGCGCGGGCCCGATTCAGTGGTCCATCATCAACGGAGAAAAAATAACGGGCGTTACCATCATGCAGATGGAGAAGGGACTGGATACCGGGGATATGCTGTTTCGCACAGAGGTGGAGATTGCCCCCGACGAGACGGCGGATACCCTGCATGACAAGCTGGCGGCTGCGGGCGCAAGGCTGATCGTGGAGGCGATTCCGAAGATAGAGGCGGGAGAGGTGTCGCCGGAGAAACAGCGGGACGAGGACTCCTCCTATGCGAAAATGCTGACGAAGGCCATGGGGAAGATCGACTGGGGCATGGAGGCGGGGAAGCTGGACTGCCTGATCAGAGGATTGATTTCCTGGCCCGGCGCATCCACGGTATTTCGCGGGAAGACCCTGAAAATATGGGAGGAAGAGCCTGTGCCGGATGAGCAGGCGGCAGAGAAGGATGCCCCGCCGGGAACGGTAGTCCGGGTGGACAAGGACGCCTTTTATGTGCAGACCGGCAAGGGCCTGTTGAAAATTAAGGCGGTGCAGCCGGAGGGGAAAAAACGGATGGCGGTGAAGGACTTTTTGCTGGGCTATCCTGTGAAGACAGGCGAGTCGTTTGAGAAGAACTAAATTTGGAGGGATGAATATGGGATATTACGGTTTTGGATACTATTTTGACCCCACCTATGTGCTGGTGTTGATCGGAGCGGTTCTGTGTATCTGGGCGCAGGCGAGAGTCAGCTCCACCTACAGCAAGTATTCTAAGGTGCTGAGCCGGACGGGCATGACAGGCGCGCAGGCGGCGCAGCGGATCTTGCAGTTGTCGGGTATTTACGATGTGCGTATCGAGCATGTGCCCGGGAATCTGACGGATCACTACGATCCGGCAAACAAGGTGCTGCGGCTTTCCGATTCGGTTTATGGCTCTCCGTCCGTGGCGGCCATCGGTGTGGCGGCCCATGAGTGCGGCCATGCGGTACAGCATGACAAGGGGTATGCGCCTTTACAGTTCCGCTCTGCGCTGGTGCCGGTGGCCAATATCGGTTCTAAGGCGGGGATTCCGCTCATTATTCTGGGCGCCTTTCTGGGGATGAACCAGACGCTGATTCATATCGGGATCTGGGTCTTTGCCCTGGCGGTGCTGTTTCAGGTGGTGACTCTGCCCGTGGAGTTTAACGCGTCCGGCAGAGCGCTCGCCATGCTGGGGGATTACGGTATGCTTGACAGGGACGAGACAAACGGCTGTAGGAAGGTGCTGAAGGCGGCGGCCCTGACTTATGTGGCGGCGGCTGCGTCGGCGATCTTACAGCTTCTGCGGCTGGTGCTTTTATTCGGCGGCGACCGGAGAAGGGATTAGTGGATAAGACAGACGGGAGAGGAAAACGTGGCGGGAATCAATGTGCGGGAAGTGGTTCTGGATATTCTGCTGGAACTGGAAAAAGGCGAGGAATACAGCAATGTCCTGATTGCGGCGTCGCTTGACAAATACGATTATCTGGAAGGAAAAGAAAAGGCCTTTATCAAGCGGGTCTGCGAGGGGACGATTGAGCGCAGGATACAGATCGACTACGTGCTGGACCAATATTCAAAAACACCTGTTATAAAAATGAAACCATTGATACGCTCACTCTTGCGCATGGGCGTATACCAGCTGCTTTTTATGGAGCATATTCCCGCCGCGGCAGTCTGCAACGAAGCGGTCAAGCTGGCGAAAAAACGGCGGTTTCAATCGTTACAGGGATATGTAAACGGCGTTCTGCGGACAATTGACAGGGAAAAAGATAAGATCGTTTATCCGAATCGGGAAAAGGATCCGGCGGCTTATCTTTCCGTATGTGATTCTATGCCGCTTTGGCTGGTCACACATTTTTCGAAAAATTACGGGCAGGAAGCCTGTGAGAAGATTCTGGACGCCTTTCTGGAGAGAAAGGCGGTGTCTGTCCGTCTGGATGAGAGACTGTCTGACAAGGAGAGAAAGACGCTTTTTTCCGCATGGGAAAAGGCCGGCGTGCAGGTGGCAGAGCATCCCTATCTGCCCTATGCGGCTGTGCTTCAAAAAGCGACGGGAATCCGGCGCCTTGCCGGGTATGAGGAAGGACGTTTTGCGGTGCAGGATGTGAGTTCCATGCTGGTGGTGGAGGCGGCAGGGATCTGTCCCGGCGATACGGTGATAGACGTCTGTGCTGCGCCCGGGGGAAAGGCGCTCCATGCGGCAGGGAAGCTGCGGGGCACAGGAAAGGTGATCGCCTGTGACGTGAGTGCCCATAAGACAGAAAAAATCGAGGAAAACCGGGCGCGTCTGGGGCTTACGAATGTCACCGTCAGGGTGCAGGATGCAAGAGTGCAGGATGAGACTCTGGTGGGGCAGGCGGATATCCTTCTGGCGGACGTTCCCTGCTCGGGGCTCGGCGTGATCGGCCACAAGCAGGATATCAAATACCGGGTGACAGCGGAATCCCTACAGGAGATCGCGGCGTTACAGAAAGAAATAATAACAAATGTTATTGACTATATCAAACCGGGCGGGATCCTGATGTACAGTACCTGCACCATGAATCCCGATGAGAATGAGAAGATGGCAGCGTGGATCTGCGAAACCTTCGGGTTTGTGAAAGTCCCTATGGCAGGGAAAATGCCGGCGGAGCTGAAAGCGGAGGCGGGGCGGGGAATGATCCAGCTTTTGCCGGGGATTCACGAGACAGACGGCTTCTTTTTCGCCAGATTGAAGAAAGGGGAGAGCCCTGCGTAGAATGCCGGGGAGAAGGCGGAGCCTTATGGAGACGATGGAGAAGAAAGAGATAAAGTCCCTGACGCTTGCGGAGCTAAAAGCGGAGATGGAACAGCTCGGAGAGAAGCCGTTTCGCGCGGTGCAGCTGTATGAGTGGATGCACAGGAAACTTTCCCGAAATTATGAGGAAATGAGTAATATTCCTGCGGCTATGAAAGCAAAATGTGGGGAAAGATATACGTATACGGCCCTGAAGACGGCGGCGGTGCAGGAATCCGCCATAGACGGCACGAAAAAATTTCTGTTTGCCCTGTCTGACGGCAATGTGGTGGAGAGCGTGTGGATGCGCTATAAGCACGGGAACTCGGTCTGTGTCTCTTCTCAGGTGGGGTGCCGGATGGGATGCCGTTTCTGCGCCTCCACCCTGGACGGGCTGGTGCGGAACCTGACGCCGGCAGAAATGCTCGACCAGATTTATGCGATCACTTTGGAGACGGGAGAGCGGGTGTCAAACGTGGTTGTGATGGGGAGCGGAGAGCCGTTAGATAATTACGGGAATCTGCTGCGTTTCATCACGCTGCTCACGGACGAGAACGGACTGCATATCAGCCAGAGAAATGTGACGGTTTCCACCTGCGGCATTGTGCCGAAGATGAGAAGTCTGGCACAGGAGAAGCTGCAGATCACGCTGGCCCTCTCGCTCCATGCGGCCACGGATGAGAAACGGCGGGAACTTATGCCCATCGCCAATCAGTACACCCTTGAGGAGCTGATGGAGAGCTGTGCCTATTACTTTGAGCAGACCGGGCGGCGGATTACGTTTGAGTACAGTCTGGTGCGCGATGTGAATGATTCTCCCGAGGATGCACAGACACTGGCGGCCTTGATCAGGGGACTCAACTGTCATGTGAATCTGATACCGGTAAATCCGGTCAGAGAGAGAGCTTATGTGCAGTCCGAGCGCCGTTCGGTGGAGGCTTTTTCGGCGCTTCTTCAAAAAAGAGGGATCAACGCCACGGTCCGCAGGGAAATGGGGAGAGATATTGACGGCGCCTGCGGCCAGCTCAGACGGCGCTTTTTAAAGGATATGCAGGAGACGTGAATATTTAACTGCTTGCTCTTTTATGGGTAATATGCTAACATTGGTAATTGGTAAAATATGCAAATTGCTAAAAAACGGAGGAATACGCTGTGCTCAGGTCTTATGCGCTGACGGATATCGGGCGAAGAAGACAACTGAATCAGGATTATATTTACCTCACCGAGAATCCCATCGGGAATCTGCCGAATCTCTTTATTGTGGCGGACGGCATGGGCGGCCATAAGGCGGGAGACTACGCTTCCGACCTGGCGGTAAGGACGGTGACGCGGGAGGTGGAGACCTCGGCGGAGAAGAGTCCGGTGAAGATACTGAACCATGCGATTACCACAGCGAATCAGGTTCTGCGCAAGCGGGCCAGCGAGGATTTCGCTTTAAACGGCATGGGCACGACACTTGTGGCGGCAACCTGTATCGACCGGCTTTTGCAGGTGGCGAACGTGGGCGACAGCAGACTCTATGTGATAGGCGATGAGATCAGGCAGATCACGCAGGACCATTCTCTAGTGGAGGAGATGGTCAGAATGGGCGGACTTGGCCGGGAAGAGGCGAGAAACCACCCGGATAAAAATATCATCACCCGGGCGGTAGGGGCAAGAGATGATGTGGAAGTGGATTTCTTTGATTTAGAGTTAGAGACAGGAGATATGGTTTTACTTTGTTCGGATGGTTTGACTAACATGGTGGAAGACGAGACGATATGCCGGATTTTGAAAAATGGCAAAAGCCTCAAGGACAGGGTAGAAGAACTGGTACAGACAGCCAACATGAACGGTGGCAGGGACAATATATCGGTGATCGTTATCGAACCGTTAGCAGACGAGGTAGAACATGATTAAGATAGGTATGATGATAGTGGATCGGTATGAGATCTTGGAAAAGATCGGTACCGGCGGCATGTCAGATGTATATAAAGCAAAAGACCATAAACTGAACCGCTTTGTGGCGGTGAAGGTGTTGAAGCAGGAATTCAGCGAGAATGCCAATTTTGTGTCCAAATTTCGGATTGAGGCGCAGGCGGCGGCGGGGCTTATGCACCCCAACATTGTCAATGTCTATGATGTGGGGGAAGAAAGTGAGAACCATTACATCGTCATGGAGCTGGTGGAGGGGATCACCCTCAAAAAGTATATCGAGAAGAAGGCAAGGCTTTCCGTCAAGGAGGCGGTCAGCATTGCGATTCAGGTTTCCATGGGCATCGAGGCGGCCCACAACAATCATATTATCCACAGGGATATCAAACCCCAGAATATTATCATTTCCAAGGAAGGCAAGGTGAAGGTGACGGACTTCGGCATCGCCAAGGCGGCCACCAGCAACACCATTACCTCCAATGTGATGGGGTCCGTTCACTATACTTCGCCGGAACAGGCAAGGGGTGGTTACAGCGACGAGAAGAGTGACATTTATTCACTCGGCGTAACCATGTTTGAAATGCTGACGGGGCGGGTGCCCTTTAACGGGGAAACCACGGTTGCCATCGCCATCAAGCATATTCAGGAGGAGTTCCCCTCTCCAAGAGAGTATGTGCCGGAGATTCCGGTCTGTGTGGAGCAGATCGTATTGAAGTGCTGTCAGAAAAGCCCCGACAGAAGATATCAGTCTATGGCCGAGCTGATTGCCGATCTGAAACAGTCCCTGATCAGTCCCGATGAGGATTTTGTCAAGGTAGCCGATCCCGATGAGGAGGCCTCCACCCGCATGATTACGGACAAAGATATGGTGCAGATCAAGCGGCAGTCGGAGAACCGGGATTCCATGGATGAGGCGATGCGCCTGAAAAAAGACGTTCGCGACAGGGATAGAGATAGAAATAACGATCGTTATTATGAAGAGGACGACGAAGAGGATTGGGATGACGAAGAGGAGGATTACGATCCCAAGATGGAGAAGATCACCACGATACTGGCTGTGGTGGCGGCTCTTTTGATCGGTTGTATTTTGATTTTTATGGTTGGCAGGACCATGGGCGTTTTCAATTTCGGCGCGAAGGAGGAGGACCAGACGCAGGAGACGGAACAGGTGGAAATGATCCGCGTGGTTGGCATGCACGTGGATGAGGCCAAGAAAGCCCTGCTGGATCTGGGCCTGTCGCCGGAGATTAAATATGAAGAGAGCAGTAACTACGACGCCGGGACTGTACTGCGGGCCAGCGTCGGAGACGGACTGATGATTGATAAGGGGACTACCATCGTTTTGACGGTGGCGGAGGCCGCGGAGGGCGTGCAGGTTCCCGATGTAACAGGAAAATCGCAGACGGAGGCGGAGTCCGTCCTGACGAAGGAGGGCTTTGTCGTAAACGTGGTGGAAAGCTATGACGCGTCGGTGGAGAAAGGCATGGTGATTTCCCAGTCGCCGGAGGCACAGACAAAGGCGCCGGCGGGCTCCAATATCACGATCCGCGTCAGCCAGGGGGCGGAGGACAACAAGGTCCGGGTGCCCAAGGTGATCGATATGACGGAAATGGACGCCACAGCCACCCTGACGGAGAGCGGCCTTACTGTGGGAACGGTAACGCAGGTGGAGAATGCCGAGACGGAGGTAGATCTGGTGTGCTATCAGAGTTATTCCGAGGGCTCCTATGTGGATAAAGGGACGGCGGTGGATCTGCGGATCAGTACAGGCCCTTCCCAGAAAACCTACCGCTATTCCGAGGCGATCACGGCGCCCACGGAGGACCCCTCCTACCAGAACGGCATGGAGGTTTGGGTGACGCTCACCACCTACGACGGCACACAGCTTTTGAGTACCCAGACGACTACCTTCCCGGTGACGGCTAACTATACGGGGATCAAGTCGCCTTCCGGGGTGATCCGTTATAGCTTTACGGTACAGAAGGAGCCTGTCACAAATCCGGAAACCGGAGAGACCACCGAAGGCGGGACGGAGGTTAAGACGATAGAGCGGCAGGTCAACTTTACGGAAGAATAAAGTGTATGCGTGGAAAAATTATGAAAGGGATCGCCGGCTTCTACTACGTGCATGTGGAAGGGTACGGCGTCTACGAGTGCAAGGCGAAGGGAATATTCAGAAAAGAGGGCGTGAAGCCGTTAGTGGGGGATAATGTGGAGCTGGATGTGCTGGATGAAGCGGAAAAGCTCGGCAATATCCGGCAGATCCTGCCGAGGAAGAGCGAGCTCCTTCGGCCTGCGGTAGCCAATGTGGATCAGGCATTGGTTCTGTTTGCCATTGTCAAGCCTAATCCTAACTTTAATCTGCTGGACCGCTTTTTGATTCATATGGAGCGGCAGCAGCTTCCCACGGTGATCTGTTTTAACAAAGAGGATATCGCTTCCGATCAGGAGAAGGAGGCTTTGCGCAGGTCCTATGAGACGTGCGGATATCAGGTGTTATTTATAAGCGTGCTGGAAAACCGGGGCGTGGAGCAGGTGAAAACGATTTTGGAGGGTAAGACGACCACATTAGCTGGCCCCAGCGGGGTCGGAAAGTCTTCCCTGATTAACCGGCTTGCGCCCCATATTTCTATGGAGACGGGAGAGATCAGCGAAAAGATTGCAAGAGGCAGGCACACCACCAGACATTCGGAGATCATTCCGCTTGGCCGGGAGACCTATATCATGGATACGCCTGGTTTTACTTCCCTTGCGATCCCGGATATCACCAAGGAGGAGCTTGGCGGGTATTATCCGGAGTTTCGGGAATATGAGCCTTTCTGTAAGTTTCGGGGCTGCGCTCATTTGAGCGAGCCTTCCTGCGGGGTAAAGGAAGCAGTGGAGGCGGGAAAGATCAGTCAGGTGCGGTATGAGAATTATAAGATATTGTATCGGGAGTTACAGGAGACGAAGCGGTATTAGGCGGCGGGTCTTCATGACAGGAAACGAAAACAGAGGGAAACGGACAGATACGGGAGCGCAATATGTGGCAGTATGAGAAGGTAAAAGAGATCGAGAGTTCCATCAATCATTTTTTCGTGGGAAAAGAGAGTGTAGTGGAAAATATGCTGATCTGCCTTTTGGCAGGCGGGCATGTGCTGTTGGAGGATGTGCCGGGGATCGGGAAAACCACATTGGCAAAATGCTTCGCACAGGTGATAGAATGCAGCTTCGGCAGAATCCAGTTTACGCCGGACACGCTGCCCGGGGATGTGGTGGGGCTCTCCGTTTATAACATGAAAACCGGGGAGTTTGAGTATCGGGCGGGAGCGGTGATGAGCCAGATTCTTTTGGCGGATGAGATCAACAGGACTTCCCCTAAGACACAGGCAAGCCTGTTGGAAGCAATGTCGGAGAATCAGGTAACGGTGGATGGCGTCGTATATCCGTTAAAGCATCCGTTTATGGTGATCGCAACCCAAAATCCGGTAGAATATCTGGGGACTTATCCGCTGCCGGAGGCGCAGATGGACAGATTTATGATGAAGCTTTCCATCGGCTATCCGGACAGAGAACAGGAAATCAAAATGGCTTCGGAATTTCTACAGGGAAAAGAGGTCTCCGGGATCAGCCCTGTATGCGATGCACAGTGCGTGGAAGAGATCAAGAAAAAGGCGGCACAGGTGGCGGTAAAGGATACCGTTCTCGGCTATATGGAGGATATTATAAACCTGACAAGGGAAGAAAAGAGATTTGTGATCGGGGCCAGCCCGCGGGCCATGCTTTCGCTTGTCAGGGCGTCTCAGGCAAAAGCCTTTTTAGACGGCAGGGACTATGTGAGGCCGGACGACGTCAAGGCTGTAGCCATGCAGGTTTTGCTTCACAGGCTGAGTTTGTCGTCGAAAGCGGAGATTGAGAAGGAAGACGCGGCGAAGATTTTAAACAGCTTGATTGTCAAAGCGAAGATACCCGTGTAGGGCAGCAAGGACAGCTGCCGGAGGCGCCGATTGGGGAAAGAGAAGGGTTACCGATATGAGAAAGCGAAGGGCTGTTTTCGGAGTTTCATGGCTCTTGTCATTAGTGGCGATCAGCTTTTACGGAGGGACGGTAAGCTACGGATTATTTTTTGCGCTTACCCTGTTGCCGTTTCTTTCGTTTTTCTACATTGTTTGTGTGTGGTTTCGCTATAAGGTATATCAGGAGATCGGAAGCAGAAATATTGTGAGCGGCCAATCGGTGCCGTATTATTTTGTGCTGCAAAACGAGGACAAATTTGCCTTTGCGGCAATCGGGATTTCCTTTTTTTCCGACTTTTCTTTTATAGAAGAACTGCCGGACAAAACAGAATATGAATTGCTGCCGGGAGAAAAATACAGATATGAGACTTCCTTCGTATGCAGATACAGGGGTGAATATGAGGTGGGAATCAGGGAGGTTACCATATCTGATTTTCTCAGGCTGTTTTGTATCCGCAGCGAAGTGAAGGAAACGAAAAAGGTGATTGTCGCGCCCAAACTGATCAGACTTCACGAGCTTAAGAGCGTTTCGGATGTGAGCACCATGGTGCAGAGGGAAATATTAAAACAGGAGGCGGAACCGGATATTGTCACAAGGGAGTATGTCTATGGGGATACGCTGAAACAAATTCACTGGAAGGCAACAGCGAGAGAACAGAAGCTGATGTCAAGAAGGATGATTGGGGAAGAAAAGGAAGGCGTGCTCGTTTTTTTTGATACGCACAGATACGATGAAAATCCAAAGAAGTATCTTCCCTTGGAAAACTGCCTGCTGGAAACGGTATTGGCGCTTGGTTTTTTCCTTTCCGAAAAGAGCATACCGGTTATGATATATTGCAGCCAGGAAAAGTTCAGAAAAAACCGGCTGAACGGGATCGGGGATTTCGGAGATTTTTATGAGCTGACCAGGGAATTGGAATTTGACAAAGCGGAAGACACAAAGGGCAGAATCCGTCATATTCTTGACAGGGGAACCGCACGGGATAAACGCGTGGTTTTCTTTGTCCTGCAAAAAATGGATATAGAAATTCTGGAAATGACAAGGCAGATTTCAGAAAACGGGGTAATCGTGGTTTTTTATGTGGTTACGGAAGAAAAGATAGATGACCTCCGCGCAATGAGCGACGGAAACAGGCGGATCATTGCCATTATGCCTCAGGATAAGCTTGAGGAGGTACTGTGATGAAAAGGAGCAATGAGACGCTGATTGATTTTTGTTACCGATTGCTCCAAGTGGGCGTTTTTCTGAGTGCGGTAATTTGTTTTTTCTCAGTCTGTTTTGAAAGGATGGTCACGGAATGGAAGCACTTCGCAGTCATGTTTTTGACGGTGGTGCTGTTTTTTGCTTTCAGAAAACTGAATAAAAGACAGCGGATTTATACATTTCTTTTTATGGTTTCGTTTCTTGTCATATTTTTCGGCGCGACAGGCAGGGAAAAATTTGCGGAATGGATTTTTGCCGGGAACAGCCTCCTATGGACCGCTGGTTTGGCCGTGTTTGTCTGTGCACTGCATCTTTTGTCCGAAAAATATTTTTTCCTGAAAATCTCCTTTGTTGCTGCACTGTACGCTTTACTGCTCTACGTGCTGTTTACCGGGCGGCATGTGCCCAAAATGGGAGTTGCGCTTTTGGCGTTGTATGTGGTGATGACGCTGACAGAGTATGTCCGGATTAACAGCAGAGAAAGGAAAAAGGAAAATTCCCATGCCTATTTGGTGTGGATGGCGCCGTTTTTGGCCTTGTATTTTGGCATTCTCTGTTTGATGCCCGCGCCGGAGACACCCTACAGCTGGCAGTGGCTCAAAAATATCTATCTGCGTGCAGAAGAGAAAGTTTCCATCTATGTGGAAAATTATATAAATAGAAATAGTGAGAATTTGGATGGAGCGGTCACCGGATTTTCTGAAGAGGCGTCGCTTTTTTCCGGTATTGCGTCGGACAATAAAAATATTATGGTGATAGAGACTTCACCGGGGAAAAAACAGCCCTTGTATCTTACCGGAAAAATTTATGATTCCTTTGACGGAAGGGAGTGGAAAAGCACCGGGGAAGGGTATGATCGGGAGAGACTGCTTGATACGCTGGAAACGGTGTGCGCACTGAATGAGTATGGGAACAGCCAACCGGAGCATCCGGTCTATTATAATCATGTTTCCGTAAAAGCAGAGTACCGTCATCTGCATACCGGGTATCTTTTGACGCCTTCAAAGACCTGGGAAACAGAGGGGAGGTTTCAGTATCAGCAAAGCGGGGCGGATCTTGTGTTTGAGAAGCAGGCGGGGTATGGCACGGAATATACATTTCGATATTGCCGGATCAATATGGGAAGAAAGGCGATGCGGGACTTCCTGCAAAGCGGTTTGGCGGCAAATGAGGACGTATGGGAGGATGCGGTAAGGAAGAATGCGGGAGCGGAGATACCCTATACGGAACTTTCGGCATACAGGGAAAGCATACGGGAGCGGTATGGGAAGGAAACGGCAGTAAGCCCTGAAACAAAAGGCTGGGTTGCGGATGTGACAAAGGAGGCGGGGGATGAGATCGACAGGCTGTTTTGCATAGAAGCGGCCCTGTCCGATATGAAATACAATACGAATCCGGGCGGACTGCCGGAAAAGGTGACGGATGAACAGAGCTTTCTCGATTATTTCCTGACAGAAAACCCGGAAGGGTTTTGTTCCTATTACGCCACCGCGTTCGTACTGCTTGCGAGGGCGGAAGGGTTCCCGGCAAGATATGTGCAGGGATTCTGCATTCCGCTTGGAAATGCAGAGGAGACAGAGGTTTATTCCGATATGGCCCATGCGTGGCCGGAAGTGTATCTGGAGGGCAGAGGCTGGATTCCCTTTGAGCCGACGCCGGGGTATGGGGTAAGACGTTATCTGCCGGAAGAGGAGGAGAAGGAGAGCAAGGACGGCATAACGCAGATACAGGAGCCGGAAGCAAGGGAATCTGTCTCTGATGAGATGGAATCCGCTGAGGAACAGGAAGAAGAAAAAGACAGAAAGACAGAGGAACTGAGAAGGGTTGTCAGTTATATAGCAATAGGCGTACTGCTGATTCTGGTAACGGGAACGCTTGTATTTGTCATAGACAGACTGTGCGAGAAGTATCGTGAAAAGAGAAGAAGCTTAGGGGAAAAATACAGGCGGGCCGTATTGCGGAATCTACAGATTTTGTCCATGCTCGGATATGAGAGAGAACCGTCGGAGACCTATCACGAGCTGGTGGAACGGATCAGAGAAATGGACGACGAAGATGCCATACCGACGGCTTTTCTTGAAACCTATGAAAGCATTCTGTACGGAACGCGTGAGGCCGGGGAGCCTGAATTGGAAGAATGTTCGGAACGAAGAGCGCAGCTGATTCGGATTTTGCGCAAAAATAAGGGGAGAAGATATCTGTTTTATTGGATCAGGCTCAATCTCTAATAAGGTTATGAGTATCTTACGAGGGAAATATCATGAGGAAAAGAAGGATAACAGATGTGATCCTGGTGATTTGCCTACTGCTTGCTGTCAGCGGTGCCGATCAGGAAAAGCTGGACGATTTTTTGACCGGCGTGCGCAGGGAAAGCAGTGCGGCGGAATTTGGGCAGACGACTGCTGCGGATGCGGCCATATTGGAGGATGAGTGGGCAGAGTCCGCATGGGAAACTGCGCGCTTACAGAGACAGGAAGAGGAGCTTGCGGAGATGGCGGAGGAGCAGACCAAGTGCATGAAAGTATATGGGTATTTTCTGGCGGAATATGTATCGGAGAGAAGAGAGCGTGATGAGAGAGAGGAGCAAAAACACGCGAGGATAGTGGAGGAACAGTCTGCGGTATTGGAGGGATACGGGGCGTTTCTGACGGAATATGCGGCGGAGCAAGGAGAAGAGGGCAGGGAGGAAGCGGCCGCCTTTTCCCTGATTTATCTGGACGGCGACGATGTTCCCGAACTGGTTGTGATGGATGGAAAGGCACATTTATGTGACGCGTTTGTTTATCGGTTTGAGGAGGGCAGGACGGTGCCTGTCGGTACTTACGGGCAGTACGGCACTTTGCTTTATCGGGAAAAGGAGGGGATTGTATTTGATTCTTACGACAGCTTCGGCGACACATACGACTACATATATCAGATTGAGGGGAGCCAG
Source organism: Lachnospiraceae bacterium UBA7202 (assembly GCA_002490705.1). Classification (GTDB taxonomy): domain Bacteria; phylum Bacillota; class Clostridia; order Lachnospirales; family Lachnospiraceae; genus UBA3282. The sequence goes on from DKUO01000049.1 coordinate 62,882, forward strand.
GAAAGGCTTTTGCAAAGCCTGAGTGAGAGAGATTTGACAGAGGACGGAGAATTGACAGGCACCATCTTTACGGTTGATGGGGAAGAGGTGTTGTGGGAACAATACCGGGAGGTCTATGAAACGTGGTATGGGGCAGAGGAGCAAAAGGTTGAGTACGATCTGTGCCGGAAGCTGACCCATGGGGATATCCGGGAGGGCCTGAAAAAAGAACTGGAAAATCTGATTTTGAAGCCGGAGGAATCGCTGAAGCAGGAAATGCTGGCAAAAGCGAAGAAACCGGAGGAAAGTATTTTATTGTTCGACTATGACGATTATGACGGTGACGGCAGGTTTGAGGCGTTTGCGATAGTCGGCCGTGTTTTCAACAGCTACGGAGACGTGTATTATTCGGGAACGCTTTATTTTGCGGGGGCGGACGGCTGTGTCACGGAATTGGATGAGAGCTACGGCGGATATCGGATGATAAACGGGAAGATGGCATTTCCTCCGGGCAGGAAGTATCTGTATTTCTATACAGATCTTGTTGTTACGGCAAATAATACCGAATTGTGGACGGTGAGGGACGGGAAGCCGGTAGATGAAAGCGAACTGCTTTATAGCCAGCAGGTGGTATACCGCGGAGAAAATGATAGGAACGAGTTTGAGGTCTGGGTAAATGGGTACGATATGACTTGCGAGAAAGGCGGTTTCCGTTCCGGCGAGGATATGTGGACGGGACATACCTATAAGCCGTATTTTTGGTATTATGATTCCGACGTTGACCAGATCAGGAAGTACGGGGGAAAGAGCATTTCCAAAGAGGACTTTGAGGAGTTTAGCGGAACGAATATCCCGGAGGAGATCGAAGCGGAAGGCTATACGGTAGGGGAGATTATCCGATGGGACAATGATATTGTGACGATTAACTATCATTATGAGATGCTTTCGGATGAGGGTGAGCCTTCGGGATTTATTCACTATGACAATGTGATTTGGGATAATAACGTAAAGGATTTCTGGCGAAAGGAAGCGATGCACGTTACTTCGTGGAGAGGTGCAGGAGTGGGAGGAAGCTACGGGTTGTAAATCCCTGTTTTTTCGGAAAAACGTTGTTACGAAAAGAAGAATGTGATTGAAAAATGCAAATGTGATTGATTGCCATAAGGGAATTGGGTATAATATCAATCAGAACTTGGGTGCAATGCACCATATTTCTGAATGAACAGGAGGCCAGTTATGGAAAACTATATCAGAAGAGACAGTTATCTGGAGCAGTTGGCCAACCGGAGAGAAAACGGGCTCATTAAGGTGATTACGGGGATTCGCCGCTGCGGCAAGAGTTTTTTGCTTTTTCATCTGTTTTATGATTATCTGCTTGGGGAAGGAGTTCCAGAGGATCATATCATAACGATTGCTCTGGATGATGATCTGAACGTAGCGTATCGGGAACCGGCCGAGTTGTCCGAATATATCCGGTCCAGAGTCACGAATCAGGAAGGCATGTTCTATATTTTTATTGATGAGGTGCAGTATGCAATTTCACGGGAGGAGCTAAAGAACCCGGAGGAGATTCGCCTGTATAATGTTCTCAATGGTCTACAGAGGCTTCGCAATGTGGATATCTATGTGACCGGAAGCAATTCCAAAATGCTCTCCAAGGATGTAATGACGGCTTTCCGGGGGCGCGGGGATTCGGTGGAAGTTCACCCGCTTTCTTTTAGAGAATATTACGATTATGTAGGCGGGGATAAGGCAGAAGCTTATGAGGAATATGCACTGTACGGTGGTATGCCGCTGGTGTTGTTCAGAAAGACGGAAGATGATAAGTTCAGGTATTTATCCTCACTTTTTGAGGAAGTTTATTTCAAGGATATCATGGAACGCTATCAAATTGAACTTCCGGAGGTTTTAAGCGAATTGACGGATGATCTGTGTTCTTCCGTGGGTTCCCTTACCAATGCGACAAAAATAGCAAACACGTTGCAGACGGTGAAGGGAATCAGGGTGGACAGCGGAACCATTGCCAGCTATCTGACTTATCTTTCCGAGTCCTTTCTGTTTTGTCAGGCAAAACGGTATGATGTAAAGGGGAAGAAATATTTTTCTTATCCGTCCAAATTTTATTGCAGCGATATCGGGCTTCGGAATGTGCGGCTGAACCTGCGGCAGCAGGAGGAGACGCATATCATGGAGAACATCATATACAACGAGCTGGTCTATAGGGGATATTCGGTGGATGTAGGCGTTGTGAATATTTTTGAGACAGGTGCAGAAGGAAAAAGAAAGAAAGTCAGCTGCGAGATCGATTTTGTTGTAAATAAGGGTGTAAAAAGGTATTATATCCAGTCTGCCCTGACCTTGGGAGATGCTCGGAAGGAACAGACAGAGCTTCGGCCGTTGTTTAGCGTCAGGGATTTTTTTCGAAAAATCGTTGTTACGAGAAGCGGGATGAAACCATGGTTTGATGAAGAAGGGATTCTGCATCTGGGGCTTTATGACTTCCTGTTGAATCCTGCCGCGTTGGATTTATAATAGTTTTTATTACCGCTTTCCGTATTGACAGAACAAAGCTGGTATGATATATTTCATTCGGTTAGTTAAAACTAACCAGAAAGAAGGAGATATATGGGAGCCACAGACACGGAAAACATATCGGAGGAGCTGGTGGTATTTCACTGTTCACCGACTATGGCGGGATTAAAAACAGGCAGCCTGTTTTTAATCCCGCGAAGAACGGAAAAGCATTTATAAAAAGAATTCGGGAGATGAACAGGCATCTGATCCCGCGGGGAGTACGGATTGTTCCTTTAAAAAATATGGGGAAAAGCGTGCTGGTTTATATGTACCGTCCTGCCAGACTGCGGGAGGATTTGAGCAACAGTGCGGCGAAAAAGATTCTGGTGGAGAGGGATTATCCCGTGGGGGAGACGGAAAAATGTATTGTCGAACTGGTGCACCGTCTGGAGGATGGGGGGACGTTTCCACATGAGATCGGCCTTTTCCTCGGCTATCCGCCGGAGGATGTGGATGGGTTTATTAAAAACGGCGCGGCGGGGGCAAAATACATCGGCGTGTGGAAGGTATACGGGAATGTGGAAAATGAAAAGAATACGGTAAAAGCAGGAAAGAAGTCATATATCGAGAGAGGAGTAGAGAAAATGAACAGACATGAAGAGATCAAAAACGCTTATAAAAGTTTAGGCGGTGACGCGACATTTTACGATGGGATGATCACCTGTTCCACCCTGTCTGGAAAGGCAGTCTGTAAGCTGGTTTGGAACATAAGGACACGGCGGCCAGCGGGAAAGATGATGAGCCAAAGACCGGGGACAATACACCGTTAGAGTTATCCGCAACTCTCGCCATGATCGCGGGCTTTACCTATCTGCTCCTGTATTTTACAGACAGGGAGCGGGGCATGACGGAGGAGCGGAAGAAAGAGCTTGTCTCCTGCCTTGTGGCATGGGCAAAGCAGGGCGGAAGGAGCAGGAAATACCTTGCCCTTGCGGCGATCTTCGTTCTGCTGGTATATTACCACAGCATCGGTAAAAAAACGTGCACGGAATGGAAAGCGATTTATGGAGAATAGGAAAAGAAAAGCGGCGAGAGCGCTTCTTCTTGCGGGAATCATCGTATGCCTGCTGCCATTCGGACAGGCATATGGCCAGTCCCGGCAGCACCGGGCGCAGCAGGAAATCCTAAAAGAAATGGTGACGGAGGCGTCGGTGGAATATCCGGTGCAGACAGACAGCGCGCCGCAGGAGATCAATGTCTCCGTTCTGCCGGAGCAGACGGCGGAGACAGACGGCGGACAGCCGACGGAAACAGAAGAGGGGGAGCCGGCGGTAACAGAAGCCGGACAGCCGGAGGGAAAGCCCGCCATGCTGGAACAGTATGCCGGTTTATACGAGGAAAACAAAGACCTTGCGGGGTGGCTTTCCATAGAGGGCATGAAGATTGATTATCCGGTCATGCAGAACGAGGACGACAAGTATTATCTGCATCGTGATTTTTACGGAAATGACAGTAAGTACGGCTGTCTCTATGTGAGGGAGCAGGCTGATCTTGAAGCCGGAACAAACTTTATCATCTACGGGCATAACATGAAGGACGGCTCCATGTTCGGGGATCTGGACCGGTATCTGGAGGAGAGCTTTTATAAAGAGCATCCCACGGTTTCCTTTGACACGCTCTATGAGGAGCGCACCTACGAAATCGTAGCGGTGTTCCGTTCACAGGTTTATAATGCGGATGATGATGTGTTTAAGTATTATCAGTTTTACGAGGCGGAGACGCAGGAAGAGTTTGATGATTTTTACAGTCATATCAAGGAGCTTCCCCTTTACGATACGGGTGTGGAGGCGAAGTTCGGAGACACATTTTTGACATTATCCACCTGTGCTTATCATGTGAAAGACGGCAGGCTTGTTGTGGTGGCGAAGCGGGTAAAGTAACGGAGAGGGACAAGGCATGAGAGAATGTCTTGTCTTTTTTGTGTATCTGACGGTATTTTGCGAAGCGCTTGCATTTCGCATGCAAAATGGATATACTAAAAAATAAAGGAGGCGATTGTTATGGCACGAACATCAAATGTATTTGCACGAGTGGAGCCTGAAATCAAAGAGCAGGCGGAACAGGTGCTTGAACGTTTGGGAATCCCAATGTCCAATGCGGTGGGTATGTTTTTAAGACAGGTGGTGTTGCAGAGAGGTATTCCGTTTGAAATGAAGCTGCCGAAGACGGAACTGCCGAATTATGGCTCGCTTACCAGAGAACAGTTTGATGCGGAAATGGAAAAAGGCATGGCTGATGTTAAAGCGGGCAGGGTTTATTCGGCAGATACCATTGAAGCGGAAATGCGGAAAGATTTTGGCGTATGAGTTGGGATATTGTATATACAGCACAGGCAAGACAAGACTTGCGTGATATTTATGAATATATAGCATTAGAGCTGCTTGCGCCGGAAGCTGCAACCGGACAAACTCAGAATACAGTAAATATTGTTCGGATTATGTATGGCGGCAGGGATGTATGCAGGCAGTTAAGCGAAACGGTTTTATAATTTTCTGATCGGCAATCTCTTTTTACTACCCCAAAACGTCTATTCATGTCATATCGACTAAAGGAATTCCGACTTTTACCGAAACAAATGATAACAGCAAACGTAATATAGAATCCGGCAATGGAGGGGATTATGCAAATCAGTAATCATTACAATGTGCCATATCATGCTGCTGTCAAAAAGAATATGCAGGATAAAATTGACAAAACAAATTCCTCTTTCGCTGATGCCGTTGCCGCGAAAGCATCGGAAGCGGAAAACAATGAAGTGCAAAAAAAGACTTCGGCTGTTTTAGATTCGATTGGTTCTCAGGCTCCGGATGAAGTGAAACAGGCATGGATGGAAGCGGAGGAAGAAACCGACGCATTTTTTACGGTGTTTGGTCTTTATATAAGCAAAGACGGCAAGCATGCACATATGACTCAAATGGGAATAGACCGCTTTGTCAGATGGTATAGAGGTGAATTTAATCAGAATGATCTCTTGGGAAACTCTGTGGAAAGTGCAATCAAAGCGGTAAATAAATGGATATACGATGTGGATCATCCTCTTGACGGATCGTCTGCAAGAAGTGTGGAAGAGCGGCAGCTGATTATGAAAGAACGGGAATTTTATGAAGCGGTCCTTGATAAATTGCTACAGCTTTCGGACTCAAATAAGAGATAGGGAACAGCTATATACGGGAGGGTGATCAGATGGTTTCTGGAATTGTTCATTTTGGAGAAATACAAGAGAGAGATATCGGTTTTGCAATAAGAAATAATCACAGGGACTATCAGGAGAGAGTCCGGCAGTTAGGATTGACCGCGGAAAAGAAATGGGATTGACAGGATTCCATATATGACTGTATGACGGATTTTTATGCGGGAAAGATCAGCGAAAGCGATGTGAAGGATTATCTGGAAGAATGTTGTGTTTCCATGAGGATATACAGAACACAGCAATGTCAGACGTCCGGGTATAATGCAACGGATAATCAGCAGATTGTGAGTGAGGTGTACGAGGTCTTTGCGAAGATGAACGCGAGAGCGGCCCGGAATGCAAATTATGAGGAGGGGCTGGCTGAAAATCAGGCCTATGGCGGCAGGAGTGACGATTGGGTTTATTACAATTCGGATTATTATTATCAATGTGAGGAAACGAAAGGGCTGCTGCGGCAGGCTGCCGGGTATGTGACAGATAAGTGGGAGATTCCGGCTGTCGATTATGAACAGATAGAACAAAATACGATATTTACATTAGATGGAAAGCTTGATTTTAACAGCTGCTGGAACTGGGAATACAGAAACCAGGTGGGCGGCAGCAGCATGGAAGATGAGTCGGTGGCGCCTCCTGAAACTTGCAAGTTCTTTTTCAAAGAGAATTCTTTTCCGAAGGACGGTACTTTGTGGGTTTCTCTGAATGGTGACCGGAAGGATGTGGATGTTCCTTTCTACATATCTCATACGAGCTTAGAAGGGCAGATCTATCGTGTGCAGGATCTGTTAGAGGATGGTTTTATGGAACAGGAAGATCATAAAAAATACAGCGGCTTTTTAAGCGAGCTTACCGTGTTTACGACGTGGTATGCCCATGAGAGCGGACTGATTGATCGGTTTGGGAATCAGGTCCCGCGGTTTGCGTAAGATAGAGGATAATATGAAATCAGGCATCGTAATACACGAAGCTGGTTTCATATCTTCACGGATTTTCTTAAATGTCTATAAATATCAATGTTTTCAATACCTTGCGGGATTTGAGGTCTCATAAAAGTTCATGTGGATTTTTATATATCCATGTCAAATTGGTGCGGTAATATTCAGGAGAAGGAGTGCTAACACAGGGAAAGGTCAATAACTGAAAGGTTGTTGATCTTTTACTGATTTTAGAGTACAGGGAATTTGAAAAACCTTTAGTATTACATATCGTTGACAATATGGCATATTTGCCAT
>DKUO01000056.1:0-21515 GCA_002490705.1 Lachnospiraceae bacterium UBA7202
GAGAAATTTCCTCCTACTCGATTATTTGTATATGAAAGCAGATCTCGCAATCAAGCTTGCTCGATTTGTTAAATCAACGTGCCCGGTTTCCGCTTGCGTCTGCTGTGCAGAGTGCGGTAAAAATTGAGCAGCATATCGGAGTGGTACACGATACCGTACATTACGGCAGCCATAATAAAGGCTGTGGTCACATCGAAGACGGAGTGCTGTTTGATAAACACTGTCGATAATATGATCGACACACACAAAATCAGGGAGCCGGTGCGGATGCCCTTGTGTTTTTCCAGCCTTGCGCTTTTCATGACTGCGAAATGACAGCCAAGCGAGTTATATACATGGATGCTGGGCCAGAGGTTCGTCGGGGTGTCCGTTTTGTAGAGCATGGACACCAGGCTGGTGAATACATTGTCTCTGGGCATGACGGTGGGACGAAGATTGTGTCCGTTCGGCCAGAGTGTGCTGACAATCAGGAAAACTGTCATTCCGGTAAACAGGAAAGTGCAGATCCTGAAATAGTCGTCTTTATCCTTAAAAAAGAAATAGAGAACCGTCACCGCCACATAAGCAAACCACAACAGATAAGGGATCACAAAGATCTCACAGAACGGAATCATGTCGTCCGGTTTCAGGTGGATCAGCCGGTAGTGGCTTGTCACTGTTTTTTCAAGGTAAGTAAACCACTGCATATAAATAATCCCGTAAAGGACGAGCGGCAGTGCATGTTTGTATTTTTGATAGGTTTTTGTAAGTGTCTGTGTCATATGAGTTGTTCCTTCACTGTATGGATCACCGATTCATGTACCTCAATAATTCTTTCTACATGATAGCAGATCAGTGCAAAAAGTCAAAATAAGATTTCCATAAAGTTTTCTTAATTTTCTATGAAAAACTGTCCATTATGTCAAAGACCCTCCTGCACGCAGGCAGCCTTGCGGGGGAAGTCATAAATTTTGTTTGCATTACATAGCATAATACTTTATAATATTGTCTTGAAATTGCTTATATTTATATAGATATATAAATAGTAGGAAAATATGAGAGTATCAGGGTGAAAATCATCAGAAAGGCAGGAGCAAGGAATGTATTCATTAGACGAGGTAAGAAATGTGGATCCTGAGATTGCGCAGGCGATTGTTGACGAGCAGAACAGGCAGAATTCCCATATCGAGCTGATTGCATCCGAGAACTGGGTGAGCAAGGCGGTTATGGCGGCTATGGGGAGCCCGCTGACTAATAAGTATGCGGAGGGCTATCCCGGCAAGAGATACTACGGCGGCTGCGAGTGCGTGGATGTGGTGGAGGATCTTGCCAGAGACCGCGCGAAGGAGCTTTTCGGCTGCGAGTACGTCAATGTACAGCCTCATTCCGGCGCTCAGGCCAATATGGCGGTTTTCTTTGCGGTGATGGAGCCGGGGGATACCTTTATGGGTATGAATCTGGATCACGGCGGACATTTGTCTCACGGTTCGCCGGTCAATATGTCAGGTAAGTATTTCCACTGTGTGCCTTACGGCGTCAATGACGAAGGATTCCTCGATTACGATAACGTGAGAAAGATTGCACTGGAGTGCAAACCGAAGATGATTGTGGCGGGCGCATCCGCTTACGCGCGGACTATTGATTTTAAGAAATTCAGAGAGATTGCCGACGAGGTGGGCGCGGTGCTCATGGTAGATATTGCGCATATCGCCGGTCTTGTGGCGGCTGGGCTGCATCCGAGCCCGATTCCCTATGCCCATGTGACGACCACCACCACGCACAAAACCCTGAGAGGCCCCCGCGGCGGTATGATTATGTCCAGCCAGGAAGTGGCGGATAAGTATAACTTTAACAAGGCGATTTTCCCGGGCATACAGGGAGGCCCGCTGATGCACGTGATCGCGGCGAAGGCTGTCTGCTTTAAGGAAGCGTTATCTGACGATTTTAAAGTATATATGAAAAACGTGGCGGACAACGCGCAGGCGCTCTGCAAAGCGTTGCAGGCGAGAGACATCCGAATTGTTTCCGGCGGTACGGACAATCATCTGATGTTGGTGGATCTGACAAACTATGACCTGACGGGGAAGGCTGTGGAGAAGCTGCTGGACGAGGCGCACATCACAGCCAACAAGAATACAATCCCGAACGATCCGAAATCTCCCTTTGTGACAAGCGGTATCCGGCTGGGAACGCCGGCGGCCACATCCCGCGGATTAAACACGGCGGATATGGAACAGGTGGCGGAGGCGATCTCCATTGTGATCAAGGAAGGGGAGTCCGGTATCGGCAAGGCGCAGGCTATTATCAAGACTTTGACGGATAAGTATCCGTTGATATAACAGAGTGAAAAGAAGTTCCATTTGGAGGTAGATATGATTCAGATAGCGGTATTGGGATACGGCACTGTGGGAAGCGGCGTCGTGGAAGTGATTGAGACAAACAAGGCGGATATCAACAAAAAGGCGGCGGCGCAGCTGGAGGTAAAATATATTCTGGATCTGCGTGACTTTCCGGGAGATCCCCATGAGGACAAGGTGGTCCATGACTACAATATCATCCTGAACGACCCGGATGTGACGATCATCTGCGAGACCATGGGAGGCACGAAGCCGGCCTATGATTTTACGAAGCAGGCGCTTCTTCTGGGAAAAAGTGTGTGTACCTCCAACAAGGAGCTGGTGGCGGCTCACGGGCCGGAGCTTTTAAAGATTGCACGGGAGAAGCGCTGCAATTATCTCTTTGAGGCCAGTGTGGGCGGCGGTATCCCGATCATACGTCCCCTGAATTATTCCCTGACGGCGGAGCACATCGACGGCATTACGGGAATCCTGAACGGGACTACAAACTATATTCTCACAAAGATGGACAAGGAGGGCGTCGACTTTGACGAGGTATTGAAGGAGGCCCAGGACAAAGGCTACGCGGAGAGAAACCCGGAGGCCGATGTGGAGGGATACGACGCCTGTAGGAAGATCGCGATCCTTTCTTCCCTTATGTCAGGAAAGAACGTAAATTATGAGGATATCTATACGGAGGGAATCACAAAGATTTCTTCGGCTGATTTTAAATATGCGAAACAGATGAACAAATCCATAAAGCTTCTGGCGTTAAGCAGGGATACAGAGGATGGATTTTTTGCCATGGTGGCTCCCTTTTTGATTTCCAGGGAGCATCCCCTCTACAGCGTAAACGATGTCTTTAATGCCGTGTATGTGCACGGAAATATGCTGGGAGACTCCATGTACTATGGCCGCGGGGCAGGAAAGCTCCCCACGGCGAGTGCGGTGGTTTCCGATGTGGTGGATTGTGCAAGGCATCAGGGCAAGACCATTATGTGTTTCTGGGACGAGGAGAAAGTAGAGGTCGCGGATATCAAATGCGCGAGAAGGAAATTCTTTGTCAGGGTTTCCGTGGACAAGCGGGAGGCGGCGATGGGAACTTTCGGAGCGCTTGCGGAGGTAAACGTCGGTCTGGCGGAAGAATTTGCGTTTATGACACAGGAGATATCCGAGGCGGAGTTTGACGAAAAGATAGAAAAGATCGGCGGATGCCTGAACAGAATTCGTATTATGGCATAGCGGAGGGATGGAGTTAAAAGATGAACAAGGTAGTGAAATTTGGCGGAAGTTCTCTTGCCAGTGCGGAACAGTTTAAAAAAGTGGGTGAGATCATTCGGGCGGATAAGGAGCGCAGATTTGTAGTGCCCTCCGCGCCGGGAAAGAGATCATCGGATGACACTAAGGTGACGGACATGCTTTACGCCTGCTATGCGCTGGCGGAGCAGGGCAAGGACTTTACGAAGGAGCTGCAGGCAATTAAGGACAGATATCAGGAAATCATAGATGGTCTGGAATTAAAGCTTTCCCTGGAAAAAGAATTTAAGAGCATCGAGAAGAACTTTAAGGAGAAGGCTGGGTCTGACTATGCGGCCTCCCGGGGGGAGTATTTAAACGGCATCATCATGGCGAAGTATCTGGATTTTGCGTTTGTGGACGCGGCGGAGGTGATTCGCTTCAAGGAGGACGGCGAGCATGACGCGGAGCGGACAAACAGCCTGATGAGGGACCGGCTTTCTACAGTGAAGGCGGCGGTGATTCCCGGCTTTTACGGCGCCTATGAGGACGGCAGGGTAAAGACATTTTCAAGGGGCGGTTCCGACATTACTGGTTCTATTGTAGCAAGAGCGATTAAGGCCAACGTGTACGAAAATTGGACGGATGTTTCCGGCGTTTTGGTTGCGGATCCCAGAATCATTTATAAACCCGCAGGGGTGGAGACGATTACATACAGAGAGCTCAGAGAGCTGGCATACATGGGATTTTCGGTTCTGCATGAGGACGCTATTTTCCCTGTCAGGAGCGAGGGGATTCCCATCAATATCCGCAACACCAATGCGCCGGAGGACAACGGCACATGGATTGTGGAGAGCACCTGTCAGAAATCCAAATATGTGATTACCGGCATTGCGGGTAAGAAGGGATTCTGCGCGGTCAATATTGAGAAGGAAATGATGAATTCGGAAATCGGTTTTGGGCGCAAGGTGTTACAGGCATTTGAGGAGAACGAGATATCCTTTGAGCATGTGCCCTCCGGTATTGACACGATGACGGTATTCGTGCATCAGGACGAATTTATGCACAAGGAACAGAAGGTGGTATCCGGTATTCACAGACTGGCCGACCCCGATTCCATTGACATTGAGGCGGATCTGGCTCTGATTGCGGTGGTGGGACGCGGCATGAAATCTACCCGGGGCACGGCCGGCAGGATCTTTTCCGCACTGGCGCATGCCAATGTCAACGTGAAGATGATCGATCAGGGTTCCAGCGAGCTGAATATTATCATTGGCGTGGCAAATGCCGATTTTGAGACGGCGATTAAGGCGATTTATGATATTTTTGTGCTTTCGCAGATATAAACAAGTTAATAAAAAAAGTAAACATGTTAAAAAGGCATAAAATAATATATTTTTTAAATGTTTTATGTTAAAATATAATTATACTTGTGAATAACTGCCGTGAACGTAATAACCCGCGGTATAATAAACTTGGGGAGGTTTATAATGTCAAACAATCCATTAGAGGCTTTGGTGTACACAAATGACAACTGTGTGGGCTGCAACAAGTGTATTTCCGCCTGTCCGGTACTGACTGCGAATCGCGCGGTGGAAGAGAACGGCATGAACAAAATTGTCGTTGACGGAAGCCAGTGTATCGCCTGCGGCGCTTGTTTCGATGTGTGCGCGCATAAGGCGAGAAGTTACAACGACGACACGGAGCGTTTCTTTGAGGATCTGAAGAGAGGCGAGAAAATTTCACTTCTGCTGGCGCCTGCATTTCTGGCGAATTATCCGAAGGAATATGCCTCGGTTTTGGGAGGACTGAAAAACCTTGGCGTGAACCGTATTATCAGCATCAGTTTCGGTGCGGATATCACCACTTGGGGATATGTAAAATACATCACGGAACACAATTTCCTGGGCGGTATTTCCCAGCCCTGTCCTGCGGTGGTGGGATACATAGAAAAATATCTGCCAGAATTACTTCCGAGATTGATGCCTGTGCATTCTCCGATGATGTGCGGTGCGATCTATGTAAAGAAGTACATGAAGGTGCCGGATAAGTTAGCTTTTATCAGTCCCTGTATTGCGAAGAAGAATGAGATCGACGATCCCAACTGCGGCGGCTATGTTTCCTATAATGTGACGTTTGATCACTTGATGCAGTATGTGAGGGAACACAATATTTCCGGTCCTGCGGTGACGGATGAGATCGAGTACGGTCTGGGTTCCATTTATCCAATGCCCGGCGGCCTGAAAGAGAATGTATTCTGGTTCTGCGGCGAGGATATCTTTATCCGGCAGATTGAGGGCGAAAAGCACGTCTATAAATTCCTGTCGGACTACAAGAAGAGAGTGCTCGGCAATAAAGAGCTGCCGTTTATGGTGGACGCTTTAAATTGTTCCAAGGGATGTATTTACGGTCCCGGCGTGGAAGAGAAGAAGACGCATTCCGACGATACGCTCTATGAACTGCAAAAGATCAGGGAGGCGAGCAAGAAAAATGACAAGAGGCATGCGTTCAGCAGAAGCCTTACGCCGAAACAGAGGCTTGCCAGATTGAATAAGCAGTTTGCAGAGTTAGATATCAATGATTTTATCCGAAAGTATACAGATAAATCTTCGGTTGTGACAGCGAAGAAGCCAAGCGCTTCCGAGCTGGAGGAGATCTTTGTCTCCATGGACAAACGTACCGACTCAGAGCGGGCTATCGACTGTTCCGCCTGCGGTTACGAGACCTGTAAGAAGATGGCGACGGCGATCTACAATGACTGCAATAATAAATATAACTGTATCCAGTTCGTGAAGGGCGAGGTGGAGAAAGAGAGCGAGATCGCGAAAAATATGGCTTCCGAGATAGAGGGCAAGAACGCCGAACTACAGGAAAAGAACCAGAAGATCGCAAGCTTGATTGCCGAGGTACAGGAGGACTTCAACAGTCTTGACACCTCCATTGTGGAAATGTCGGAGGGCAATAATACCAATGCGGAGGAGAGCACAGGCATTTCCGCATCCATGAGCGATGTGATGCAATTCTGTGATCTGCTGAATGAAGCGCTCGGAAACATTCAGGATCTGCTGGTAAAACTGGAGGAGAACAACGAAGAGATTACCAACGTGGCGGAGGAGACGAACCTCCTTGCGCTCAACGCGAGTATTGAGGCGGCGAGGGCCGGAGAGTCCGGAAGGGGATTTGCCATCATTGCCGAGAATATCAAGAAACTGGCGGATTCCTCCAAGGAGACAGCCAGCGACAGTGACGCCAATAAGGAACAGATTCAGACGGCAATTTCTGATCTGTTAAAGGACGCCGGAAAGCTGATTGATGTTATCGATGGCGTAAATCTGCGGGTGACGAATCTGGCGGCTTCCACGGAGGAGATTGCGGCGTCGGCAGATATGGTAAGCACCATTTCAGCCGATCTGAAGCATAAGCTTGCTGAACTGAACAAGTAAGATAAGAACACCGAATAGAAAAGAAGGCCGGGGATCAGCATTCCCGGCCTTCTTCTATGTACAATGGACTAATAGCCCAGCTCCTCGCCGACAAGATATACCTGAATCCGGCCCGGATGCATGCTGCGTCTTGTCACTACGATTTGACAGCAGAAACATTCGGGGCTGTAGCAGTCGTGGCAGACACCCGTTGCCGCACAGGGGAGATTGCGGCCAAGACGGATGGCGTTGGCCGGGCAGGCAGTATTTCTGACTCTGGCGACGCCGCTGTCCACATCCGGGACAATTTTATTCATACCGGCCACAATGATGACATGGGAGGGGCCCTGAATCAGACAGGCGACGCGGTTGCCGTTGCCGTCGATATTGATGAGCTCGCCGTCCAATGTGATCGCGTTCGCGCTCATGAGAAAATAGTCGGCGAGGACGGTTCTCGCGTAAATTTGTCTGGCTTCCTCGGGGGTTTTTGCGGCGCTTCGGTCTATCAGTTCGTAGGAGCCGCCATGGACCGCGTCCATCAGGCCGCATTCTTTAATGCTTTCGCTGCCGCCCCAGCCGATGATGGAGCCGGATGGAATCGAGGCGAGAATGGCCTCGACGCAGGCGGATGAGGTGTCAAAGTAATGGCCCTCCATGTTTCTCTTTTCTAAATTTTTGATAATACTCTCTGCCTGTCTGGACAGAGCTGTTTTTTTATCTGACATTGGAATTACCTCCTGTTTTGTGTCCATTTTAACACTGTGCTTTTCAATATGCAAATGGCTGTGAGGACAAGGACTTTTGTTGGAAATATTGGTTTTTACAAGGAAAATTAACTGTCAATTCGAGAAAGATATATACTAAAATGAGAAAATAATGTACGATAAATAATAAATTGAAATTTTTTTAAAAAAATTTCAAAAATGTGTTGACAAATTAAGAAGGGATGCTATAATAGAATCATAAAGAAACACTTCACATAGATAAACTAAAAGAAAGAGAGGTACGGTCCACCAAAAACTTAAGCTGAAGTGTCAAAGAAGTACAAGTGAATAGGAGACCACTGAAAAGACGAGCAGAATCGAGTACATGGTAGAGAGGGCGAATCAGAGAAGATCCCGCGAGAGACTCCCGCAGACGAAGATGAGAGGGAAACGGATCGAGAAGCATCCGGGGGAGCGAAAAGGGACAGGACGCCACAGTATCGAGATACGAGAGAAGAGATGGAAAGAGGATGCGAGGGAAAAGACGGAGGTAAGGGCCATTGGACAGTGAGTTTTAGAAACGGGTATTGATTCCTTAGAGAATGAATACCCGTTTCGATTTTTTATATTGTATAAAAATGGGCTGGCTTTTCCACTAAAAATAGGTTATAGTATATCTAGGCATACTATATCTTGTATGTGATTGGTTCTTGAGGGGAAATATATGGAAATTGTTAATATAGGATAAGACTTAGGAAAGGACATGGTTGCGGATAATGGGAAAGCTGCATAAGAGAAGGAAGGGGTACTCGGACGAGGAACTCGATGAGGATGAGGAGATAGAGGAAGAAGAGAGCGGGGAAGACGACGAGGAAGAGGACGAAGACGGAGAAGAGAACGACGAGGAGATAGAGGAAGACGAAGAAGAGGAGGAAGATGACGAAGAGGAGCGCCGCGCCTATAGACGCCGCCGCCGAATTCGGAATCAGATCATTTCTTATCTGGTCATCTTTTTCGTTGCCGTGGGCATTGCGGTTGGCGCGGTGGCTGTCGGGAGAAGCGTGGCTTCCTCTGTAAGCCGGAAACGGCAGGAGGCTGAGCTGGAAAAGGAACTGGAAGAAGCGGCCAAAGAGGAAGAAGCCGAAGAGGAGATAGTCATTGACACACCGGAATCCGTGGAGGAAGAGAAGGAGGAGGATATTTTGGGCGATACAGCGAAAAAATTTTATTCTGAAATGCCGATTGAGGATAAAGTGGCAGGTCTCTTTATGGTAACGCCGGAGTCTGTGACGGGAGTCACGGTAGCGACGCAGGCGGGAGAAGGCACACAGAAGGCGCTGGAACAGTATGCGGTTGGCGGCCTGATCTATTTCGGACAGAATATTAAGGACAAAGAGCAGATTACGGAAATGCTTTCCAGTACGGCTGCAAAGAGCAATTATCCCATCTTTTTGGGGGTAGACGAGGAGGGCGGGGACGTCAGCAGGGTTGCAAACAGCGGCATAGATGTGACCGAGGTGGGAGACATGGCTGCGATCGGTGCGGGAGGCGACGCATCTGCGGCTTTCAATGCAGGGGAAACCATAGGTTCTTATTTGAAGGAGATCGGGTTCAATGTGGACTTTGCGCCGGTTGCGGACGTGACGCCGGAGGGTGTGGAGAGCGCGTTGGGCAACCGCTCTTTCGGCTCTGACCCGCAGGCAGTGGGCGAGATGGTCTCCAACGCGGTGAACGGATTAGAGGGGACAGGCGTAAGCGCCTGCCTGAAGCATTTTCCGGGGCTTGGCAGCACTACGGACGATACCCATAAGGGAAGAGTGGAGATTGACAAAACGATGGAGGAGCTTCGGGCTGTGGATTTCGTACCTTTTTCCGCAGGGATCGAGGCTGGCGCCGATTTTGTGATGGTGAGCCATGCGACGGCGCCTGCGATTGACGAGGAACTGCCGAGTTCGCTGTCTAAGAAGGTGATCACGGATACCCTTCGGGGAGAGCTGGGCTTTGAGGGCGTGGTCATTACAGATGCGCTGGATATGTCAGCCATTACGGAATATTACACGCCTGAGGAGGCAGCGGTGATGGCGATCGAGGCCGGCGCGGATATTCTTCTCATGCCGCAGGATTTCGAGGCGGCTTACAATGCGGTGCTTGCGGCGGTGCAGGACGGAACGATTTCCGAGGAGCGGATCGACGAATCACTGGATCGGATTTACCGGGTCAAATGCGCGGAAAAGATTGGAGAGACGGAGTAGAAAAGGGGATCGGGGGCTATATTGAGAGAGGGCTTCCTTAAGGAACAATGATCAAAGTAACAGTATGGAATGAATATTATCACGAAAGGGAAAGCGCAGATGTAGCCAAAATATATCCTGATGGCATTCATGGCTGTATTGCGGCATTTTTGGAAAAAGATGAGGAATTTCAAATTCGGACGGCAACTTTTGATATGCCGGAGCACGGGCTGACAGAGGAGGTCTTGTCTGATACAGATGTCCTTCTTATTTGGAGCCACCTTTTACAGGAGGAGTTTTCTGACGAGGTGGCAGCGCGCGTACAAAAACACGTTCTTATGGGAATGGGGCTGATTGCCCTGCATTCCGCCCATCTGAGCAAAATACTGCGCAGACTGCTTGGAACATCAATGACGCTTTGCTGGCGGCATGACGACAGTGAGCGCTTATTTTGTACGACGCCTTCCCATCCGATTGCGAAAGGGATTCCGCAGTCTTTTGATATTCCAAAGGAAGAAATGTACGGGGAATATTTTGATATTCCGAAGCCGGACGATATTATTTTTACCGGATGGTTTGCGGGAGGCGCAGTATTTCGCAGTGGGTGTACTTTTACGAGGGGCTACGGACGAATTTTTTATTTCCAGCCCGGACATGAGGAATATCCGGTTTATCAGATGCCAGAAATACAACAGATTATACGGAATGCGGTGAGATGGTGCCGTAACGGGGAGAGAAAACAGGAAGAACTGACCTGCGTCCAGATTGTCTGAGGCGGGAAAATGAGAGGGCTTTATGAAAATATCTGTTTTTTATGATCATATTACGCAGGCAGAGAAGCAGACAAACAGGAGCCTTGACGATTTGCTGGGAGAGATAAAGGAAGAGGGAATTGATGGAGTTGAGATAAACTACTCGCAGCTTGCCTGTGATAAAAGCAATATTCTTTCGGCATTGGGGAAGGCAGGTTTGCAGATAAGCTGTATTTACGAGTTTTATGACTGGGGCAATTACGGCAGTCTGGAACAGGCAAAAAAACAGATTTGTCTTGCAAAAGAAACCGGCGCCTCGAAAATTTTGGTCGTTCCCGGATTTCTGTCAGAGCGGGAAGCCGCTTTGCTGAACAATTGCAGCAAATCTTACGAGGAGACGGCTTCTTTTATGGAGAGAAGCGAGAGTGTCCGGAATATGAAACGGGCGTTGACGGAGCTTACGGATTATGCTGTGCAGAAGGGCGTTTTTGTGACATTGGAGGATTTTGACGGAGAAACCGCACCTTTTTCGAGAATGTACCAGTTGAAGTGGTTTATGGAAAATGTGCCGGGACTCCGGTATACGTTTGACACCGGCAATTTCGCGTACAGTGATGAGGATGTGGAGGCGGCATATGACCTCCTGTCAGATAAAATTGTGCATGTACATTGCAAGGACCGTGGGATACAGGGTGAACCGAAGGGAGAATTCTATCGCGGAATGGGGATCTGTGCGGTTGGACAGGGGTATATTCCGATGAAAGAATTAGTACGAAAAATCGTGGCGGAGGGCTATGACGGTTTCTTTGCCATTGAACATTTCGATGCGCCGGATCAGATGGCATATATCAAGGAGTCTGCGGCGTATCTTATATCATGTTAGCGATAGATACCATTTCTTTCACATTGGATGAGTTAAAAGAGATGGAGTCCGAGGATTGGAAGTCCAATGAGCGGATATTAGAATTTGTAAAAAAGCATGGAATACAGAGGCAGGGCTAAAACAAAAATAACGGATATAAAATGCAATGGAGTCTTGCAGGGCATAGGAAAGCCAGAACTGCTAAAGCATGATAAATCAGGGCTGTACAGTAGACGGATAGACGAAGCGAACCGCTTTATATATGGCATAGACGAAGCACAAAATATCTGAATTATATCTTGCAAGAGGCATTATGAAGATTAAAAATCCCGGAGTTGCCGCTCCGGGATTTTCGTTTGTGCATAAATAGAAATAATGGTTTCTTAATCAGCGGCAAAATAGGCGGCATCAAACAAAGAGAACCGTCTGTATGATACAGGCGGTTCTTTTCTTACTTTCGCAAAGGCTACGCCGCTTTGGAATAATCAATGACAGCAATATCCTGCATGAGCTGTTTCGCTGTATTGACAAGGGATTCCAACTGCATTGCGACCTCGTCTGAATAGTATTTCTCACCGCATTGCTCACATTCTTCACAAGGCACGTTTTTGATAATAATAATACAGTTTTTATAATTGACCACATGGGTTGTCAAAGATGAAATTGTGGTCTTACATTTACAATACATACACATGATTACTGCCCCTTTCTTCAGCAATACTGATATCCCTTTCCTGCATACGCTCTAAACAATGTATTTACATTCTCTTTTCTATAAATTATACACGTTATACAAGATTCCGGAAAGAAATAAAGCGAGCATATCAGAATGTAACTTATAAACAAAAAATATCCAGAATTTTCTGGATATTTTTAAAAAAAGCGCGTGACGGGACTCGAACTTTATTTTGCACCGAAAAGCCCATAAAATCAAGGAGGAATGCACACTGTTTACAGTGTGTCTACAATTTCGGTGTTTTGATAAATGGCAAACTTTTGATGTTTTATTTGCTTTGAAATTTATATCGGGGTATAATATAGGCATGATATTTTGGATGTAAAGGCGGGTGATGATATGTTAGCATTAGAGGGCTATTATGATGGAGAGAATGTGCAGGCTTTGGGGAAAATGCAGGCAAAGAAAAATCAAAAGCTGATTATTACAATTTTAGATGAGTTTGTTGAAGAACTTCCTAAAAAGAAAGATATACAGACAGCGAGAGGTATGTTGGCAAAGTATGCAGATCCGGAGTTAAGGAAACAGGAAAAGTCGGCGTGGGAGAAAGCGGTGGTAGAAAAATATGGTAATGCTTGATACAAACATCATTTTGCGGTATTTGTTAAATGACGATGAGCGGATGGCATCTGAGGCTGAACGGGTTATAAAAAATACATCTGTTCAAGTTACTATAGAAATTTTTGCAGAAGTGATTTATGTTTTGAAGGGGGTATACCATATTGACAGAACGGAGATTAAACAATGTCTGTTTGAATTTCTGTCGGAGGTCACGACACCAGAGCCAGAGGTGCTGAAACTTGGTATTGAAACTTACGCAGAGCAAAATTTGGATTTTCCCGACTGTATATTATATGCATATCACAAGATTAAGGGGTACGAAGTCAAAACTTTTGATAAGAAGCTGAATAGATTATTGGGTGAATGAAATTAATGCTTTTAAGAGTGCGGAAAGTCGGGGTGTTGGCTTTCCGTTATTTTTCGCCTGAATTTTGTGGAGCGTCATGGGACTAAGGTATAAGGTACTGTCTACAGCTGTCTACCGATTTGTAGACACACAAAAATAACGGAAACGCTGTATTTTCAACGTTTCCGCTTCATTAAAAAGAGCGCGAGACGGGACTCGAACCCACAAGCGCCTAAAAAAGCCCATAAAATCAAGGAGGAATGCGCGTTGTCTTCAAACTGTCTTCAAAGTGAAGACTCCTTGAACAGAATATATAAGTCAATGGTAGGTTATATTGACGAGAACATAGCGTGTCAAGGGGCAAGCGAAGCGATACGCCGTAGGGCAACCCTTGACACAGCGGACTCAAGCCAGAACAGAATGGAAAAAGAGGGAATGAAAAGACGCACTATCTTTCATTCCCTCTTGATTATACTTTTATGCCGCCTTGTTGTAATCAATAATCATAACTTCACTGATAATTTTTTCTGCCTGTTTGCTTAATTTTTCAATCTCTTTCATGATTGCCATTGAAAAAAATTCCTCGCCGCATTGGGAACATTTTTTACATGGAACATTTTTTACAATCAAGATACCGTTTTCTAACTTTTCAACATAGATTGTTGTTGCTTCAATCATATGATTACTTCCACAAGTAAAACAATTCATATTTAACGCTCCTTTCTGGTTTTAAAATCCGGCTCCCATTCGTCAATACTTGGATAGTATGCCGTTATTATATGCAGATTGATATTATCGCTTGCAACGACTACATGTAAGTATCTGCCATTTATTGACATTCCCAATAATAGGCAACTGGGGAATGGTTTATCATCTTCATATTGCTTTATGATTTCGCCTTGCATAATGACTTTTATAATACTGTCTGAATCAATATTTCTTTCCTTGCACCGTTTTATAACATGTGCAGTCATTATAATAGTATCGTCTGTACACAGCTTTCTTAAATCTTCAATATATAAAGTCACTTTTTCACCTGCTTTCTTATAGAATATTATATCATTTAGAATAGGAAAATAAAAGGGAGTTAAAGTCAAGATAAACTGTTACAGTTTGTTTTTTTGAGAAATATACCCTCTTGCCATTTTTAGACAGTGGCAGTATAATGAAAAACGAGATAGATAATAAAAGGCAGGATGTAGGGAACGCCAATTCCCTACACCCCTATGCAGGAGCTTACCCCTCCCACACAGCATATAATGCGCCAAATCCAGTATAGCGAATTTTCCACACTATTTCAAGGGAAATCTAGCGTGTGCTTGGGTTTGTGGTGCTGTATTTTTAGCGGTGTAGGAAAGAAAAATCCTGCGCCGCTTTTTTATTGTTTATCTCGGCAGGATTGGCAGAGGGGTATAAAAGATATACCCCCTCTGCTGAACTGTTCGAGATTTTATTAAACAATCAAATACATAACAAAGAAAGGCAGGTAACTTCGATGAAGAAAAACATTTTAATTAAAGCAATGGGTATGATGATGGTGTGTGCTATGGTCGTGGGTAATACGGGCATTGTTGCTCATGCAACAGACGATGGTGCCTATCACGGCAATGGCTTGGCAAACGGCGGTTCCAGCCCATCTGACGGTAGCGATGATATTGGTGGCGGAAATTTCGACAGCGGAAATTCTGGAAGTTCTAGTTCTGAAAATGGCTCCAGTAATTCCGGTTCTAGCTACTACGATGACGGTGCCTATCACGGCAACGGCTTGGAGAATGGCGGTTCTAGCCCGTCTGATGGTAGCGACAACATAGGAAGTTCTGCATCTAGCTATTCCGCACCCGCAGGTCTTGCCACAAAGGGCAACACAGCAGCAATCCCCGGCTGTGAGACTTTCCGGCAGATTTATAAGCCCGCAGACGGAAAGGCATCCATCTATCACAAAGGAATCGAACAATATACCGCACAATTAAAAGATGCTGACGGGAACGCGGTAGCGTATAAGTATGCAAGTCCTTACAAAGATGAAACTACCGGATTGTGGTATTTGAATATTGTGACCGCTGACGGCGTTGACACTACCGGATATACAGTCGGAACATATAAAGGTAGCGTAACATATTTGCCCAAACTCGGTATGAGTGGTGTAATGCTGAATCAAGTATTGGTAGTTGATGCAACCGTAACAGCAGAATAAACGGAACAATAGAGAATGACCGTTAGTCTGGAAAAAAGGCTAACGGTCATTCTATTTATGCGTCCCTATTACGCAATATTAAATTATGTAGTGGCGATATTAGCATTTCGATTTTTAATATATTCCATAGTAATTTCCCGCATATCTGCAATGTAATTCCAAAATAGTGTATCATGTGTATTTTCATTTTTATCTACTTTGCGCCTTAGAAATAATTCTTGTAATGTCAACTGTTGATAATAGTTGGAGATAATAGTTTCTTCTTCATAATACATATCAAGATTTGTGCTTTGTTCATTCAAATTTATAAATTCCTGTGAACGCAATTTATCAATAATATATTCATCATTAAATAACCTTAATCCATTTTTTAAACATAGTTCTTCATCAAACAGAATTTTATCAAAATACTCCATATACATTTTCTTTTTCTTCTCCCAAAATATATTAAAAGCATTTATAAAAAGATAGTAATCTTTTTGTTGGAAGTCGAGTATAAGCTCTCCATAAATTCCTTTTTGTAATATAAAGGCATCTATATCATGCTTTATAGTATGTGTGTTATCCGGATGCAGAAATGGCTTGTTCCAGAAAGTATTACTAAGACGTATGATAAATGATTGAGCGAAAACCGGTTCATTTAAGATGCTTTTAAGAAGCAGGTTTGATATTTTTTCATTTTCTATAGCATACTTGGTGTCCAGTATCTTATAAGCGTCATAATTATTTTGTTTAAAGAAAAAACCATATTTATTTTCAAAGTGTTTTTGAATGTCTGATGATAATTCCTTGATACTTATACGCTTTCCGGTTGGTAAATCCTTGTCTGACGATAATTCTGTTTTTAGCGGATATATTCCGGTTTGCTCTGAAATTGGTTTTCTTTCGTTAATTAATTCGCAGGCAGTAGAAAGATATCCGGATAAGTCGGATGGAATATTTGACTGGCTTTTTGCCCAAGGAAACAGTTGTTCATAATCATCCGAATAAAAAAAAGGATTTATCTGTTTTCCCTCATCATCTGTTGAACCATTCATCAATATAGCAAGCAGAAGTATCTGAATAAGTCTTTCCTGTTCGGAATCTGTTCCCCAGATTAATTCTTTAAGGGGTATGCTTTTGTTATCTTTATCATATTTTTCTTTTATATTCAATATAAACGATTTGGGCAAAAGATGAGGATTCCGGCTAGATTCCTTTTTACCGTTTTCGATTCGTGACAATACGGAAACACCACTTAAATTAAATTCTGATGCAAATTCTTCTTGCGTATATCCCAGTGTTTTCCTATATTGTTTTATTCGATTTCCAATAAATGAGTATAGTAATTTTTCAAAATTCATTTTGATTTTTCCTTTCTTTAATTATTGTTGTTCTGTGGTATATTATATCAATTTTTTAATCTGCGTTCAATAGTTGTGTGTAAAATATATAATATACACGCATATTCATATTTATGGATATTCGTAAAATATTTACACGCTTCAAAAACTTGTGCGTAAATTATGTTTTTATATGATAAAACCGCTAAATACATAAGAAAGAAATAGTGATAAAGTAGTATTATAAAGAGCGGCAAAATTAAAGACGCTACTCGAAATATTGAAGAAAGGAGGGAAATCATATGGCTCTAAAAAAATTAAGCCAGTTTATAAAATTCGATTGGGATGCCTTTATAGCTGGTAAAGATTTCGTGTGTGTCGGTACAAGTGAATTGGTTGATTACAACACCAAAAATCATCTGGGCACCAAGGTTGAAGCAGTTATTATAAAAGATGCCACACACTACGAGACAAAGAACGGCGAAGCCGTAAGCAATGTGTATGAAAAAATTACTTTTAAAGTAATGAAAGACATTGCTGTGCCGCATAATGCCCGTATTGTTCCTGTTAATGTTAAAGCCAAAGCATATGGTGATAACGGATTCATTAACAAATTAAGCATAACCTGTGATGATATTCAAGTTGTGCAACTGAAAGGACAGGTGAACTAGCATGAAATACTCTGCAAGACCTAATTTGGGTCAATATTCACATCCCGCCGCGAAAATTCTCGCGGCGGGAATGCTTTCCCTATTTTTATCAACCCTCTCCATGATTATCGGGAGAGCTTTTATGCAGACCGCGCCAAATCTTGCATTTGTACGCTCGGCAGTAGGGATGTTATATAACCTTACAATGTTTTTCTTTGTGCTTAGTGTGCTGGCGGCGTTAGCCGCCTTTGGTGTAAGCCTCCTTATGCCGGAAGCAGACAAGATTAGACTGATGGTGAGAAAAAGACTGTTTTCGCCCGAATACGGAAACCCACTGCATTTGAAAGATGGTGAACGGCTCCCGAAAATCACTTGCAGGGAGATACAGAAAGAGATATTTGAAATCACGATAGCCGCTACATGTTGTACGGTCAAAGAGATTCAGGATATATCGGCAAGCATCAGCGCAGGGCTAAACAAAAAATATGCCCGATATGCAGTAACACAGACAAATGCGGACACCGCTTTTAATTCGGTCAGCTTCCGTATAGAGGATGTGAAGATTGACAGGAGCATCACTGTACATTCAGTAGATGTGCTAAAGCCCAAAGAACATACAAAACTGATTGTACAAAAAGATACGTCCATTGACCTGACAACATCCGGCAGTATGATTTTTGCAGGGAAAACACGTTCAGGAAAGACTACAGGAGTAATATCTGTATTAATACAAGCGTTACTTGCCGGACGTGATAATTACGGCTCACAAATCGTTATCATTGACCCAAAACAGGCAGAATTAAGCCGTCTCCCCCATACCGTAACATTGGATGAAGACGGCGAAGCAAGAGGGATTCTGGAAGCATTGAAACAATTTGCAGACACGATAAAAGAGCGTCAACGTGTGCTAAATGACCTTTCGGGTGAAAAAGGTGACGCCGTGCATTGGTGGGAAGCGGGCTTTCATGTCTCATTCCTCTTTGTTGATGAATATGTCGCATTGCGGGGCATCTTCCCCAAACGTGCAGTGAAAGAAGACTGCGGCTACAATCTTGCAGAATTTGACAGTCTGATTAAGAGGATTGTCACAATGGGGGCTTCGGCGGGCTGTTATGCCATCATTTCTATAGCGGAAGCATCCGTTGAAGAGGGCGGCTTGCCCGCAATGCTCCGCTCGGCGTGCAGTACAAAAATACTGTTTAAGCCAACTTTAAACGAGGGGCGTTTATTATGGGATTCTGAAAAGCTAAAGGATATGCCACAGCGTGCTTATAATGTGGGTGATGCTTGGTTTTCAAGCACAGACGGCATACATGACAATGTATCTTGTGTGCATTTCCCACGAATGGACTTCCCTGTGTACAGTGAGCTTGGAAGACTATTGGAGGAATATTATAAAGGGTAATTCCGTCACCCGCCGCCGTATGAAATAAAGGCGGCGGGTGCGGTGTCAAAGTGTCAATTATATCAAAACCCTTTATTTTTGCCGTGGTCGGGCTTGTTATGACCACGGCACTTGGAAGTGTCACGGTGCCAAAAAACAGAAAAAAACACGGAAAGACAACGAAAGGAATGACCCCGATATGAATAAATCTAAAACACCGAGTGTCAAGAAATCTAAAAATATGATGTACGAACAACAGCTTGTACATCTGCCCGCAAAGACACAAGAAAATCTGATTGACCTTATCGGAAAATTGAAACCAAAAAGATATGCGTTAATTCTGCATGACAAGGACGTAAACGAGAAAGGACAGCCAGAAGAACCTCATATACACGTCATGCTTAGCTTTGATAATGCGCGAAGCATTAACAGCGTGGCGAAGTTGTTAGGCGATAAAGCACAGTATATCGAAGTATGGAAAGGCGATTCCAACAACGGATATGCGTACCTTATCCACGCTACGGATAACGCAAGGACAAAATACCAATATGACATATCAGAAGTAACGGCAAATTTTGACTACCCCGCACTTATGGAAAAAGTAACCGCCGAAGTCAAAAAAGCTGACACTTTTGGAGATTCGGCAAAAATAAAAAATTTTCTCAACCTGCTATACATAGGCGCAATTTCAAAAAGCGAAGTCGAAAAACAGCTTACTGGCGCACAGTACGCCAAAGCAAAAAAGCAGATAGAGGATGTATGGTCGAAGCACTTACAAGACCTTGCAGAGCAATGGCGTGAAGAAATGATAGCAAACGGAAAATCCGTTTGTGTCATATGGATGTATGGAAAGTCGGGAACCGGAAAGACAAGTTTTGCAAAAGAATATGCGAAAAAAGTAGGAAAAGGGCAACCGTTTTATGTGGCGGGAAGTAGCAAAGATGCTTTCCAGTCATACAGCGGAGAACATATCATCATACTTGATGAACTTCGTGCGCAATCTATACCTTACCAAGATTTGTTGCGGATGTTTGACCCGTTCGGAATAGATTCACAAGTATTCGCTCCATCCCGCTATTATGATAAAGGGCTGGCGGCAGAGTTGATAATCATTACAACCCCATACAACCCGCTGAACTTTTACAATGAAGTATTTGGATATAAAGTCGGTTTGATTGACAGTTTTGAACAACTTCACCGCCGGATATCTTTAACAATCAATATGACTGATACAGAGATACTGGCGGCAACTTATGACAGCGATAAACAATGCTATATTACAGACCCGACAAGTAGCCGTCCGAACCCATATTCCACGGCGAGCCGTCCGCCTATGGCAGTCAGCGCGGACGATATATATAATTCTATGTTCGATTAATTTTTATGGCAATAAAGCAACGTGTCTGTATTTTAGAATAAAGGATATATAAAACGATAGCTTTCTTATTTATAAAAAATGCTATCAGAAAGGAGTGGTTTTTGCATGACAAGGAAAGAAAATAATAGAGAATTTAACAAGCAGATTATCTTGTCTGCAATTACCGCTGATGATATAATAAATACAGACAACGTGCTTGATATAATCATGAACGCACAGAAAGAAAAGTTGTTATCAAAAATGCATCCCTATAAAATCACAGAGCCAAAGTCAGAAAGTGGACGGTGGCAGACATATTATAAGGACGTAAACGGGGAAAGGAAAATCATCCGCGCACAGACAAAAGATGCGCTACTTGAAAAACTTATCCCGATTTATTTTCAAGATTCGCACCTTGACAAGTTTACTTTCTCTGATTTGTTTTCGGAATGGCTGACATACAAGAAAACAGTTACCGACAGTCCAAATACGATTAAGCGGCACGAGCAACATTATAAACGCTATTTTACACAGTCAGAACTACATAATACACCTGTCCGCCAGATTGATGCACTGTTATTAGAGTCCGAATGTAACCGTCTTGTGAAAGAATACAGCATGAGCAGAAAAGAATGGAATAATGTAAAAACTATTCTTCTAGGGTGCTTTGAATATGCGGTTCGGAAAAAATACCTTGCAGACAATCCAATGAAAGATGTGAAAATTCTTGTAAAATACCGGCAAGTAGTGAAAAAAACGGGCAAGACCGAAACATATAATACGGAAGAATTAGAAAACCTGAATAAGTATCTTGATAAAATGTATTCTGAAACAGAAGATGTGGTTTTCTTAGCCGTCAAAATTAATTTCTTGCTTGGTCTGCGGGTTGGCGAATTGGTCGCTCTGAAATGGGAAGACTGCAAAGAGCAATCACATCTTCATGTTGTACGCGAGGAGGTCAGAAATCAGGAAACAAATCTTTATAATGTGGTTGAGCATACGAAGACAAATCGTGACCGTTATGTGATACTTGTTCCAAAAGCAATATCTATTTTGGAGAAAATACCAAAACAGGGAAGCTATATCTTTATGAGGAACGGGGAACGCATTACAGCAAGACAGGTTGCATATGTGCTTGAAAAATATGCAGAGCGGCAAGGAACAACAACCAAAAGCACACACAAAATGCGAAAGACCTATGCAAGTAATCTAAACGCAAACGGTGTACCTTTGGATTGTATCAGGGAAATGCTAGGACATAGCAGTCTTTCAACCACACTTGGATATGTGTACAATCCGCTTACAGAGTCAGAGACATATAACCTCATATCAAAGGCTTTATAGACTGTCTTCAACTGTCTTCAAATTTGCAGACACAAAGAAAAACGGAAACGCTGTATTTATCAACGTTTCCGCTTTATTAAAAAGAGCGCGAGACGGGAC
>DKUO01000056.1:21796-43030 GCA_002490705.1 Lachnospiraceae bacterium UBA7202
ACTGAGCCACTCGCGCATATTGTCCGCCTTATCGCTCGGACATTTATTAATATACTATAGCTGTTTTACTTTGTCAACTAAAAAATAATTTTTTTGGAAAAGATTTGACAAATAGAAAAAATAGTGTATTATGGTTGATGGAAAAGAAGAGTAGAAGAGAAAAAGGGAGGAAAAAACAATGAAAATAATGAACATTGACGATCCTGAAAAATTTTTTGAAGTAGTGAATCAGTGCAAGGGCACGGTGGAATTGGTGACTAAAGAGGGCGACAGACTGAACTTAAAGTCTCAGCTGACAAAATATGTAGCGATTACCAAGCTGTTTGCCGACAATGCAATTCCGGAGATGGAGATTGTTGCGCATGAGCCGGAGGATGTAAGTCGTCTGCTGGATTATTTGGTAAACGCAAAGTAGGTTTATCATGCATAACGAATTAACCAAACAAGATATCCGCAAGATGGAGGAAGAAATCGAGTACCGAAAGCTTGTGGTGCGTCCGCAGGCTCTGGAGGATGTAAAGGAGGCCAGAGCGCACGGTGATTTGAGCGAGAATTTTGAGTACCATGCGGCGAAGAAGGTGAAGAACCAGAACGAGAGCCGCATCCGCTATCTGGAACGGATGATAAAGACCGCCGTTATTGTGTCCGACGAGTCTGCGGAGGACGAAGTCGGCATGAACAATACGGTCGAGGTGTTCTTTGAGGAGGATAACCTCACAGAGACATACAAACTGGTGACCACGGTGCGGGGAAATTCTCTGGAGGGGTTGATCAGTACGGAATCGCCGTTAGGGAAGGCGCTGCTCGGCCATAAGGTGGGTGACCGCGTCCATGTGGAGCTGGCTGGGGGCGATGGCTATTATGTGGTGATAAAATCCATTGAAAATACGGTGGACGACGGAACAGATAAGATAAGGAGCTTCTAATGTGATATGACATAGAAGCTCCTCGTTTTTTATGAAAACGTTTGGAAGTTAATCTTGTAATGAAAAAAAGATTGTGATACAATCATTGCAAACAAAGAACAAGTCTGGGATTCTTACGATATCTTAGCGGATTTCATCTTAAATCCGTATCCATGCAGAGTAATCTCTGTACGAACTCCCTGCTTACAACTAAATAACCGCAGGGAGGAAGACAGCTTGACATGCGCCTCTCTGCCCATACAGAAAGAGAGGAAACGTGATGGAACAAAAGACGAGAAAACAATCGGAAGTTAGGCGGAAAGAGGTATTGCCCAAAAGCTATCAGATCAATCTGAGTGATTTTGCATTGTTTTTGTCAGTTATGAAGGTGAAGGAAGCCTATGAGGATGTTCTGAGTATTATACTTGACGAGACGGATTTACAGCTGAAAGAAGTTAAGGTTGAACAGGTAATTTTGAATAAGTCGGGGAAACGGGCGATCCGTCTGGATGCATGGGCTTCGGATGTGCGGGACAGGCAGTTCGATATGGAGATGCAGAATGATACAGACGGAGATGATGTCCGTAAACGCTCCCGGTTTTATCAGAGTATGATTGATACACCGGTTTTGAAATCAGGAAAGCAAACCCGGTATAAAAACCTACCGTCAACAGTAATCATATTTATTACGCAGGAGGATATTTTTGGAAGAGATTTGGCAAGGTATACATTCAGCGAGAGATGTGAGGAAGTTCCGGATCTGGCGTTGGAAGATGGCACTTGTAAGATTTTTCTGAACATGACGAGTAAAAACGGACGACCGGAGCTGGTCAGTCTGTTACAGTATATGAAATATACAACATTAGATAATGAGGATGTTACAAAGAAGGATGACAGGATTCTGGATTTGGACAAGATAGTCAGGGAAGTAAAGCAATCGGAAGAATGGGAGGTTGTGGAGATGAACATTTTTGAGATTGGAGTGGAGCGGGGAAAAGAGCTGGGTATAGAGCAGGGAAAAGCTTTGGGACATGAGGAGGGAAGAAAGGACGCTCTCCG
The DNA here is from genome assembly GCA_002490705.1 of Lachnospiraceae bacterium UBA7202. Lineage (GTDB taxonomy): Bacteria > Bacillota > Clostridia > Lachnospirales > Lachnospiraceae > UBA3282. The sequence goes on from DKUO01000056.1 coordinate 23,761, forward strand.
AATCCTTGTCAAAAGTGTGGAGATGAACATGAAAAATTTTCACATTAGTCTACAGGAGGCTTGCGAGGGACTTGAAATATCTGTAGAAGAATATGAAAATGCGAAAAGGCAGATTGTTTAGTTAAACAGATTTAAAAGTGCTGCTTCTAACTTTTCTCATTCACGCATATACCTTAAAAAGAGATGACAAGCTCTCGATCCTACAAGAGGGACATGTATCGGAGAGGGCGTCGGACAGGTCTTAGGCAAAAGCAGGGAGGTTGGGTATATGTATGAGAACCGAAGCGTATCGGAGACGATTCAGGGATTGCAGACGAACGCGCAGCGTGGGCTTGACGCGGGACAGGTTTTGGAGCGCAGGGAAAAGTATGGGCCGAACAGGTTGAAGGATCAGGAAAAAAAGAGTCTTGCCCGAAGGATCATAGAGCAGATCAACGACCCTTTGATTATGATTCTGATGGTAGCCATGGCAATTTCCGTGATGCTCCATGAAATCGGGGATGCGATTATCATTGTGACGGTGGTTGCGCTGAATGCAGCGGTGGGAATGATTCAGGAAGGAAAAGCGGGGAAGGCGGTGGAGGCGCTTAAGCAGATTGCGGAGCCCCATGCCAAGGTGATCCGGGAGGGGGTGCAGAAAAATATACTGGCACAGGAACTGGTGCCCGGAGATATCGTGATACTGGAAGCGGGGAATCGTGTTCCGGCAGATTTGAGAATTATAGAAAGTATAGGGGTTTTTGCAGAAGAGTCTACCCTAACGGGAGAGTCTGTCCCTGTGGAGAAGGATGCAAATTACGTGGAAGAAGGGCGCGCGGATAACAGCAGCCCGAACATGGCATATATGTCCACCTATGTGACGAAAGGCCGGGGGCGGGGTGTGGTGACGGCCACGGGAATGGACACGAAGGTTGGCCACATTGCGGACATGCTACAGGGCCACAAGGAAAAACTGACGCCCCTACAGATCAGACTGGGGGAGCTTGGCAGAGTTCTGAGCGTGTTGGCGGTGGGTATCTGCGTGCTTCTCTTTATTGTGGCGCTGCTGCAAAAGCGAGATGTGGGAGATATGCTTTTGACTTCCGTTTCACTGGCAGTGGCGGCTGTGCCGGAAGGGCTTCCCGCTATCGTGACAATTGTGCTGGCTCTCAGCGTGTCCCGCATGGTGAAAGCGAAGACAATTGTCCGCAGGCTTTCCGCCGTGGAGACTTTGGGGGCGGTGGAAGTGGTCTGCTCGGACAAAACGGGAACGCTGACCCAGAATAAAATGACGGTGACGGAGTGCTATCTGGACGGAAAGCTCATGGAGAAAGAACGGTTTGTGCAGTATTTCGAGGAGGCTCTTTCTGAGGGGGCGTCGGACTCCTGTGCGGTTCGTTTTTTGCGGGGCTGTGTACTGTGTAACGACGGGCATGGCGGACAGGAGGAAATCGGAGATCCCACGGAGCTTGCCCTGCTTCATATGGCGTCGGACTGCGGGGTTATGGCGGAACAGATCAGGGAGCGGTATCCGAGGCTTGACGAGAACGGTTTTGATTCAGAGCGGAAGATGATGACGACGTTACATCGGGAGGAAGCGGGAATGGCCGCCTATACGAAGGGGGCGGCGGAACGGATTTTGGAAAACTGCAGCGGTATCTGCCGGGGACAAAAGACGGCGGAACTCACGCTGGAAGAGCGTGACAGGCTGCTGGGGGTGCAAAAACAGCTTATGGGCGAGGGCAGGCGTGTGCTCGCATTGGCAGTGTCTGCGGGGGAGGGCATCAGGGAGCGTGGCATGACCTTTCTGGGGTTTGTCAGTATGCAGGATCCGGTCAGGCCGGAGGCTGTGGAGGCCGTGCAGGGCTTTGCGAGAGCAGGGGTGTCCACGGTGATGATCACGGGAGACCATCCCGACACGGCATTTTCTATTGCGAAGCAGCTGGGGATTGCCAGCCGCATGGAGGAGTGCATTACGGGAAGGGAACTGGATCATTTAAAGGAGCAGGCATTTTTGCAAAGACTGCCCCAGCTTAAGGTTTTTGCGCGGGTGACGCCGGAGCACAAGGTACGCATTGTGGAGGGGTATAGAAGTTTACATAAAACAGTTGCAATGACCGGAGACGGCGTCAATGACGCGCCTTCTCTACAGGCGGCGGATATCGGCATTGCCATGGGGCAGGGCGGAACGGATGTGGCGCGCGGCGCGGCGGACTTTGTGTTGATGGACGACAATGTGGCCACCATCCACACAGCCATACAGGAAGGCCGGGGAATCTACGAGAATATCAGGAAATCCGTACTGTTTCTGTTGTCCTCCAACTTGGGGGAAATTCTGACCATGCTGGTGACGATTGTGGCGGGGCTTCCGCTTCCGCTGACGGCCGGTTTTATTCTGTGGATCAATTTGATTACAGATTCTTTGCCGGCGCTTGCGCTGGGCGTGGATGAAAACGATACGGAAAGTCTGATGCGGGAGCCGCCGCGGAGAAAGGAGGATTCCCTTTTCGCAAAGGGAGGTCTCATGTGTGTGATCTGCTATGGTTTGGTGATCGGCGGGATCAGTCTGGCGGCGTTTTTAAAGGTGCCCTATGACCGCATTGTCATGGAGGGACTTCCCATTAGTTTACATAATATACTAGAGGGGCTGAAAATATCAGCCGTTCTGGCGAGGGCACAGACTCATGCATTTATGGTACTGGGGATCAGCCAGCTTTTTCATGCCATTGGTATGCGTGACGTGAACCGGTCGCTGTTTCGGATGGATCACCGGAGCAACCCGCAGATGATGCTTGCCTTTGCCGTGGGAATTCTTTTACAGGTGGCGGTGACGGAGGTGCCTATCCTGATTACGCTTTTCGGCACGGTGCGGCTTAGCATGGAAGAGTGGATCAGGCTGCTGCTTTTGTCCATGACGCCGCTGGCGGTACATGAGCTTTTGGTGGTGGTAGGAATGGCCGGGGCAGTGGAACGGCAGCCGTCATGCCAGCGCGCGAAAGGCTAGGAGCAGGAGGCAGAGACCGGAAAGCCAGGAAAGGTCGATGTGGAGCATATGGGAGAGAAGACGGCCAAGGGCGTAGCCAGCAAGAAATAAAAACAGATGAAAGAGGATTGCGGATAACAGAAGTGTCAGCGGTGGAATGGTGTCGGCGGTAAAAGCCATTCCGGCGAGAACGCTGTCAAGGGAGAGGGCGAGACTTAAAAGCCATGCTTCTTTCGCGTTTAAAACCTGAAGATCTGTCTGGTTCGCCTCCTCGGGAGAGATATATACGGTAAAGATGATATGCATCTGTTTAAATTTGTACCCCCGGTTTCCGATGAGACCGGGGCGTTTTTCTGCCAGATGGCGCAGCAGGCTTTCCGACAGCTTTGCGCTTCCGATGAGGAAAAGGATGGAGAAGGAGATAAAGGGAAGAACGCCGGCAGGGAAAAAACGTCCGATCAGGGAAGCGATGCTGCCGGCGGCGGTGATGAAGACAGAGGGCACGCAGGCTAAAAGGAGCAGGGAAAGAAGTTCGATACGGACTTTTTTTGTGCCGTAAGAGAACCCTGCCGTCAGGGAATCCAGAGAGACCGCTGTCAAAAAGAGAAACAGGGAGGAAAAAACGTAGGACATGGGAGTCACCTCGTCATGGGTTTAGTATATTGTATGGGCATGAGGGGAAATGTGGGAATATAAAAAGAAATCTTTGAAATGATTTACGCCTTCCGAAAAAAATGGTATGATATAATAGATGCAAAAGATGTTCGACTGGGGGACTACATATGGAATTAATGTTTATCGGGGCGGATCATGAAGTGACGGGAAGCTGTCACTATCTCCGCGTAGGGGAAAAGAACGTTTTAGTGGATTATGGTATGGAGCAGGGCGCAAATGTGTTTGAAAACTGTAAGCTGCCCGTGGACGAGGCACTGATTGACTATGTGTTTTTGACCCATGCCCATATCGACCATTCGGGGCTTCTTCCTCTCTTGTATGCAAGAGGCTTTCGGGGACAAATTTATGCGACGGCGCCCACCTGCGATCTGTGCAGCATCATGCTGCGGGACTGTGCGCATATCCAGATGCAGGAAGCCGAATGGAAAAACCGTAAGGCCAAGAGAAGCGCTGGGATTGAGCCGATGGAACCGCTGTATTCCATGGAGGATGCCGACGGCGCAGTCAGGTGTCTTGTTCCCTGCGACTATGACAGTGAAGTGACGGTATGTGAGAATATTAAGATTAAATTTACGGATATCGGCCATCTGCTTGGCTCTTCCAGCATTGAGGTCTGGGCGACCGAGGGGGCTGTGACAAAGAAACTTGTATTTTCAGGAGATATCGGCAACAGTGACCAGCCTCTCATCAAAAATCCGAAAAATACGGCGGAGGCGGATTACGTGGTGATGGAATCCACCTATGGCGACAGGCTGCATTCCAGTGAAAAAGTGGATTATGTGGGAGAGCTGACGAAGATTCTACAGACCACATTTGACCGGGGCGGCAATGTGGTGATCCCTTCCTTCGCAGTGGGCAGGACACAGGAGATGCTCTATTTCCTGCGGCAGATCAAGGCGGACAGATTGATCAAGGGACATGAGGATTTCCCGGTTTATGTGGACAGTCCGCTGGCGGTGGAAGCCACCGGTATTTTCCATAAAAATGAGGCGAGGTGTTTTGACGAGCAGGCTATGGAGTTAGTCAGGAAGGGCATTAACCCGATTACCTTCCCGGGACTGCGTCTGGCGATTACCAGCGATGAATCTAAGGCGATTAACTTTGAACATACCCCTAAGGTGATCATATCCGCTTCCGGTATGTGCGAGGCGGGACGCATCAGGCATCATCTGAAACATAATCTGTGGCGGCCGGAGTGCACGATTCTTTTTGTGGGATATCAGGCTGTGGGAACCCTCGGCAGAATGCTTGTGGAAGGTGCGGAAGAGGTGAAGCTCTTCGGGGAACCCATTGAGGTCAGGGCAGATATCACGAAGCTGGTGGGCATGAGCGGCCACGCGGATAAAAACGGGCTTTTGCAGTGGATCGACGGCTTTGAGAAAAAGCCGGATAAGGTGTTTGTGGTGCATGGTGAGGATACGGTCTGCACCCTGTTTGCGGAGTGCCTGAAAGGAGAACATAAGCTGGACGCCTACGCGCCTTACAGCGGTACGCGGTATGATCTGATAAGCGGCGAGTTTATCTGTGAGGCGGAGCCTGTCAGGATCAAAAAGAAAGCCCATGGCATTTCTACTGTATTTACCAGACTGCTGGCCAGCGGCCAACGTCTTATGGCGGTTATTTATAAGAATGAGGGAGGCGCCAACAAGGATCTGGCCAGATTTGCGGATCAGATCAATTCGCTGTGCGACAGATGGGACAGGACATGAGTTTAGCAGATAAAATTTTTATAGAAATGTGCAAGGATATATTAGAAAACGGAACCAGCACGGAGGGGGAGAAGGTCAGGCCCCACTGGGAGGACGGAACGGCGGCTTATACGGTGAAGAAATTCGGCGTGGTGAACCGCTATGATCTGTCGAAGGAATTTCCGATTATCACGCTCCGAAGGACAGCCTTAAAGAGCGCCACGGATGAGATGCTCTGGATCTGGCAGCAGAAGTCCAATAATATCAACGATCTGCACAGCCATATCTGGGATGAGTGGGCCGACGAGGATGGGAGCATCGGAAAGGCATACGGTTATCAGATGGGTGTGAAACACCAGTATAAAGAGGGCATGATGGATCAGGTGGACCGGGTGATTTATGATTTAAAGAACAATCCCTTCAGCCGCCGGATTATGACGAATATCTATGTCCATCAGGATCTGCACGAGATGAACCTTTATCCCTGCGCCTACAGTATGACTTTCAATGTGACACAAAAGCCCGGGCATGAAAAGCTGATCCTCAACGCAATTTTAAACCAGCGCTCGCAGGATGTGCTCATGGCGAATAACTGGAACGTGGTGCAGTATGCGGTTTTGGTGCATATGCTGGCGCAGGTCTGCGGCATGGAAGTGGGGGAGCTCGTTCATGTGATTGCGGACGCCCACATTTATGACAGGCATATTCCGATCATCAAGGAACTGATCACAAGGCCGGTTTACGATGCGCCGGACTTTTGGCTGAATCCGCAGGTCACGGATTTCTATCAGTTTACCCGCAATGACGTGAAGGTGGAAAACTATGTGACCGGGCCTCAGGTGGAAAACATTCCGGTCGCGGTGTAGCGAGTCTGAGTAGTTAGGAGATAGATAACATGAACATGATAGTGGCGGTGGACAGCAACTGGGCGATTGGCTGTAAGAACAGCCTGCTTGTGCGGATTCCGGCGGATCACAAAAATTTTAGGCAGAAGACGACAGGCAAGGTGGTGGTGCTTGGACGAAAGACTTTGGAGACATTTCCGCAGGGGATGCCGCTTGCGAACCGGACGAATATTATTTTGTCAACGAACCCGGATTACAAGGTGAAGGATGCCATCGTGGTGCACAGTCAGGCGGAGCTTGACGAAGAACTTAAAAAATATGACACGGAAGATATTTATGTCATCGGCGGGGAGAGCGTTTACCGGATGATGCTTCCGCAGTGCGATGTGGTGCATGTGACAAAGATTGATCATGCGTACGAGGCAGACACGTATTTTCCCAATTTGGATCAGGACGAAGAATGGGAAATTACCGCAGAGAGCGAAGAACAGACCTATTTTGATCTCCCCTATTGTTTTGTGAAATATGAGAGAAAGAAATAGGAACGAGGGAATAATAGGTAAGGAAGGTATGCAGGAATGAGTCAGGAGACGAAAAAAGAAACAGCGCATGAGGGGACAGAGCTTTCGTTGACGATGGAGGAGCTGCAGCAGAAAAACAGGGAGCTGGAAGCTGCAAGAAGCGCCGTAGAAAAAGCAGAGAATGCCAGAGATATTTTTCTGGCGAATATGTCTCATGAGCTGAGAACGCCGATCAACACCATCCTTGGATTGAACGAGTTGATTCTGCGGGAGAGCCAGGAGGAGGCGGTCAAGGAGTACGCCCGTGATATCAGACAGGCGGGAAATATCCTGCTTGCGCTGGTCAGCGATATTCTGGACTTTTCCAAGCTGGAAGCGGACAAGATGGAGCTGACGGAGGGGATCTATGACGTCAGTTCCCTGTTGAATGATCTGATTAACAGTATCTCTGTCCAACAGCGCAGGAAAAAGCTGGATCTGGTTCTGGATATTGCGCAGGACGTTCCCTACAAGCTTTTTGGCGATGAGATACATATCAGGCAGATTATAGGGAACCTTTTGTCCAATGCGGTGCGTTATACGGACAAGGGGAAGATTACACTGCATCTGAGCTGGAAGGAAGTGTCGAAGGATTCCATTGAAATTTATGTGTTGGTAAAGGACACGGGAATCGGCATCAAGGAGGAGGATATACCGAAACTCTTTAAGGCATTTCAACGGATGGATTCCACGATCCGCAGCAAGGATGACAGGACGGGGCTCGGACTTGCCATTACCCAGCGTCTGATTGAGATGATGGGCGGTAAACTGGAGGTAGAGAGCGTTTACGGGAAGGGCTCCGCATTTTCCTTTAAAATCATACAGAAAGTGGTGGACAGGGAGCCTCTCGGCGATTTTGAGAAGCAGTATCGGGAAAGCCTGCGCAGCATAGAGGACTATCACGAAAAGTTTATTGCGCCTATGGGCAGAATCCTGATCGTGGACGATAATGCCATGAATCTGGCGGTGGCACAGGGACTTTTGAAGGGCACGAGATTGCAGATTGATGTGGCGGCCAGCGGGGAAGAATGTCTGGAATTGATCAAGAGAAAGACCTATCATTTGATCTGTATGGATCATATGATGCCGGTGATGGACGGTGTGCAGACCTTACACACCATCCGGGCGCTGGAAGGAAATCCGTCCAGAGATATTCCGGTGATTGCGCTGACGGCAAACGCGGTGGCGGGTGCGAGGGAGTTCTATCTGAAAGAAGGGTTTCAGGATTACCTGACGAAGCCCATCGACGCGGATAAATTTGAAAATATGCTGATAGAATATTTGCCTGACAATGTGGTTTATCTGACCAACAACAGGGAAGTCAGCGATGAGTTTGAACCGCAGGATGCGGAGGAGTTTGACATCCGGGAAAGCCAGCTTTATCTGATGGGCTTTAATCTGCGGAACGGACTGCGGTATATGGGCGGCGACAAGTCCCTTTACGGCAAGGTGCTTCATGATTTCCATTCTATCCTACAGGAGAAGGAGACGGCGCTTAAGGACTTTTTGCAGAAAGGGGATATGCCCGGTTATACGATCATTGTGCACTCTCTGAAAGGAAATGCCAGAAGCGTGGGCGCGGATGATCTGGCCGACGAGGCATTTGAGCTGGAAAAGATGGCGAAGGCAGGACAGCTTGAGGATGTGACGGTGCGCTCTCCGATTCTGTTCAGTATGATGAAAAATATGAGAAACAGTCTCAGGGTCTATCTGGAAACGGAGGCCGCCGAGGAAGAGAAAGTACAGGCGGGAGAAACGGTGACCGAGGAGAAAATCACAGAGGAGGAATGGGTCAGGGCGCTACAGGAGCTGGCGGCCAGACTGGACGATTTCGACGGCGAGAGCGCGGCTTCCAAGCTCAGAGAGCTGAAACGCTACGAGAGGCCGGAATCGGATAAAAAGATGCTCAGACTCTGCGAGAAAGCGATTAAGGATTATGCCTACGATATTGCCCTTGAGGTGGTCAACGCGGTACTCTAAACGGGCTTGACTTTTGGGGACAAAGGTATAATATAGATAAAAAAGCGCGTAAGAGGGAGGAGCATCACATTATGGAAAAGAAAAATCTGGACTGGGCCAATATCGGCTTCGGATATCATGAGACGGAAAAGCGTTTTGTAGCGAATTATAAGAACGGTGCGTGGGATGCTGGTGCGCTGACCACGGATGCCAATATTACAATGAATGAGTGCGCGGGCGTTTTACAGTATGCGCAGACCTGTTTTGAGGGTATGAAGGCTTACACCACGGAGGACGGACATATTGTGACATTCCGCCCTGATCTGAATGCACAGCGTATGGAGGATTCCTGTAAGAGACTGGAGATGCCGGTGTTCCCGCAGGAGCGTTTTGTGCAGGCGGTGACGGATGTGGTGGCTGCCAATGAGGCTTATGTGCCGCCCTATGGTTCCGGCGCAACGCTTTATATCAGACCTTATATGTTCGGCATTTCTCCGGTTATCGGCGTGAAGCCGGCGACGGATTATCAGTTTAGGATTTTTACCACGCCTGTGGGCCCTTACTTTAAGGGCGGCGCGAAGCCGATCACCATCAAGGTGAGCGATTTTGACCGTGCGGCGCCCCATGGCACAGGCCATATCAAGGCGGGATTAAACTATGCGATGAGCCTGCATGCGATTGTTACGGCGCATGAGGAAGGGTATGACGAAAATATGTATCTGGATGCAGGCAGCAGAACCTATGTGGAGGAGACGGGCGGCGCTAACTTCCTGTTTGTGACAAAGGATAATAAGGTGGTAACACCCAAGTCCGGCAGTATTCTGCCCTCGATTACCAGACGCTCCCTGATGACGGTTGCGAAAGATTATCTGGGACTTGAGGTGGAGGAGCGGCCGGTGGCCTTTGAGGAAGTGAAGGATTTCGCAGAGTGCGGACTCTGCGGTACGGCGGCGGTGATTTCCCCGGTAGGTAAGATTGTAGATCACGGCAAGGAGATTGCATTTCCCAGCGGCATGAACGAAATGGGGCCGATCACGAAGAAGCTGTATGAAACGCTGACCGGTATCCAGATGGGAAGGATCGAAGCGCCGGAAGGCTGGATCCATGTAATCAAATAGGATTACGGGTGCGTTGCTGTTCGACGGTGAAAGAGCGCTGAGGCGTAAAAGGGAAGAGGGATTGGGTTGCAGTGTTTCGGACACACAATTTAATCCCCTTTTTTATGAAGAAAGGACAGAGGAGAGTAGGCAGATATGTATGATATGATTAGAAAAGAATATCCTTATTTATATGAGACGCATCTGCATACTTCGCAGGGAAGCGCCTGCGCCCACAATACCGGAGCGCAGATGGCGAGGGCCTGTAGGGAGTACGGCTACACGGGAATTTTTGTGACTGATCATAACTGGGGAGGCAATACGGCTGTGGACAGAAATCTCTCCTGGGAAGCCTGGACGGATCGGTTTGTATGCGGATATCAGGATGCAAAGGCCGAGGGAGAGAAGATTGGCCTTGACGTCTTTTTCGGGTATGAGTCCGGTTATCAGGGTACGGAATTTTTGATCTACGGCGTGGACGGGGAATGGCTCAAGCGGACTAAGGCGATCGAGGAGGCAACAGTGGAGGAACAGTACGCGCTGGTGCATGAGGCGGGCGGCATGGTGATCCATGCCCATCCTTTCAGGCAGGCACCCTATATTCCGAAAACCCGTCTTTACCCTGAATGGGTGGACGGGGTGGAAGGCATCAATGCAGCTCACGAAAGTCCCAAAAGCATCGAGCATTACCACCCGGATTATGATGAAAAGGCATTGGCTTATGCCAAGGAACATGAATTGCACGTAACAGCCGGATCGGATATCCATGTGGCGGATTTGTTTGGCGGCGGCATGGCTTTTAAGAGGAAGCTGCGTTCCGGTGAGGATTATGTGCAGGCGGTTCTCGGCGGAGAAGACTATGTGCTGACTGACGGTGTGGATTGGTATGACAGACAGGGACGGCGGATCGGTTAACAGTTTGGAGGAGAAACAGGAGTGAGATGGAAAAGAGCGGCAGTGGGGTTACTGTCGGCATTTGTATTGAGTATATCGGTCTGTGGGTGCGGAGACGGAGAGGGCATTGGCACCAAGGTGGTTCTCACGACGGGGTTTGACAAGGATGAGATTTTCAGGATTGAGACCAGCTCCTGCAAACTGCCCGAACTCATGGTGTATCTGACTACCATTCAGAACCGTTACGAGAGCGTCTACGGCAGGGAAATATGGGAGACGAACGCGGACGGTGTGACGCTGGAGGAGAACGTCAAAAATATTGCGCTGGCGCAGATTGCCCAGATCAAGACCATGAATTTGATGGCGGAAAGGTACGAGGTGGATCTGGACGACGAGGAGCGGGCAAAGGCGGAGAATGCGGCTCAGGTTTACTACGCATCCCTGGGAGACCGGGAGATTGAGCTGATGGGGGTGAGCGAGAAGACGATTCGGTCACTCTATATGGAGTTAGCCCGGGCGGAGAAGATGTATCAATATACGATCAAGGACATTAATCCGGAAATAAGCGACGATGAGGCGCGTACGATCACGGTGCAGCATATCCTGATCAAGACCTATGCGCTGGATGGTACGGGAAAGAAAATCGAGTACACGCAGGAAGCAAAAAGAGAGGCCTACGAGAGAGCACAGGAGGCCCTTGCCGCAGCAAAAGAGGATGAGGATTTTGACGCCTTGATCCGCAGATACAGCGAGGATGACAAGGCCACCTACTCCTTCGGCAAGGGAGAGATGGACGAGGCTTTTGAGACGGCGGCTTTCAATCTGGGCACGGGAGAGATTAGCGATATTGTGGAGACCGAGTTTGGCTACCACATCATCAAATGTATCAGCACCTTCGATCGGGAGGAGACGGATGCGAACAAAGTGAAGATCGTGGAGCAGCGGCAGGAGGAGGCCTTCGGGCAGGAGTATGACGCCTACGTGGAGACCCTCACCAGAAATCTGAACGAGGAATTGTGGAAGACGGTGAACTTCATTCACGATGAGAATGTGAAGACACAGAATTTCTTTGAGGTGTACGCAGAGTATTTCGGAAGTTAGTTTACAAAAAGTTTATAATTCCCGAAACCCGCATAAAATCGGAATAGAACGCAAATTATTAGCACTCAGTTTTAATGAGTGCTAATTTTTTCTTGACTTCTAAAAAAGGGGGTATTAAACTATTTCACAGGAAGAAAAGGATGGCCCGCGTAAGTCGGCAGGCGGGGCAAACATGGAAAGGAAAGTGATAACATGGCAGCGAAACATGGCAATTTATCTATCAACAGCGACAATATTTTCCCGATTATCAAGAAGTGGCTGTATTCCGATCACGACATTTTTTTCAGGGAGCTGATTTCCAACGGCTGTGACGCGATTACGAAACTGAAAAAGCTGGATATGATGGGCGAGTATACGCTGAAGGACGATTATAAGGCAAAGATCGAGGTGATTGTCAATCCCGAGGAGAAGACCTTAAAGTTTATTGATAACGGTATCGGCATGACGGCGGACGAGGTGGAGGAGTACATCAACCAGATCGCTTTTTCCGGGGCGACAGATTTTATTGAGAAGTATAAGGATAAAGCGAATGAGGATCAGATCATCGGCCATTTCGGACTGGGTTTCTACTCGGCTTTCATGGTGGCCGACGAGGTGGAGATCGAGACCTTGTCGTGGCAGGACGGCGCGCAGGCGGTGCACTGGACCTGTGACGGCGGCACGGAATTTGACATGGAGGATGGGACGAGAACAGAGGTCGGCACGGAGATTACCCTCCATATCAACGAAGACTGTCTGGAGTTCTGTAATGAGTACAAGGCAAAAGAGGTAATTAAAAAATACTGTTCCTTTATGCCCACAGAGATCTATTTGTCCAAGGCAAACACAACGGAAACGCAGATTATCAAGGCGGACGAGAAGTTAGACACCGACGAGGTTGTGGAGGAGATCAAGAAGGAGAAGGAGGAGGACGAGCAGAAAGTAAAGATCAAAAAGCGTCCCGAACTTCTGAACGAAACCCAGCCGCTCTGGGCAAAGCATCCCAACGAGTGCACCAGAGAGGAGTATCTGGAATTTTACCGCAAGGTATTTCAGGATTATAAGGAGCCCCTGTTCTGGATTCATCTGAACATGGATTATCCTTTTAATATGAAAGGAATCCTCTATTTCCCGAAGATCAACATGGAGTACGAGTCCATCGAGGGAACGATTAAATTATACAACAATCAGGTGTTTATCGCGGATAACATCAAGGAAGTGATTCCAGAATTCCTGATGCTGTTAAAGGGCGTGATCGACTGCCCGGACCTGCCGCTTAATGTGTCCAGAAGCGCATTGCAGAACGACGGCTTTGTGAAGAAGATCAGCGAGTATATCACCAAGAAGGTGGCGGACAAACTTTCCGGCATGTGCAAGACCGAGAAGGAGGAGTACGAAAAATATTGGGATGATATCAGCCCCTTCATCAAGTTCGGCTGCTTAAAGGACGACAAGTTCTGCGAGAAAATGACCGACTATATCCTCTTCAAGAATCTGGACGGCAATTATATGACGCTGCCGGAGTGTCTGGAGGTCAATAAGATCGATCCCGACGAGGCGGAAAACGCTACGGATGAAAACGGCGAGAAGGTGGAAGCTGAGGTCGTGGACGAGAACGGCGAGAAGGTGGAGGCCGAGGTCGTGGATGAGAACGGAGAGTCCGCGGCAGAGGAGGAAGCCGAGGAGGAGAAGAAAGAAAAAGTCATTTACTATGTGACCGACGAAAAACAGCAGAGTCAGTATATCAATATGTTTAAGGCGGCCAAGATGGACGCGGTGGTACTGACGCACAATATCGACCAGCCTTTCGTATCTCAGCTGGAATCTAAGAATGAAGGCATTAAGTTCCAGAGAATCGACGCCGATCTGACGGACGTCTTCAAGGCAAAGACCTCAAAGAAGGCGGAGAAGGAGATGGAAGAGCAGGCGGAGAGCATCGCCAAGCTGATGAAGAAGGTTCTGGGAAAAGACGGCATCAAGGTAAAGATCGAGAAGTTAAAGAACAAGAAGATTTCTTCCATGATTACGCTTGCCGAGGAGTCCCGCAGGATGCAGGATATGATGAAGATGTATTCCATGCCGGGTATGGATATGGGCGCCTTCGGCAAGGAGGGCGAGACGCTGATCTTAAATGCCAACCATCCCCTTGTGCAGTATGTGCTGGAGCATCAGGACGGCAGCAACGTGAAGATGATCTGCGAGCAGCTTTATGATCTGGCGCTGTTACAGCAGGCGCCGCTGGAGCCGGAGGCCATGACCAAGTTTGTGGCAAGAAGCAACGAGATTATGATGTTGCTGACGAAGTAGAAGATTGTCGATTACAAATTGAGTTATGTAAATCGACAAATGAGATATTATGTAAACTTATATAGCAAAAAAGAAATGAAGGAGTAACCGGATTTTTCTGTAAAAGGCAGGGAAATCCGGTTATTTGTTTGTTTGGCTTGAAAACATTCGGAAAACGAAGTATAATAAAATATAAATTATTTCAAAATAATCTAAACAAATAAGATGCGGATGAAAACGACAGGCGGAGGGATGGGAGAAGATGAGAAAAACGGGGTGTAAAAGCTGGAAAAATCTGACAGCCTATGGAATCTGTGCGGCGTTGGCGGTGAGCCTGGCGGGTTGCGGACAGAGCGGCACGGCAGGACAGGAGGGCGCTGGCACAGCAGAGAACGGTGCAGATCAGGCAGAGGGACAGAACGGTGCGGACATGCAGACGGAAAACGGCGCACAGGAAAACGCGGCGGATGGCATTACATACAGTGTGAATACAGACATCAGTGGTCTGGATGAGAGCCATCGGATTTCCGACACGCTCTTCGGCATTTTTCTGGAGGATATCAACTATGCGGTGGACGGCGGCATGTACGCGGAGCTGGTGAAGAACCGTTCCTTTGAGTATGGGATGGAAGCCAGAGACGGTCAGATGCATGGCTGGGAGAGTACAAACGAGGCCGTGACTTTTTCCGTGCAGGACGGAAGCGGGGACGGCACGGCGCTCAATGAGAATAATCCCCACTATGTGGTGGTGGAAAACTCCGGCGCTTCCTCCGTAAGCCCCACGGAGGGAATCAGCAACAAGGGCTTTTTGGAGGGGATTGCCATCCGGGAGGGCGCTTCCTACGACGTTTCCTTTTACGCGAAATCGGATGACGGGTCGGTGAATCAGGTCTGCGTGACGCTTTTTAACGAGGACGGCACCGTCTATGATGAAAAGACGGTGGAAGGAATATCGGATCAGTGGCAAAAATATGAGACAACCTTGACGGCAGGTGCGGCGGCGAACAGGAAGGTACGGCTGGCGGTGAAGATTCCCGCAGGGACGGCCTGCTTCGACATGATTTCCATGATGCCTCAGGACACCTATCAGGGACTGCCGATCCGCAAGGATTTCGGGGAGTATCTGGAGGCGCTTAATCCCAAATTCCTGCGCTTCCCCGGCGGATGCGTGGTGGAGGGAAGAGACGAGGAGAGCATCTACAGCTGGAAGGATTCCATTGGCGGCGGCCTTTCCTTCGAGGTAAACGGGGAAACTACGGTAGGCGACGTTGCGGCGCGCCCGCAGGGAAAGAGTATCTGGCAGGGGTCGGCGGCGAATCCCTATTACACGACTTACGGACTTGGTTTTTATGAATATTTTGCGTTTTGCGAGGCCCTTGGCTGTATGCCGGTTCCCGTGCTCAATGCGGGCATGACCTGCGAGATCCAGAGTCCCTTTTACACGGTGTACGACACGGGGAGTGAGGAATTTTCGCAGTATGTGCAGGATGCGCTGGATCTGGTGGAATTCTGTAAGGGGGACAAAGACACCAAATGGGGCGCGGTGCGGATTGCCATGGGGCATGAGGCGCCCTTTGACCTGAAATATATCGGGATCGGCAACGAGCAGTGGCAGAGTGAATACCATGAGCATTACAGAGAGTTTGTGAGGGCTTTCGAGGAGGCGGCGGCTTCCGATCCCGAGCTGTACGGGGACGTGGAACTGATTGTGGCAAACGGTACGGCCTTTGACAGCACGGAGGGGTGGACTTATCTGTCGCAGAACCCGGATGGGATTACCACGCTGGTGGACGAGCATTATTATCAGCCCCCGGAATGGTTTCTGGCAAACACGCACCGGTACGACGATTACGACAGGAGCGCGCAGGCGAAGGTCTTTCTCGGCGAGTATGCGGCGAAGGCCAACACGCTGGACGCAGCCCTCGCGGAGGCGGCCTACATGACGGGACTGGAGAAAAACGGCGATGTGGTGGAAATGGCCTGTTATGCGCCGCTGTTTTCCCATGAAAAGCTGAATCAGTGGGTGCCGGATCTGATTTACTATTCCAACGACGGGATCTTGGGGTCGGCCAATTATTATGTGCAGCAGATGTACGGAAACAATGCGGGGCAGTACAGTCTGGAAACTTCGCTTACGGGAGCGCCGGAACAGACGCTGTACGAATCGGCGGCGGACGCGGACGGGGACGTGATATTGAAGCTGGTCAATGTGACCGACGAGGATAGGGATGTCAATGTGGTTCTGGAGGGCAGGGAAATGGCCTGCTTTTTGCCGGAGGCGGAGGTGACGGTGCTGACGGGCGCGGATCAGAAAGCCATGAACAGCTTTAAGGAGATGGCGGTACAGCCCAAGGAGAGTACGCTTACCGTGAGTGAGAATTTTCAGTACACGGCTCCGGCCCGGTCTTTGACGGTGATACGGATAACGGCGTTGAAGGATTAAATTAAAAAAAGATAGAAATACGTGGAGGCTCAATTTTTGAGCCTCCTTTTTTTATAATGAGAACTATTCTTTACAAAGCAATACTGCCGTCACGATGCTGATTCAGGAAATGGAAAATCTGTGGGATTACTGCCACAGGACGGAAAAAGGAGTAGTAAGGCCAGAGTGGGTGTGATACGATGGAGAGGCAGATGGTAACGGGCGGCTGGGAGAATTCGAAGGAGGGTAAAAACAATGTTAAAGACAGTAAAAGGAGACATTACGAAGATTACGGATGTACAGGCAATCGTCAATGCGGCGAATTCGAGCCTGCTTGGCGGCGGAGGCGTGGATGGGGCGATACACCGGGCAGCAGGGCCCAAGCTTTTGGAAGAGTGCCGGACGCTTCACGGCTGTCCTACGGGAGAGGCAAAGCTGACAAAAGGTTATAATCTGCCCTGCGATTATGTCATTCATACGGTCGGACCTGTCTGGCATGGAGGTACAAACGGAGAGCCGGAAAAGCTCGCATCCTGTTACTATCATTCGTTAAAGGTCGCGATGGAGAATGGCATCCGGACAGTGGCGTTTCCGTCGATTTCAACGGGAGTTTACGGTTATCCTGTGGAGAAGGCGGCAAAGGTAGCGGTTGAGGCTGTCTGCCGGTTTTTTGAGGAGTTTCCCAATACGATTGACGTGGTGGAGTGGGTGCTGTTTGATGACAGGACGTTCGCGGCATATGAGATAGAGGTTAATAAAGCAGAATGAGTGGGAGAGTGGTTGCGGTGCGGTGTACGAGCTTCGGTATGGAAAATTTTGTGGAGAGACTGGCGGAGAAATAAGGGAATCCTACAAGTTGACGCAAAAACTTTTTTAGGATAAAATAAAGTTAATCTTATATTATCCTAAAAGGAGGACTGCAATGAAATATTTGCAACGATCACTGGAACGGAAATTTTTACACATGAGTTCCTTTTTTAAAGCAGTTCTTGTAACCGGTGCGAGGCAGGTGGGAAAAACGACTATGTTAAAGCATCTGGCGAAAGAACAGAATCGCACTTATGTTTCTATGGATCATACTATGGCAAGAACGCTTGCGAAATCCGATCCGGTATTGTTTTTTCAGACATATAAACCACCGATCATTATTGATGAAATACAGAAAGCGCCGGAGCTGTTTGAGCAGATTAAGATTATATGTGATGAAAGTGAAGAGCGGGGACTATTCTGGCTGACCGGGTCACAGCAATATCAAATGATGAAAAACATTCGTGAAACGTTAGCTGGCAGGATTGGGATTCTGGAACTGTATAGTTTGTCAAAGAATGAAGTGGAAGGGATTGTTTTTCCTAACGAAATGGATTTTTCCCTGTCATGCTTACGGGAAAGACAATCCCTTACAAAAAAGAATGACATTATACAGGTCTTTGAACATATCTGGCGTGGCGGTATGCCGGATGTGGTCGAGGCGGATGCCGAGCAGAGACAGGAGTATTTTAATTCCTATATTGAAACCTATCTGATGCGGGATATTGCGGAGGAGGGGGGAATTACCGATACGGTGCGCTTTCATAAGTTTATGAAAGCCTGTGCCGCACTGACTGCAGAACAGGTGAATTATAAGACTTTGGCGGATTCGGCTGAAATATCCCAGCCGACGGCGAAGGAATGGCTGCGGCTGTTACAAGGGCTTGGCGTAGTTTATCTGTTGCAGCCGTATGCCAATAATGAGTTGAGAAGGCTTGTCAAGACGCCGAAGCTGTATTTTTGTGATACAGGACTGTGCGCCTATTTGTCCATGTGGCTTACCAGAGATACGCTTATGAACGGGGCAGCCAGCGGACATTATTTTGAGAATTATGTGGTGATAGAACTGCTTAAAAATTTTGCCTATGCACCCTCAGGAGTGAATTTGACCTATTACCGTGATTCGAACGCAAAAGAGATTGATGTTTTTGTGGAAGAAAATGGGATAATCCATCCGTTGGAAATTAAGAAATCGGCAAACCCTGATCGGCGGGAAGTAAAAAAATACGAATTGCTTGATAAAGTAAAATTGGAACGTGGCAACGGCGGTATCGTCTGTATGTGCGAGGAAGTCATTCCGATTGACGCTAAAAATTGTTTTATTCCCTGTAATTTAATCTGACTTAAATTTTCGTGCTATAAATCCAGCCTCATGTAGATGGAAGTGCTCATGGGGCTGTCATTATAACAGTCTATTGTGTAGAACCCGAATTTTTCATACATATGGATTGCTTTATCTAAAAATGGGAGCGTGTCCAGTAACATATGGGAATAACCGATCTCCCTTGCGTCGTTGATAATTTTCGCTGCTAGCTGTTCACCAAGCTTTTGGCCTCTGAATTGTGGCCTGACATAAAGCCGTTTCATTTCGCAATTCTGGTCGTCTATCTTTTTAAGACCGATACAGCCCGCCGCTTCTGTGCCGCAGTAAGCCAGATACAATCTGCCCCACGGATATCCGTATTTTTCTTCCAGATGCCGGATTTCATCGTCATAGTGCTGAATGGCAAGATATTCCTGAAAAGTTTTGTCGTTGGCGATCAGCATGTCCGTGTATTCTGAAAAAAGGGTCCGTATTTCTTCTGGATGTTTATACGCCGGAACAATTTTTATACCATCTGTCAAAACCATGAACATCGACTCCTCTTTTATTTTACTGAACCGAGTTTATGGATTCATTATAGCAGATGCGGTTAAAGAAGTCATTATAAATGATAAGACACGGACTGCCGCCCGTGTCTTTGTCATTTTTCACCCCGGCTCCGCGATCCGGCT
>DKUO01000056.1:43347-44014 GCA_002490705.1 Lachnospiraceae bacterium UBA7202
ACAATGCCGGACTGGGGCAGGTTAGCAGTAGAACCTGATATCATCTGTTTTAAAGTGACGTTTCCATTCTGTACATATCAGAAAGTATTGCGCCTGAATAATTTCCAACAGTTCATTTAACTCCCTGTCAGGAATATGCTCTTTATTATTGGCGACAATGCAGCCGCCGTTTTTCGTCAGCCAAATCTTAGTAGCATTTGCAGCAGGTGTTCCTTTGGTAATATGAACATGAATAGGTTCACTATTTTCGTTTGACCAAAAGAAAACTTTATAGCTTCCAACCATAAAGATACTAGGCAATCTGCACACCCCCATTTGCTCCATATTTATAGAATAAATGAGCGTTGCTGTGCATCATTTGATCAAACAGCTTCATTTCATTTTCCGAAAAGCCTTCCTTTATCAGCCATGTATAAGAAGGCAGCTGACATCTTGCAGTATCAAAACCATTTTCTGTAGGACGTTCAAAGTGTACTTCTACCTTTTGAACACCATCTTCTTCAAAAACCTGTGTATGCACAATTTCCGTACCGTCTGCCAAAACCATATAAGGATAAACCATAAGGCACAACTCCTTTTTGTTTTAATGTGCTGTGTTTATTGATTTATTATAGCAGACGGAAGCATAAAAGTCATTAAAAACTCACCCCGGCTCCGCGATCCGGCT
>DKUO01000056.1:44312-46302 GCA_002490705.1 Lachnospiraceae bacterium UBA7202
ACAATGCCGGACTGGGGCAGGTTAAAGACTCTCTGGAAGGTGCGCACGGCGTTAGCGGTATTTTGCCCGTAGATACCGTCGGCGGTAATTCTGGGGATGGCGGGATAGTTTTGGGCAATGCGGTTTAACTGCTGTTGAATCTGTAGCACTTTATCCCCGGAGGCGCCGATGTTTAAGTTGTAACCGGGCCATGAGGAGGGAACGCCGGAGACTGCCACGGCGGTGTTGATATACATATCGCTTCCGTAGTAGTAGTGTATAATCTGGATCGGGGTGTAGCCTTCGTCGCCCAGATATTTGGAACCCCATTGGCTCAGGCCGTCACAGGTCACATTCCTGCCGTCGCAGTAGGAGGTGAAAATGGGCTGGCGCACACCGGGACGGGAGAGGAAGTTGGCAAAGATGGAGTCTACCAGTCTGTCGATGTTGGAATAGATATTCCGGCCCCGAATCCACTTCTGATCGTAGGCGGTGGAGGAAGTGATGGTGAAGTTGTATCCCTGATTGCGATACAGAGAAACCTATGGTTTTAAGTAATGGGGAACAGGGGAGAAAAAAGAGGTATCTGTATAGGGAACTGGTGATAAAACTGGAGCCACGAAAATATAAGACCATTGGGCAGCCATATGAGATATTAGGCTTATAGATGACCAAAATATTGTAATATAAGGCACATAATAAAAATCGTTGCCATTATGACGATTCAGCGTTACCCTCACACCCTGTTAAAAGCAGGGATAGGTGAGGGTATTTTATGTAACCAGTCAAATTAGATTATAGTACATTCTCTACGGGATAATTGAGAAATGGGAAAAATCAATAAAGGCAATATTGTCTTATGGGCAAGCGTGTCAAGGGCATGGTTTCAGTCTGATATCATAAGATACCTTAGTATTTCACAATTATAATTCACCGGTGATAAAGTTTATGCGGTTATCACGACAATCCGGCATAGGGAAGGAGGGCGGTCTTTTCACCTACCCCGGTTTTATCAAATTTTTACATGGAGGACAGATTATAGTGAGCGTTGAATTATCGGAAGTGCAATGGGAAAAGATTCTGAAGGGCATGGAGAAAGTGATCGTCGTTTCCGTGTTATTGGAAAATGACTTTGGGACACAGAAAGATTTCCTGTCGGCTGATGCGGTGTGCGTGATAAAGGAGATAAGCTGCGATATACGGGATATGTTTATACATATGGAAAAATCCGCCAACAGCCGCGCCCGCGTGATTGGCAGAAACGGGGCAGGGAAAGGGTTATTATTTCACCGCGGGAGAAAAGGGAAACACATGAAAAGAAAAAGATAGATTGAAAGCAAGCCAGCCGTCACTTCGTACAACATTGCGCGTAAACTCTGGCTATTCCCACTACAGACACCACATTTTTTCAGCGTTAGAATTTAGTTGTAGTTAAGAAATGAAACAAAAAAACGTAGAAAACGGAGGAAAAGAGTATGTGCATGACAAAGGTAGCGGTATTGAGGACAATGTTGGGAAATCGGGAAATCGGGTTTGAACTCTGGAACAAGGACAAAGGCGAGGTCGTTGAGATGACAGCCAAGGAGATCAAGGCGGCACTGTTAAAAGGCGATCCGATTCATGGTTTGGTGGTTGGAGACGATGAGGAACTGGTACTGGACAAAAATTTCTTTATGAGAAATCTGATGGAACACCGCCATGTAAACAATTACACACCCATGCTTGAAGACGAAAACTGTGTGGCGAACGTGGCTTACATCGTGACCGGCAAGGCGGACAGCGGTTATGAGATTATCTCTACCAAGTGGGAACGTAAGGTCGTGACAGAAGATATGTTGAAAATGTTCCTGTCGATGGGTCTGGTATTCGGCGGCGCAAAACTGGAAGGTGATAAAGTGGTACTTCCTGTTTTGGAGGGCAGGACAGCAAAGCCGGAGAAGAAAGCAGAGTCAAAGAAAACAGAACAGAAACAGTAAAGACAGGGGGCGGGGGTGGGGGTGTCGGGAGACAC